>CP083824.1:4024236-4694942 GCA_023023105.1 Enterobacter ludwigii | reverse complement strand
GGCGGACTCCACTCGAACAATAAAAGAAAACTATTGAATATTCATGATTGTTGGCGCACATCGACATGACCCTGTGCATAGGGGGATGTGCGAATTGCTATCTGCAATTTAATCCTGACCAGGATCCTGGGATCCCGATCGGGACCGCGGATCATAGCCTAAACTGAGCCAGAGATCTTCTGTTTCTCACAGATTCTTCCCGATTTATCCACAGGACGATCTGAAACCGGGTAAGTGTAAACGATCCTGGCACAAGTGCCCCACGATTTAGCCCGCATATTGGAAAAATTAATGAGCACAGACAATTTATTGCTTAAATGATCTAACGAAGATCCGGGACGATCCTTGCGCTTTGTCGACGAGCCCGTATAATCCTCGACCCGGCGCGTGATGCTCATCTTCCTGCGTCGTCCGTTGCTCATTTTCCACGCGAAAACGTGCGGAAATACGCGGGAAATAAGGAAAGAGAATTGACTCCGGAGTGTACAATTATTACAATCCGGCCTCTTTAATCACCCACGCTGAGGCGTTAGTCGTTCGAAATTCGTTCGGGTATACGCAAAAGTCAGTGAATTTATTCAAGTTTAGGTAGAAATCGCCATGAAACGCACTTTTCAACCGTCTGTACTGAAGCGCAACCGTTCTCACGGCTTCCGTGCTCGTATGGCTACTAAAAATGGTCGTCAGGTTCTGGCACGTCGTCGTGCTAAAGGCCGCGCTCGTCTGACCGTTTCCAAGTAATAAAGCTAACCCCTGAGTGGTTAAGCTAGCATTTCCCAGGGAGTTACGTTTGTTAACTCCCGCTCATTTCACTTTCGTCTTCCAGCAGCCACAACGGGCTGGCACGCCGCAAATCACCATCCTCGGCCGCCAAAATTCGCTGGGGCATCCCCGCATCGGTCTCACAGTCGCCAAGAAAAATGTTAAGCGAGCGCATGAACGCAATCGGATTAAACGTCTGACGCGTGAAAGCTTCCGTTTACGTCAGCACGAACTGCCTTCGATGGATTTCGTGGTGGTGGCTAAAAAAGGGGTTGCCGACCTCGATAACCGTGCTCTCTCGGAAGCGTTGGAAAAATTATGGCGCCGCCACTGTCGCCTGGCTCACGGGTCCTGATAGCCCTCATTCGGGTCTATCAACGCCTGATTAGTCCGCTACTCGGGCCGCACTGCCGTTTCACACCAACGTGCTCAAGCTACGGAATTGAGGCATTGCGCAGGTTTGGAGTGATAAAAGGCAGTTGGTTGACGGTGAAACGCGTATTAAAAT
Source organism: Enterobacter ludwigii (assembly GCA_023023105.1). NCBI lineage: Bacteria > Pseudomonadati > Pseudomonadota > Gammaproteobacteria > Enterobacterales > Enterobacteriaceae > Enterobacter > Enterobacter ludwigii. The sequence continues at coordinate 4,693,672 of CP083824.1, read as the reverse complement.
GCCACCCTTTACACCCCGGTGGAGACGACCCCGTCCCTCCAGGACCCTTTGATACCAGAGAACACTAACGATGGATTCGCAACGCAATCTTCTTATCATCGCTTTGTTGTTCGTGTCTTTCATGATCTGGCAGGCATGGGAGCAGGATAAAAATCCTCAACCCCAGCAGCAGACCACGCAGACCACGACCACCGCAGCGGGTAGCGCCGCCGACCAGGGCGTACCGGCCAGTGGCCAGGGGAAACAGATTACGGTTAAGACCGATGTGCTTGAGCTGACTATTAACACCCGTGGTGGTGATGTTGAGCAGGCGCTGCTGTTGACCTACCCGAAAGAGCTGAAGTCTAACGAACCGTTCCAGTTACTGGAAACCACGCCTGAGTTTATCTACCAGGCGCAGAGCGGCCTGACCGGTCGTGATGGCCCGGATAACCCGGCTAACGGTGCGCGTCCACTGTATAACGTCGAGAACGACACCTTTGTACTGGCTGATGGTCAGAACGAACTCGTTATCCCGATGACGTATACCGACGCTGCAGGCAACACCTTCACGAAAACCTTCACCCTGAAACGCGGTGAGTATGCGGTGAACGTGGGCTACACCGTACAGAACGCCAGTGCGAAACCACTGGAACTGTCGACCTTTGGCCAGCTGAAGCAGTCCATCAATCTGCCGTCTCACCGTGACACCGGAAGCAGCAACTTTGCGCTGCATACCTTCCGTGGCGCGGCGTACTCCACGCCTGACGCAAAGTATGAGAAATACAAATTCGACACCATTGCCGATAACGAAAACCTGAACGTCAGCGCTAAAGGCGGTTGGGTGGCAATGCTGCAGCAGTATTTCGCCACTGCATGGGTGCCTAATAACGACGGTACCAACAACTTCTACACCGCGAACCTGGGTAACGGTCTTGCAGCCATCGGCTACAAATCTCAGCCAGTTCTGGTTCAGCCGGGTCAAACCGGTAAAATGGCCAGCACCCTGTGGGTCGGCCCGGAAATCCAGGACAAAATGGCCGCTGTTGCGCCACACCTGGACCTGACCGTAGATTACGGTTGGTTGTGGTTCATCTCCCAGCCGCTGTTTAAGCTGCTGAAGTTCATCCACAGCTTCCTGGGTAACTGGGGCTTCTCCATCATCGTTATCACCTTCATCGTTCGTGGCATCATGTACCCGCTGACTAAAGCGCAGTACACCTCCATGGCGAAGATGCGCATGCTGCAGCCGAAGATTCAGGCCATGCGTGAGCGTCTGGGCGATGACAAACAGCGTCAGAGCCAGGAGATGATGGCCCTGTATAAAGCAGAGAAAGTAAACCCACTGGGTGGTTGCTTCCCACTGCTGATTCAGATGCCAATCTTCCTTGCGCTGTACTACATGCTGATGGGTTCCGTTGAGCTGCGCCATGCGCCGTTCGCGTTGTGGATCCATGACCTGTCTGCACAGGACCCGTACTACATCCTGCCGATCCTGATGGGCGTGACGATGTTCTTCATCCAGAAGATGTCTCCGACCACGGTGACCGACCCGATGCAGCAGAAGATCATGACCTTTATGCCGGTCATCTTCACCGTGTTCTTCCTGTGGTTCCCGTCAGGTCTGGTGCTGTACTATATCGTCAGCAACCTGGTGACCATCATCCAGCAGCAGCTGATTTACCGTGGTCTGGAAAAACGTGGCCTGCATAGCCGCGAAAAGAAAAAGTCCTGATTCGGTAAGTTAACGCTAAAATAAGGGCGGTCGATTGACCGCCTTTTTTATTTGTATTGAACGAGACCAACCATGAGCCATAACGACACTATCGTCGCCCAGGCAACCCCACCGGGACGCGGTGGTGTAGGCATTCTGCGTATCTCCGGCCTGAAGGCGCGCGAGGTCGCCGAAGCGGTACTGGGTAAACTGCCAAAACCCCGCTACGCTGATTACCTGCCGTTTAAAGATACCGACGGCACGCCGCTGGACCAGGGCATTGCGCTGTGGTTTCCTGGCCCAAACTCTTTTACCGGTGAAGACGTGCTGGAACTACAGGGTCACGGTGGCCCGGTTATCCTCGATCTGCTGTTAAAACGCATTCTGACCCTGCCTGGCCTGCGTATCGCAAAACCGGGTGAGTTTTCCGAGCGCGCGTTCCTGAACGACAAGCTCGATCTGGCGCAAGCCGAGGCGATAGCGGACCTGATCGACGCCAGTTCTGAACAGGCTGCTCGCTCCGCCCTGAACTCGCTGCAAGGGGCATTCTCCGCGCGCGTGAATCACCTTGTGGAAGCACTTACTCACCTCAGGATCTACGTGGAAGCGGCTATCGACTTCCCGGATGAGGAGATCGACTTCCTCTCTGACGGTAAAATCGAAGCCCAGCTCAACCAGGTGATGGCCGACCTCGACGCGGTTCGTGCCGAAGCGCGTCAGGGTAGCCTGCTGCGGGAAGGGATGAAGGTGGTGATAGCCGGACGTCCTAATGCCGGGAAATCGAGCCTTTTGAACGCTCTGGCGGGCCGTGAAGCGGCGATCGTGACCGACATTGCCGGCACCACCCGCGACGTACTGCGCGAGCATATCCATATCGACGGGATGCCGCTGCACATCATTGATACCGCCGGTCTGCGCGATGCCAGCGACGAAGTCGAGCGCATCGGTATCGAACGCGCCTGGCAGGAGATCGAGCAAGCCGACCGCGTGCTGTTTATGGTGGATGGCACAACCACCGACGCTGTAGACCCGGCTGAAATCTGGCCAGACTTTATTGCCCGTCTGCCGGCGAAGCTGCCTATCACCGTGGTGCGAAATAAAGCAGACGTGACTGGCGAAACGCTGGGCATCAGCGATGTGAATGGTCACTCACTAATCCGCCTGTCGGCGCGTACCGGTGAAGGCGTTGACGACCTGCGTAACCATCTCAAGCAGAGCATGGGCTTTGACACCAGCATGGAAGGTGGCTTCCTGGCGCGTCGTCGTCACCTGCAGGCGCTGGAAGAGGCGGCACGCCATCTTGACCAGGGCAAAGCGCAGCTGATCGGTGCGTGGGCGGGTGAACTGCTGGCGGAAGAGCTGCGTCTGGCACAGCAGAATCTGAGTGAGATCACCGGGGAGTTTACGTCGGACGATCTGCTGGGAAGGATCTTCTCAAGCTTCTGTATTGGTAAGTAATACCCACGAAAACATGGTGATTTCCTTCCAGGAAATCACCTTTGTCCAAATGGCAACTCGCCTAATCCCTTCTCACCCCCTATCCTGCATGCCTGTATCTATGGGGGTTTTATGGCTCGTTTTCTGTTTTGTAGTTTTGCGCTGGTTCTGCTTTATCCGTCTGGCATTGATATGTATCTGGTGGGATTACCGCACATCGCCCGCGATCTGGGTGCCAGTGAAGCTCAGCTGCACATCGCGTTTTCGGCCTACCTCGCGGGAATGGCGTCATCGATGGTGTTTGCCGGGAAGGTCGCAGATAAGGCTGGTCGCCAACCCGTCGCCATAACGGGAGCCATCATCTTTGCGTTGGCTTCCGTGCTCTGTTCACTGGCGCAGGATAGTGCCCTGTTCCTGGCAGGCCGTTTTATCCAGGGCATCGGGGCGGGCGGCTGCTACGTGGTGGCTTTCGCAATTTTACGCGACACATTAAGCGCCCAACGCCGCGCCAAAGTGCTCTCTATGCTCAACGGCATCACCTGTATTATTCCGGTGTTGGCTCCGGTTGTTGGTTATCTGATCATGTTGAAATTCCCGTGGCAGAGCCTTTTCTGGACGATGGCAGCAATGGGGGGGCTGGTCTTTGTGTTGTCCATTTCCGTGCTAAGAGAAACTCACCCAGGTTCGCAAAGTACGGCACACTCAGCAACGATTCACCCGGCAGAGAAGCTGCTTAACCGCTTTTTCCTCAGTCGTCTGGCCGTAACCACGTTAAGCGTGGCGGTGATCCTGACCTATGTAAACGTTTCCCCGGTTTTACTGATGGAGACCATGGGCTTCGATCGGGGTGAGTATTCAACAGTGATGGCATTAACCGCGATGGTCAGTATGGCCGTCTCGTTTTCCACCCCCTTTGCGCTAAATATTTTCAGCCAGCGCACGTTGATGCTGACCTCACAGGTGTTATTTCTCGCAGCAGGCGTGATTCTGGCAACCACCAGCTCACATGTGGTGATGCTGGTAGGCATTACCCTCATTTGCGCCGGGTTCTCGGTCGGCTTTGGCGTGGCGATGAGCCAGGCGCTCGGCCCGTTCTCACTGCGGGCAGGCGTGGCAAGCTCCGTGCTGGGTATCGCTCAGGTCTGTGGCTCGTCCCTGTGGATTTGGCTGGCAGCGGTAATCGGACTTAATGCGCTCAATATGCTGATCGGGATTCTGATTGGCTGTAGCATGGTCTGTATTACCTTACTTATGCTCATCCAGCCCGCGGCAAATTATGAAGAAGCCCATCAGCAGTCTCGATCTTAACCTGTTGCTGTGCCTGCAGCTGTTGCTGCAGGAGCGTAGCGTCACCAAAGCGGCGAAGCGGATGAACGTGACGCCGTCTGCGGTGAGTAAATCACTGGCCAAGCTGCGCGACTGGTTCGACGACCCGCTGTTTGTCAAAACGCCTTTAGGATTGCTGCCGACGCCACTGACGGTAAGTCTGGAGCAGGATCTGACTGACTGGATGCAAATCGGTAACCAGATCCTCGATAAATTTCACCATGACGCGCCTGGCGGGCTGACGTTCGTGCTGGCCGCCGAAACGCCGTTGATGCTGATCCGCTTTAACGCCCTGCTGGAGCAGGTGAACCAGCGCTATCCGCAGGCTACGGTGAAGATGCGTCACTGGGATTACGACTCTCTGGACGCCATTACGCGTGGGGAAGTGGATCTTGGCTTCACTGGTCGAGAAACTCATCCGCGTTCCCGCGAGTTGCTGAAGCTGTTGCCGTGGTTTATCGACTACGAAATCCTGTTTAGTGACCGTCCATGTGTTTATCTGCGCGAGGATCACCCGGCGCTTCAGGAAGAGTGGAACCTGGAGACCTTCCTGCGCTACCCGCATATCAGTATCTTCTGGGAGCGCAGCGACACATGGGCGCTTGATGAGGTGCTAAAGGAGATGGGTCGTGAGCGCAATATCGCCATGTGCCTGCCGGGTTTTGAACAGGCGATGTTTATGGCGGCGCAGCCTGGCCATAATTATATCGCTACGGCTCCCCACTACTGCCACCACTACAATGAACTCCACCAGCGGAAGCTGATCGCGCTTCCTATTCCGATTGACGAAGCGCAGGCTGAAAAGTTGACCGTCCCCTTCACCCTGATCTGGCATAAACGGAACAGCCATAATCCGAAAATTCTCTGGTTGAGAGAGACTATCAAGGCGTTGTACGGTGCCAGCGATCCAATTTTTACCTAAGAAAATGTAAAGTTCGGTCCTCAGGCTTCTCTTACTCCCATTTACTGATTAAAACAGGAGTGAAGTTAAGCGATAATCATGTAACCGTTTAACCGATTACGACCATTATCAAGGAGCGAAAAATGGCAACGCACTTTGCAAGAGGGATACTTACAGAAGGACGCCTCGTATCGGCACGAATTTCTTCAGCCTGTCACAGTGAAGCACGCAAACTCCCGGAACACCGCAGGACGCGTTTTTTAGCGTCCAGAGCGCTTCTCGCAGAGCTGTTGTTTATGTTGTACGGCACCAGTGAACTGCCGGATATCATCACCCAACCTGAAGGCCGCCCGGTTTTTGCTAACCCGGATTTCCCCCGTTTTTCCATTGCCTATACGGGCAATATCATTGGGGTAGCACTCACCACCGAAGGGAATTGTGGGCTGGATATGGAACTTCAGCGCGCAACCCGGGGCATCCACGGCGCGAACCCACACGATGATTACCCGCTCTCCAGCAATGAAAAGCTGTGGGTGCGTAACCAGAACGATCCCAACGAGGCCAGAGCTCAGCTCATCACCCTACGCCAGAGCATTCGAAAGCTCTGTGGATGCGCCTCAGACGACGCCAATATGCTGCAGCTGCTGCCAGGTTCCGGACGTCTTCGAGCCACCCAAGCTACGCTGGTAGAAGCGCTCAGTGACGCAGAGGATGTCCTCATTTGGTCCATAGCGGTTACCCCCGCTATCGAACGCATGAAAATCTGGGAATTTGACAGTCAACAGGGATGGCGTAGCCTTCCTGATGTGCCCGAACGCGCCAACGAGCCCGCCGCACGCCTGATGCGTTTAACCAGTTTACCGGCAGAAAAAGCATACACCCTTAGCTGATCCATTCAGGGTCATCATGATGAAACAGGAGTAATCATGTCTGATACGTTAAAAGTCGTTACGTTACTGGGAAGCCTGCGCAAAGGTTCATTTAATGGGATGGTTGCCCGCACGCTGCCACAGCTGGCACCGGCAGGTATGGAGATTAGTGCCCTTCCATCTATTGGTGACATCCCGCTCTATGATGCAGATGTCCAGCAGGAAGAAGGGTTCCCGCAGAGCGTTGAGGCGCTGGCGGCGCAAATCCGTCAGGCCGATGGTGTGGTTATTGTCACACCAGAGTATAACTACTCCGTTCCTGGCGGTCTGAAAAACGCCATTGACTGGTTATCCCGCCTCCCTGAGCAGCCTCTTTCAGGTAAACCCGTGCTGATCCAGACCAGTTCTATGGGTGCCATTGGCGGCGCGCGCTGCCAGTATCACCTGCGCCAGATTCTGGTGTTCCTGGATGCGATGGTGATGAACAAGCCGGAGTTTATGGGCGGAGTGATTCAGAACAAGGTCGACCCGCAGACGGGTGAAGTGGTGGATCAGAGCACGCGTGACCATCTGTCTGGTCAGCTGACTGCGTTTGGCGATTATATTAAGCGGGTGAAGGCTTAAGCTTATTGCGGCCTGATGCCCTCACCCTGACCCTCTCCCGCAGGGAGAGGGAACAAACATGTTTATTTGGCGTCAATAAACACAATCTTCAGCACAAACAGCAGCGCGACAACGATGACGCACGGGCTGAGATCACGGAAGCGACCGGTACCAATTTTCATTACGCAGTAAGAGATAAAGCCCAGCGCGATACCTTCGGTAATCGAGAAGCTGAACGGCATCATCACGGCGGTAATAAACGCTGGCACCGCTTCGGTTAAGTCATCCCACTTCACGCGTGACAGGCTGGAGGTCATCAGCACACCTACGTAGATCAGCGCGCCGGCTGCCGCATACGGTGGAACCATTCCCGCCAGCGGCGAAAGGAAGATCACCAGCAGGAACAGGATACCCACCACGACCGCCGTCAGACCAGTACGGCCTCCCACAGAAACACCGGAAGAGGATTCAATATAAGCGGTAACAGAAGAGGTACCGATAAAGGAGCCCGCAACAGACGAGATGCTGTCAACGAACAGCGCCTGCTTCATGCGTGGGAACTTCCCTTTCTCATCGGCCAGACCTGCTTTGTCGGTCACGCCAATCAGGGTACCGGAGGAGTCGAACAGGTTGACCAGCATAAAGGAGAAAATTACGCCCGCCAGACCCAGGTTCAGGGAACCCGCCAAATCAACATGACCAATAACGGTGGAAACACTCGGTGGCGCAGAAACGATACCGTTGTAGTGAACGTCACCCAGCAGCCAGCCCAGCAGCGTGGTCACCACGATGGATACCAGCACCGCCGCATGAATATTGCGGGAAGCCAGGATCGCGATGATAAAGAAGCCCAGCACGCCCAGCAGCACGTTGTGAGAGGTCAGGTGACCGATGCTTACCAGCGTATCCGGGTTAGCCACGATAACGCCGGCGTTTTTCAGCCCCATCATACCGATGAACAGACCAATACCGCTGGTAATGCCCACGCGCAGGCTCACAGGAATGTTGGCAATCATCCAGTAACGTACGCGGAAAATAGTCAGCAACAGCAGACCAATAGCGCCCCAGAAGATAGCGCCCATGCCCACTTGCCACGGCAGGCCCATCGCCTGAACAACCACGAACGCGAAGAACGCGTTCAGGCCCATCGCCGGTGCCAGTGCAACCGGCAGGTTAGCGAACACACCCATCAGGATGCTGCCGAGAGCCGCAATCAGACAGGTGGTCACGAAGACGGCGCTGGTATCCATGCCAGCAACGCCCAGAATTTGTGGGTTAACAAAAACGATATAGACCATCGTCAGGAAGGTGGTGAAACCGGCGATCACTTCGGTGCGTGCCGTTGTGCCGTGCTCGCGCAGTTTAAACACGCGCTCAAGCAGACCCTGACCAGATGCCTGGGTAGTGTGTTGTTGACTCATCATCAATTTCCGAACAAGGAGGGAAAATTCGTCGCTATCCTATACCAAAATGCGACAATAAGGGCGGTTATAGGGTACTTTTTTTCATTGAATTTGCTTATACGGCAACGATTGCGTGTCGTAAAACCACACCACGTAAACGTTAAACTTGTTAAAAGGGAAAGACATGTCCGGAATTGAGGCGGTATTTTTCGACTGCGACGGTACGCTTGTCGACAGTGAGGTCATTTGTTCCCGTGCGTATGTCGCCATGTTCCAGGAATTTGGTATTACGCTCGATCTCGAAGAGGTGTTCAAACGCTTTAAGGGCGTGAAACTGTACGAGATTATCGACATCATTAACGACGAGCACGGTGTGGATCTGCCGAAAGGGGATCTCGAGCCGGTTTACCGCGCCGAGGTCGCACGCCTGTTTGATTCCGAACTGGAGGTCATCGCCGGGGCGAATGCGCTTCTGGATGCGATGACGGTGCCAATCTGTGTGGTCTCTAATGGTCCGGTCAGCAAAATGCAGCACTCGCTGGGGAAACTGGAGATGTTGCATCATTTCCCGGAAAAATTGTTCAGCGGCTACGATATTCAACGCTGGAAGCCCGATCCGGCGCTGATGTTCCATGCGGCCAACGCGATGAACGTTAACGTAGAAAACTGCATTCTGGTGGATGACTCGTCTGCGGGCGCGCAGTCAGGGATTGATGCGGGAATGGAAGTGTTTTACTTCTGCGCCGATCCGCACAACAAACCGATCGATCATCCAAAAGTGACGACCTTTACCGATCTGGCGCAGTTGCCAGCATTGTGGAAGGCGCGCGGGTGGGATATTACGCGTTAAGTTAACGTAGGGCGGGTAAGCGCTAGCGCCCCCCGCCACAAACATCACTCTTTCGGATCTTTACCCGCCAGCAGCTTGTCCAGCTCGTCGCCGCCTACGTGACGGAAGTCCTGACCTTTCACGAAGTAGAAAATGTATTCGCAAATGTTCTGGCAGCGGTCACCGATACGCTCAATGGAGCGCGCGCAGAACAGGGCAGTCAGTACGCTTGGGATCGTACGTGAATCTTCCATCATGTAGGTCATCAGCTGACGCACGATGCCTTCGTATTCCTGGTCGACTTTCTTGTCTTCACGGTAGATACGTACCGCTTCGTCCAGATCCATACGCGCAAAGGCATCCAGCACGTCATGCAGCATCTGCACGGTGTGACGCCCCAGCGACTCCAGGCTCACCAGCAGCGGCTGGTGCTGCTGAGAGAACTTCTCCAGCGCGGTGCGGCAGATTTTATCCGCCACGTCTCCAATACGTTCCAGCTCGGCGATGGTTTTGATAATCGCCATCACCAGGCGCAGGTCGCTCGCTGTTGGCTGACGCTTGGCGATAATACGAACGCAAGCTTCATCAATCGCGACTTCCATCATATTGACGTTTTTGTCACCTTCAATGACGCGCTTCGCCAGCTCGCTGTCCTGGTTGTGCATTGCCGTGATCGCATCGGAAAGCTGCTGCTCAACCATGCCACCCATGGTCATGACCTGCGTGCGAATGCTTTCCAGCTCTGCGTTGAACTGGCCTGAAATGTGTTTATTAAGATTAAGGTTGTCCATGGTTCACTCCAAATCAACCGTAGCGGCCAGTAATATAATCTTCAGTTTGCTTTTTAGCGGGTCTGGTGAACAGCGCATCCGTATCGCTGAACTCAATCAACTCGCCCAGGTACATAAACGCCGTGTAATCGGAACAACGTGCAGCCTGCTGCATGTTGTGGGTCACGATAACCACGGTGTAATCCTGCTTCAGTTCGGTGATCAGCTCTTCAATACGACCGGTTGAGATTGGGTCCAGCGCAGAACACGGTTCATCCAACAGCAACACTTCCGGGCGAATGGCGATACCGCGCGCAATGCACAGACGCTGCTGCTGACCACCGGAGAGAGAGTACCCGCTCTGGTGCAACTTATCTTTGGTTTCGTTCCATAATGCGGCCTTGGTCAAAGCCCACTGCACACGCTCGTCCATATCGGCACGAGAGAGCTTTTCAAACAGGCGAACACCAAACGCAATGTTGTCATAAATGGACATCGGGAACGGCGTGGGTTTCTGGAACACCATCCCCACTTTGGCACGCAGCAGGGCGATATCCTGAGCCTGGGTCAGAATGTTTTCGCCGTCCAGGATGATTTCACCTTCAGCGCGCTGCTCCGGATAGAGCGAATACATCTTGTTAAAGGTACGCAGCAGCGTGGATTTACCACAGCCAGACGGACCGATGAATGCCGTAACCTGGTTCTTCGCGATATCCAGGTTGATATTCTTCAGGGCATGGAATTTGCCGTAGTAGAAGTTCAAATCACGAACCTGAATCTTACCCGGGGCAGTATCAACCATACTCATTGACTCATTTCCTCATTCGGCGCCGCGAGCTGCCGCGCCGTAAAAAATTAACCGTGTTTCTTCTTCGCGAAAATGACGCGCGCCAGAATGTTCAGCAACAGTACGCAAAGGGTAATGATCAGCACCCCGGCCCAGGCCAGCTGCTGCCATTCCGCGAATGGGCTCATCGCAAATTTAAAGATCGTCACCGGCAGGTTAGCGATCGGCTGCATCATGTCCGTGCTCCAGAACTGGTTGGAGAGAGAGGTAAACAGCAGCGGGGCCGTTTCACCCGCGATACGCGCAACCGCCAGCAGGATACCGGTCATGATCCCGGAGACTGACGCTTTCAGCGTAATCGCAGAGATCATCTTCCATTTCGGCGTGCCCAGTGCATAAGCCGCTTCACGCAGGCTGTCCGGCACCAGTTTCAGCATGTTCTCGGTAGTACGAATGACGATAGGCACCTGCAGCAGCGCCAGCGCAATCACACCCGCCCAGCCGGAGAAGTGTTCCATCTGTGCCACCACGACGGTGTAAACAAACAGACCCACCACGATAGACGGGGCTGAAAGCAGGATGTCATTGATGAAACGAATGACTTCCGCCAGCCAGGATTTACGACCGTACTCCGCAAGATAGATGCCTGCCATGATGCCCAGCGGCGTACCAAATACCGTTGCCCACAGGATCAGCAACCCGCTGCCCGCCAGGGCATTCGCCAGACCACCACCCGCCGTGTTTGGCGGTGGCGTCATCTCGGTAAACAGCGCCAGCGACATCCCGTCAATCCCGCGCACAACCGTCGAGAAGAGGATCCAGACCAGCCAGAACAGGCCAAATGCCATGGTTCCCATTGAGAGCGTCAGCGCGATACGGTTTTTAAAACGGCGTCGGGCCTGCATTTTGCGGCGGGATTCCGCCAGTTCAGCGGTAGCTTGCATTTCGAGAGTCGCCATTAGCGTGCCCCCTCATTTTTAGCGAGGCGCATAATCATCAGCTTGGAGATCGCCAGAACAATGAAGGTGATCACGAACAGAATCAGACCCAGCTCCATCAACGCCGCAACGTGCAGCCCGGATTCCGCCTCAGCAAATTCATTCGCCAGTGCAGAGGTAATACTGTTACCCGGCATGAAGAGTGATGCGCTGTCGAGCTGGTAGGTGTTACCGATGATAAAGGTCACCGCCATGGTTTCACCCAGCGCACGTCCCAGACCCAGCATCACGCCGCCAATCACCCCATTTTTGGTGAACGGAAGGACAATGCGCCAGATAACTTCCCAGGTGGTACAGCCGATACCGTAGGCCGACTCTTTCATCATCACCGGCGTTTGTTCGAAGACATCGCGCATGACCGCCGCAATGTACGGAATAATCATAATGGCGAGGATCACACCTGCAGCCAGAATACCGATACCGAAAGCCGGGCCAGAGAACAGGGCACCCACAAACGGGATGGCAGAAAGTACATTACCCACGGGTTCCTGGAAGTACGTTGCGAACAGCGGCGCAAAGATAAACAGGCCCCACATGCCGTAAACGATACTCGGAATGGCCGCCAGCAGCTCAATGGCAATACCCAGCGGGCGACGCAGCCAGCCCGGTGCCAGTTCCGTCAGGAACAGAGCAATACCAAAACTGACGGGAACCGCAATCAGCAGGGCGATGAACGAGGTCACCAGCGTACCGTAAATCGGCACCAGCGCACCGTAGATATCGTTCGGCGCGTCCCACTCTTTGGTCCACAGGAAGGAGAAACCGAATTTCTGGATGCTCGGCCAGGAGGAGAAAATCAGAGACACAATAATGCCGCCCAGCAGCAATAGCACAATCAGCGCAGCCAGTTTAACCAGCGCGCTGAAAATCATGTCACCTTTTTTACCCGGAGGGTTAAATGCAGGCTTGGTTGCAGCCATAAATCACTCTTCTGTTAAACGCGTTTACGAAATCGGCGGGTAAGCGCAAGCGCCACCCGCCATTTTCGTCAGAATGCTAAATTAATACAATGCTTTACCGCTGCTGTCTTTTACGTTGGTTTTCCATGCAGCACGAATCTGCTCAACCACGTTTTCTGGCAGGGTAGCGTAATCCAGGGCATTAGCCTGTTTGCCGCCGTTTTTGTACGCCCAGTCGAAGAACTTCAGCACTTCGGCGCCCTGCTCAGGTTTCTTCTGCTCTTTGTGAACCAGGATGAAGGTGGTAGAGGTGATTGGCCATGCACCTTCGCCTTTCTGGTTAGTCAGATCCTGAGCGAAAGATTTGCTCCAGTCAGCGCCTTTTGCAGCGTTGGCAAAGTTCTCTTCGGTCGGGCTGACAGGTTTGCCATCAGCAGAAACCAGTTTGGTGTAGGACAGGTTGTTCTGTTTAGCGTAGGCGTATTCTACGTAACCGATAGAGCCCGGCAGACGCTGTACGAAAGCGGCGATGCCGTCGTTGCCTTTACCACCCAAACCAGTTGGCCAGTTAACGGTAGAGCCAGAACCGACTTTAGATTTCCACTCTTCGTTCACTTTCGCCAGATAGCTGGTGAACACGAAAGAGGTACCAGAACCATCAGCGCGGCGAACCACAGCGATGTTCTGAGATGGCAGTTTCAGGCCAGGGTTGAGTTTGGCAATCGCCTCGTCATCCCATTTTTTGATTTTACCCAGGTAGATGTCACCCAGGGTTTTGCCGTCCAGCACCAGTTCACCAGACTTCACGCCCGGCAGGTTGATGGCCAGAACCACACCGCCGATCACGGTCGGGAACTGGAACAGACCTTCCTGAGCCAGTTTGTCATCAGACAGCGGAGCGTCTGATGCGCCGAAATCAACGGTATTAGCGGTAATTTGTTTAACGCCACCGGAGGAGCCGATACCCTGATAGTTAACCTTGTTACCGGTTTCTTTCTGGTAGGTATCCGCCCATTTGGCATACACCGGCGCAGGGAAGGTTGCACCAGCGCCAGTCAGGCTTGCTTCTGCAAATACAGAGAACGCGCTCAGAGATAAGGTCGCGGCGACAACAGTTGCGACAGTGGTACGCATAACTTTCATAATGTCTCCTGCAAGATTTTCGTAAATCGTTGTTTAGTGGCTACGATGAGCAAAATAGGACAAACAGGTGACAGATAAATGTACGAATTATGACAGTTTTATGACAATGGAAATTTCACTTAAAAACCAGCAGAAGAAAGCTTAATTTTCATCGTGTTAGCCACTTTTATGACAAGGCGTTTTCAGAAATATTTTCTTTATGTGACACTGAAAAAAGTAGCTGAAGATGACAGATTGTCATAAATAAAAACGCAAAAGAGTTGATTAAAAACAAGCCAGGCGGGATAGAAAAGCTCCACCCGAAGGTGGAGCCTGAAGGGATTATTCTACGGTGACAGACTTCGCCAGGTTACGCGGCTGGTCAACGTCGGTGCCTTTGATCAGCGCAACGTGATAAGCCAGCAACTGCAGCGGAACGGTGTAGAAGATCGGTGCAATCACCTCTTCCACATGCGGCATCTCGATGATGTGCATGTTGTCATTGCTGACAAAACCGGCATCTTTGTCGGCGAAGACGTACAGAACACCACCGCGGGCGCGCACTTCTTCAATGTTAGATTTCAGTTTTTCCAGCAGTTCGTTGTTAGGAGCCACAACGATGACCGGCATATCGGCGTCAATCAGCGCCAGTGGGCCGTGTTTCAGCTCGCCTGCCGCATAGGCTTCCGCGTGAATGTAGGAGATCTCTTTCAGCTTCAGCGCGCCTTCCAGCGCAATCGGATACTGATCGCCACGACCCAGGAACAGGGCGTGATGCTTGTCGGAGAAATCTTCTGCCAGTGCTTCAATGCGTTTGTCCTGGGACAGCATCTGCTCAATACGGCTCGGCAGTGCCTGCAGGCCATGAACGATGTCATGCTCAACAGAGGCATCCTCGCCTTTCAGACGTGCCAGTTTCGCCACCAGCATCAACAGAACGGTCAGCTGAGTGGTAAACGCTTTAGTGGAAGCCACGCCAATTTCGGTACCCGCTTTGGTCATCAGCGCCAGATCGGATTCACGCACCAGCGATGAGCCAGGGACGTTACAGATGGCCAGAGAGCCAAGGTAGCCCAGCTCTTTAGACAAACGCAGCGCCGCCAGCGTATCCGCCGTTTCACCAGACTGGGAAAGGGTGATCATCAGGCTGTTACGACGTACAGCGGATTTGCGGTAGCGGAATTCAGACGCGATTTCCACATCACACGGCACGCCCGCCAGGGATTCAAACCAGTAACGAGAAACCATACCGGAGTTGTAGGAGGTACCGCAGGCCACGATCTGAATATGCTCAACCTTGCTGAGCAGTTCGTTCGCGTTTGCACCCAACTCGCTCAGATCCACCTCACCGTGGCTGATGCGCCCGGTAAGAGTGTTTTTGATGGCGTTTGGCTGCTCGTAAATCTCTTTCTGCATGTAGTGACGGTAAGCGCCTTTGTCGCCCGCGTCGTACTGCAGGTTAGATTCGATCTCCTGGCGTTTCACCTGCTCGCCTTTGGTATCGAATACGGTCACGCTGCGACGAGTCACTTCCGCAATATCACCCTCTTCCAGGAAGATAAAGCGACGGGTAACTGGCAGGAGCGCAAGCTGGTCAGAGGCGATAAAGTTTTCACCCATGCCCAGACCGATAACCATCGGGCTACCGGAACGTGCGGCCAGCAGCGTGGACGGATCGCGTGAGTCCATGATCACCGTGCCGTATGCACCGCGCAGCTGAGGGATAGCACGCAGAACTGCGTCACGCAGTGTACCGCCCTGCTCCAGCTCCCAGTGCACCAGGTGAGCAATCACTTCGGTGTCAGTTTCAGAGACGAAGGTATAGCCGCGCGCTTTCAGTTCTTCGCGCAGCGGTTCGTGGTTTTCGATAATGCCGTTGTGCACGACCACGATGTGTTCAGACACATGCGGGTGCGCGTTGCCTTCAGACGGTTCGCCGTGCGTCGCCCAACGGGTGTGCGCAATACCGGTACCACCATGCAGCGGATGTTCTTCCGCGGCCTGGGCCAGCATCTGCACTTTACCGAGACGACGCAGACGGGTCATATGACCTTCTGCATCGACCACGGCCAGACCAGCAGAGTCATAGCCACGGTATTCCAGACGACGTAAACCTTCGAGAAGGATTTCAGCAATATCACGCTGCGCAACTGCGCCAACAATTCCACACATAGTTTTAGATTCCGAATTTAGGCATAACGCCTGCGTTGTCGCTGACCTGTATTTGCCCTTTCCGGGCACCCCGAGCCTTGTAGAGAGTGGGGTTATTTTTATGGGTACTGCTTGTGGGGGGAGGATTATGTTATCCCCTCACCCCGACCCTCTCCCCAAAGGGGCGAGGGTAAATCCGTTACTTTTTCTTCACCGGGCGTTTCCAGCCCTGCTTGTGCACCTGTGGCACACGGCTTAATACCAGCTCGTTATCGGCGATATCGCGCGTAACGGTTGTCCCGGCGGCAATCGTTGCCCCGTTGCCCACCGTAACCGGTGCCACCAGCTGTGTATCGGAACCGACAAACACATCATCACCGATAATGGTTTTAAACTTGTTGGCACCGTCATAGTTGCAGGTGATTGTGCCTGCACCAATATTGACGTTATCGCCAATTTCCGCATCGCCCAGATAGGTCAAATGACCGGCTTTAGAGCCTTTACCCAGACGCGCTTTTTTCATCTCAACGAAGTTGCCCACGTGAGCCCCTTCCATCAGCTCAGCGCCCGGGCGCAGACGCGCAAACGGTCCAATGGTGCACGCCGCTTCAAGATGCGCATCTTCCACCACGCTGTAAGGGCTGATTTCGCAATCGTCACCGATGACGCTGTTTTTGATAACGCAGCCAGCGCCAATTTTGACACGATTGCCCAGAGTGACTTTGCCTTCAAAGATAACGTTAGTATCAATTTCAACGTCACGACCGTGAGACAGGGAACCACGCAGATCGAAACGCGCCGGATCGCGCAGCATCACGCCTGCCAGCAGCAGTTTTTCGGCCTGTTCAGACTGATAAACGCGCTCCAGACGGGAAAGCTGAAGGCGGTTATTCACCCCTTCGGTTTCGCTAATGCGTGCCGGATGTACCGCCGCAATCTCACGTCCTTCCTGATATGCCATCGCAATGATGTCGGTGATGTAGTATTCACCCTGCGCATTGTTGTTGTTGAGCTTCGACAACCAGCGCTTCATATCCGCGCCATTGGCAATCAGGATACCGGTGTTGATCTCCTGAATCTGGCGCTGTTCGTCGCTGGCGTCTTTATGCTCAACAATCCCCGTTACGTTGCCGTTTTCTCGGGTGATGCGGCCATAACCGGTTGGATCGTCCAGCACGACGGTTAACAAACCGATGCCGCCCTGCGGTTTGGCTTCACGCAGGCGAGTTAGTGTTTCAACGGAGATCAGCGGAACATCGCCGTAGAGCATCAGAATATCTTCGTCATCGGCAAAGAACGGTGCTGCCTGCTGCATCGCGTGACCTGTACCCAGCTGCTCAGCCTGAAGCACCCAGTTGAGCTTGTCATCGCTCAGCGTCTTTTTAAGCAGATCGCCACCGTGGCCGTAGACCAGGTGAACCTGACGGGCACCCAGTTCATTTGCTGCATCAATGACATGCTGCACCATCGGCTTTCCTGCCAGCGTGTGAAGCACTTTAGGCAGATCGGAATACATGCGGGTACCTTTGCCAGCGGCAAGGATCACCACGCTCATCGCACTGTTTGACATACGCATCCTGACGGTAGTTTGAGTGAGAAGTAAAAACGTTTGATGCCTAAAATTCTACATCTTTTTCATCATGAATTAAGGCCGAAAAAAAAAGCCAGCCTGGAACCCAGACTGGCTTTTGTGCTTTTCAAGCCGGTGTTACATCGCTTTTTTGGTCAACTCGATAACGCGCAGTTTCGCGATCGCTTTGGCCAGCTCCGCAGACGCCTGAGCGTAATCCACGTCACCATGAGAGCTGCTAATGTGCTCTTCAGCCTTACGCTTCGATTCCAGGGCTCGCGCTTCGTCGAGATCCTGGCCACGAATAGCGGTATCGGCCAGAACGGTCACACTGCCAGGCTGCACTTCAAGAATGCCGCCGGACAGATAGATAAACTCTTCGTGACCGAACTGTTTAACGATGCGGATCATACCAGGCTTAATGGCGGTGAGCAGCGGTGCGTGACCCGGGAAAATACCCAGCTCACCTTCACTACCCGTTACCTGGATTTTCTCGACCAGACCAGAGAACATTTGTTGCTCTGCGCTGACGACGTCCAGGTGGTAAGTCATTGCCATATCACCCTCCGATTAAGGCGTTAAAGTTTTTTGGCTTTTTCCACTGCTTCTTCGATGGAACCAACCATGTAGAACGCCTGCTCTGGCAGGTGATCGTATTCGCCTTCCATGATGCCTTTAAAGCCACGGATGGTGTCTTTCAGGGAAACGTATTTACCTGGAGAACCGGTGAATACTTCCGCAACGAAGAACGGCTGGGACAGGAAGCGCTGGATCTTACGCGCACGTGCTACCACCAGTTTGTCTTCTTCAGACAGTTCATCCATACCCAGGATGGCGATGATGTCTTTCAGTTCCTGGTAACGTTGCAGCAGGGACTGTACGCCACGCGCGGTGTCGTAGTGTTCCTGACCAACAACCAGTGGATCCAGCTGACGGCTGGTGGAGTCCAGCGGGTCAACGGCTGGGTAGATACCCAGAGACGCGATCTGACGGCTCAGTACCACGGTTGCATCAAGGTGCGCAAAGGTGGTTGCTGGTGATGGGTCAGTCAAGTCATCCGCAGGTACGTATACCGCCTGAACGGAGGTGATAGAACCGGTTTTGGTAGAGGTGATACGTTCCTGAAGAACACCCATCTCTTCCGCCAGAGTCGGCTGATAACCTACCGCTGAAGGCATACGACCCAGAAGTGCAGATACTTCTGTACCGGCCAGGGTGTAACGGTAGATGTTATCGACGAACAGCAGGACGTCACGGCCTTCGTCACGGAACTTCTCAGCCATAGTCAGACCGGTCAGCGCAACACGCAGACGGTTTCCTGGTGGCTCGTTCATCTGGCCGTAAACCAGGGATACTTTGTCCAGAACGTTGGAGTCGGTCATTTCGTGGTAGAAGTCGTTACCTTCACGAGTACGTTCACCTACGCCCGCAAATACGGAGTAACCGGAGTGCTCGATCGCGATGTTACGGATCAGCTCCATCATGTTTACGGTTTTACCTACACCCGCACCACCGAACAGACCAACTTTACCGCCCTTCGCAAATGGACACATCAGGTCGATAACTTTGATGCCGGTTTCCAGCAGTTCCTGAGAGCTGGACAGCTCTTCGTAGGAAGGTGCCGCGCGGTGGATAGCCCAACGCTCTTCTTCACCGATGTCGCCTTTCATGTCGATTGGTTGACCCAATACGTTCATGATACGACCCAGCGTTGCTTTACCTACCGGGACTTCGATCGGATGCTCAAGGTCTTTAACTTCCAGACCACGACGCAGACCGTCGGAAGAACCCATCGCGATGGTACGCACGATACCGCCGCCGAGCTGCTGCTGAACTTCCAGCACCAGGCTCTCGTTACCATTCTGTACCTCAAGCGCGTCGTACACGCGTGGTACGGCGTCCTGAGGGAACTCGACGTCCACCACGGCGCCGATTACCTGGACAATCTTTCCAGTAGCCATCTTGAATCCTCTACGTAATTCGTAAACCTGGTTAAACCGCGGCGGCCCCCGAGACGATCTCGGTGAGTTCCTGAGTAATGCTGGCCTGACGAGCTTTGTTGTAAACCAACTGCAGCTCTTTAATCAGGCTGCCGCCATTATCGGTCGCGGCTTTCATCGCCACCATTCGTGCGGCCTGCTCGCTGGCCAGGTTTTCTACAACGCCCTGATAAACCTGAGATTCAACGTAACGACGCAGCAGGGTATCCAGCAGCGGTTTCGGATCGGGTTCATACAGGTAATCCCAGGCTTTGTGCTTCAGCTCATCATCTTCTGATGCCGGTAAAGGCAGCATCTGAGTGAGCGTTGGAACCTGAGACATGGTGTTAATGAATTTGTTGCTGACAACGTACAGTCTGTCCAGACGGCCTTCATCGTAGGCCTGCAACATCACTTTAACCGGGCCGATCAGTTCGGACAGGGACGGGTTATCACCCATACCGGTCACCTGAGCGACAATGTTGCCACCAACGGAGTTAAAGAAAGAGACGCCTTTAGAGCCGATCATTGCGATATCGCACTGAACGCCTTTTTCAGACCATGCTTTCATATCCGCCAGCAGTTTTTTGAACAGGTTAATGTTCAAGCCGCCACACAGACCACGGTCGGTCGACACCACCAGGTAGCCCACGCGCTTAACGTCGCGTTCTTCCAGGTAAGGGTGCTTATATTCCAGATTACCGTTTGCAAGGTGACCAATCACTTTGCGCATGGTTTCTGCATAAGGACGGCTGGCCGCCATGCGATCCTGCGATTTACGCATTTTGGAAGCGGCGACCATCTCCATCGCTTTAGTGATCTTTTGCGTGTTCTGGACGCTTGCGATCTTACTACGTATCTCTTTTGCGCCGGCCATGAGCTTCTCCTCAATGCCAGGCGGCTTGTCCTGAGACAAGCCGCCGGACGATTACCAGGATTGGGTTGCTTTGAAGGAATCGAGGATAGCTTTCAGCTTGCCTTCGATTTCGTCGTTATAGCCACCGGTCTGGTTGATCTCTTGCATCAGCGGAGCGTGATCACGGTCGACGTAAGCCAGCAGAGCGGCTTCGAAGCTACCGATTTTCGCCAGTTCCACATCTTCGAGGTAACCGCGTTCAGCCGCGAACAGTACCAGGCCCTGCTGAGCAACAGACATTGGTGCGTACTGTTTCTGCTTCAGCAGCTCGGTCACTTTCTGACCGTGGCTCAGCTGTTTACGGGTTGCTTCGTCCAGATCGGATGCGAACTGAGAGAACGCAGCCAGTTCACGATACTGTGCCAGCGCGGTACGGATACCACCGGACAGTTTCTTGATGATCTTGGTCTGAGCAGCACCACCAACACGGGATACGGAGATACCCGGGTTAACCGCCGGACGAATACCGGAGTTAAACAGGTTGGTTTCCAGGAAGATCTGACCATCGGTAATGGAAATTACGTTGGTCGGAACGAATGCAGAAACGTCACCCGCCTGGGTTTCAATGATCGGCAGTGCGGTCAGAGAGCCCGTTTTACCCTTCACTTCACCTTTAGTGAAGTTCTCGACGTATTCCGCGTTAACACGGGAAGCACGCTCCAGCAGACGAGAGTGGAGGTAGAATACGTCGCCAGGGAACGCTTCACGTCCAGGTGGACGACGGAGCAACAGGGAAACCTGACGATAAGCAACAGCCTGTTTAGACAGGTCATCGTATACGATCAGTGCATCTTCACCGCGGTCACGGAAGTATTCGCCCATTGCGCAACCCGCGTATGGCGCCAGGTATTGCAGTGCAGCAGATTCAGAAGCGGTAGCAACAACAACAATGGTGTTAGCCAGTGCGCCGTGCTCTTCCAGTTTACGAACCACGTTAGAAATGGTGGACGCTTTCTGGCCGATAGCCACGTACACGCATTTGATGCCGGAATCACGCTGGTTGATGATGGCGTCGATAGCCATCGCGGTTTTACCGGTCTGACGGTCACCGATGATCAGTTCACGCTGACCACGACCGATTGGGATCATGGCATCAACGGACTTATAACCTGTCTGAACAGGCTGATCTACGGACTGACGATCGATAACGCCTGGTGCGATAACTTCGATTGGGGAGAAGCCATCGTGCTCAACCGGACCTTTACCGTCGATTGGTGCACCCAGGGTGTTAACTACGCGACCCAGCAGGCCACGGCCAACCGGCACTTCCAGAATACGGCCAGTACACTTAACCTTCATGCCTTCGGCGAGGTCAGCGTATGGACCCATCACAACTGCACCTACGGAGTCGCGCTCCAGGTTCAGTGCGATAGCGTAACGGTTACCCGGCAGGGAAATCATCTCACCCTGCATACAATCGGCCAGGCCGTGAATGCGGATAACACCGTCACTTACAGAAACAATAGTACCTTCATTGTGAGCTTCGCTCACAACATTGAACTGAGCAATGCGCTGCTTGATCAGTTCGCTGATTTCGGTGGAATTCAGTTGCATGCTCCAGTCCCCTTAAGACTGCAAGACGTCTGCAAGGCGCTCAAGACGGCCGCGTACGCTGCCATCAATGACCATATCACCCGAACGGATGATTACGCCTGCCATTACAGACTTATCGATTTTGCAATTCAGCTTAACTTTGCGTGACAGACGTTTTTCCATCGCGGCGGTAATTTTCGCAAGCTGTTCATTACTCAGTTCAGTCGCAGAAGTTACTTCAACTTCAGCAGTAGCTTCACTAAGGGCACGTAAGTGCTCAAACTGCTCGAGAACATCCGGGAGCACACGGAGACGACCATTTTCTGCCATTACCTTAATCAGGTTCTGGCCGTTGGCATCCAGTTGCTCTCCGCACACGGCGATAAACGACGCGGCGAGAGTTTCAGGTGCTAACGCACCGGAAAGCAACTCGGCCATTTGTTCGTTTTTCGTCACCTCAGCGGCAAACGCCAGCATATTCTGCCAGCGATCGACATTTTGGTGTTCGATAGCAAAGTCAAAAGCTGCTTTGGCGTAGGGGCGAGCTACCGTAACAAATTCAGACATCAGCCCCTCCCTCCTTACAGTTCAGCGACAAGTTTGTCCACGATGTCGCTGTTAGCAGCTTCATCCACGGAACGTTCGATGATCTTCTCGGCGCCAGCAACAGCCAGAATCGCAACCTGCTTACGCAGTTCTTCACGAGCACGTTTACGCTCAGCTTCAATTTCAGCCTGAGCCTGTGTCACGATCTTAGTACGTTCCTGTTCTGCTTCAGCTTTGGCTTCGTCCAGGATCTGCGAACGGCGTTTGTTAGCCTGTTCGATGATAACCTGAGCTTCCGCTTTCGCTTTTTTCAGCTGGTCTGTCGCGTTGGCCTGTGCAAGGTCCAAATCTTTCTTAGCGCGTTCTGCAGAAGCCAGACCGTCAGCAATTTCTTTCTGACGTTTTTCGATGGCAGCCATTAATGGCGGCCATACATACTTCATGCAGAACCAGACAAAGAGAATAAACGCGATGGCCTGGCCGAGGATTGTTGCGTTCATGTTCACAGCACAATACCTCTTTAATTTCTGTGGCTTAGGGTTTTAAAACTACTACTACGCGACAGCAAACATCACGTACAGACCCAGACCTACAGCGATCATTGGGATAGCATCCACCAGACCCATAACGATAAAGAACTGAGTACGCAGCAGAGGAATCAGATCAGGTTGACGCGCAGCGCCTTCCAGGAATTTGCCCCCGAGGATGCCGATACCGATCGCAGCACCGATAGCCGCCAGACCCATCATCACAGCGGCAGCCATGTACAGCAGATCCATATTCAGGTTTTCCATGACAGTCTCCAGTTTGTTTCAATTAAAACGTAGTAGTGTTGGTAAAAAATCAGTGCTCTTCAGACGCCATCGACAGATAGACGATCGTCAGAACCATGAAGATAAAGGCTTGCAGCGTAATGATCAGGATGTGGAAAATGGCCCATGGCACATTAAGAATCCACTGTGACCACCACGGCAGAAGACCCGCGATCAGAATGAAAATCAGCTCACCCGCATACATGTTGCCGAACAGTCGCAGACCCAGTGATACAGGTTTGGACAGCAGGCTAACGCCTTCCAGGATCAGGTTGACCGGAATAAACGCCCAGTGGTTGAACGGCTGCAAGGTAAGCTCTTTCACAAAGCCGCTTACGCCTTTCATTTTGATGCTGTAGAAAAGAATCAGGATAAACACGCCCAGCGCCATCGACAGGGTGATGTTCACGTCAGCAGACGGAACCACGCGCAGTGCAGGCAGACCGAGGACGTGTTCGCCAATCCACGGAATGAAATCGATAGGCAGAAGGTCCATCAGGTTCATCAGGAAGACCCAAACGAACACGGTCAGGGCCAGCGGAGCAATCAGCTTGCTCTTGCCATGGTACATGTCTTTGACGCTGCCATGGACGAAGCCGATGATCATTTCGATGAACGTCTGGAATTTCCCTGGAACACCGCTGGTCGCTCTTTTAGCAACACCGCGGAACATGGCCAGGAACAGAAGACCCAAAACCACCGAGAAGAACATGGAGTCGATGTTGATCGTCCAGAAGGTGGCCGGGGGGTTATGTGGATCCACCAGCGAGAATGTACGCAAGTCCATCTGAAGGTTGCTCAGATGATGACTTATGTAATCCTGCGGCGTCATATTTTCTGAAGCCATGATGCCTTTTACCCTTTGTTATTGATTACAGCTGGAGCCAGAACTTGTACCACCAGCACCAAAACCCACGTAGCTATCAGCGGCATGAAGACCACTTTCAAAACCGCCAGCGCCATCACCAGTAGAGCAAAGGTCAGCAACACCTTACACACTTCGCCGAGGGCGAAGGACCAGGCCACGCGGCCTTTGGCGGGTGTATGCGCCTGATGACGCCAGGCAAAAATCATAAACAACACGTTTGGCAGTACAACCGCCAAACCCCCGCACACGGCGGAGATGCCCCAGAAGGGGTCTTTGAGGCTAAACAGCAGTCCACTTGCTATCACAGCCAGAAACTGAATGAACAGAAGCTTACGAGCAACGTTTCTACTCAAGAGCGACACAGACATCACGTTTTTACTCCTGCTCCCTTCGAGGTATGCCGCGTGTCGTATAAAACGTCCTTTAAGGCTCAGAGTCAAGCATCAAAAAGCGGTCAAATTATACGGTGCGCACCCGTGATTTCAAACATTAAGTAGCGAAAAGGTGAATAAATGTTTAAATATTTTTCCCCACCGCTATTTTTTAACTTTCTCAGAAAGCATCGACCTTCGACCAAAAGTGCAAACAGCGCGAAAACGTTGACAGCAAAGCGTGCACGAGATCACAAAACACACATTTGCGATAAGGTTGTATTAATCAAAGGCGCAAATCGCTTAAATATATCTTTATGAAATCAAACACAAAATGTCGTAACTATTTTCAAAACAGCCCCGTACACAATAAAAACCTTTCATTGACATTCTTAATAAATAATTAACATTGCATTCTGGTTTCTGCCTTCCATTTTTAGCAGACTTATATTTTCGCCATTGACTATCTTCATAGTGAAGAATAACGGTCAGGTTAACCATAAGAAAAACCTTAGTAAAAACGAGGTTAAAAGCTGTCTGGTAAAACCCAAGTAGTTGTGCTGTTTTTTAACATGGTAAGAACAGCACAAATTCCACATTTTTTATTAATTTTTTAAAAATTGTTTGGCTTAATTATCACCAGGTGACGTTCCCCATCGAGTTGAGGAACATTTAATTTCTCGATGGATTCAACAGCAAAACCATCCGGAAGCTGTTCAATCTCATCACCAGGCAACTGCCCTTTCAGCGCATAAAAACGGCCATTATCTGCAGGCAAGTGCTTACACCAGCTCACCATATCATTGAGCGAAGCAAACGCGCGGCTGATAACACCATCAAACGGTGGCTCCGCCGGGAACTCCTCTACCCTGCTCTGCACGGGCGTGATGTTCTCAAGCTTCAGCTCATGCTGTACCTGACGTAAAAAGCGTACGCGCTTGCCAAGGCTGTCCAGCAACGTGAACTGGCTCTCAGGACGAACAATCGACAGCGGAACGCCCGGTAGACCAGGGCCTGTCCCCACATCAATAAAGCGTTCACCTTTCAGATAAGGCGCAACCACAATGCTATCGAGAATATGGCGTACCAGCATCTCGTTGGGGTCTCGTACTGAGGTTAGGTTGTACGCTTTGTTCCATTTGTTCAGCATATCGACGTAGGCCACCAGCTGATTTTTCTGGTGATCGGTGAGCGAAATACCTGCCTGATCCAGCAGACGAGAGAGTTTGTTGAGCACGGTGAATACCTGTTGAGAAACTTAAGTGGCGGGTGGCGCTTCGCTTACCCGCCCTATGGAATTCTGTAGGCCCGGTAAGCGCAGCGCCACCGGGCAATGTTCAGAGCATTACGCGCTGCGGCGCAGCATGCCCTGTTTTTTTAACCACACCAGCAGAATCGAAATCGCGGCCGGAGTAACGCCCGATATGCGGGATGCCTGGCCAATCGACACAGGTTTATGATCGTTCAGCTTGGCGATCACTTCGTTGGAAAGACCAGTGACCTGACGATAGTCCAGCATCTCCGGCAGCAGCGTGTTTTCGTTGCGCTGCTGTTTTTCAATCTCATCCTGCTGGCGTGCGATATAACCTTCGTATTTAACCTGGATCTCAACCTGCTCTGCCGCTTCAGCGTCTTCCAGGCCTGGTGCGAACGCGGTCAGTTTGACCAGGTTCTCATAGGTGACTTCAGGGCGACGCAGCAAATCTTCGCCGCTGGCTTCGCGCGACAGCGGTGCAGTCAAGTGAGCGTTCACTTCGGCTGCAATTTCCGCCTGCGGATTCACCCAGGTGGTTTTCAGCCGCTGACGTTCCTGTTCAATACGCTCCAGCTTCTCGTTGAAACGCGCCCAGCGCTCGTCATCGACCAGACCCAGCTCGCGACCCATTTCGGTCAGACGCAGGTCGGCGTTGTCTTCGCGCAACATCAGGCGGTATTCCGCGCGCGAGGTAAACATACGGTACGGTTCTTTTGTGCCCAGCGTGCAGAGATCGTCGACCAGCACACCCAGATACGCCTGAGAACGGCCTGGTGCCCAGCCTTCTTTCTCAGCAGAGAAGCGCGCAGCGTTCAGACCGGCAAGCAGACCCTGTGCAGCCGCTTCTTCGTAGCCGGTGGTGCCGTTAATCTGCCCCGCGAAGAACAGACCGTGGATGAATTTGCTTTCCAGGGTTGGCTTCAGGTCACGAGGATCGAAGAAATCGTACTCAATAGCGTAGCCAGGACGAACGATTTTCGCATTCTCCATCCCCTGCATTGAGCGAACAATTTGCATCTGCACATCGAACGGCAGGCTGGTGGAGATGCCATTCGGGTAAATTTCGTTTGAGGTCAGTCCTTCCGGCTCCAGGAAGATCTGATGCTGGTTGCGATCGGCAAAACGCATCACTTTGTCTTCGATCGACGGGCAGTAGCGTGGGCCGATCCCTTCAATCACGCCTGCGTACATTGGGCTGCGATCGAGGTTATTGCGGATCACGTCATGGGTTTTCTCGTTGGTATGCGTGATGTAGCACGGTACCTGCTGCGGATGTTGCGCCGCATTGCCCATGAACGAAAACACGGGCATTGGGTTATCACCGTGCTGTTGCGCCAGCACGCTGAAATCAATGGTGCGCGCATCAATACGTGGAGGTGTGCCCGTTTTCAGGCGGCTGACGCGCAACGGCAGTTCACGCAGACGGCGAGACAGTGGAATCGACGGCGGATCGCCAGCACGTCCACCGCTGTAGTTATCCAGACCAATATGAATTTTACCGTCGAGGAATGTGCCCACGGTCAGCACCACGGCTTTCGCGCGGAACTTGAGGCCCATCTGGGTTACGGCACCCACAACACGATCGTTCTCAACGATAAGATCTTCAACTGCCTGCTGGAAGATCATCAGGTTTGGCTGATTCTCCAGTGCAGTACGTACCGCCTGACGGTAAAGCACGCGGTCAGCCTGGGCACGGGTTGCTCGTACCGCAGGGCCTTTACTCGCGTTTAGTATCCTAAACTGAATGCCAGCATGATCGATCGCTTTCGCCATCAGGCCGCCAAGTGCATCCACTTCTTTTACCAGGTGTCCTTTCCCAATGCCGCCAATCGCCGGGTTACAGGACATCTGTCCAAGCGTGTCGATATTGTGTGTCAAAAGCAGGGTCTGCTGACCCATTCGCGCTGCGGCCATTGCGGCCTCAGTGCCTGCATGACCCCCGCCAATGATAATGACGTCAAAAGGATCCTGATAAAACATGGTGGTCTGCCTCGCGTAAAGCGGTATGAAAATGGATTGAAGCCCGGGCCGTGGATTCTACTCAACTTTAGTCTTTCGAGAAAGCATTGGGATCCTGGGCTATTAAAAAGAAGATCTTTTATTTAGAGATCTGTTCTATTGTGATCTCTTATTAGGATCGCCGACCTCTGTGGATAAGTCCGATCCGGCAAATAAGATCATGCGGTTAGGAAGGATCGTTTGCTGTGAATGATCGGTGATCCTGGACCGTATAAGCTGGGATCAGATCGCCACTTTATGCACAGGTCAAAAACCATACCAGAGTTGTTATTTGGATAACTACGGCTTAATACGAGCTTTTAACCAGAGTTATCCACATCTGTTCGCGCGATCTTTAATCGTTTTTGAGTAAATTTTTCCATTCTGCCAGCCAGATCTCGGCTGGATCTTCCGGAATATCATGATCGAGGATGTTGATCTTCAGCGTTTCACCCAGCTGTTTTGCACCACAGGCGGTAACAGCGGCCTCAACTTTCTCTATTGCGCCACAGAAGGTGTCATATTCACGACTTCCGATACCTACCGCACCAAAACGGACGTTGGACAGGTCTGGTTGTTGTTCCTGCAGTTCGTCATATAAAGGTTGCAGGTTATCCGGCAGGTCGCCTGCGCCATGTGTGGAGGTGATCAGCAGCCAGATCCCATCAGTCGGGAGATCTTCAAGCAGCGGTCCGTGCAGTGTCTCTGTGGAAAAACCTGCTTCTTCCAGCTTCTCAGCCAGATGTTCCGCAACGTATTCCGCACCGCCCAGGGTGCTGCCACTGATAAGAGTAATGTCAGCCATTGATCGCTCGCTCAGATAAAGAGGCGGCCATTGTACGCTGTGAACGAGCTGGGATCTACCTGTGGAAAATGTGGGAATGAATTTGCCCGATCACGGGCGGATGGTACGCATTATCGGGTTTTGCAGGGAGATCAGGGTCTCAGTGGACTGAATTTCATCGATTGTTTGGATCTTGTTGATAAGTACCTGCTGGAGGGCGTCGATGGATCGACACATGACTTTTATAAAGATGCTGTAGTGCCCGGTGGTGTAATAGGCTTCTGTGACTTCATCGAGTGCGTTCAGCTTTGCCAGGGCAGAAGGGTAGTCTTTTGCGCTTTTAAGAATGATGCCGATAAAGCAGCAAACGTCATAACCCAGCTGTTTGGGGCTGACGTCAATGCGTGCGCCGGTAATGATCCCCGCCTGTTTCATCTTCTCTACGCGAACATGGATTGTTCCCGGGCTGACACCAAACTGTTTTGCCAGCTCGGCGTAGGCGGTACGGGCATTAGCCATTAAGGCCTCCAGGATGCCGCGGTCGAGATTGTCGATCTGATAATTTTCCATAGCTTTTTCTTATGAAGATTAATGAATCACTCTATTCTAGCGGTTTATTTTATCGAATCAAAAGTGAAGGAGGCTTTTTGTTGATTGGTTATTGAATAAGGTGCCATTTCTGTTGCTTAATCAATAGCAACAGGACGCAGGAGTATAAATAATGAAAACCGCTTATATCGCAAAACAACGCCAGATCAGTTTCGTTAAATCCCATTTTTCAAGCCAGCTGGAAGATAAACTTGGACTGATTGAAGTCCAGGCTCCCATTCTGAGCCGCGTGGGTGACGGGACGCAGGATAACTTATCTGGAAGCGAAAAAGCGGTGCAGGTGAAAGTGAAAACACTGCCAGATGCCCAGTTCGAAGTGGTTCACTCCCTTGCGAAATGGAAGCGTCAAACCCTGGGACAACACGACTTCAGCGCGGGCGAAGGGCTCTACACGCACATGAAAGCCCTTCGCCCCGATGAAGACCGCCTTACTCCAATTCACTCCGTCTACGTTGATCAGTGGGACTGGGAGCGCGTAATGGGTGATGCCGAGCGCCATGTCGGTACGCTGAAATCCACCGTTGAGGCGATCTACGCTGGGATCAAAGCGACCGAAGCGGCTGTAAGCAAAGAGTTTGGTCTGGCACCGTTCCTGCCGGATACGATCCACTTTGTGCACAGCCAGGAGCTGCTGAGCCGTTTCCCGGATCTGGATGCTAAAGGCCGTGAACGCGCAATCGCCAAAGAATTAGGTGCTGTGTTTCTGATGGGGATCGGCGGCAAACTGTCTGACGGCAAACGCCACGACGTTCGTGCGCCGGATTATGATGACTGGAGCACCCGTGGTGAGAGCGAATACGCGGGTCTGAACGGCGATATCCTGGTCTGGAACCCGGTGCTGGAAGATGCGTTTGAGCTGTCTTCTATGGGGATCCGCGTGGATGCTGATGCGCTGAAGCGTCAGCTGGCCGTTACTGGCGACGAAGATCGTCTCAAATTAGAGTGGCACCAGTCGCTGCTACGCGGGGAAATGCCGCAGACCATCGGTGGCGGTATCGGCCAGTCCCGTCTGACCATGTTACTGCTTCAGTTGCCACATATCGGTCAGGTTCAGTGTGGCGTCTGGCCGCAGCAAGTACGCGAAAGCGTTGGCTCCCTTCTGTGATTAACGCCGCCAGCGTCTGAGCAGGCGGCTACGCAACCCGGTATCGAAGCGCCAGATATGATCGAAGATGCGCATGATGCCGGGTTTTCCATGGGCGGACATCGCCACCGCGTGGAAACGGTGCTGATGCACCCGCTGTAACTCCTTCACTTTATTCACCACATCATCCGGCAGACGCTGGGCAATAAAATCGGAAATTACCACCGCGTCAGCGTCGTACCAGTCGCCACCCTGCATTCTCTCCACAATGCTACGAAAACAGCTGGCTAAATCCGTGCCGCCGCGAAAACGCTGGCTTAAAAAGCGGATCGCCTGTTCGATACCCTGCTGGTTCGTCAGCTCATAACCCACCACCTCGCTGGAGAAGAGCATGATGAAGCAGCGACGGCGATCGGCGAGCGCCACGCGCATCAGAGCCAGACAGAATGCCTTCGCACATTGCTCATTAAACCCGCCCATCGATCCGGACGTATCCACGCAAACAATAAAAGGTCCGCGCGGCTGCTCATCAAAATCCTGGTGGACGACTGGCCTCTGGCTGAGCTTCTCGCGCCAGGCTTCACCGTGCAGCCGGTAGGTGAGAAGCTGTTTTTCCACCAGCCGACGGTAAAACTCATACTCCAGCTCGGTCATCCCCAGCGTGCTGAGTTCGGTGGGCAGCAGGCGCAAAATGTCATCGCTTTGCTGAAGCCCATCGACCTGCTCGGGAACGGTTGCCGGTTCGCGTACCAGGGTGCGGAAGGTTTCCATCGGGGCATCTTTCTTTGGGACTGACTTTGCCTCCCTTGAACGGCCCAACTGTTCTGCGAGTTTCATCAGCTCGGGCTGCTGTGCCAGAAAATCGCCGTACTTGACGATCAGCTGATAATCCCCGCGCCGAAGCTGACCGGCGCTCATATCCCAGAGACGCCCGGCGGCGTTTTCATTTTCCACCAGTACCTGCTCGAGCTGACCGCTTAAGGTCATGCGTTCCTGAACTTCACTGAGCAGTTGTTCACGCTCCTCATCCAGCAGTTGCTGGTTCAATGTTGTGGCCTGAACGACAAGGCTGAGGCGCCAGCGCTGTAAAAAGAGAGTGTGCAACGCGGGCGTGAAGGTGGCGTTATCCGTGACCAGCACCCGGGCCTGGCTGGCAAACGGGGAGTGGACGTTGTCGAGCAATGTCAGGGTTTGCGGAAGCTGAACGATAAACTGTGGCGTTGAGAGCCGCTGGCACTGCTGATAACAGGCCACCTCTTCCGTTAACTCAGGGGGGACCTCGGTCTCTTTGAACCGCTGACGCAAGTTTTCACGCCAGCGTGGGAGATCGTCCGTCATCGCTTTTTTAAGCTTCGGAAATTTTTCAAAGAATGCGGCCAACTGCGGCGACGCCAGAAGGGTAATGACCACTTCTTCGATCAACCCTTCTTCGCTGACGGCCAGCATGATGTTAAGCGTATCCAGCGTTAGCATTGACGCGCCTGTTTAATCTGTGTGCTCACATCCTGCAGGCTGGCTTCAATGCGACCTAACCAGTCGCTATGTATGAAGAGGCATTTTTGCTGCTCGCTAAAGCGGGTGTGTTGCTGGTGCCATTCGGTATCCAGCGCTTCCAGCTGCTGCTTAATCTCTTCAGGAACGCTGTCAGAGGCGGTGCCTGGCAGTGCAAGACGCGATCCCTGCAGGCTCACATCGCGGATCACCAGATGCTGGCTACTGTCCACTTCCATACTTAGCGGCTGCGCGAAACCGATGCCGTTGAGTTTTCCGCGGATTTCTCCACCTTTATCCAGCCATTGCGATAGCGGCTCGCGCTCAATCGTAACGTGTACAACCTGCATATCATGGAGCTTTAGCGGTTGCTGGAGCAGCAGGGTAAGCGTCGGGCTAGTCAGCTCGGCGGGTAATTCGTAGTGAGGTTTGCGGGCGAACATTCCACCCAGCCGGTTCACTTTCAGCGCCGTTTTATCACTTTGTTGCTGCTGTAACTGGATGCGTCGTTGGGCAATAGCACCAAGCTGGTTGAGCATCGCCTGTTGTCCCCAGGCGTGTCCGGTCATCAATATTTCAAGCTGTTGCTGCATCAGGTTCATGCCTTCTGCGTCGTGCCAGAGGCAATCTTTCAGCAGGATCAGATCGATTGGCGCAACGGCATCACGGCCGCTGAACAGGGCGCTGGCCTGCAGCAGGCGGATCGCTTTTTTCCAGCGACGATCGGAGACATAGGGCGCTGAAGGGAGTAAATCGAGCTGCTGGCGCAGCATGAAGATCAGCTCGAAGACGGCATCTGGCAGTTTGATTTTGCCGATCTCCTGCTGCCACAGCTGATATTCCTCATCGGTAACCTGAAGCGAAGCGGAGACCGGGTTTTCATTCTCATCCTGCTGGCTCACCAGCATAGAGCGGAAGTTGGATTTATCCTGCACTTTGTCCAGCCACAGGCGGATCAACATGCGGTCATACAGCGCTTCCAGACTGCTGTCGGCCTCGGGGAGTTCGTTGGAGGCGGCCACCAGCAGACGCATCGGGATTTTTTCTTCACTGGCACCGTTGCGGAACCGACGTTCGTTTATCGCCGTGAGCAGGGTGTTCAGAATGGCCGGTCCCGCTTTCCAGATTTCATCAAGAAAGACAATTTCTGCCTCAGGCAGATATCCCGCCGTCAAACGCTCATAGCGCCCTTCATCTTTCAGCGCCTGAATAGAAAGGGGGCCAAACACTTCTTCCGGGGTGGAAAAGCGGGTCATCAGGTATTCAAACGCGCGGGCGTTCTGAAAGGCAAATTTCAGTCGGCGGGCAATCAGGCTTTTGGCGATACCCGGTGGACCCAGCAGAAATACGCTTTCGCCGCTCAACGCCGCCAGTAAACAGAGGCGGATGGCGTGGCTACGCTCGAAAAGGCCTTTTTCCAGCGCGCTGCTGAGGCGGGAAATTCTTTCTGCTAATAAATGTGAGTGAGCCATAATAGTTTTTGCATCCTTTCGCCGTCGTGGCGGCCAATTGAAGCGAGTATAGACGTTTCAGCCAGGGCTGGTAATAGACTGAAGTGCGGCGCAATTTTCTTTGCGCTACATTAATGCGGTTGCATTTAGGGGTACGATTTTGCAACGAATCAGGCATACTGTGCGCTTT
This sequence comes from Enterobacter ludwigii, assembly GCA_023023105.1. Taxonomy (NCBI): domain Bacteria; kingdom Pseudomonadati; phylum Pseudomonadota; class Gammaproteobacteria; order Enterobacterales; family Enterobacteriaceae; genus Enterobacter; species Enterobacter ludwigii. The sequence goes on along the minus strand of CP083824.1, from coordinate 4,660,427 downwards.
TTGTGGACCAAGGGACCAGGAACACATTTGTTATTTAAACGAAAAGACTAGTCTATGAGCACTGATAATAAGCAATCATTACCCGCAATTACGCTTGCGGCGATCGGGGTTGTCTACGGTGATATCGGCACCAGCCCGCTTTATACGCTTCGTGAATGTCTGTCCGGCCAGTTTGGCTTTGGTGTTGAACGCGATGCCGTATTTGGCTTCCTGTCCCTCATCTTCTGGCTGCTGATCCTGGTAGTTTCTGTTAAATATCTCTCCTTTGTTATGCGCGCTGATAACGCAGGCGAAGGCGGTATCCTGACCCTGATGTCCCTTGCCGGGCGTAACACGTCAGCCAGAATGACGTCGGTGCTGGTCATCATCGGCCTGATTGGCGGCAGTTTCTTCTATGGGGAAGTCGTCATCACGCCTGCTATCTCAGTGCTTTCGGCGATAGAGGGGCTGGAGATTATTGCCCCGCAGCTTGATTCCTGGGTTGTTCCTCTGGCCATTATTGTCCTGACGCTGCTGTTTATGATCCAGAAGCACGGTACCGGGCTGGTGGGGAAACTGTTCGCGCCGATTATGCTGGCCTGGTTCCTGATCCTGGCGGCGCTTGGTTTACGCAGCATTATTGCTAACCCGGAAGTGCTGCAAGCGCTAAACCCCTACTGGGCCGTGAATTTCTTCCTCGAATACAAAGTGGTTTCCTTCGTGGCGCTGGGGGCGGTTGTGCTCTCCATCACCGGCGTTGAAGCGCTGTATGCTGACATGGGACACTTCGGGAAACTGCCTATCCGCGTGGCCTGGTTTATTGTGGTACTGCCGTCTCTGGTGCTGAACTACTTCGGCCAGGGCGCGCTGTTGCTCAAAAATCCGGAAGCGATAAAGAACCCATTCTTCCTGCTGGCCCCTGACTGGGCACTGGTACCGATGCTGATTCTGGCGACGCTGGCGACCGTCATTGCCTCTCAGGCGGTGATTTCAGGCGTGTTTTCTCTGACGCGCCAGGCCGTGCGTCTGGGGTATCTCTCACCTATGCGCATCATCCATACCTCAGAGATGGAGTCGGGCCAGATCTACATTCCGTTCGTTAACTGGCTGCTCTATTTCGCTGTGGTGATCGTCATCGTCAGCTTCGAGCATTCCAGCAACCTGGCGGCGGCGTACGGTATTGCGGTCACCGGTACCATGGTACTGACGTCGATCCTCTCCACAACGGTCGCGTACCGAAACTGGCACTGGAATAAATTCCTCGTGGCGATGATTCTGGTGGGCTTCCTGTGTATCGACGTGCCGCTGTTCTCCGCGAACCTCGACAAGATTGTTTCCGGTGGCTGGCTACCGCTGACGCTGGGTCTGGTGATGTTTATTGTCATGACCACATGGAAAAGCGAGCGCTTCCGTCTGCTGCGTCGTATGCACGAACACGGGAATTCTCTGGAGGCGATGATTGCGTCGCTGGAGAAATCCCCGCCAGTGCGTGTACCGGGAACTGCGGTGTACATGTCTCGTGCCTTGAACGTGATCCCGTTTGCGTTGATGCATAATCTTAAGCACAACAAGGTATTGCACGAGCGTGTGATTCTGCTGACGTTGCGCACCGAAGATGCACCGTATGTTCACAATGTGCGTCGTGTTCAGATTGAGCAATTGTCGCCTACCTTCTGGCGCGTGGTGGCAAGCTACGGCTGGCGTGAAACGCCAAACGTGGAAGAGGTCTTCCACCGCTGCGGCCTGGAAGGGCTGAGCTGCCGGATGATGGAGACGTCATTCTTCATGTCACACGAGTCACTGATTATTGGCAAGCGTCCGTGGTATCTGCGCCTGCGCGGCAAGTTGTACCTTATCCTGCAACGTAACGCCCTGCGTGCGCCTGACCAGTTTGAGATCCCGCCTAACCGAGTGATTGAGCTGGGTACACAGGTCGAGATTTAAGCCTGCATTAAATGCCGGGTGGCGTTGCGCTTACCCGGCTTACAAACCCCCCTGCCTACCCACCATAATTGTCTCTACATTTCACTTAGCGAAACGTTTCGACGTCGATCACAAATCTGTTACGTCATGGTGGTTTTCTGAACACCGTTGAGACTAAACTGATTTTAGCGAAACGTTTCGCTAGTGGAGCAAGAAAATGAAGAAAGGCACTGTACTCAACTCAGAAATCTCGTCGGTTATTTCCCGTCTTGGGCATACCGATACGCTGGTGGTTTGCGATGCAGGCTTACCGGTTCCGCGTAGCACAACCCGTATTGATATGGCGTTAACGCAGGGTGTTCCTTCGTTTATGCAGGTACTGGAAGTCGTGACGGCGGAGATGCAGGTTGAGGCGGCCATTCTCGCGGCGGAAATCAAACAACATAATCCGCAACTCCACGAAACGTTGCTCAGCCATATTGAGCAACTGCAACAACACCAGGGAAACACCATAGAAATTCGTTACACAACGCACGAGCAGTTCAAACAACAAACCGCAGACAGTCAGGCGGTGATTCGCAGCGGGGAGTGTTCCCCGTATGCGAATATCATTCTCTGTGCTGGCGTCACCTTCTGAGGCCATCATGGACGCATTACTGCAACTCAAAGGGATCGATAAGTCGTTCCCGGGCGTAAAAGCCCTCTCCGGTGCGGCGCTGAACGTCTACCCCGGGCGCGTGATGGCGCTGGTGGGCGAAAACGGCGCTGGCAAATCCACCATGATGAAAGTGCTGACCGGTATCTACCAACGTGATGCCGGTTCACTCGTCTGGCTGGGTAAAGAGACCACCTTCAATGGCCCGAAATCCTCTCAGGAAGCGGGTATCGGTATTATTCACCAGGAGCTGAACCTGATCCCGCAGCTGACCATTGCGGAGAATATCTTCCTGGGCCGCGAGTTCGTAAACCGGTTCGGCAAAATCGACTGGAAAACCATGTATGCCGAAGCGGATAAGCTGCTGGCGAAGCTGAACCTGCGCTTTAAGAGCGACCGACTGGTGGGTGAACTTTCCATTGGCGATCAGCAGATGGTGGAAATCGCGAAAGTGCTGAGTTTTGAGTCGAAGGTCATCATTATGGATGAACCGACTGACGCCCTGACCGATACCGAAACCGAATCCCTGTTCCGCGTTATCCGCGAGCTGAAATCGCAGGGGCGCGGGATTGTCTATATCTCTCACCGCATGAAAGAGATCTTCGAAATCTGCGATGACGTCACCGTTTTCCGCGACGGACAGTTTATTGCCGAGCGCGAAGTCGCCACGCTGACCGAAGATACGCTCATCGAAATGATGGTGGGACGTAAGCTCGAAGATCAATACCCGCATCTGGATAAAGCGCCGGGTGAGATCCGCCTGAAGGTGGACAACCTCTGCGGTCCAGGTGTGAACGATGTGACCTTTACCCTGCGTCAGGGGGAAATCCTCGGTGTGGCGGGGCTGATGGGCGCTGGGCGTACCGAGCTGATGAAAGTGTTGTACGGCGCACTGCCGCGCACCAGCGGTTATGTCACCCTCGACGGTCATGAAGTGGTCACCCGCTCTCCGCAAGATGGTCTGGCGAATGGCATTGTCTATATTTCTGAAGACCGTAAGCGCGATGGCTTAGTGCTGGGCATGTCGGTGAAAGAGAACATGTCGCTTACCGCACTGCGCTATTTCAGTCACAGCGGCGGTACGCTGAAACACAAAGACGAACAGCAGGCGGTCAGCGATTTTATCCGTCTGTTTAACGTCAAAACACCGTCGATGGAGCAGGCAATTGGCCTGTTGTCCGGTGGTAATCAGCAGAAGGTGGCGATTGCGCGTGGTCTGATGACGCGCCCGAAAGTGCTAATCCTCGATGAACCCACCCGCGGTGTGGATGTCGGCGCGAAGAAAGAGATCTATCAGCTGATTAACCAGTTCAAGGCCGACGGTCTGAGCATCATTCTGGTCTCTTCCGAGATGCCAGAAGTATTAGGCATGAGCGATCGCATTATCGTCATGCATGAAGGGCATCTCGGCGGTGAATTCACTCGCGAGCAGGCCACCCAGGAAGTTCTGATGGCTGCCGCTGTGGGCAAGCTTAATCGCGTGAATCAGGAGTAAGAAGATGACTACCCAGGCTGTTTCTGGTCGCCGTTATTTCACAAAGGCATGGCTGATGGAACAAAAATCGCTGATTGCCCTGCTGGTGCTGATCGCGATTGTGTCGACCATGAGTCCGAACTTTTTCACCGTTAATAACCTGTTCAATATCCTTCAGCAGACTTCTGTAAACGCCATTATGGCGGTCGGGATGACGCTGGTGATTTTGACCTCAGGGATCGATCTGTCCGTTGGTTCCCTGCTGGCGCTCACCGGTGCGATCGCCGCTTCCCTTGTTGGTGTTGAGGTTAACGCGCTGGTGGCCGTGGCTGCAGCGCTGGCTGCTGGGGCGGCAATCGGTGCCGTGACCGGCGTGATTGTGGCGAAAGGGCGTGTTCAGGCGTTCATCGCGACGCTGGTGATGATGCTGTTGCTGCGCGGTGTGACCATGGTTTACACCAACGGCAGCCCGGTGAACACCGGCTTTACCGATAACGCCGATCTGTTTGGCTGGTTCGGTATCGGCCGCCCGCTGGGTATTCCGACCCCGGTCTGGATCATGGCTATCGTCTTCCTGGCGGCGTGGTACATGCTGCATCACACCCGTCTGGGTCGTTATATCTATGCGCTGGGCGGTAACGAAGCGGCAACGCGTTTGTCCGGGATTAGCGTCAATAAAGTTAAAATTATCGTTTATTCCCTGTGCGGCTTGCTGGCTTCTCTGGCAGGCATCATCGAAGTGGCGCGCCTCTCCTCCGCGCAGCCAACGGCGGGCACGGGTTATGAGCTGGATGCCATTGCGGCAGTGGTTCTGGGCGGTACGAGTCTTGCGGGTGGTAAAGGTCGCATTGTTGGGACATTGATCGGCGCACTGATTCTCGGTTTCCTGAATAATGGTTTGAATTTGTTAGGTGTTTCCTCCTATTACCAGATGATCGTTAAGGCAGTGGTGATTTTGCTGGCGGTACTGGTAGACAACAAAAAACAGTAACTGACGACACTACAGGACATCTTAGATATGAACATGAAAAAACTGGCTACCCTGGTTTCTGCTGTCGCGCTGAGCGCAACCGTAAGTGCTAACGCTATGGCGAAAGACACCATCGCGCTGGTTATCTCCACGCTGAACAACCCGTTCTTCGTCTCTCTGAAGGATGGCGCGCAGAAAGAAGCGGACAAACTGGGCTACAACCTGGTGGTGCTGGATTCCCAGAACAACCCGGCGAAAGAGCTGGCTAACGTTCAGGACTTAACCGTTCGTGGTACCAAAATTCTGCTGATCAACCCAACTGATTCTGATGCCGTAGGTAATGCCGTTAAAATGGCAAACCAGGTGAAGATCCCGGTGATCACCCTGGACCGTCAGGCCTCTAAAGGTGACGTGGTCAGCCACATTGCGTCTGATAACGTGCTGGGCGGTAAAATCGCGGGTGATTACATCGCGAAGAAAGCCGGTGAAGGCGCGAAAGTTATCGAATTACAGGGTATCGCGGGTACCTCTGCTGCCCGTGAACGTGGCGAAGGCTTCCAGCAGGCCGTTGCTGCACACAAATTTAACGTCCTGGCCAGCCAGCCTGCCGATTTCGACCGTACTAAAGGTCTGAACGTGATGCAGAACCTGCTGACCGCACATCCTGACGTGCAGGCAGTATTCGCGCAGAACGACGAAATGGCACTGGGTGCGCTGCGTGCCCTGCAGACTGCAGGTAAATCTGATGTGATGGTTGTCGGATTTGACGGTACGCCGGATGGTGAAAAAGCAGTAAACGATGGCAAACTGGCTGCGACCATCGCTCAGTTGCCGGAGCAGATTGGCGCGACTGGCGTTGAAACTGCCGACAAAGTGCTGAAGGGCGAAAAAGTTCAGGCCAAATACCCTGTTGACCTGAAACTGGTCATCAAGCAGTAAAAGGCGAATCAGGCAGCCAGCGGCTGCCTGAGGGACACCAATAAAGAAAAGTGTGGCATACGCCACCGGGTAACACCGGTGGCGCTCTCAGATGGACAACCCAACCATGAAAACCGCAGGCAACCTCGTCGTCCTTGGCAGTATCAATGCCGATCACATTCTTAACCTTGAATCATTCCCTACACCGGGCGAAACGGTCACGGGTAACCAGTATCAGGTGGCATTTGGCGGTAAAGGTGCAAACCAGGCCGTCGCCGCCGGTCGCAGTGGGGCGAATATTGCGTTTATCGCCTGCACGGGTGATGACGATACCGGTGAGCGCGTACGCAAACAGCTGGCGAGCGATAATATCGATATCGCACCGGTCAGCGTGGTTGCAGGGGAATCTACCGGCGTGGCGCTGATTTTCGTCAACGCAGAAGGTGAGAATGTCATCGGTATTCATGCTGGTGCCAACGCTGCTCTGACAACGGAGCGCGTAGAAGCGCAACGTGAGATCATTGCGAATGCCGAAGCGTTGCTGATGCAACTGGAGTCACCGGTTGAAAGCGTGCTGGCCGCCGCCAAAATTGCGCATGAAAATCATACCACTGTCGTACTTAATCCCGCTCCTGCCCGTGTATTATCAGACGAGCTGCTGGCGCTGGTGGACATCATTACGCCAAACGAAACCGAAGCGGAAAAGCTGACGGGCATTCATGTCGAAAATGATGACGATGCCGCGCGAGCTGCACGTGCATTGCATGATAAAGGCATCGGTACCGTGATTATCACCCTTGGTAGCCGTGGGGTGTGGGCAAGCGTCAATGGCGAAGGCCGTCGAGTGCCGGGCTTTAAGGTGAAAGCGATTGACACCATCGCTGCTGGAGACACCTTCAATGGTGCGCTGGTGACCGCGCTACTGGAAGGCAAGCGAATGGATGATGCGATCCGTTTTGCACATGCTGCTGCCGCGATTGCCGTGACGCGCAAAGGGGCCCAGCCTTCCGTTCCGTGGCGTAAAGAGATCGATGAATTCTTAAGTCAGCAGGGGTAACGCTTGGCAACAATGAAAGATGTCGCCCGCATGGCGGGTGTTTCTACCTCGACGGTCTCTCACGTTATAAACAACGATCGCTTCGTCAGCGAGGCGATTCGGGAGAAAGTCGAAGCTGCGGTAAAAGAACTCAACTATGCGCCATCTGCACTGGCGCGTAGTCTTAAGCTCAACCAGACGCGCACTATTGGTATGCTGATTACGGCCAGTACCAACCCTTTCTATTCTGAGCTTGTGCGAGGTGTAGAGCGTAGTTGCTTCGAGCGTGGCTACAGCCTGGTGCTGTGCAATACCGAAGGTGACGAGCAGAGAATGAACCGCAACCTGGAGACGCTGATGCAAAAACGCGTCGACGGGCTACTGCTGCTCTGTACCGAAACACACCAGCCCTCGAAAGAGATTATCCAGCGTTATCCCTCTATTCCCACGGTGATGATGGACTGGGCACCGTTCGACGGTACCAGCGATCTGATTCAGGATAACTCCCTGCTGGGGGGCGACATGGCCACCCAGTATCTGATCGATAAAGGTTACACCCGCATTGCCTGTATTACCGGTCCGCTGGATAAAACCCCGGCGCGTTTGCGTCTGGAAGGGTATCTCTCTGCTATGGCCCGGGCGGGGCTTTCTGTGCCAGAAGGCGACCGTATTACCGGTGATTTTGAGTTTCACGGTGGCTTTGAAGCGATGCAGACCTTGCTGGCGCAGCCGCAGCGTCCGCAGGCCGTCTTTATCGGCAACGATGCCATGGCATTTGGCGCCTATCAGGCGTTATATCAGGCAGGCTTGCGCGTTCCGGATGATATGGCGGTAATTGGTTACGATGATATCGAACTGGCTAGCTACATGACCCCACCGCTGACCACGATTCATCAGCCGAAGGATGAACTGGGCGAGCTGGCCATCGATGTGTTGATCCACCGTATGGCGCAGCCCACGCTGCAACAGCAACGCCTGCAGCTTACTCCTGTTCTGATGGAACGCGGTTCGGCTTAGACTTTGCTTTATGGCGTTCTTTGATCAGGTTGCGGCCGTCTTTCGGTTTTAACAGCATAAAGACCAGCGCTGAAACGACGGTGAGAACGCCCATCGTGATAAACGTATAGTGAAATTGCTCGACGGTATTCGTGCTGTCAAAACCTTCATAAAACCGCAGTACCGCCGCACTTACGGCCACCCCAAGACTGATCGACAGCTGTTGCGTCACCGCCAGCACGCTGTTGCCGCTGCTGGCGTTCTCGTCCGTCAGATCTGCCAGCGTGATGGTATTCATCGACGTAAACTGCGTTGACATCGCCATGCCCAGCACAAATAACGGCAGGATCAACATCCATACGGGAAGGGCGGCGGATTGCAGAGAGAACTGCGCAATCATCAGACCGATAAAGACCGTTACGCCAACCAGCGTCTTACGATAGCCAAACCAGCGCAGCACCTGTGTAACCGTTGATTTTGCCAGAATCGAGCCCATTGCCGTGGGCGCCATCATGCAGCCAGCAATCAGTGCCGGGTAGCCGAAACCGACCTGCAGCATCAATGGCATCAGAAACGGTACGCAACCCGTCCCCAGACGTGACGCAATGTTGCCTGCAATCCCTACGGAAAACGTTCGGGTGTTAAAGAGTCCGAGTGAGATTAACGGTGTCGGGTGACGGCGCGCGTGACGTATATAAAGAAGGAACAGCAGAATACCGCTGAGGATGACGGAGAGCGCAATCCATGTTGCTACGATCTTCTCACCAAACAGTTCCATCCCGCTTGAGAAGAGCACCAGGCTCAGTCCAAACAGGAAAAAGCCTCCCATGTCGAAGCTGCGTCTTGGCGTGGTGAAGTTCGGCATATATTTGCGGGCATACAGCAGCCCGGCAACGCCAATAGGAATATTAATCAGGAAGATCCAGTGCCAGCTTGCCCAGGTGACAAACACACCACCTAGTACCGGGCCAAGTATCGGGCCAACCAGGCCTGGCATGGTGACGAAGTTGAGCACGGGAAGCAGTTCGCTTCGAGGATAGGCTCGCAGCAAGGCAAGGCGTGCCACGGGCATCATCATCGCTCCGCCAATACCTTGTAATACGCGGAAGATAACCAGCTCCGTTAAGGATGAGGAGAGCGCACAAGCCAGCGAGCCGAGCGTAAAGAGCGTTACGGCCAACATGAAAACTCTGCGGGTGCCGAAGCGGTCGGCCAGCCAGCCGCTGACCGGAATTAACATCGCGACCGTCAGGGTGTAGCTAATGATGGCGGACTGCATCGCCAGCGGGGAGCGGTTAAGGCTTTGCGCAATAGCGGGAAGCGCTGTGTTGAGGATGGTGGCATCCAGTGCCTGCATAAAAAACGCCATGGCTGCAATCCACGGCAATCCGGCCATGCTGCGCGCTTTTTTCTTTGTCATTTATTTACCTGCTGGTGGGTTGGCGCGGCCAGCAATGCCTGGCACGCACTCAGGGCTCGCTGCCCGTCGCTTTCCTGAATGGCATCCACTATCGCCTGATGCAAATCCAGTTTAACCACTTCGTCTTGTGTAATAGAGGTAAAGTAAGTGTGGTACACCGAATGAAATAAAGAAGCAAAAGAGGTGAGGAACGGATTGGCACTCATCATATAGATATGTTCATGCCAGGCCATATCGACCTCAACCCAGCGTTCCCGGTTGAAGTGCTTTTTCAGGAACACCATCTCTTCCATTAACGCGTTGAGCTGTGCTTTCTGTTCTGCCGTTCCAAGCGTGGCGGCAAGCAGGCACGCCTGTGGTTCAAGACTGCTGCGCATCACCAGAAAGTGATCGACAACCTGATGAAAGTTATCTTCCGTCATCCACCAGGAGAGCAGCTCCTGATCGAGAAAATTCCAGTTACTCTGTGGCATGACACGTGTGCCGATGCGGGGACGTGGAAGCACCATACCTTTTGCCGTTAGGGTTTTCACCGCTTCACGAACTGCTGTACGACTCACTCCAAACTGCTCACCCAGCTCCATTTCACCCGGCAGGATGCTGCCTGGGGCATATTTACCCGCTAAAATCCGCTGAGCCAGCTTCTCTGCCAGCACATACGACAGGTTTTTTTGGGCGGCCAGCTGTTGTGCGCTTAATGGCATCGCTTTTATTCCTTAAAGATTCATGCTGATAATTATGCCACCTCGAGTGTGATTGTGGTTGCAGATACATCAAATAGAACAATTTGTAGCTTGATTTCATCGCTGTTGGTGAAAAAAGACACGGATGAAAACTTTTTTTAAATTTCCTCTTGTCACGTCGGAATAACTCCCTATAATGCGCCTCCACTGACACGGAACAACGGCACACACGCCGCCGGGTCAGCAGAGAAAAGCAAAATAAACGCTTGACTCTGTAGCGGGAAAGCGTAATATGCACACCCCGCGCCGCAGCGAAAACGAAGCGGCACTGCTCTTTAACAATTTATCAGACAATCTGTGTGGGCACTCAAAGTGACATGGATTCTTAATGTCTTCGGACACTAAATGAATACCAAGTCTCAACGAGTGAACACGTAATTCATTACGAAGTTTAATTCATTGAGCATCAAACTTTTAAATTGAAGAGTTTGATCATGGCTCAGATTGAACGCTGGCGGCAGGCCTAACACATGCAAGTCGAGCGGTAGCACAGAGAGCTTGCTCTCGGGTGACGAGCGGCGGACGGGTGAGTAATGTCTGGGAAACTGCCTGATGGAGGGGGATAACTACTGGAAACGGTAGCTAATACCGCATAACGTCGCAAGACCAAAGAGGGGGACCTTCGGGCCTCTTGCCATCAGATGTGCCCAGATGGGATTAGCTAGTAGGTGGGGTAACGGCTCACCTAGGCGACGATCCCTAGCTGGTCTGAGAGGATGACCAGCCACACTGGAACTGAGACACGGTCCAGACTCCTACGGGAGGCAGCAGTGGGGAATATTGCACAATGGGCGCAAGCCTGATGCAGCCATGCCGCGTGTATGAAGAAGGCCTTCGGGTTGTAAAGTACTTTCAGCGGGGAGGAAGGTGCTGAGGTTAATAACCTCAGCAATTGACGTTACCCGCAGAAGAAGCACCGGCTAACTCCGTGCCAGCAGCCGCGGTAATACGGAGGGTGCAAGCGTTAATCGGAATTACTGGGCGTAAAGCGCACGCAGGCGGTCTGTCAAGTCGGATGTGAAATCCCCGGGCTCAACCTGGGAACTGCATTCGAAACTGGCAGGCTAGAGTCTTGTAGAGGGGGGTAGAATTCCAGGTGTAGCGGTGAAATGCGTAGAGATCTGGAGGAATACCGGTGGCGAAGGCGGCCCCCTGGACAAAGACTGACGCTCAGGTGCGAAAGCGTGGGGAGCAAACAGGATTAGATACCCTGGTAGTCCACGCCGTAAACGATGTCGACTTGGAGGTTGTGCCCTTGAGGCGTGGCTTCCGGAGCTAACGCGTTAAGTCGACCGCCTGGGGAGTACGGCCGCAAGGTTAAAACTCAAATGAATTGACGGGGGCCCGCACAAGCGGTGGAGCATGTGGTTTAATTCGATGCAACGCGAAGAACCTTACCTACTCTTGACATCCAGAGAACTTTCCAGAGATGGATTGGTGCCTTCGGGAACTCTGAGACAGGTGCTGCATGGCTGTCGTCAGCTCGTGTTGTGAAATGTTGGGTTAAGTCCCGCAACGAGCGCAACCCTTATCCTTTGTTGCCAGCGGTCCGGCCGGGAACTCAAAGGAGACTGCCAGTGATAAACTGGAGGAAGGTGGGGATGACGTCAAGTCATCATGGCCCTTACGAGTAGGGCTACACACGTGCTACAATGGCGCATACAAAGAGAAGCGACCTCGCGAGAGCAAGCGGACCTCATAAAGTGCGTCGTAGTCCGGATTGGAGTCTGCAACTCGACTCCATGAAGTCGGAATCGCTAGTAATCGTAGATCAGAATGCTACGGTGAATACGTTCCCGGGCCTTGTACACACCGCCCGTCACACCATGGGAGTGGGTTGCAAAAGAAGTAGGTAGCTTAACCTTCGGGAGGGCGCTTACCACTTTGTGATTCATGACTGGGGTGAAGTCGTAACAAGGTAACCGTAGGGGAACCTGCGGTTGGATCACCTCCTTACCTTAAAGAACCTGCCTTTGTAGTGCTCACACAGATTGTCTGATGAAAAACAGCAGTAAAAATCTCTGCAGGCTTGTAGCTCAGGTGGTTAGAGCGCACCCCTGATAAGGGTGAGGTCGGTGGTTCAAGTCCACTCAGGCCTACCAAACTCCTTTTAAAGGATGAGCGGTACAGAGATTGCAAACGATGGGGCTATAGCTCAGCTGGGAGAGCGCCTGCTTTGCACGCAGGAGGTCTGCGGTTCGATCCCGCATAGCTCCACCATCCTTTACTGCGAACCCAAGAAAACTTCAGAGTGAACCTGAAAAGGTGCACTGCGAAGTTTTGCTCTTTAAAAATCTGGATCAAGCTGAAAATTGAAACGACACACATGTTATGTGTGTTCGAGTCTCTCAAATTTTCGCAAGTCGATGATGAATCGAAAGAAACATCTTCGGGTTGTGAGGTTAAGCGACTAAGCGTACACGGTGGATGCCCTGGCAGTCAGAGGCGATGAAGGACGTGCTAATCTGCGAAAAGCGCCGGCGAGGTGATATGAACCTTTGACCCGGCGATGTCCGAATGGGGAAACCCAGTGTGATTCGTCACACTATCGTTAACTGAATACATAGGTTAACGAGGCGAACCGGGGGAACTGAAACATCTAAGTACCCCGAGGAAAAGAAATCAACCGAGATTCCCCCAGTAGCGGCGAGCGAACGGGGAGCAGCCCAGAGTCTGAATCAGCTTGTGTGTTAGTGGAACGGTCTGGAAAGTCCGACGGTACAGGGTGATAGTCCCGTACACGAAAATGCACAGGCTGTGAACTCGAAGAGTAGGGCGGGACACGTGGTATCCTGTCTGAATATGGGGGGACCATCCTCCAAGGCTAAATACTCCTGACTGACCGATAGTGAACCAGTACCGTGAGGGAAAGGCGAAAAGAACCCCGGCGAGGGGAGTGAAAAAGAACCTGAAACCGTGTACGTACAAGCAGTGGGAGCACCTTCGTGGTGTGACTGCGTACCTTTTGTATAATGGGTCAGCGACTTATATTCTGTAGCAAGGTTAACCGTATAGGGGAGCCGAAGGGAAACCGAGTCTTAACTGGGCGTTAAGTTGCAGGGTATAGACCCGAAACCCGGTGATCTAGCCATGGGCAGGTTGAAGGTTGGGTAACACTAACTGGAGGACCGAACCGACTAATGTTGAAAAATTAGCGGATGACTTGTGGCTGGGGGTGAAAGGCCAATCAAACCGGGAGATAGCTGGTTCTCCCCGAAAGCTATTTAGGTAGCGCCTCGTGAACTCATCTTCGGGGGTAGAGCACTGTTTCGGCTAGGGGGCCATCCCGGCTTACCAACCCGATGCAAACTACGAATACCGAAGAATGTTATCACGGGAGACACACGGCGGGTGCTAACGTCCGTCGTGAAGAGGGAAACAACCCAGACCGCCAGCTAAGGTCCCAAAGTCATGGTTAAGTGGGAAACGATGTGGGAAGGCACAGACAGCCAGGATGTTGGCTTAGAAGCAGCCATCATTTAAAGAAAGCGTAATAGCTCACTGGTCGAGTCGGCCTGCGCGGAAGATGTAACGGGGCTAAACCATGCACCGAAGCTGCGGCAGCGACGCTTATGCGTTGTTGGGTAGGGGAGCGTTCTGTAAGCCGTTGAAGGTGTCCTGTGAGGGATGCTGGAGGTATCAGAAGTGCGAATGCTGACATAAGTAACGATAATGCGGGTGAAAAGCCCGCACGCCGGAAGACCAAGGGTTCCTGTCCAACGTTAATCGGGGCAGGGTGAGTCGACCCCTAAGGCGAGGCCGAAAGGCGTAGTCGATGGGAAACAGGTTAATATTCCTGTACTTGGTGTTACTGCGAAGGGGGGACGGAGAAGGCTATGTTAGCCGGGCGACGGTTGTCCCGGTTTAAGCATGTAGGCGGAGGTTCCAGGTAAATCCGGTACCTTATTAACGCTGAGGTGTGATGACGAGGCACTACGGTGCTGAAGTAACAAATGCCCTGCTTCCAGGAAAAGCCTCTAAGCATCAGGTAACATCAAATCGTACCCCAAACCGACACAGGTGGTCAGGTAGAGAATACCAAGGCGCTTGAGAGAACTCGGGTGAAGGAACTAGGCAAAATGGTGCCGTAACTTCGGGAGAAGGCACGCTGATATGTAGGTGAAGCCCCTGCGGGTGGAGCTGAAATCAGTCGAAGATACCAGCTGGCTGCAACTGTTTATTAAAAACACAGCACTGTGCAAACACGAAAGTGGACGTATACGGTGTGACGCCTGCCCGGTGCCGGAAGGTTAATTGATGGGGTTAGCGGTAACGCGAAGCTCTTGATCGAAGCCCCGGTAAACGGCGGCCGTAACTATAACGGTCCTAAGGTAGCGAAATTCCTTGTCGGGTAAGTTCCGACCTGCACGAATGGCGTAATGATGGCCAGGCTGTCTCCACCCGAGACTCAGTGAAATTGAACTCGCTGTGAAGATGCAGTGTACCCGCGGCAAGACGGAAAGACCCCGTGAACCTTTACTATAGCTTGACACTGAACACTGGTCCTTGATGTGTAGGATAGGTGGGAGGCTTTGAAGCGTGGACGCCAGTCTGCGTGGAGCCGCCCTTGAAATACCACCCTTTAATGGCTGGTGTTCTAACGTAGACCCGTAATCCGGGTTGCGGACAGTGTCTGGTGGGTAGTTTGACTGGGGCGGTCTCCTCCCAAAGAGTAACGGAGGAGCACGAAGGTTAGCTAATCCTGGTCGGACATCAGGAGGTTAGTGCAATGGCATAAGCTAGCTTGACTGCGAGAGTGACGGCTCGAGCAGGTGCGAAAGCAGGTCATAGTGATCCGGTGGTTCTGAATGGAAGGGCCATCGCTCAACGGATAAAAGGTACTCCGGGGATAACAGGCTGATACCGCCCAAGAGTTCATATCGACGGCGGTGTTTGGCACCTCGATGTCGGCTCATCACATCCTGGGGCTGAAGTAGGTCCCAAGGGTATGGCTGTTCGCCATTTAAAGTGGTACGCGAGCTGGGTTTAGAACGTCGTGAGACAGTTCGGTCCCTATCTGCCGTGGGCGCTGGAGAATTGAGGGGGGCTGCTCCTAGTACGAGAGGACCGGAGTGGACGCATCACTGGTGTTCGGGTTGTCATGCCAATGGCACTGCCCGGTAGCTAAATGCGGAAGAGATAAGTGCTGAAAGCATCTAAGCACGAAACTTGCCCCGAGATGAGTTCTCCCTGACTCCTTGAGAGTCCTGAAGGAACGTTGAAGACTACGACGTTGATAGGTCGGGTGTGTAAGCGCAGCGATGCGTTGAGCTAACCGATACTAATGAACCGTGAGGCTTAACCTTACAACGCCGAAGCTGTTTCGGCGAAGAGACAGACAATCAAATTTCAGCTCTGATACAGATTAACAGAATTTGCCTGGCGGCTTTAGCGCGGTGGTCCCACCTGACCCCATGCCGAACTCAGAAGTGAAACGCCGTAGCGCCGATGGTAGTGTGGGGTCTCCCCATGTGAGAGTAGGGAACTGCCAGGCATCAAACAAGTGAAGAGGCCATCCGGAAGGATGGCCTTTTTGCGTTTATATGCAAAAAAACAGGCGAAGTACCGCCCGGCAAGTCGTCAGATCGCACTCCGCTCCACAATAAACTC
Organism: Enterobacter ludwigii; assembly: GCA_023023105.1. NCBI lineage: Bacteria > Pseudomonadati > Pseudomonadota > Gammaproteobacteria > Enterobacterales > Enterobacteriaceae > Enterobacter > Enterobacter ludwigii. The sequence continues at coordinate 4,644,703 of CP083824.1, read as the reverse complement.
CGCAATCCCATCCACGTCATTTAAATCGAGCACCGGAACCTCAAGCGGCAACACAATATCACTGGCTACGGCAATCACATGCTCATCAAGCGTTAACTCGCTGACATCATGCCCGGCATCGCTTCGGAACAGCAGGATCTTAGGCACGGCCTCATGCTTAAAACCCTCAACCAGCACCAGATCCAGCGTGGAATGATCCATTCGACTGACGAGGTAAGCGAGATCCAGCGGTGCCTCATCTGGTGTTTCTGTCATCAGCGCCCAGCGCTGACTACTTGCTACCATCGTTTGCGCTGCACCCGCTTTACGCAACTCATAGCTGTCTTTGCCTGGTTTATCGACATCCGTATTATGGTGGGTATGCTTGATCAATCCTGGGCGTATACCTCTGACACAAAGGGCAGGTATGAGTTTTTTCAACAGCGTGGTTTTCCCGGTCCCACTCCAGGCGGAAATGGCCAGAACAGGTATCATCATTTCTCCTGCATCATCTGCAAATCTTCAGTTGTATTCACGTTCACAAACGCAGACTTCATATCACTGAAATCAATGGAATGGCCGCCAGACTGACGCATAAAGACCATCACCCTACGCTCTCCCGCCATCAGGTACTCCTGAAGAGCAGGTACTAATAATCTGTGCATCAACGCGATAGCAGGATGATCACGCTCACCGTCATGTACCCAGACCACGGGGGCTGCACCACGAAGTCGCACCAGACGCTCGACAAGACAGGACGGAATCAACGGGGTATCGCAAGGACAGAAAATAAACCACTCTCCGGGCGACTGCTGCATAACCGAAAGCATACCAGCCAGCGGTCCTGGGTAATTTGCCTGGTTATCCTGATAAACGGCGTAGCCGCTGCGCTGGTATGTCTCAATATGCCTGTTAGCACTGATGACCATTGTCGTCACCTGGCCTTTAAGCGCATCAGCGACACATTGCCACAAGGGTTTACCGTTCAAAAGCTGAAGCCCCTTATCTTTTCCCCCCATTCGCGTCGCTCTGCCACCCGCCAGAACGACCCCAGTGATTTCCTGGTTAAGATTCACGAATATCGCCTCTTTTATTGTGGGATTGACCCTGCTAACGTGTCACTCTAAATGAAAGGAGCACCACCATGAAATGTAAACGTCTTAATGAAGTCATTGAACTCCTCCAGCCAGCCTGGCAAAAAGAGCCAGAGCTGAATCTGATGCAATTTTTACAGAAACTGGCGAAAGAGTCAGGTTTTGACGGCGAACTGGCAGACCTTTCTGATGATATCCTGATCTACCATCTTAAAATGCGTGACTCAGCTAAAGATGCTGTTATTCCTGGTATTCAGAAAGATTATGAGGAAGATTTTAAAACCGCATTACTGCGCGCCAGAGGCGTAATTAAAGAGTAAAAGCTTGTAAGCGGCGGCACCGAAATCGCCACAAGATGATATCCTGAATCATTCGTATAATTTCCGGATGATCGGATGAACGACCAGGCTTTTACTTTCCAGACATTACACCCGGATACCATTATGGATGCCCTGTTTGAACAGGGTATCCGGGTGGATTCCGGGCTAACGCCGTTAAATAGCTACGAAAACCGCGTCTATCAATTTCAGGATGAGGAGCGTCAGCGCTTCGTCGTGAAGTTCTATCGCCCTAAACGTTGGTCAGCAGAACAAATTCAGGAAGAGCATCAATTTGCTCATGATCTGCTGGATGATGATGTACCTGTTGCCGCCCCGCTAAAATTCAATAACCAAACGCTCCTTATGCACGAAGGGTTCTACTACGCTGTCTTCCCAAGCCTGGGGGGTCGCCAGTTTGAAGCGGATAATATTGATCAAATGGAGTGGGTGGCCCGCTATCTGGGACGTATACATCAGACGGGACGTAAAAAATCTTTTATTGCTCGTCCGATTATCGGCATTCAGGAATACCTTCTTGAACCTCGCGAAGTATTCGAAACCTCTGCGCTGATCCCCACAGCGTTAAAGGATAGTTTCCTCAGCGCCACCGATAAACTTATTGGGGCAGTTAAAGCCAGCTGGCGCGATGATATTTCCGTCCTGCGTTTGCATGGTGATTGTCACGCAGGAAATATTCTCTGGCGTGATGGCCCGCTGTTTGTCGATCTCGATGATGCGCGTATGGGGCCTGCGGTTCAGGACCTGTGGATGCTGCTCAATGGCGACAAAGCCGAGCAACGCATGCAGCTTGAAACCATTATTGAAGCTTATGAAGAATTTAGCCCGTTTAATTCAGATGAAATTGTCTTGATTGAACCTTTACGCGCGATGCGTTTTGTTTATTATCTCGCATGGTTAATCAGGCGTTGGGATGATCCCGCGTTTCCTAGAAATTTCCCGTGGCTTACCGGAGAGGATTACTGGCGCAGCCAGATATCTACATTTACTGAGCAGGTTAAGGTTCTTCAGGAGCCCCCTCTGCAATTAACGCCGATGTATTAATTGGACACACCCAGGAGAAAGTTAATCATGAAAAAAATTTGGCTGGCGCTGGCAGGTATGATTCTGGCATTTAGCGCTTCTGCTGCGCAGTTTACCGACGGAAAACAGTACATCACGCTGGACAAGCCTGTTGCTGGCGAGCCACAGGTTCTGGAGTTCTTCTCGTTCTATTGCCCACACTGCTATCAGTTCGAGCAGGTCTTGCATGTTTCCGATAACGTGAAGAAAAAGCTGCCAGAAGGCACCAAAATGACTAAGTACCACGTTGAGTTCCTGGGTCCATTGGGTAAAGACCTGACTCAGGCGTGGGCAGTTGCTATCGCGCTGGGCGTGGAAGATAAGATCACTTCCCCAATGTTTGAAGGCGTACAGAAAACCCAGACCGTTCAGACCACTGCGGATATCCGTAAAGTATTCGTTGATGCGGGTGTGAAAGGTGAAGACTATGACGCGGCATGGAACAGCTTTGTCGTGAAATCTCTGGTGGCCCAGCAGGAAAAAGCTGCTGCCGACCTGCAGCTTCAGGGTGTTCCGGCGATGTTTGTTAATGGCAAGTATCAGCTGAACATGCAGGGCATGGACACCAGCAGCATGGATATCTTCGTACAGCAGTACGCAGATACTGTGAAATACCTGGTTGAGAAGAAGTAAGATTGTTGATGTAAAAACGCCGGTCACTGACCGGCGTTTTTGTATGAAGATTTAATGTTGTCTATCTGTTCGTCTTTCTCTTTCCAGAGAGTATTAAGCCATAACTGGAAACGACGTTTAAAATTCTTATCGTTAACGTAGTCACCGTGTAATTCGGCCTCGATCGGTACCAGATCAACACGTACAACAATGCGCGTCAGCTTGCCGCTGAGCATATCGAAGAACGGCGTTTTATCGTTTTCCGGGTAGCAGAGGGTAACGTTAAGTAATTTATCGAACTGAGCACCCAGCACGTTAAGCGCCATCGCAATACCTGCGGCTTTTGGCGGCAGCAGGTTCTGAAAAGGAGAACGTGTTTGTTGACGCTTCTCTTCAGTAAACCTGGAGCCTTCAACAAAGTTCACGATGGTTGTTGGGTGCGCGCGAAACTTTTCACAGGAACGGCGCGTGGTCTCCACGTCCTTACCGCGATGCTCCGGATGACGGATCAAATAGCTGCGCGAGTAGCGTTTCATAAACGGCATATCAAGCGCCCAGCAGGCCAGACCGATGAAAGGAACCCAGGCGAGCTGCTGTTTCAGGAAGTATTTGTTCATCGGGATGTGCTTACGGAAAAGCACACATAACACCACGATGTCAGCCCAACTGTGGTGATTGCAAATTAGCAGGTACCAGTTCTTTTTGTTGAGGCTCTCTAGCCCTTCAACATCCCACTTCAGTTGCGGATTCAGGTACAACAGGATCGCCAGCCCTTCACACCAGCAATACATCATGAAATTACAAAATGTGGACACGGCTCGCCACACCACAGGCACAGGCAGCAACAGTTTAATCATTCCTGCGACAATGATCGGCACAGAACAGGCGATAGTCACCAGAATCGTTAAAATAATGCTTAACAGTAATGTTATTGCAGCGAGCAATCTCGACATGGTTAGCTTTTTCAAATAGTTAGCTGTAATTGAGCGACCGGCTATTCGGCGCTGGGCGCTGATTTTACCAGAAAACAGATGAAGTAATGGCGCTTTCACACGGAGAGTTGGTGGCTTTTTCCCAACTGCAGAAGATTTCGCTACGCTTCTGCACGAATCAGGGCTTATATCCACATAGACTAAATTGTCATCAGTGGGTAATACAGATGAGATCTAACAAAATAACATTATGATAATTAAGATCTAAATTATATCTCGTATGTATTTTTTGCGTCTGTTATTCATATGAAGTGAAAATATACACAAACTTATCCACAGTTTGTTTTTTGCGAGAGATCTTCACGATCGTAAAATCTTTTCCTGTATCTGGCGCTAATAACTGATGTTTTCATCCTTCTGTGGCATCCTTTAGCCATAAATTGATTAAAGGCACGGACATTATGGTTCAGATCCCAGAAAACCCTCTTATTCTCGTCGACGGCTCTTCTTACCTGTATCGGGCGTATCATGCGTTTCCTCCTCTGACCAATAGCGCAGGGGAACCTACCGGCGCGATGTATGGCGTGCTTAACATGCTGCGCAGCCTGATACTCCAGTATCAGCCAACCCATGCGGCGGTGGTCTTTGATGCCAAAGGCAAAACCTTCCGCGACGAGTTGTTTGAGCATTACAAATCTCACCGTCCGCCAATGCCTGACGATCTGCGTGCGCAGATTGAGCCGCTGCACGCCATGGTGAAAGCGATGGGCCTGCCGCTGCTGGCGGTCTCTGGTGTTGAAGCCGATGACGTCATCGGCACGCTGGCGCGTGAAGCTGAAAAAATGGGCCGTCCGGTGCTGATCAGCACCGGTGATAAAGATATGGCGCAGCTGGTAACGCCAGGTATCACCCTGATTAACACCATGACCAACACCATTCTGGGGCCTGAAGAGGTTGTCACAAAATATGGCGTACCGCCTGAGCTGATTATCGACTTCCTCGCGTTGATGGGCGACTCGTCGGATAACATCCCAGGAGTCCCTGGTGTCGGTGAAAAAACGGCACAGGCGCTGCTTCAGGGGCTGGGCGGGCTGGATACGCTGTACGCGGAATCGGATAAAATCGCCGGGCTCTCCTTCCGTGGTGCAAAAACCATGGCCGGAAAACTTCAAGATAACAAAGAGGTGGCTTACCTCTCTTATAAGCTGGCAACGATTAAAACCGATGTCGAACTGGAACTGGGTTGTGAGCAACTGGAAGTGCAGCAGCCTTCTGCTGACGATCTGCTGAACTTGTTTAAGCAATACGAATTCAAGCGCTGGATCACCGACGTCGAAAGCGGCAAGTGGTTACAGGCAAAAGGGGCTAAGCCAGCAGCAAAACCGAAAGAGACGATAGTGGTTGATGCTGAAGAACAAGCCGAAGAAGAAGCCGTAACCTTGTCCTTCGACAACTACGAAACGATTCTTGAAGAGTCGCAGCTGATCGCCTGGATTGAGAAACTGAAAAAAGCGCCGGTCTTTGCCTTTGACACGGAAACCGACAGCCTCGACAACATCTCTGCCAATATGGTGGGCCTGTCATTTGCCACTGAACCGGGGATGGCGGCTTATGTCCCTGTTGCACACGATTACCTGGATGCGCCGGCGCAGATCTCCCGTGAACGCGTGCTTGAGCTGCTGAAGCCGATTCTGGAAGACGACAAGGCGCTCAAAGTCGGACAAAACCTGAAGTACGATCGCGGTATTCTGCAAAACTACGATATTGAGCTGCGCGGTATTGCATTCGACACCATGCTGGAATCCTACATTCTGGACAGTGTTGCAGGTCGCCATGATATGGATTCCTTATCAGACCGTTGGCTGAAACATAAAACCATCACTTTCGAAGAGATTGCCGGTAAAGGGAAAAATCAACTTACCTTCAACCAGATTGCACTCGAAGAGGCGGGTCGCTATGCGGCGGAAGACGCGGATGTCACCCTGCAATTGCACCTGAAGATGTGGCCAAAACTTCAGAAAGAAGCAGGGCCGCTGAACGTATTCCAGCATATTGAGATGCCACTGGTGCCTGTGCTTTCACGTATTGAGCGCAATGGCGTTAAAATCGATCCAACCGTATTGCATAACCACTCCGGGGAGCTCGCGCAGCGTCTGACCGAGCTTGAGCAAAAAGCGCATGAGCTTGCTGGAGAACCGTTTAACCTCTCGTCGCCGAAACAGCTACAAACCATCCTGTTTGAAAAGCAGGGCATCAAGCCGCTGAAGAAAACGCCTGGTGGTGCACCGTCGACGTCTGAAGAGGTGCTTGAAGAGCTGGCACTGGATTACCCCCTGCCAAAAGTGATTCTGGAGTATCGGGGTCTCGCGAAGCTGAAGTCCACTTACACTGATAAGCTCCCGCTGATGATCAACCCGAAAACGGGCCGTGTGCATACGTCGTATCATCAGGCTGTGGCGGCGACGGGTCGACTCTCTTCAACCGATCCAAACCTGCAGAACATTCCGGTACGTAATGAAGAAGGCCGCCGAATCCGTCAGGCTTTTATTGCTCCAGATGACTACCTGATCGTCTCTGCAGACTACTCGCAAATTGAGCTACGTATTATGGCGCATCTGTCCCGCGACAAAGGCTTGCTGACCGCGTTTGCCGAAGGGAAGGATATCCACCGTGCAACCGCGGCGGAAGTCTTCGGTTTGCCGCTGGATAGCGTAACCAACGAACAGCGCCGCAGTGCCAAAGCGATCAACTTTGGTTTGATCTACGGTATGAGCGCATTTGGTCTGTCGCGCCAGCTCAACATTCCACGCAAAGAGTCGCAGAAGTATATGGATCTCTACTTCGAGCGTTATCCGGGCGTGCTGGAATATATGGAACGTACCCGCGCACAGGCGAAAGAGAAAGGTTACGTCGAAACACTCGATGGCCGCCGTCTCTACTTACCGGACATCAAATCCAGCAATGCCGCGCGCCGCGCGGGTGCAGAACGTGCGGCAATCAACGCCCCTATGCAAGGTACCGCGGCGGACATCATTAAGCGTGCGATGATCGCCGTTGATGCCTGGCTGGAAAAAGAGAAGCCCCGCGTGAAAATGATCATGCAGGTTCACGATGAACTGGTATTCGAAGTGCACAAAGACGACCTCGACGCTGTATCGAAGAAGATCCACGAACTGATGGAAAGCAGCATGACACTCGATGTGCCGTTGCTGGTGGAAGTCGGAAGTGGTGAAAACTGGGATCAGGCTCACTAAAGGCTCTGCGAATAACGCGCTTTTTATGTAAGTTAGCAACATAACAAAGTGCGTTTTGTGACGATCATTAGAATTCCCTATGTAAATAATGAAAAAAAACTACAAAAAGTGCTTTTTCTGCAGCACAAAAAGGGGTAGAGTTATCGGCGTAGGGTACAGAGGTAAGATGTTCTATCTTTCAGACCTTTTACTTCACGTAATCGGATTTGGCTGAATATTTTAGCCGCCCCAGTCAGTAATGACTGGGGCGTTTTTTATTGCGGCAAAGAAAAAATCAGGCAAAAAAACGCGGACATCGCCGCGCTCGGTATTACTCTTCTTCCGCTTCCGTCGCGGGTTCCAGCTCGCTAAACCAGGTGTCGAGCTTCTGACGCAGTTTGTCCACGCCCTGCTTTTTCAGCGAGGAGAACGGCTCCACCTGCACATCGCCGTTGAAAGCCAGCACCGCTTCGCGAACCAAATTCACCTGCGCTTTACGCGCGCCGCTTGCCAGCTTGTCGGCTTTCGTCAGCAGTACCAGTACGGCAATATCGCTTGCTACAGCCCAGTCGATCATCTGCTGATCCAGATCTTTCAGGGGGTGACGGATATCCATCAGCACCACCAGGCCTTTCAGGCACATGCGTTTTTCCAGGTATTCACCCAGCGCACGCTGCCACTTGATTTTCATCTCTTCGGGGACCTGAGCGTAACCGTAGCCCGGTAAGTCGACCAGGCGTTTGCCCTCTGCGACTTCAAACAGGTTAATCAACTGGGTACGGCCAGGTGTTTTTGAGGTACGCGCCAGGCTTTTCTGATTTGTCAGCGTGTTCAGGGCGCTGGATTTCCCCGCATTGGAGCGGCCAGCAAATGCCACTTCAATACCGGTATCAGAAGGAAGGTGGCGAATATCGGGCGCACTGGTGACAAAATGCGTCTGTTGGTAGTTCCAGGTAGTCACGTGGTCGTCTCCAAAATCGTAATCTGAAGGGGATTATACCCGAATGCAGGCAAAAGGCTTTTCTGATTGCATAGGTCTGTAGGTGAAAGCCCCGGCCGTTGTGAGAGATCGGCTAATCATGCTTTGGGATATTTCAGAGAAATCGCAGGCGTCAAAAAAGCCAAACTGTTTTAAATCATTAGCTTATTTCCAGGTAATTATCTGAAAATCCCTTTTTGTACCGTTTCGTTGCTTGTTAGTTTAACGGAACAAGGTAAAGTGTGCGTCAGGGCGAGGAAGCCAACAGGATATCGACTTAAGGATTAGGGTCAGGAGCGCCAGGAGGCGAAGACGCAGGATTGTCAGGATGACCAGCGCCTGGAGGCGTTTTAACAGGAAATGGAACCGTATCACGGACGGTATAAGCCAAGGGATAAACAGGGTTTGTTGTTGGCAAACATGGAATGTCTGACCCGCTAAGGGTTGTGAGTCAGGAAAAAAGGCGACAGATTGCTCTGTCGCCTTTTTTCTTTGCTTGCTTTCTGCTAGATTTCGCCGCAATTCTATACTGAAGAAAACGACTTAAAGATAAAACATCATGAAAAAACCAACCTCCGCTGCGGGTGCTAAACGCCCTGCGAAAGCACGCCGCAAAACGCGCGAAGAACTGAACCAGGAAGCGCGCGACCGTAAACGCGACAAAAAGCATCGCGGTCATGCTGCGGGTAGCCGTGCAAACGGTGGTGGTACTGCGGGCGCTTCTGCAAAAGGTAAGCAGCAGAAAGATCCTCGTATCGGCAGTAAAACTCCCATTCCACTGGGCGTGACAGACACCCCGGTCACTAAGCAGCACAAACCAAAGAGCGAGAAACCTATGCTTTCACCGCAGGCTGAGCTGGATATGCTGGAGAACGATGAGCGCCTGGACGCGCTCCTGGAACGTCTTGAAGAGGGTGAAACCCTGACTGCTGAAGAGCAGTCATGGGTGGATGCCAAACTGGATCGTATTGATGAACTGATGCAGAAGCTGGGCCTGTCATACGACGATGACGAAGATGAAGAAGAAGACGAGAAACAGGAAGATATGATGCGTCTTCTGAAGGGCGGAAACTAACATTTGCACCCGGCAGGCACGATAGTCCTGCTTATAACCCTTCCGATTATATGTTATCTGGTGTGGTTATTCGTTAAACTACGGCGGTTGTCGCGGCGACAGAAGTGGCTGCGCACCCGAATGATGGCCCGCAACGGGGCCAGGTCGGGCCGCCGTGTACGAACGCGACACCAACGGAAGGAGTGAGCATGTCTGTACCAACTATCGACTGGGATTTGGCCCTAATCCAGAAATATAACTATTCCGGGCCGCGTTATACGTCATACCCCACCGCGCTGGAGTTCTCCGATACCTTCGGCGAGGGGGATTTTCAGCAGGCTGTCGCGCGCTATCCTGAGCGTCCGCTGTCGCTCTACGTCCATATTCCGTTCTGCCACAAGCTTTGCTACTTCTGCGGCTGCAATAAAATCGTTACCCGCCAGCAGCATAAAGCTGATCAGTATCTTGACGCGCTCGAACAAGAAATTGTCCATCGCGCGCCGCTGTTTAAAGACCGTCACGTTAGCCAGCTTCACTGGGGCGGCGGCACGCCAACCTATCTTAATAAAGCGCAAATTAGCCGCCTGATGAACCTGCTGCGCGGCAATTTCAGTTTTAACGCCGACGCTGAAATCTCGATCGAAGTCGATCCGCGTGAAATTGAACTGGATGTACTGGATCACTTACGCGCTGAAGGTTTTAACCGCCTGAGTATGGGCGTGCAAGATTTCAATAAAGAAGTACAGCGTCTGGTGAACCGTGAGCAGGACGAAGAGTTTATCTTCGCCTTGCTCAATCACGCGCGTGAGATTGGTTTCACCTCGACCAACATTGATCTGATTTACGGCCTGCCAAAGCAGACGCCGGAAAGTTTTGCCTTCACGCTGAAACGTGTGGCCGAACTCAGCCCGGACCGTCTGAGCGTCTTTAACTATGCGCATCTGCCGACGCTGTTTGCTGCCCAGCGCAAAATTAAAGATGCCGATCTCCCTTCTGCCCAACAGAAGCTGGATATTTTACAGGAAACTATTACTTCGCTGACCGCAACCGGTTATCAGTTCATTGGCATGGATCACTTTGCCCGTCCGGACGACGAACTGGCGATTGCTCAGCGCGAAGGGGTCCTGCACCGCAATTTCCAGGGCTACACCACCCAGGGCGATACCGATTTGCTGGGGATGGGCGTCTCTGCCATTAGCATGATTGGCGACTGCTATGCACAAAACCAGAAAGAGCTGAAGTCGTACTACCAGCAGGTTGATGACATCGGCAACGCGCTGTGGCGCGGCATTGCGTTAACGCGCGACGACTGTATTCGCCGTGATGTCATCAAGGCGCTTATCTGCAACTTCCGTCTCGATTTCAGCGACGTGGAAGCGCAGTGGGAGCTGAACTTCAGCGATTATTTTGCGGAAGACCTGAAGCTGATTGCACCGCTGGCGAAAGATGGGCTGGTGGATGTATCGGAGAGTATGATTGAGGTCACGCCGAAAGGGCGTCTGTTGATCCGTAATATTTGCATGTGCTTTGACGCGTATCTGCGTCAGAAAGCGCGTATGCAGCAGTTCTCGCGAGTGATTTAAGGCGCATAGCCAAAAGTACGAAACGTAGGCCGGGTAAGGCGAAGCTGCCACCCGGCTTTTACGTTCAAACCCGCTAGCTAAACAGCCCAACCAGCGCCGCGCACAGCACCGCCGCAACGGCTGTTTGCGGTGTATGGCTTTCGGCTGCACCGCTAGAGAGCAAATTCACTAATGATTCCAGCATGATGGTCCCCCCAATTTCCGGGCACGATCATACAAAACTCATCGAAACAGTAAAGCGCAAAATAACGGCAATTTGCGCTCAATTAATAACCTTTACACAAGAGCGGATATTACTCCATTCCCAGCTCTTTCAGCTTGCGCGTCAGGGTATTACGTCCCCATCCCAACAGGCGAGCGGCTTCCTGCTTATGCCCTTGTGTATGGCGGAGCGCAGTGGTCAATAACGTACGTTCCATCTCTGGCTGAGCCTCTGAGAGTAAGTTTTGATGACCGGAACGCAGCGCGCGGTCGGCCCACTGCGCCAGCAGCGTCGCCCAGCTATCCGGCAGCGCGTGCCCGGTACTGCTCTCTGGTGCGGTTGCTTCAAACAGCTCGGCCGGTAAATCCTGAATCAGGACTTCCTGTCCGGCGGCCATCACGGTCAGCCAGCGGCAGGTGTTTTCCAGCTGGCGCACGTTACCTGGCCACGCGAGACGCGTGAGGGCTGCGTCGGTTTCTGGATGAAGCTGCTTAGCTTCCACACCCAGTTCCCGAGCTGCCACCTGCAGGAAGTGACGTGCCAGGCGAGGAATATCTTCCCGGCGTTCACGCAGCGGTGGCAAATGGACGCGAATGACGTTCAGGCGATGGAATAAGTCCTCACGGAATTTTCCTTCCTGCACGCGTTGCTCCAGGTTCTGGTGAGTCGCGGCGATAATGCGCACGTCCACCTTCACCGGCGCATAGCCACCCACGCGATAAAACTGCCCGTCGGCCAGTACGCGCAGCAGGCGGGTCTGGACATCCAGCGGCATATCGCCGATCTCATCCAGGAACAGTGTTCCACCGTCAGCTTGTTCAAAGCGCCCCTGACGAATTGTGTTCGCGCCGGTAAATGCCCCTTTTTCGTGGCCGAACAGTTCGGATTCAATCAAATCCTTCGGGATTGCTGCCATATTCAGGGCGATAAACGGGGCTTTTGCCCGCGGGCTGTGGCGATGTAATGCATGCGCCACGAGCTCTTTACCGGTTCCCGATTCGCCGTTAATTAATACGCTGATGGACGAGCGGGACAAACGGCCAATAATACGAAACACATCCTGCATCGCCGGCGCTTCGCCGATAATGTCAGTTGTTGGCCCAAAATCGGGTGTGTGGCGAGGCTGTTGCTGTTCCTGATAGTGGCTAATTGCACGCTCAACCAGCGCTACCGCTTCGTCGATATCAAACGGTTTTGGTAGGTAATCGAACGCCCCTTGCTGATAGGCGCTCACTGCGGCATCAAGATCGGAGTGCGCCGTCATTATGATGACCGGAAGCATAGGGTGGCGTTGTTTGATCTGTTTTAAAAGCGCCAGCCCGTCCATTCCCGGCATGCGAATATCTGAGAGCAGAACATCGGGCGTTTTGGTGGTGAGTGCGTCGAGCACTTCGCTGCCGCTCTCAAACGTCGTGCAGCTTAATCCTGCCCCTGTGAGCGCGCGTTCAAGCACCCAACGGATGGAGCTATCGTCATCGACTACCCAGACTATCCCTCGTTGCATAAACGTCACCTTTATTTTTTAATCGGCAGGAAAACCGAAAACTCGGTGTGTCCCGGCCAACTGTTAAATTCAATTTTTCCAGAGTGTTGATCGATCAAACTGCGTGCAATGGATAAGCCCAGGCCGGTTCCGCCTTCGCGACCACTTACCATCGGGTAGAACAGGGTGTCCTGTAGATGCGATGGAATACCAGGTCCGTTATCCTCAACGTCGATTCGGGCGGCCAGTCGATAGCGTACGCCGTGTAACGTGAGCTGGAAGGCGGTGCGGGTACGTAAAATAATCTCGCCCCCTTCAGGCCCCAGAGCCTGCAGGGCATTGCGTACGATATTCAACAGTACCTGCTCAATCTGATCCGGGTCATGTGCCAGTTCTGGCAGGCTTGGGTCGTAATCACGCACCAGCGTGACGTTTTCTGGTAATTCCATCGAAACCAGTTTCACCACCCGCTCAGCCACTTTATGAATACTTTCTGATACGTGCATACCCGGTTGCTGTGGCCCGAGAAGACGGTCAACCAGATTGCGCAGGCGGTCTGCCTGTTCGATGATGACGTTGGTGTACTCCGCCAGCGCGGGGTCGGGCAACGCCTTTGTCAGGAGTTGTGCTGCGCCGCGTAACCCACCCAGCGGGTTTTTGATTTCATGCGCCAGACCTCGCACCAGGTCGCGGGCGGCAATTTGCTGGGCATGCTGAAGCTGCTCCTGGCTCAGTCGGCGCTGATTATCCATTGGCGCCATTTCCAGCAGGATCAGTCCTTCAGGAAGGCGTTGGGCAGTCAGTGACAGAATATGCGAGCGCCCGTCGATAACCAGCGTGACTTCGTTATCCGTGAATCCTTGACCGGCCTGCAAACTTTCCTGCATCAGGCCAATATTCAGCGAAAAATAACTCAGTAATTCCGGAAGCGGGGTGCCAAACAGTTTACGTGCGCTTTGGGCGAGCAGCTGCTGTGCCGCCGGGTTGGCATAATGTACGGCCAGCTCGTCGTCGACAAGCAAGATACTGTTAATCAAAGAATTGAGGATCTGCCCAGCATCGGGCAGCGTGCCAGTTGCCATTCAGCAGTCTCCTGGAGTTGTTTGCACTAATTTAGTGCAGTATAGCTTTTTCGTCGTAAAAAGCGCGCGAGATCAGGTTGTTGGTGGAGAAAAAAGCCCATCCGGAGATGGGCTAAAAGTTTCCACGGCAACTACCCCCGGCGTTTGTGACGCCGGGTAAAACAACTTAATTAAACGCTGTAGTACAGCTCGAACTCTACCGGATGCGGAGTCATACGCACGCGGTCGTTCTCTTCAGTACGCAGGGCGATGTAAGCATCGATAGCGTCGTCAGTGAATACGCCACCTGCAGTCAGGAACTCGCGGTCTGCGTCCAGCGCCTGCAGGGCTTCTTCCAGAGAACCAGCAACCTGTGGGATCTCTTTCGCTTCTTCTGGCGGCAGGTCGTACAGGTTTTTGTCCATTGCTTCGCCTGGGTGGATCTTGTTCTTGATACCATCCAGACCAGCCATCAGCAGTGCTGCGAAGCACAGGTATGGGTTAGCCGCTGGGTCCGGGAAGCGCACTTCGATACGACGCGCTTTAGGAGAAGCAACAACCGGGATACGGATAGAAGCAGAACGGTTACGCGCAGAGTAGGCCAGCATTACTGGTGCTTCGTAGCCCGGGACCAGACGCTTGTAGGAGTTAGTGGTTGGGTTAGCCAGGGCGTTGATCGCTTTAGCGTGTTTGATTACGCCGCCGATGTAATACAGCGCCTGCTCAGACAGACCAGCATATTTGTCACCAGAGAACAGGTTGGTACCGTTCTTGGACAGAGACATGTGGCAGTGCATACCGGAACCGTTGTCGCCAAACATAGGTTTTGGCATGAAGGTAGCGGTTTTACCGAAACGGTGCGCAACGTTGTGCACAACGTATTTGTAGATCTGAATTTCGTCTGCTTTTTTGGTCATGGTGTTGAAGCGGGTAGCCACTTCGTTCTGACCAGCAGTCGCCACTTCGTGGTGGTGAGCTTCAACTACCAGGCCCATCTCTTCCATCACCAGACACATGGTGGAACGAATGTCCTGTGCTGAGTCGACCGGAGGAACCGGGAAGTAACCGCCTTTAACGCCTGGACGGTGACCTTTGTTACCACCTTCGTATTTGGTGGAAGAGTTCCATGCGCCTTCGATATCGTCGATAGCAACGTGGGAACCAGAAATAGACGCACCGAAACGGATGTCGTCGAACAGGAAGAATTCTGGTTCTGGCCCGAAAAGAACGGTGTCTGCGATGCCGGTAGAACGCAGGTACTCTTCAGCGCGTTTTGCGATAGAACGTGGGTCGCGGTCGTAGCCCTGCAGCGTGCCTGGCTCGAGGATGTCGCAACGGATGATCAGGGTTGGTTCTTCGAAGAACGGATCAATGACCGCAGTGGTCGCATCTGGCATCAGAACCATGTCGGATTCGTTAATGCCTTTCCAGCCACCAATGGAGGAGCCGTCAAACATTTTGCCTTCTTCGAAGAATTCGGCGTTTACCTGATGAGCAGGAATTGTGACGTGCTGTTCTTTACCTTTGGTATCGGTGAAGCGCAGATCAACAAACTTCACTTCATGTTCGTTCAGCATCGTCAAAACGTGTTCAGCGGACATACTTAACTCTCCAGATTGGTCATTGTCGTCGTGGTAACGAGGTCTTCAATTTCTGTTTGTACTGGCTGGTGCCATGTATTTTTTATAAAGCGAAATCTGTGCCAACTTTTAAAACACCCCAAAAAGGCGTTATCATGCGCACCATAGTGCAAAAGGGCTGCACCACAATGGATTTGTTGCACCAGTATAGTGCTTCAATGTGAACATTGAGCACCATATTGGTGCAATTTACGTTAAAGTGCCCTTTTACCGCTCCGTGAAAGCGATCACAAAGCATCTCTGCAATACTTGTTTGCGGGGGATGTTTGTGATCCTGTTTTGTAGTGCGATTAATCCGTGTACAATAACGCGCTATTTCTAAATGCCTGAGGCAAAGTTGTGATCGAAAATTTGCGTAACATCGCCATCATCGCGCACGTTGACCATGGTAAAACTACCCTAGTTGACAAGCTGCTGCAGCAATCCGGTACGTTTGATGCGCGTGCCGAAACCCAAGAACGCGTGATGGACTCCAACGATTTGGAGAAAGAGCGTGGGATTACCATCCTCGCGAAAAACACCGCGATTAAATGGAATGACTACCGTATCAACATCGTTGATACCCCAGGGCACGCCGACTTCGGTGGTGAAGTTGAACGTGTAATGTCCATGGTAGACTCCGTTCTGCTGGTCGTTGACGCAATGGATGGCCCAATGCCACAGACGCGCTTCGTGACCAAAAAAGCATTTGCCCATGGTCTGAAGCCAATCGTTGTTATCAACAAAGTTGACCGTCCTGGCGCGCGTCCTGACTGGGTTGTTGACCAGGTATTTGACCTGTTCGTTAACCTCGACGCGACCGACGAGCAGCTGGACTTCCCTATCGTTTACGCTTCTGCGCTGAACGGTATTGCGGGTCTGGATCACGAAGACATGGCTGAAGACATGACCCCGCTGTACCAGGCGATTGTTGACCGTGTTCCTGCGCCAAACGTCGATCTCGACGGCACCCTGCAGATGCAGATCTCTCAGCTCGACTACAACAACTATGTTGGTGTAATCGGCATTGGTCGTATCAAGCGCGGTAAAGTGAAGCCTAACCAGCAGGTCACTATCATTGATAGCGAAGGCAAAACCCGTAACGGTAAAGTCGGTAAGGTACTGACTCACCTGGGTCTTGAGCGTATCGAGAGCGACATCGCTGAAGCGGGCGACATCATCGCTATCACCGGTCTGGGTGAACTGAACATCTCCGACACCATCTGCGACCCGCAGAACGTCGAAGCGCTGCCAGCCCTGTCCGTTGATGAACCAACCGTATCCATGTTCTTCAACGTCAACACCTCTCCGTTCTGCGGTAAAGAAGGTAAATTTGTTACCTCTCGTCAGATCCTTGACCGCCTGAACAAAGAGCTGGTGCACAACGTTGCGCTGCGCGTTGAAGAAACCGAAGACGCTGATGCATTCCGCGTTTCAGGTCGTGGTGAGCTGCACCTGTCTGTTCTGATCGAAAACATGCGTCGTGAAGGTTTCGAAATGGCGGTTTCCCGTCCGAAAGTTATCTTCCGCGAAATCGATGGCCGTAAACAAGAGCCGTTCGAAAACGTGACGCTGGACGTTGAAGAGCAGCACCAGGGTTCTGTGATGCAGGCTCTGGGTGAGCGTAAAGGCGACCTGAAAAACATGAATCCAGATGGCAAAGGCCGCGTACGTCTTGACTACGTGATCCCAAGCCGTGGTCTGATCGGCTTCCGTTCAGAATTCATGACCATGACTTCCGGTACTGGTCTGCTGTACTCCACCTTCAGCCACTACGACGATGTTCGTCCGGGTGAAGTTGGCCAGCGTAACAACGGCGTGCTGATCTCCAACGGTCAGGGTAAAGCGGTTGCGTTTGCGCTGTTCGGTCTGCAGGATCGCGGTAAGCTGTTCCTGGGTCACGGTGCTGAAGTTTATGAAGGCCAGATCATCGGTATTCACAGTCGTTCTAACGACCTGACTGTAAACTGCCTGACCGGTAAGAAACTGACCAACATGCGTGCGTCCGGTACTGACGAAGCAACGGTTCTGGTTCCACCGATCAAGATGACTCTGGAGCAAGCTCTGGAATTCATCGATGACGACGAACTGGTAGAAGTGACTCCACAGTCAATTCGTATCCGTAAACGTCACCTGACCGAGAACGATCGTAAACGTGCTATGCGCGGTGCGAAAGAAGACTAATACGGTTATGCCGTAGGCCGGGTAAGCGTTCTCATTACCCGGAACGTAAAAAGCCGCTGAGCGTTCAGCGGCTTTTTATTTGATAATGATCAGACTTCCTTTATTACCCGGAATTGACATGTCCTGAGTCAATCTCTGTTCCGCGAAATTCAACAGATTAGGGTAGCTCTTCTCCATTAATCACGAACACCCGATCTGCCGATGAAATCGTGGTTTCGCGATGTGCGATAATGATCCTGGTAATATTCATCGCTTGTATAGACTGATTGACCTGGCTCTCACTGGTTTTATCCAGGTGGCTGGTCGCCTCGTCCATGAATAGAATACCCGGTTTGCGGTATAATGCCCTGGCAATATAAAGCCGCTGTTTTTGACCACCGGATAACCCTTCCCCGAGTTCACCAATCAGTGTCTCATAACCCATCGGTAGTTTTAAAATGTCATTATGAATATGGCTGGCGATGGTGCATTCCACCATCCATTGCTCGTCAATGTCAGGCCGGAAACCGGCGATGTTTTCTTTGATTGAGCCCGAAAACAGCTTATCTTCCTGCATAATACAGGCAATGCGTTCAGCATAATGCTCAAAACCAAGTTGCTTAATATCAATGCCATTAATTCGGACACAGCCGTTCGCGGGTTCGAATAATCCGCATAACACTTTCATTAGGGTGCTTTTACCGGCACCCGACACGCCCGTAATAGCAATACTCTCTCCGGCATGAATGGTCAGATTCAGTTTACTGAAGATGGGGTCTGCATGGTTATCATAACGGTAGGCCAGATCCTGGGTTTCAAGCGTTAAGGCTCCCTGTGGTAAACGCAGCGGGCTGGTGGCCGTTAAAGACGTTGCTTCCTGTAGCGCAATATCGGCAACGCGTTCATTATGTAAGTTGATGATGTTCAGCTGAATGATAAAGTTGATGAGGGTATTTATTCGATCATAGAACTGGCTCCTGAAGGTGTTAAACGCGATAAACATGCCGATGGTTAAATGACTATCAATCATCAGTTTGCCGCTTACCCACAGGATAACAATTTGGTCGCAGGCGGCGATAAAAGATACAACGCCACCAAAGAAAAGATCCATTCGCGTCAAACGAATACCAGTATTGACCCTATCTGAAAAAAGGTTAAACCAATTATTGATTCTCAGGTCAGTCATCCCCTGAATCTTAATCGTCGCAATACCGTACAGGGTTTCCATAAAATAAGAATTAAGACGTGCCTCCTTGATTAATTCTTCTTCGGATAACTGGCGGTAGTATCGATAGGTTGCAAACCGAATGAAGGTATATATTGCGGTAAAAGAGACCACGATCATGCTGAGTTGCAGGTTGTATAAAAACATCATTATCAGCAAACCCATGAGCATTAGCGTATCAATAATGCTACCAGTTAAACCGGTGGTAAATGTGGCGCGTATCACATCAAGTGAGTGGAAACGAGACTGAATATCCCCTAGTTTGCGCCTTTCAAAATAGGTTGTCGGTAGCTTAATAAGGTGCGAAAAGAGGCTAAAGCTCCACTGGACGTCGATGAGTGTTCCCAGTATCAGCGTGGTCCAGGAGCGTATGACACTGACCGCCAAACGCAACAGAATCAGAATGAACAGCCCAAGACAGATGAGATTGAGTAAACCGTAATCTCCGGATGCAATGACATTATCCGTGACTAATTGTGTACCCACTGGCAACAGCAGGCTGATCAACTCAATCACCAGCGATAAGAAAAATATCTTTGTCAGTGATGCCGTCAGACCATTGATATTCTTTAATAACGTGGCAGTTTTTAACCTCTTTTGCTTCTTTTGACCTGAGAAGGCCGTTCCCGGCCATACCTCAAGCACGACACCGGTAAAATGCCTGGACAATTCGGACATGCTAATTACCCGTCGTCCAAAAGCAGGATCGTGGATCACCACGCTGTTCTTATCGACCTTAATCAGTACGACAAAATGGTTAAAATCCCAGTGCAAAATGCAGGGCTTACGCACATCACGTAATTCCTGAAGCTCCACGGACAATGCACGTGACGACATCTCCAGTTCACTGGCAATTGCTTTTATCGCATTGAGGTTGACCCCACGCGATGACAAATTGAATTGTTGCCGGAGTTGTAGAAGGTCAACCTGCTTGCCATAAAAACTGCATATCATTGAAAGACAGGCCAGGCCACATTCGGATGCTTCAGTTTGAAATACAACCGGGATGCGTTTAAATAACCTCAAATCAAGTTTGCGCATCAGCGTCTCAGGGGTATAAAAATTATTCATTTCCCGCATCCGTTACGCTCATTTTCATTTCGTAAAATGGCGATAATAACCATTCGTAGATACGTCTCTTTTCAAGGAAAAGAGAAATCTGCGCTTTTGCTCCCTGGCTCAGTGAGAGTTGCTTTCCATGAACCTGCACAGACTGTAGGTCAGGTTTGATCATGATTTTGTACCAGGATTTTTTATCGTCATAGAATTCGTGTGCAATGGTCTGCTTTGACAGGAGTTCAGGTTTCGATGCCGGAACCCTGGATATTGCTGATATTGATGCCCTGAACTGACCAAATTTCTCATAAGGAAAGGCGTCGTAACTGACATTAACGCGCTGGCCAATCGCAAGATAGGGGAGAACTTCATCCGGAACCCAGGTTTCGATATAGCATGGCGAATGTATATTCTGCTGAACACGCGCGAGTACATCGCCGGAGCCGATCATCTTACCTTGCGTCGTATTGATGGAGTCGATTAAGCCATCGGCTGTCGCCTCGATGACATAATTTCCTTCTGCTTCTGTGTTTAACTTTTCTTTTTCCAGCTCATACTTTTGTTGCTCAAGCTGATAAATCTGGTGGTCATAATCAGCTCCCTGGGACTGGATCTGCTGATTGAGCATATCTACCTGAACCTGGTCCTGTGATTTTCTGGCGACCAGGTCAGAAACATTGCTCTGCTGTTGATAGAGTAGTGCGTTTTGGCTGCTCATCTGGTCTTTCGTGACCAGACCTTTTTCCTGATAACTGCGGTAATCGTTAACGTTTTTCTCAATCTGATGCAGTTCCCGCTCAGCCTGCACAAGCAATTCAGATGAGGTGTTAAAACTGGACTGATAATGTACTTTCTGAATTATCAGTGCGTTAAGCGTACGTTTTTTCGAAGAGATCAAATTTGCCATCATTACATTGATACTGTTTATCTGTAGCGTGATCTCCTTTTTTTTGTTCTCATCAACCAGACCTGATTGCGTCGATACACCTGAATGAATGAGGAAGAGTGCGTCACCTTTTTTTATACGATCGCCTTCGCTAACAAAACTCTTCACTACCGTACCCTGCATTGATGCAGAGATATTCACTGCACCGGGGAAAGTCGTTATCTCACCGTGAACAATGACGCGCCGGGTATAGGAACCTTTGGCAATAAAAATAGAAATAGAGGCAATAAAAAACAGGCTGAGCAATACGATAAAAGCAAAAGGGATCCCTGGGAGAAGTACGGCCTTTCCTTCCCATCGGGTACTCTGATATTCAATAGCTTCCTTGCGAAACATATCTGGCCTCTTACGGCTGTGGAAATAGCCGCTCAATATCAGCGGCTATGAGTGATAACGATTCAGGAATTAATGTCTGCCGTGATCATTACCCTGGCGGCCACCGCCATTTTTCGAACCTCCATTACCTTTTGACGAACCACCGCTTTTACCACCAACGTTAACTGAGCAACCGCCGCTAAAGGAGGTGCTTTCAGAGTGAGAACCATCCTTGTTGGTGGTACTGGTGTGGGAATAGCTGCCGTTACAACCAGCACTACCACCACCGAACATCCCACCAATCGCACTACCGATAGAACCCCACATTCCTGCACCGCTTACATTGCTTAATTCATTTTCATTGAGTTCACGCATTATAAATTTTCCTTGCAATAGTGAGCAAAAGGTATACCCATAATATCCATAGACTTTTTCCATACCATTTCACCATCCGTGAATGAAATGTTTTTTACGCCAAAACGCGTAAAATCCTTTTCGCTGTACGTCGACAGACCTGTGTCTGGATCACCAATATTTTCTTTTTGCCCGCAAAGTGGCATCATCCATGACACATTTATATCTTTGTAAAATGCTTTATCCGTTTTTCTTATTTCTGAGAAAATGCGATCTGTTATCGTTGTGTCTGTATTGATTTCACCGTTAACCGTGGTCGTTAACTTACTGTCATCAGAATTAGGTGAGCCATGGAAACCAATAATGGAACCATAATTGATGATTTTGTTTTTTGCCGCAGGGAAAAGATAGTTAGCACAGGAAGAAAGACATAATCGCCTGACCTCAATGTTAATTTCTTTGTTATGAATAATGCGTGCTATTTTGATTGCAGCTTCGACATCACCGCCACCACTGTTTATCGATATTGTTCTTACAGGAATAAGGTTTTTTTTGATAATTGAAGAAATTATTTCGTCATCATCTTTTGATATATTTCCGTCGATATATAATGTATCAAAAACGAGGTGGGTTGAAAGTTTTGGTTCAAGCCCTTGCCTCACAATAAGTTGGCTAGAGAGTTGATATAAAATATCTCTGCTGGTTTTTTTATATCGGTAGGCGTTGTATGAGTAAATAGCGAAAGTGCAGAGTATCGCTATTAAAACGGCACAGAGGATGTATCCCTTTTTAATCTTCACGAAAAGTGCTGCTCCATGTGTAAAGTAATGTAAACCTACCATTATAAAAAAGAAGATAAATGCAGTATTTGTATCTAAATGTAAATTTGAGTAAAGTGAATTTGTATCAATCTCGAGCAAAGCCGCGTGAAATGGGATTCCCATGGAGTAAGTAGTGGTAATGTGGTGATGAAAAGAAACTGTACGGAAGCGTTTTTCTGTAGTGTTTTACAGATTGAATTGATACGAATACCTCTGCAAAAACGCACTTAAATAAAACTCGTCTCACTGACTATTGTCCCGAAACTCAATAGCATCTCCGAATGCTAAATTTTCGTTCTTTAGATCAATCCCCCTAAGCTGAATCTGGCGCATAGCCAAAGCTTATCTTTCCCGCTACAGTTACTTTTCCACGGCGAGCAGGAGATAAACATGCTTTATATCTTTGACTTAGGAAATGTAATCGTCGATATCGATTTTAATCGGGTGCTGGGCGCATGGAGCGATTTTAGCCGTGTCCCACTGGCGACATTGAAGCAGAGTTTCGTGATGAGCGAGACCTTCCATCAACACGAACGCGGCGAAATCAGCGATGAAGAGTTCGCCGAACGTTTCTGCCATGAGCTGGATCTGCCGTTAAGCTACGAGCAGTTTTCTCACGGCTGGCAGGCGGTATTTGTGGCGATACGTCCGGAAGTTACGAACATCATGCACAAACTGCGAGAGCAAGGACATCGTGTGGTGGTGTTGTCAAATACCAACCGTCTGCACACCACATTCTGGCCTGAGGAGTACCCTGAAGTTAAGGCAGCGGCAGATAAGATTTATCTTTCGCAGGAAATGGGGATGCGTAAACCTGAGGCACGAATTTATCAGGCTGTTCTTCAGGCAGAAGGATTTACCGCGGCCGATGCGGTCTTTTTCGACGACAACGCCGATAATATAGAGGGAGCTAACCAGTTGGGTATTACGTCAATTCTGGTGACCGGAAAAGAGACGATACCAAACTACTTTGCGAAGCAGTTATGCTAAAAACCGTTCATCAAAAAGCCACCCATCATACTCGTCCGCTGAGAGCCTGGCTAAAACTGCTCTGGCATCGCATTGATGAGGACAACATGACCACGCTGGCGGGTAATCTCGCGTACGTGTCGTTGCTCTCATTAGTGCCGCTGGTGGCGGTTATCTTTGCGCTTTTTTCCGCTTTTCCAATGTTTGCAGACGTTAGTCTGCAGCTTCGCCATTTTGTCTTCGCAAATTTTATTCCTGCAACCGGGGATGTCATCCAGAACTACATTGAGCAGTTCGTTGCTAACTCCAACAAGATGACGGCAGTGGGGGCATGCGGTCTTATCGTCACAGCGCTGCTGTTGATGTACGCCATTGATAACGCGCTGAACACCATCTGGCGGAGTAAAAAGGCACGACCGAAGGTGTACTCCTTTGCCGTTTACTGGATGATCCTGACGCTGGGTCCGTTGCTGGCCGGGGCGAGTCTGGCAATCAGCTCGTATCTTCTTTCATTACGCTGGGCGAGTGATTTAAACGGCGTTATTGATAATGTGCTTCGCATCTTCCCGCTGATCCTGTCTTGGCTCTCATTCTGGCTGCTCTATAGCGTCGTGCCGACCACGCGCGTGCCTAACCGTGATGCGGTCGTGGGGGCGCTAGTGGCGGCGTTGCTCTTTGAGCTCGGGAAGAAAGGGTTTGCCCTCTACATCACCATGTTTCCGTCCTATCAGCTGATTTACGGCGTGCTGGCGGTGATCCCGATTTTGTTTGTCTGGGTCTACTGGACCTGGTGTATCGTCTTGCTTGGTGCCGAAATAACTGTCACTCTCGGTGTCTATCGCGAACTCAAAAAAGCAGCAGCAGCTGAAAAACAACAAGAAGCAGACCAACCATGATTGCATTGATACAGCGCGTAACCCGTGCCAGCGTCACCGTGGAGGGAGAGGTGACGGGTGAAATTGGCCCAGGACTTTTGGTGTTGTTAGGTGTCGAAAAGGATGATGACGAACAAAAAGCTAACCGCTTGTGCGAGCGCGTGCTGGGCTACCGTATTTTCAGCGATGCGGAAGGTAAGATGAACCTGAACGTCCAGCAGGCGGGCGGCAGCGTGCTGGTGGTTTCTCAGTTCACGCTGGCGGCGGATACCGAGCGCGGCATGCGCCCGAGTTTCTCTAAAGGTGCCGCGCCCGATCGTGCTGAAGAACTTTATGAGTATTTTGTTGAGCGCTGTCGCCAGCAGGAAATGAATACGCAAACCGGACGATTCGCTGCTGATATGCAGGTTTCGCTGGTGAACGATGGCCCCGTCACATTCTGGCTCCAGGTATGAGCCAACTGGCGGCGTGGCCGCGGGTAACAAGAGAGAGTACAGCTATGTATCACCTTCGAGTACCGCAAACGGAAGAAGAGTTAGAAGCCTATTACCAGTTCCGCTGGGAAATGCTGCGCAAGCCATTACATCAGCCAAAAGGGTCTGAACGCGACGCCTGGGATGCGATGGCCCACCATCAGATGGTGATGGATGAAGAGGGCAACCTCGTCGCCGTTGGGCGTTTGTATATCAACGCCGATAACGAAGCGTCTATTCGCTTTATGGCGGTTCATCCCTCCGTGCAGGACAAAGGTCTGGGGACGCTGATGGCGATGACCCTGGAATCTGTCGCCCGTCAGGAAGGCGTTAAGCGCGTCACCTGTAGTGCCCGCGAAGATGCCGTGGAGTTCTTCGCGAAACTTGGTTTTGTTAATCAGGGGGAAATCACGACCCCGCAAACCACACCGATTCGTCACTTTTTGATGATTAAACCTATCGCCACGCTGGATGATATTTTGCATCGCGCCGACTGGTGCGGGCAGCTACAGCAAGCCTGGTATCAGCACATTCCGCTGAGTGAAAAAATGGGTGTCCGTATTCAGCAGTACACAGGACAAAAATTTATCACCACCATGCCGGAGATCGGCAATCAAAACCCACACCACACCCTGTTTGCCGGAAGTCTGTTCTCGCTGGCTACGCTGACGGGCTGGGGGCTTATCTGGCTGATGCTGCGTGAGCGCCATCTGGGGGGGACGATCATTCTTGCCGACGCCCATATCCGCTATAGCGCACCGATCAGCGGTAAACCGAGCGCCGTGGCCGATCTGGGTTCACTGGGGGGCGACCTCGATCGCCTGGCCCGAGGTCGCAAAGCCCGCGTACAAATGCAGGTTGAACTGTTTGGTGACAAAACATCTGGCGCGGTGTTTGAAGGCACCTATATTGTTCTTCCGGCGAAGCCATTCGGCGCGTATGAAGAGGGTGGGAACGAAGAGGAATAATCCCTTCGTTGTTATTGCCTGGCTGAGCTAATTCGCCAGGCGATGTCTCGCATAACGTCTCGAGCTGACTGACTAACACCGCCAAGCTGAAAGAAGCCATGGATAACGCCCAGCCAGCGCTGAGCAGTACACTTCACACCCTGCTCAGTCAGATGCTGGAACAGCATTTCTCCCTCATCACATAGCGGATCGTATTCAGCGGTAACAATGTGCACAGGCGGAAGGCCGTGAAAATCATCGCGCCACAGTGGGCTGGCTTCCGGATGCTGAAGGTCAGTCTCTGCGAGATACATTTCATACCCGCTGAGCAGGGTATCGCGAGTGATAATATAATCCGTGCCATTCAGGGCATAACTTTCAAAGCTGGCTGTGGCATCAAGCATGGGATAGATCAGGATGAGCTGTGCTGGATTCCACAGGCCTTTATCTTTGAGCCGCAGTGATGTCACCAGCGCAAGATGTCCACCTGCACTGTCGCCGCAAAGGGTGATTCGGTTTTTATCTACACCCAGTTTGCCTGCATTCTGCCAGACAAGCTCTGCAGCGTGTTCTGCGTCGTCATGTGCTGCGGGGAATTGATGCTCGGGTGCCAGTCTGTACTGAACCGCAATAACCCGGCAGTTACCGTAAAATGCCAGCTGGCGGAGCTGATTATCATGCGTATCAAACCCACCGCTGATAAAGCACCCGCCGTGGTAGTAGATGGCTGCCGGCAATAATTCAGACGCATTGAGAGGTGAAAACACCCGGATGGTAAGTCCATCAAGGACAAGCGTCTCCACCTGAACGCGCGTTTCTATCTTCCCGGCAAGCCCCGTGCTGGCAACATACCCTGCTCGTCGTACCTCAATGGTCTGTCGACGCGACGATGGCGGACCTGCAGCGATAAATCCCTGAACCAGCTGCGCAATACCCTTTTCCAGTGCCATGAAAATGCCCTTTAACTGTATGGATATACAGCTTTATAGCCTGGTTTAATTCAAAAGAAAACAAGAATGTTGTTGAGGACAACAATCTGGAAAGCGCCTCGCAAATGGAAGGCAAACTATTGGCGGGGACTTTTACTCTACTGAGAGAAAGCGTATGTTGCCTTGAAAATAAACAATAATGATATACTAAGGTGATATATGAGTTTTCTCGTGGAGCTTAACATGGGCAGGATTCTGATCGATTTGTCGGATGACGTTATTCAACGTCTCGATAACCTCAAACAGCTGCGTAACCAACCTCGTGCCGAATTACTGCGTGAAGCAATTGAGCAGTTTCTCGATCAGCAAAGCTCATCCGTTATCCGTGATGCGCTTGGTCTGTGGGGGAACCAGCAAGAAGATGGATTAGAGTATGAACGCAAGCTGCGTGAGGAGTGGTAGCTATGGAACACATGGCGGTTTTTGATACCAATATCCTGATCGACCTTTTCAATAATCGCGTCGAGGCAGCAAATACAATCGAAAACACAGCATCGCACCGGTCAATCAGTCTAATTACATGGATGGAAATCATGGTGGGGGCACGCAAACATGGCCACGAAGCGAAAACAGCGACAGTGTTGGGCGCATTTGAGATTATCGATGTAACCCAAGAGATTGCTGAAAGAAGCGTCGTGCTCCGTGAGAAACATGGCATGAAACTGCCGGATGCCATTATTTTAGCGACTGCCCAAAGCAGAAATAGCCCGTTAATAACCCGGAATACCAAAGACTTTCAGGGTATTCCAGGGGTTGTTTCACCGTACCAGCTGTAGGCCGGGCAAGCACGCGCCGCCCGGCACTGTTACAGGGAATTATTCCCCTTCACCCGGGAACAGGAACGGGTTGATCGAGCTGCGGGCAAAGCCCTCCTGCTCCATCTTTGCGTCCAGAATCAGCGAGGCGAGATCGTCGGCTACCGCTTCGACTTTTGGGTCTTTTTCCTGATACAGAATCTTGAGGTAAGTCCCGCAGTCGCCGCAGCTTTCGGCTTTTACCGCTGCTTCTTCGTTTTCCAGCGACCAGTAGTTGAGATCGCGAGTCTGTTCACAGTTGCTGCACTTCACGCGCACTACATGCCATTCGGTTTCACACAGGTTGCAGTGCAGGTAGCGCAGCCCCTGAGTGGTACCAATCTGCACCATACTGGATACCGGCATAGAGCCGCATACCGGGCAAAACTGGCGTGCTTCACCATATTCTGCACGGGCTTTACCGGGGATCAGGCTCGCCATTTGCGCCCAGTAGAGCGACAGCGCAGCCCAGATAAACGGGGCTTTATCACTGCTGACCAGCGTAAAATCGGAAGCAAACAGCGCGCTCGCCATCTCTTCCAGCTCCTGATCGGAGGCTTTTTCCAGATTTTCGATAACGGCCAGCGCGGTGCCGCTCATCTCTGGCTTCAGTTCGGCAATCAGCGAATGCAGCAGCTTGTGCCAGTGTTTATCGCGCGGCAGCACGTGAATATCCAGCAGTGGTTTGCCTTGCTCACTGGCTTCTTTAATGCGCGCAGTCAGGTCCATTTGCAGAGGGTGGTCGTACAGCACCACTTCCTGCGCGTGGGCAATCAGCGCGGCGAAGCGCAGAAAATCGCCCAGCGGGTTGTTCTCTGCCAGCTCGCGCAGACGCTCTGCGCGGCGGTTGTAGAGGTTCTTGAGCCTGGGGAATAACAACGGCGGAATATATTCCGCCGTGCGTTTCTCGCTCGACCCCAGCTCATCTTGCGGGATTATGCGAATACTCATTCAGATGACTTTTCCTGTTTCTGGCGGACTTCACGGTACCAGCGTGGGTGATGTTTCTTTGCCCACGTACTGGTTACCCATCCTTCCACCATCGCGGTAATGGTGCCTTTCACCCAAAGGGCGGCGTAGATATGCACCATGATAACCACAATTAACGCCACTGCGGCAAATGAATGCAGCATCAGCGCGAATCGGATCACCGGGATTGAGAAAGCAGGCGCAAAGTACGGACGCCAGATGATCACGCCGCTCACCAGCAACAGGACCAGGAAGATAATCGCCGCCCAGAATACGCATTTCTGACCGAAGTTATAACGTCCGGTATCACCCACTTCCTCGTTGACGACGATCTTACGAATATTCTTCGCCCAAAAGATATCATCCCGATTGATTAGGTTATGGTGCCAGTAGCGGAAGAACATGATGATGAACGACGCGAACATGATGACGCCAACAAACGGGTGCAGTATACGCGCCAGTTGTGGTGTCCCCATGATCTGCATCAGCCAGTTGAAGGACGGGAAGAAGAACCCCAGCCCGCTTATCGCCGCCAGCATGAAGCAGAAGGCGGTGACCCAATGGTTGATACGTTCCGGCGCGGTATAGCGCACGATGGTGTCACGTTTTCTCATTTGCGCACCTCGTCTTTCTCTTCATGCAGGTTGTCATCTTCCTCTTCCGCGCGGTTCGGGCCGACACCGACGTAGTGGAAAATGCTCGCTGCGAAGGTAGCAGCAAAACCAACCGCTGCCAGTGGTTTCCAGATGCCTTTCCAGAACTTCACGGTGGCGCTGATTTCCGGGTTTTCCGGCAGGCCGTGATACAGATTCGGCTTGTCGGCGTGGTGCAGCACGTACATTACGTGCGTACCGCCAACTCCGGCCGGATCGTACAGGCCCGCATTGTCGTAACCACGGGTTTTCAGCTCGCCTACGCGTTCTGCCGCCAGCGTTTTCATATCCTCTTTCGAACCAAAGTGGATAGCACCTGTCGGGCAGGTCTTCACGCAAGCCGGTTCCTGGCCGACGTTTACACGGTCAACACACAGCGTACATTTGTAGACGCGGTTGTCTTCCGGGTTCAGGCGCGGCACGTTGAACGGACAGCCGGCAATGCAGTAGCCGCAGCCAATGCACTGCTCAGACTGGAAGTCGACAATACCGTTGGCATACTGAATGATAGCCCCTTCTGACGGGCACGCCTTCAGGCAACCCGGATCCGCACAGTGCATACAGCCGTCTTTGCGGATAAGCCATTCCAGTTTGTCGTTCTGCTCCACTTCAGAGAAGCGCATCACCGTCCAGGACTTGGCGGTCAGGTCCGCCGGGTTGTCATAAACCCCGACGTTGTGACCCACTTCGTCACGGATGTCGTTCCACTCTGAACAGGCCACCTGACAGGCTTTACAGCCGATACAGGTGGTCACGTCGATAAGCTTCGCCACTTCCTGCTGGTGGTCCCGCGCCTGAGGCGCGGGCGTGAAACCGTTAGTCGCGGAACGACGGATAATGTCCTGAGATTGATAAGCCATAAGTCGTCTCCGTTACACCTTTTCCACGTTCACGAGGAAGGCCTTAAACTCCGGCGTCTGCGTGTTCGCATCACCGACGAACGGCGTCAGGGTGTTCGCAATAAACCCTTTCTTCGCCACGCCCTCATACCCCCAGTGAATAGGAATACCGATGGTATCCACCTGCTGACCGTGAACGTTCAGCGTGCGAATGCGCTTGGTCACCACCGCCTTGGCTTTGATGTAGCCACGGTTAGAGGAGACCTTCACGGTATCGCCATGGGCAATGCCGAGCTTGTTCGCCAGCTTTTCACCGATCTCCACAAACTGTTCCGGCTGCGCGATGGCGTTAAGCAGCGCGTGCTTGGTCCAGTAGTGGAAGTGCTCAGTCAGACGGTAAGTGGTGCCCACGTACGGGAACTTGTCCTTTTTACCCAGCGCTTCGAAATCGCCCTTGAAGATACGGGCTGCCGGGTTAGAGACCACGTTCGGGTGCAGCGGGTTGGTGCCCAGCGGCGTCTCAAACGGCTCGTAGTGTTCCGGGAACGGCCCTTCCGCCATTTTATCAATAGCAAACAGGCGTCCCATCCCTTCAGGCTGCATGATAAACGGCCCGACATCGCTGCCTGGTGCGGCAGTGCTGTAGTCCGGAATATCCACGCCGCCCCATTTCGCACCGTCCCACTTGAGAAGCTGACGCTTCGGATCCCACGGGTTACCCTGCGGGTCTGCGGAGGCACGGTTATAGAGGATGCGGCGGTTGAGCGGCCATGCCCATGCCCAGCCCAGCGTGTTGCCAAGACCTGACGGGTCGGCGTTATCGCGGTTGGCCATCTGGTTGCCTTTCGGCGTCCAGCTACCGGCAAAGATCCAGCAGCCGCTTGAGGTGGTGCCGTCATCACGCAGATGCGCGAAGGTGCTCAGCTGCTCGCCTTTCTTCGCCAGCACGGTACCGGTGGCTGGATCGATAACATCCGCCAGCGCTTTGCCGTTGCTTTCCATGGCCACTTCTTCCGGCGCTGGGTTTTCCGGCGTCGAATAGTTCCAGCTCATGTTCAGCACCGGTTCCGGGTTCGCGCCGCCTTCAGCCGCATACATCTTACGCAGGCGTAAGAAGATACCGGCCAGGATCTCGCCGTCGTTCATGGCGATGCCCGGGGCGTCCGCGCCTTTCCAGTGCCACTGTAGCCAGCGTCCGGAGTTGACGATAGAACCGTTCTCTTCCGCGAAGCAGGTCGATGGCAGACGGAACACTTCGGTTTGAATCTTCGATGGATCGACGTCGTTCGATTCACCGTGGTTCTGCCAGAAGGTCGAGGTCTCGGTATTGAGCGGGTCAATCGTCACCAGGAACTTCAGCTTCGACAGGGACTCAACAACCTTGTTCTTGTTCGGGAACGAGGCAACCGGGTTAAAGCCCTGGCACAGATAGCCGTTCACTTTGCCCTGGTGCATCATCTCGAAATACTGCAGAACGTCGTAGCCTTTGTCCCACTTCGGCAGCCAGTCAAAGCCCCAGCTGTTTTCCGCCGTCGCTTTGTCGCCGAAGAACGCTTTCATCATGGAGACGAAGAACTTCGGATAGTTGCCCCAGTAGTTCACCTGGCCTTCAAGCAGCGGTTTAGGCGTGCTGGCCGTCAGATAGGTTTGCAGGTCCGGCTGTTTCTCGCTTGGCAGACTCATATAGCCTGGCAGGCTTTGAGACAGGAGACCGAGGTCGGTCAGGCCCTGAATGTTGGAGTGACCGCGCAGGGCGTTCACGCCGCCGCCTGCCATCCCCATGTTGCCGAGCAGCAGCTGGACCATCGCCATGGTACGGATGTTCTGCGCACCGATGGAGTGCTGCGTCCAGCCGAGTGCATACAGGAACGACGCGGTTTTGTCTTTCGCGCTGGTTTCGGCGATAAGCTCACAGACTTTCAGGAAGTCCGCTTTCGGCGTACCGCAGATGTTTTCGACAACGTCCGGTGTATAGCGGGAAACGTGCTCTTTCAGCAGGTTCCACACGCAGCGCGGATGTTGCAGGGTGGTATCGCGCTTCGCAAAGCCTTTCTCATCCAGCTCGTAGTTCCAGCTGGTTTTATCGTATTTGCGTTTTTCGGCGTCATAACCGCTGAACAGGCCATCTTCGAAGTGGTAATCCTCACGCACGATCAGGCTGGCGTTGGTATAGGCTTCGGTGTATTCGCGGTTATATTTTTCGTTGGTCATCAGGTACAGCAATACGCCTGACAGGAAAGTGATGTCAGTACCTGAACGAATAGGGGTGTAGAAATCCGCCACTGAC
Source organism: Enterobacter ludwigii (assembly GCA_023023105.1). Classification (NCBI taxonomy): domain Bacteria; kingdom Pseudomonadati; phylum Pseudomonadota; class Gammaproteobacteria; order Enterobacterales; family Enterobacteriaceae; genus Enterobacter; species Enterobacter ludwigii. The sequence goes on along the minus strand of CP083824.1, from coordinate 4,612,797 downwards.
GCAGTACGCGTAAAGCGGGGATCGATCACAATCAGTTTCGCACCGTTGTGGATTTTGGCTTCCATCGCCCAGCGGAACCCTACAGGGTGCGCTTCAGCGGCGTTACCGCCCATCACCACAATGAGGTTGGCGTTCTTGATGTCGACCCAGTGGTTGGTCATCGCACCGCGACCAAATGTTGGAGCAAGACTTGCTACCGTTGGTCCGTGTCAGACACGCGCCTGGTTGTCGACCGCGAGCATACCGAGTGCACGCGTAAATTTCTGGGTTAAATAACCGGTTTCGTTGCTGGAAGCAGAGGCACACAGCATCCCGGTGGAGAGCCAGCGGTTGACCGTGACGCCGTCGGCGTTTTTCTCAACAAAGTTGGCATCGCGATCTTCTTTAATATGTTTTGCGATGCGGTCAAACGCTTCTTCCCAGCTAATTTGCTGCCATTTGTCGGAGCCAGGCGCGCGATATTCAGGGAATTTGAGGCGGCTTTCGGAGTGGATAAAGTCCACCAGACCGGCCCCTTTCGGGCACAACGCGCCGCGGTTGACCGGATGATCCGGGTCGCCTTCGATATGGAAAATAGACGCTTTGGCGTTTTTAGCACCGTCGCCGAGGCTATACATTAACAGCCCGCAACCGACAGAGCAGTACGTACAGGTATTACGGGTTTCACGGGTGCGCAGCAGCTTATACTGCCGCGTTTCCGCCAGCGCTACGCCGGGCGCAAAGCCCAGTGCCGCTGCCGTGGTGCCTGCCATACCGCCAGCGCAGATCTTAAAGAACTGCCTTCTGCTGACCTGCATGGGTCACTCCTTGTTTCGACATTGCTTATATATGGTGTTTTGACTTCGCGGCTAAAGAATGACCGCAAAGGAGAAAAATTTGCGTTAATCCCTCAATTCCACGAGGGATATCATAAGAATACCACAATGTCGGTATGCCTGTTCTCATGGCGTTAAAACAAAGTGAACGTATTATCACCTTGCTGATTATAAAGTGTGATGTTGATCACGCTGGAAGCTCGACATGTTAAAGCCGTGTAGCGGGTGTCGGGTTGCACCCCTCCGAAATGAGTAGGAGAATGGTTGTTGAAAAGTTGATCCATACTATGCGTAAGACCTGCAGTTTATGTTGCAATAGCAGGCTCACCTTCGTGGTTGTTCAGGAATACCGCTGTGTCTAAACAAAACCGTGCTCCTCACTCGTCGTCATTGCCTGCGGGCATTGTGGAATTGTCGGTGCACAGGCCACCCCACATCACTCACGCCACGCCCGATTTTCTGGCCGAGGAAGTTCCCGTTGCCCTGGTTTACAACGGTATTTCGCATGTGGTGATGATGGCCTCTCCGAAAGATCTCGAGCTTTTTGCCATTGGTTTTTCTCTTTCGGAGGGCATCATTGAGCACCCGCAGGAGATCTACGGCATGGATGTGGTTCAGGCCTGCAACGGCCTGGAAGTGCAAATTGAACTCTCGAGCCGCCGTTTTATGGGGCTGAAAGAGCGTCGACGTGCGCTGGCAGGGCGCACCGGTTGCGGTGTCTGCGGCGTTGAGCAACTCAACGATATTGGTAAACCCGTTACGCCTCTGCCGTTTACTCAGACCTTTAATCTGGCGTATCTCGACCATGCGCTTGAACACCTCAACGACGTTCAGCCGATAGGTCAACTGAGCGGTTGTACACACGCCGCAGCCTGGGTGCTGCCATCAGGTGAAATTGCCGGTGGGCATGAGGATGTGGGTCGCCACGTGGCGCTGGATAAGCTGCTCGGTCGCCGTGCGCGTGAAAACGACATCTGGCAGCAAGGTGCTGCGCTGGTGTCCAGTCGGGCCAGCTACGAGATGGTGCAGAAATCCGCGATGTGTGGCGTTGAAATTTTGTTTGCCGTGTCGGCGGCGACCACGCTGGCGGTGGAAGTGGCCGAGCGCTGTAACCTGACGCTGGTAGGGTTCTGCAAGCCGGGAAGGGCGACAATTTATACCCATCCTCAGCGCTTAATTGTTGATCAGTAATTTTGAATGATATTAGCAAATCCTTCCGCTTTTAGTTGTTGGTGATGAGGTCTAGTATTTATCTCATCAAGGCACAACGCCTTATCTAAACAACTTAACGAAAGGGTTTAAATCATGAAAAGCATCAAAACTTTTGTCGCTGTAATCGCTCTGGCTACTTCTTTCGGTTCTTTCGCAGCACAGACTGTGACCGCAACTGCCTCTACCATTGACGGCGCAGAAGCGAAAATCGCTGCACAGGCTCAGGAAGCAGGAGCGTCATCTTACAAAATTACCCAGGCATTCTCCGGTAACCGTGTACACATGACGGCTGAACTGAACAAATAATCTCGCTTTACCGTCGAAAGAGCGCCCCCGGGGCGCTTTTTTTATTGTATCCCCGCCAGGCGCAGTAGCGCCGTTACCACCGCCGCCGCAACGATCACCACAATTAACGGCATCTTCCGCCAGGCCAGAAACACCGCAAACGCCACGCCCAGCACGCGCGCCATACCCGCAAAATGTTCCCCTTCATAAAAGGTTGTCGCCAGCGCCACGGAAAAGAGTAAAACCGTTGCCGCGTCAGAAAGCAGCGACTGTGAACGCTCCGACAGTGCCAGCCTGCTGCCGAGCTTTGCACCACCCAGACGCATCAGATACGTCCCTGCCGATAAGATGGCAATCCCCAGAATAAAGAATGTCATGTTTCCCATTATTTTTTCCTCGCCGCCAGGCCCAGTAAAGACAGCAGAACCGGCAAACCGACCGGAGCAAACGGCACGGCGGCCAGCGACAGAGCGGCACCGCTGCAGGCACGGATCAGCGTGGTTCGGTTTTTAAATGCGGGAACCACTAATGCCAGCAGAATGGCCGGAAATACCGCGTCCAGCCCGATGGTTTCTGGATCTGGCAGAAGCTTACCGACCATGGCACCCAGCAGGGCTCCCAGCGGCCAGATAATCGCCACACCTAAACCACATAACCAGTAGGCAGCTTTACGCTGTTCGGGCGTTTTTTGCGACAGGCCAAATACCACGCTTTCATCGTTCATGATGTGACAGCCCAAAAAACTCAAACCACGTTTGCCGACCAGTTCACGCACCGTGACGCCAAACGGCACATGGCGGGCGTTCACCAGCAACCCGGCAGCCGCAGCCGCCAGAGGGTTACCTCCGCTCGCGACAATGCCGATAAACATAAATTCGGACGCGCCCGCGAGTACGGTAATGGAAAGCACGAACGGTACCCAGACAGGGAAACCGTAGGCCATCGCCAGAGAGCCGTATGACATCCCGACCACGCCAACGGCGAGGCAAACCAGGATGATTGCTTTTATCGTGTCGCCTTTCAGGCAAGAGAGATGATGCTTCATACAATTTTAGCCATATCGAACGTGTATCCATTATAATGAACGCAACAGAGTAGCTTTTCAAGACGAACGATTCGTTCGATTTAAAGAACAAGAGGCCGTTATATGACGCAGCCAATTAGCGTAATCGCCAAAAGTCTGGTGCGAGAACGCCAGCGAACCGGACTTTCACTGGCGGAAATTGCCCGCCGTGCCGGGATCGCTAAATCCACACTGTCCCAGCTGGAGTCTGGCAATGGCAACCCTAGCCTGGAAACGCTGTGGTCGCTTTGCGTGGCGCTGGATATTCCTTTCGCCCGTTTACTGGAACCACAACAGCCGACCACGCAGGTCATTCGCCGCGGTGAAGGGACCAAAGTGGTTGCCGGACAGGCTAACTATGAAGCCATTTTACTGGCGGCGTGTCCACCGGGTGCGCGCCGCGATGTTTACCTTCTGATGACTCAACCGGGTGCAGACCGACTCTCTCAGCCGCATCCGCCGGGCTCGGTAGAGCATATTATCGTGACCCAGGGGCGGGCACTGGTCGGCCTGATTGACGCGGCGGAAGAGCTGAATGCGGGGGATTACATTTGCTATCCTGCCGATCGTCCGCACATCTTTAAAGCCCTTGAGCCAGACACGTATGCGCTGCTGGTGGCAGAACAAAATTAAACCGCCGGGCAATTTTGTGTTAACTCAATGATAAAAATAACAATTCCTCCATCTCTCAAAAGCAAATAACCTTATAAAAATTACGGCATTGATAATCATTTTCAATATCATTTAATTAACTATAATGAACCAACTGCTTACGCGGCATTAACAGCTGTGCCGCCCGACAATAATGGAGAGGATTATGAGTTATACACTGCCATCCCTGCCGTATGCCTACGACGCACTGGAACCGCATTTCGACAAGCAGACGATGGAAATCCATCACACTAAACACCACCAGACCTATGTGAACAACGCGAACGCCGCGCTGGAAAGCCTACCAGAGTTCGCTAACCTGTCTGCTGAAGAGCTGATCACCAAACTGGACCAGCTGCCAGCGGACAAGAAAACCGTACTGCGTAACAACGCAGGTGGTCATGCTAACCACAGCCTGTTCTGGAAAGGCCTGAAAACCGGTACTACCCTGCAGGGTGATTTGAAAGCGGCGATCGAGCGCGACTTCGGTTCCGTTGACAACTTCAAAGCGGAATTCGAAAAAGCGGCTGCAACGCGTTTCGGTTCTGGCTGGGCGTGGCTGGTACTGAAAGGTGACAAACTGGCGGTAGTTTCAACGGCTAACCAGGATTCCCCTCTGATGGGTGAAGCAATTTCTGGTGCATCCGGTTTCCCAATCGTGGGTCTGGACGTGTGGGAACATGCTTACTACCTGAAATTCCAGAACCGTCGCCCGGACTACATCAAAGCATTCTGGGACGTTGTTAACTGGGACGAAGCCGCTGCACGTTTTGCTGCTAAAAAATAATCCCTGATATCGGCATCACCGGTTAATTCATAAATGAAGCCTGGTTAATTTCACCAGGCTTTTTCAATTTTTCCCTCTCAGCGTATCAGATTATTTTTACTTAAATTCTAATTAAGAAAATATCAGCGCCTGAGGTTTATCTGCATGAATATAATTTGACCTGAAAAAATATTCTGGCTGACAGTTGCTAACGCTTTTGTTCCCACCCTTTTCAGGTCAATGTCCATGCATGTTAATAAAAAGCTAACAATATGTTTGCAGGTATTTTTTTACCTGCACTTCACGTTTTGTAATGCATTCTTGTTCTCGTTTCCCGCGCATGCTGAAACAAATCGGAACGTAGAAATCAATACAAAAAGTGGTGAAAATAATACTGCAAAAGTAAAAGATACGCCATCAGATACCCGCGATAGTGATAAAGATATAGCCGGGGTGCTTTCTGGTGCTGGCTCATTATTAAGTCAGGATAATAAAAACGACGCTATTATCAACTCATTGATTAATAGCGGTTCAAGTAAAGCTACGAATGAAATTCAACAGTGGTTGCAGCAATTTGGCACGGCCAGAGTGAATATTGGTCTTGATCAGAACTTTTCGCTTGAGAGTGCGAATCTGGATCTGCTGCTCCCGCTGTATGATGATAAAGGCGCCAATTTATTATTCACGCAACTGGGTGGGCGACGCGAAGACGATCGTAACATCTTCAACGCCGGCCTTGGCTATCGCTACTTTGCTGATAGCTGGATGTGGGGGGTGAACGCCTTCTATGATCAGCAAGTATCCGGCAATACGCACCAGCGAATGGGTGTCGGTGGCGAATTAGGTTGGGACTACTTGAAGCTCAGTGCCAACGGTTATAAACGCCTTTCCGGGTGGAAAACATCTTCAACACATCAGGATTACGAAGAGCGCGTCGCAGATGGCTATGATGTGCGTACAGAGGGGTATTTACCCGTTTATCCTCAACTCGGCGCAAAACTGGTCTGGGAACAATATTATGGCGACGATGTTGCCTTGGTTGGTGACGACGATGATGACCGCCAAAAAAATCCTTATGCTGTTACTGCTGGAATTAACTTTACCCCATTCCCCCTTATTTCATTTGGACTTAACCAAAAAATGGGTAAGGGTGATCACAATGATACACAGGTTGAATTTAATGTTAACTGGATGCCGGGTGTACCCATTGCAACACAGCTAGACTCCGAAAAAGTCAAAGAGCGCCGTACATTACTTGGCAGTCGAATGGATCTGGTTAATCGTAACAATAACATTGTGCTGGAATACCGTAAGCAGGATCTTATTTCGCTCTCGCTTCCTGAGCGTATTGAAGGCGTTGAATCGAAAACAGTGCCTGTTACTGTGAACGTTAAGACAAAATACCCTGTCGATCATATTGTCTGGCAAGACGAAAATCTGGTTAAAAATGGCGGGAAAATTAGCGAGAAAAATGGCGCCTGGTTTGTTGTATTACCGCATTATGAGCAAAACGGTGCTGAGAAAAATATGTATGTGGTCTCCGCAACGGCTTATGACAATCGAGGAAATAAATCTGATACCGCGCATATGACCGTGGCGGTGAATGGATTTGACGTCACTCAGGTCACTTCTGATACCACTTCCGAAAATACGCATTTGCCAGCCGATGGCGTGAGTACCACACAAGTCATGGTGACGATAACATCCGGTGGCGGGCAGAAAATTACGGGGCTTGCCAGCCATCTGAGCAGCCAGTTGCTCCGCGTGTCCGCACGGAAAAAGACGGTGGGTACCGACCTGGTTAGCGAGAAAATGACGGCGTTTCGGGAACAGTCCGCAGGGGTGTATGTGAGTACATTCACCAGCGGAAGTGTGCCGGGGGATGTGACAATCCAGCCGTTGTACGATACGACGAAGCTGAATAAAACCGTGGTCACTCTTGATGCAACAGACGACTCTCAACACTTTGACCATCTGGAGGCGTCAAAAAATACGGCACTGGCGAACGGTCAGGATGCGATTATGCTGACGGCGCATGTGGTTAATGCGGCGAATGAACCGGTACAAGGGGCGAAGGTTAAATGGCAGGGGGATAACTCGCACGCCGTTTTCTCTGCTGCGCAAAGCACCAGCGATGCGCAAGGTAATGCGACGGTATCGGTCACCAGTCACGATGTACTCAGTCTGACGGTTAACGCGCAACTGGAAAATGGCGAATCGATTACAGGCCCTGCGCTGCAATTCACCGCTGATGCCGATTCCGCCGTCGTGACGCATCTTGAAGCGGATAAGACCGTCGCCAAAGCGGATAATCAGGATACGATCACGCTTACCGCGGTGGTGACTGATGACAGTCAGCATCCGCTGGTTAATCAGCCTGTGCAATGGGCGATAGACTCTGCAAATACGTCGGTACATCTCGCGGATAAACAGAGCAACACCAATGAACAAGGGGTGGCGACGATCTCGATCGCCTCGGCTAAAGCCGGGCAGGGAATTGTTTCCGCCACTGCCGGCAATAGCGAGAGCGTCACCTCTGACAAACTCACCTTTGTTGCCGATAGCGAAAGCGCAACCCTTGGAACTATCACGGCCAGTAAAACCAGTGCGCTGGCGAACGGGCAGGATACGATCTCACTTGAAGTTAAAGTGGAAGATGCCAACAAAAACCCGGTGAAGGGTGCAAAAGTCGATTGGTCTACGGGCAGCGCGACCGTCCACCTTTCCGGGACATCTACTGAAACTAACACTCTCGGGATAGCGACCATTGAAGTCACTTCAGCAAGCATTGAAACGCTTGAAGTGACGGCGACGATGGGCGGACAAACGCAGACATCTCCTGCACTTAATTTTACCGTGGATAGCACAACGGCAGTGGTGAAAACGCTGAATGTCGATAAATCTCAGGCGACAGCGAATAACAATGATCGTATTACGCTGACGGCGGAAGTTGTTGATGCTAACGATCATCCGGTTCCTGCATCAACGCTGCAGTGGTCCATTGTTCAGGGGCAAGGCACATTGAGCGCATCACAGAATGCGACAAATGAGTCAGGTATTGGGTCAGTGACACTCACCGCCACGCAGCAAGGAACGGTTGTAGTCTCGGTGAATACGGCGACAGGAACTGCGGTGAATTCACCTGAATTGGTGTTTGTAGCTGATACGGCCACTGGCAAGGTTTCACAGGTGACCACGGATAAAACAACCGCGGTGGCTGACGGTAAAGACAAGGTGACTTACACCGCGACCGTAACGGATGCGAATGGCAATCCGCTTCAGGGGATGGATGTAAACTGGGACGTCACACCCTCTTCCGCGAAACCTTCCTCCACAACGTCCCGGACAGGTGCAGATGGCACTGCATCAGTCAGTGTGACAACGCTGAAAGCCGGGGACGTCAGCCTTACCGCGCAGGCCGGAACAGGAACCGCCTGGAATGCGCCGGTGGTGACATTCACTGCCGATAGCACGACAGCGCAGATTGGCGAACTGTCGGCGAGCAAAGCGACCGCGCTGGCGAATGGTGTGGACAGCATTACGTTTACTGGCGCGGTAACGGATAAAAACGGTAATCCAGTAAGCGGCGAGACGGCGGCCTGGTCGGTGGTGCCAGCGACAGGTGTGCTTTCCGCGACAACGAATGAATCTGATGCCCAGGGAAATGTCTCAGTTACCCTGAAATCAGACCAGGTCGCGGACTATAGTGTGAAAGCGACTGTTAACGGGCATGAAGAGACATCTGACAGCGTGTCGTTTACCGCGGATACCACAACTGCCGCGATACGTACGTTGGTCGCGGATAGAACCAGTGATATTGCTGCCGGTTCAGACACGGTCACCTTAACGGCAACGGTGCTGGATGGCAGAAACCATCCGGTGCCTGGAGCCACCGTATCCTGGTCAAGCAACAATGCTGAGGGGGTGTTTAACGAAAGCAGTACAACGACGGACACCGGGGGGAAAACCTCTGTGACGTATAGCAGCATACTGGCGATGCCTACCGTTGTGACGGCAAAAAGCAGTAATAACAGTGAGAAAACGCTGGAATTAACCATCGTGCCAGACTTGCAAAGCGCAATTCCGGTGTTTATTACGGCAAGTAAATACAGCGCGGTGGCGAATGGTGATGACAACATCACCTTAGCGGCAACGGTGAAAGACAAATACGGTAATGTGGTCACTCAGGGGAGCGTCGGCTGGCAAGTCACGCCTGCAGGTAATTATCAGTTATCTGCGACAGAACAACCGACGGATGACACGGGAAAATCCACGGTAACGCTGGCGAGTACCGATGTCGTGACCTGCCGGGCGGTGGCAACGTTTAATGGCTTCAGCAAAGCGTCGCAAACAATGCGTTTTGCACCGGATCAGGCAACAGAAAAAGTTACCCAGATTACGGCCAATAAAACGACGGGCGTCATTGCGGGTAAAGACATCGTCACGCTTCAGGCGACAGTGATGGATGAGTACGATCACCCGATTGATAATGCAGTCGTCCACTGGGGGACTGACAACGACACCGGTGTGTTCGCACCTGGTGACAGCAGTACGACAAACAGCGAAGGTGTTGCCGAAATATCGTTTACGGCGACAAAAGCGCAAGCCACGTTGGTCGGCGCCGGGATTAACCATTCTCAGCAGACAATGACGATAAATTATATCGGCAACGCCGATACCGCGACGTTGTCTGCCATCAAAGCTGATAAGTCGAAAGCTGTGGCGGATAACGCAGAGCGCGTAACCTGGTCGGCGACGGTGAAAGACGTCAATGGCAACCTTCTGCCAGGTGTAACGGTGAACTGGCGCAGTAACGATGCCGCCATGACGTTATCAGGCGACAGTAGCGTGACGGATGCGAACGGTATTGCGACGGTCAGTGGCACGACGACAAAAGCGGGTGATGTTGTGTTGACGGCAACGCTGGCGGCAGGTGGTCAGTCGCTTACAGCGGCTAAGGTCAGTTTTATCGGCGATGTTAAAACGGCGGAACTGGTGTCGTTAAACGTGGATAAATCGGTCATTCTCAGTAACGGCGTGGATTCGGCAACGTACACTGTTGAGGTAAAAGACGCTAACCAGAACCTTGTTCCGGACGCGTCGATAAACTGGCAAACCACGATGAACACTCTGTCGGCTGCCAGTACCAAAACGGATGCTTCGGGGATCGCCACTGTCAAACTTTCAGGCCATGATATCGGGATGGCAACGGTGACGGCTTCCATTAATAACTCGACGTTGTCTAACGCTAACGTGAAGTTTATTAACACGATTGAAGATACCTGGGTTATTAACTCAGATTCATCAAATTATTCTTCAGCAAAGATCGGTGGGTTCCCGTCATTAGGTTTTGTTACGGTTGATCCAACAAATGGGCCGACTCAGTTGGAATGGGCACCCAGCGGATATTCCGACGTTTCCACACCGGTCATCCTGACCGATGGAAGTGGTCAACAGTATACGGTGAATTTAAAAGGGTACAGAACGTCTGACTGTTCTCAGCGTCCGCTTAATGCTGCAGTAAGCTGCGCCTCCAGTGGTGGGATGCGTGCGAAATTCACTTATGCTCGTACAGATAATCCGGATTTACCCGCCGGACATTACACCGGGCTGGTTCACTTCCTGGGTAAAGACTGGCACACCAGCTATGCCTTTGAGTACAAGCTAACGCTGGATCTTACCGTGAACTAACCGCTAAAAAACTTGCGAAAGGAATAAGGAAAAGCGAGTCTGATGACTCGCTTTTTTGTATCTGCAAAAAGGAGCAGCAATGCATTATCCGGTGAATGTATTTACAGGCAAGGTCAGGGAGTACGACGGCAGCCGCCCGAGTGCCATCGCCAAAGTGCAGGTCGACGGTGAGCTGACGTTAACCGAGCTTGGGCTTGCGGGCGACGAGCAGGCCGAGAAGAAAATCCACGGTGGGCCCGATCGGGCGCTGTGCCACTATCCGCGCGAGCACTATCAATACTGGATAGCCGAATTCCCCGAGCAGGCGGACCTCTTTGTCGCGCCAGCCTTTGGCGAGAACCTCTCCACCGAAGGGCTGACGGAGAGGAATGTTTTCATCGGCGATATCTACCGCTGGGGCGACACCCTGATTCAGGTGACGCAGCCGCGCTCACCGTGCTTCAAACTTAACTACCATTTTGGCATCAGCGATATGTCTGCCCAACTGCAAACGGCAGGCAAAACCGGCTGGCTGTACCGCGTAGTGCTGGCAGGGCAAGTTTCTGCGGACGCGCCGCTGGAACTGGCATCACGCCTGAGCGATGTCTCAGTGTATGACGCCTGCGCGATAGCCTGGCATATGCCGTTTGACGACGACCAGTATCATCGCCTCCTGTCGGCGGCAGGGTTATCAACCAGCTGGACAAGAACGATGCAGAAGCGGCGTATTAGTGGGGAGATCGAGGATAATTCGCGGAGATTGTGGGGGAAATAGCGGTTTCTGCAAAAACGACAGCCTCCGCCTGAATGAAGAGGACAGCACCTTTCTGGCGCTGTCCTCGCTAATCATGAACTTGATACCTGGCCCACAAAAATAGCGTCAGCTTGCCGAAAAAACTTGAGAATTTTCTCCGCTCAAATATTGTGTCTTCAAATTGGTTTAAACCAGATTGCGAGACATGAAAGAAAAAAACAATGTTGATCTCCTGAGAGACCGCTTCGAAAGTTGGCTAGCGGCTAATGATTTTCCGCCGGGCTCCAGACTTCCCTCCGAGCGCGAATTGTGCGAATTGCTTGATGCTAAACGCATGACCTTAAGGCAGGTTTTAATTGAGCTTGAGGTTGCGGCACGTATTTTCCGCAAGAACCGCAGCGGGTGGTTCATCTCTCCCCGGCGATTCATCTACAACCCAAAATCGCTCTCCAGTTTTAATGCGGAGGCGCGTGCGCAGGGGCGAAAACCTTCCTGGGGTTATTTGACCAAAGATGTTGTTGATACCGTCCCTCGTCATATTGAGAAAGCTTTTTCGTCTTCCAGGGCTCCCTACCTGATTACCGGCTGGTGCGGACTGGACGATCATAAAGTTTTTTACCATGAGTCCTGGATTGATGCCGAAGCCGCCCCGGAGTTTATGGTGAAGCTGGAAAACCACGCTTTTTCTAAAGTCTGGGAAGAGCGGTTTGGGCTTGCCTTAACCATCAAAGAGATGATTTTCAAACCGGTCAATATGCCTGAGCTTGCCTGCAAAGAGCTGGGAGTAGCACCCAATACGTACGGTATTTTGGTAGAGAAGCATCGTGCCACCTCTGAAAAGAAAGTGGTTCAGGTTGATCTGGAGTACTGGAGACTTGAATCCGTCGAACTGGTTATTCGTGATGAGTGAGAAAAATTATGGAAAACGTTATCAGAGAAAAACTGGCTGAGCGTGCAAAAAATATTCGTCTTTATTTGCACGCCTATGCCTTTCATTTAAACATGCGCTACGAGAGAGTTCTTCCTGAAGATTTACTGGATATTGCATATCAGAATCATTTATCGGGTGTGAAAGTGCATGTTGAAGACGGTGAATCCTTTTCACTGAGAAATATGCGACCAGAGCAGTTGAGTTCTTTTAAAAAGAAAGCCGAGCAATACGGACTGGATATTCATATTGAAACCAGCGCGTCAGATAAAAAGACCCTGGATGAGGCTATTGCTATTGCGCAGGCCACAGGTGCTACCTCTGTCAGATTTTATCCACGTTATGAAGGGCGTTTAAATTCAGTACTGGAAAAAATCGCCCAGGATATTGCTTATCTGGCGCAGTTTGATAATAGCGGTATCCAGTTTACGATTGAACAGCATGAAGATCTCAAAGGACATGAGCTGGTTACACTGGTAAAAAACAGTGGTATGAAAAACCTCTCAATACTCTTTGATTTTGGCAATATGATCAATGCTAATGAAGAGCCAATGGCTGCGTTACGGACTATGTCGCCTTACATCACTCAGGTTCATATCAAGGATGCCAAAGTGATAAAAGAGGGTAAAGGATGGGCGCATGAAGCCTGCCGTACAGGGCTCGGCGATCTCCCTGTAGAGATGATGTTGCGTGAACTTTTACTGTTGGGTGACGACCAGGCCCAGGTCACTTCTTTTGGCCTTGAAGAAGAGGTTGATTATTACGCACCAGCATTTCGTTTTGATGATGAAGGAGATAACCCTTGGATACCGTGGCGTGACGCAAGTTTTACCCCACTTCCTGATAATGAACTGGTTGATGCTCGTCTGGCACAGGAAAAAGAGTATGCTATTTCTCAAATTGAATTTATTCGTAATTTGTGCGCTAAATTTATAAATATAAAACAACCTGCTTAATTAATTTAACAGTGTCTTGCGGCTTCCTTTTTCAGGGATAGCCTGGATTTTTATATATTACAGAACGGTTTTCTCTCAAAATTGCAGTGAGGGTGTCGAATATGTTTATGAATAAATGGGCTCGTCTGTGCTTTTTGGTATTAGGTGGTGGGACGATATTTAAGCTTTCCAGCATGAAGGATGTCTTTTATGTCCCAATGCAAAGTGACTGGGGGCTGACAAATACACAAATAGGGCTCAGTTTTACGGTATATACGATTGTGCAAACCACGGGGCTTTTCCTCTCTTTATATATTGCCGACCGCTATTCTAAGAAGATCCTTCTGCCCTTCGGGTTAATTGGTGTGGGGCTGTGCGGTCTCTATTTATCCACGCTGCCGTCTTTCACTGGCTATCTCATTTGCTTTGCGGCGATGGCCTTCTTTGCTGATGTCGTTTACTGGCCGGTGTTATTAAAAGCTGTACGCCTGTTAGGGACACAAGAAGAACAGGGGCGGTTGTTCGGGCTTCTGGAGGCAGGGCGTGGTGTGGTGGACGTTATTGTGGCTTCTGGCGCGCTGTTCGTCTTTGTGCACTTTGGGGAAGGGAAAGCGGGGATGCAGGCTGGTTTGCTCTACTACACGTTCATCACCCTGATGGCCGGTGTTATCACCTACTTCATCGTTGATGATGACCATGTCAAAAACGCTAAAGGAAGCAGCGCAAACATTGAAACCCTGAAAGGTATTAAGCATGTTCTGACCTGCCCGAACGTCTGGTTAGCATCATTTGGTATCTTCTTTGTGTATGCGGCTTACTGCGGTTTAACCTATTTCATCCCGTTCCTGAAAGACATCTACATGCTTCCGGTTGCGCTGGTAGGGGCGTACGGGATCATTAACCAGTATGCCCTTAAAATGGTGGGTGGGCCGGTGGGTGGTTTCCTGGCAGATAAAGTCGCTAAGTCCCCCACGGTCTACCTGAAATGGACGTTCTTGATTTCTGCCGTTGCGATGATGTTGTTTATGCAACTCCCTCATCAGTCGATGAACGTTTACATCGGGATGGTTGCAACGTTAGGGTTTGGCGCCATCATCTTCTCGCAGCGTGCCATCTTCTTTGCCCCGATGGATGAAATTGGAACCCCACGGCAATATGCCGGTTCGGCAATGGCATTTGGTTGTATTATCGGCTATATGCCCGCGATGTTTGCGTACACACTCTACGGCTGGATTCTGGATAACTTTAAAGGGATCACCGGATACAACTATGTGTTCAGCGTGATGATTGCCTTTAGTCTTTCAGGATTTATTTGCTCGACATTGCTGGTGAAACGCATCAAAAAACAGAAAGTTATGTCAGTCAGTGAGGCAGCATAAGATCATGAACCACGACCCCCGATGCAACATCGGGGGTCGTGGGGGTCAGGAACGTTTATACAGTGGCAGCCACAGCGTTAACCGTAATCCGCCCAGTGGGCTGTCGTCAGCTTTCACCCAACCGCGGTGCTGTTGCATGGCGGTTTCAACAATCGCCAGACCCAGCCCCGTGCCGCCAGATTCGCGGTCACGCGCCTCGTCGGTACGGTAGAACGGTCGGAAAATCTGCTCGCGATCTTCCGGACTCACGCCAGGACCATCATCATCGACGATCACGGTGATCCCGTCTTTATCCACCGAGAAGGCGACCTCAATCTTCGTATGCGAGTAGCGCAGGGCGTTACGTACGATGTTCTCCAGCGCACTTTCCAGCGTGTTAGGGTTACCGTACAGCGGCCATGGCCCCGGCGGGAAGTTGACGGTAAAGGATTTACCCATCTGTTCTGCTTCGAACGCCGCGTTGTCTAATACTTCATGCCACAGATGATTGGCTTTCACCGTCTCGCTGACCAGCGCGTTTTTCTGCTGATTGCGCGACATCACCAGCAGATCGTTGATCATGCTGTCCAGACGATGCGCTTCCGTTTCAATACGTTCCAGCTCTTTGCTCTCTCCACTACGACGACGGAGCAGGGCGGTACCAAGCTGTAGTCGTGTTAGCGGGGTACGCAGTTCGTGCGAGATATCCGAAAGCAGCCGTTGCTGCGCCGTCATCATACGCTCCAGCGCGCTCACCATCTGGTTGAAACTGGCACCTGCAGCAAGAAACTCTTGTGGCCCGGATTCTAGCTCAGGATGCTGTCTCAGGTTGCCCTGCGCCACTTCGTCGGCGGCATTTTTCAGCTTACGCGCCGGTTTTGCCAGGCTCCACGCCAGCCATAACAGCAGCGGCGAGCTAACCAACATGGTGACAATCAGCAGCAAGAGCGGACGGTCAAACAGCAGATTGATAAAATCAGACTGGGAACTGCTCGCCGGTCGAATCAGGTAGAGCTGATAATTATCCTCCCCATCCCTGACAGAAAAAGGCCCCACCATCTCAACGCGGCCATATTTCTTCTTCTGGGGGTGATCGGCGTTATCTGCCTGACCGATAAAGTTACGGATAATCTGCATTTCATTGCGATCGGCACCAATCACACGTCCTTCACTGGTGACCAGCAGCAGGCGCTGCCCGGGTGGTGCCCACTTGTCGATAGCGCGAAACAGCCTGCGCCACCACATCAAATCGTTTGGCGGGTCATTTGCCAGCTCGGCTTCGACGTGCTGCTCGATCATCACGCCCTGACGTTGCTCGCTGTCGAGAAGCTCCGTCATCTGGCGTGAGTCGAGTTTTGGCAACATCAGTACGAGCATTAAAACCAGTGCCAGCGTCAGCCAGAAAATGGCGAAGATGCGGGCGGTTAAGCTTCCTATCATGAAGCGGAGACCATCAGATAACCGCGACCACGCAGGGTTTTAAACCATGGGTGACCGTCTTTACGCTCCGGCAGCTTACGGCGCAGGTTAGAGATGTGCATGTCGATGGCGCGGTCAAACGGCGTGAGACGCTTGCCCAGCACTTCCTGGCTCAGATGTTCACGCGATACCACCTGGCCGAGATGTTGCGCCAGCAGATAAAGCAGGGTGAACTCCGTGCCGGTCAATTCCAGCGCCTGGCCGTCGAAGCTGGCTTCCTGGCGGCCCGGGTTCAGGCTCAGGGAGTCCACTTCCAGCGTCGGCGAACTGTTGTCGGTATTCTGCTGCTGCTCGCTCCAGTGTGAACGACGCAGGATAGCGCGAATACGGGCGACCAGTTCACGGTCGTTGAACGGTTTCGGTAAATAGTCATCCGCACCCAGTTCAAGGCCAAGTACGCGGTCAAGTTCGCTGCCGCGTGCGGTCAGCATAATTACGGGTGTCTGGTGTGTCTGGCGAAGCTCTTTCAGCGTATCAATGCCGTTTTTCTTCGGCATCATGACGTCGAGCAAAAGTAAATCGATGCTGTCGTCAAGGAGACTCAGCGCCTGCTCGCCATCATGGGCAACCAGAACGTTGAAACCTTCCATGTCGAGCAACTCCTTTAAAAGGGATGTGAGCTCTCGGTCATCATCAACTAACAGGATTTTATTCATTGTTTAAATACCTCCGAGGCAGAAATTACGACATCAAGGCTGTCTAATCCATGACTTTACGTTGTTTTACACCCCCTGACGCATGTTTGCAGCCTGAATCGTAGACTGTCTCTCGTTGAATCGCGACACGAAAGATTTTGGGAGCAAGTGATGCGCAAAGTTACCGCTGCCGTCATGGCCTCAACGCTGGCGTTCAGTGCGTTTAGCCAGGCTGCTGTAGCTATCATCAGCGATAACGGTTCCTCACAAGAGGGCACAACGCAGCACAGTAGCCAAAGCCATATGTTTGACGGCATAAGTTTAACCGAACATCAGCGTCAACAGATGCGAGATCTGATGCAGAGGGCAAGACATGACCAGCCCCCTGTTAATGTTAGCGAAATGGAGACAATGCATCGCCTTGTCACCGCAGAAAATTTTGACGAAAGCGCTGTACGCGCTCAGGCAGAAAAAATGGCACAGGAACAAGTTGCCCGCCAGGTAGAGATGGCGAAGGTCCGCAACCAAATGTTCCACCTGCTAACGCCCGAGCAGCAAGCGGTTTTGAACACCAAACATCAGCAGCGTATGGACCAGCTGCGTGAGGTTGCACGGATGCAGCGAAACTCGGAAACGACGTTTTTCAGTAGCAATAGCAGTACCCGTAGTAACCAGTAAACCCTGTTTTCCTTGCCATAGACACCATCCCTGTCTTCCCCCACATGATGTGGGGGTTTTTTTTGCCTTCATTCTAATTTGTTAACCGTTTATTCATCCTTTGACTCCTCACGCTTCCGTTATACTAGCGGCATGACATGACAGGAGTGTTTATGAATCAATCCTATGGAAGGCTGGTAAGCCGGGCCGCCATTGCGGCAACCGTCATGGCCTCTAGCCTGCTACTGATCAAAATCTTTGCCTGGTGGTATACCGGCTCGGTCAGTATTCTGGCGGCGCTGGTAGACTCATTGATGGACATTGCAGCCTCACTGACCAACTTGCTGGTGGTGCGTTACTCGCTGCAACCGGCGGATGAAGAGCACACGTTCGGGCACGGCAAAGCGGAGTCGCTGGCCGCGCTGGCGCAAAGCATGTTCATTTCCGGGTCTGCACTGTTCCTGTTTTTAACCGGCATTCAGCATCTCGTCTCGCCGACCCCGATGAACGATCCCGGCGTGGGCGTCGTTGTGACAGTCGTTGCACTTATATGCACACTTGTTCTGGTAACGTTCCAGCGCTGGGTCGTTCGCAAAACGCAAAGTCAGGCAGTACGGGCGGATATGCTTCATTATCAATCTGATGTTATGATGAATGGGGCTATTCTTATTGCGCTCGGTCTGGCCTGGTACGGCTGGCATCGGGCCGATGCGTTGTTCGCGTTAGGGATTGGTATCTATATTTTATATAGTGCCTTACGGATGGGGTATGAAGCGGTGCAATCGCTGCTCGATCGCGCTCTCCCGGACTCAGAACGTAATGAAATTTTTACTATTGTGACCTCCTGGCCTGGCGTCAGCGGTGCGCACGATCTTCGAACGCGGCAGTCAGGGCCGACCCGCTTTATTCAGATTCACATTGAAATGGAAGACAACCTGCCACTGGTTCAGGCTCACGTTATTGCTGAGCAGGTCGAGCAGGCGATTTTGCAGCGTTTTCCTGGTTCAGACGTCATCATTCACCAGGATCCCTGCTCGGTAGTACCTGGACATGTTGGGCTTTCGTAATTCGTTGTAAAAAAGTGAGCCAGGCCAGCATTTTGTGTATAAATTACCGCCATTTGGTCTGACCTGAATCAATTCAGCTGGAAGTGATTGATATACTATTTGCAGTATTCGTTGGTCGATAAGTTTCTTCCGGCAACAGATTTCAATTTTGCATTCCTAAGTTCAGAGGTAGTCATGATTAAGAAAATCGGTGTGTTGACAAGCGGCGGTGATGCGCCGGGCATGAACGCGGCAATTCGTGGGGTTGTCCGTGCAGCGCTGACGGAAGGTCTGGAAGTTTTTGGTATCTATGATGGTTACCTGGGTCTGTACGAAGACCGTATGGTTCAGCTCGACCGTTACAGCGTGTCTGACATGATCAACCGTGGCGGCACCTTCCTTGGGTCTGCACGCTTCCCGGAATTCCGTGATGAACACGTTCGTGAAGTGGCTATCGAGAACATGAAGAAACGTGGCCTGGACGCCCTGGTGGTTATCGGTGGTGACGGCTCTTACATGGGTGCAAAACGTCTGACTGAAATGGGCTTCCCGTGCATCGGTCTGCCAGGCACTATCGACAACGACATCAAAGGCACTGACTACACCATCGGTTACTTCACCGCGCTGGGTACCGTTGTGGAAGCGATTGACCGCCTGCGTGACACCTCTTCTTCTCACCAGCGTATCTCCATCGTTGAAGTGATGGGGCGTTACTGTGGTGACCTGACTCTGGCCGCCGCGATTGCGGGTGGTTGTGAGTTCGTGGTTGTGCCGGAAGTGGAATTCAGCCGTGAAGATCTGGTTGCTGAAATCAAAGCGGGCATCGCGAAAGGTAAAAAACACGCGATTGTTGCCATCACCGAGCACATCTGTGATGTTGACGAGCTGGCGAAGTACATCGAAACCGAAACCAAACGCGAAACCCGCGCGACCGTACTGGGTCACATCCAGCGTGGCGGTTCCCCTGGCCCGTACGACCGTATTCTGGCGTCCCGTATGGGGGCATACGCTATTGAACTGCTGCTGCAGGGTCACGGCGGCCGCTGCGTCGGTATTCAGAACGAGCAGTTGGTGCACCATGACATCATCGACGCCATTGAAAACATGAAACGTCCGTTCAAAGGTGACTGGCTGGACTGCGCGAAAAAACTGTACTGATCCCTCAAGCCCTCTCCGTTGCGGAGAGGGCTTTTATTCCTCTAAGTTATAGCCAATCTTTTTTTATTCTTTAATCCTCGATTCGCTTTCTGGCACGCTGCATTCATCAAAACACTACACAAGAGAGCTGGGCGATGAATAAATGGGGCGTGGGTTTAACATTATTGCTGGCATCGACCAGCGTTCTGGCTAAGGACATCCAGTTACTGAACGTGTCATACGACCCGACGCGTGAACTTTACGAGCAGTACAACAAAGCGTTTGCTGCACACTGGAAGCAGCAAACCGGTGACAACGTTGTGGTTCGTCAGTCTCACGGCGGTTCCGGCAAGCAGGCGACGTCTGTGATCAACGGTATTGAAGCCGATGTGGTCACGCTGGCACTGGCTTACGATGTCGACGCTATCGCCGAACGTGGACGTATAGATAAAAACTGGATCAAACGCCTGCCGGACAACTCCGCGCCTTACACCTCGACCATCGTCTTCCTGGTGCGTAAAGGCAACCCAAAACAAATCCATGACTGGAATGATCTGATTAAACCCGGTGTGTCAGTCATCACGCCTAACCCAAAAAGCTCCGGCGGCGCTCGCTGGAACTACCTGGGGGCGTGGGGTTACGCGCTGCACCACAACAACGGTGACCAGGCTAAAGCTCAGGAATTCGTGAAAGCGCTGTATAAAAACGTTGAGGTGCTGGACTCCGGCGCGCGTGGCGCAACCAACACTTTCGTCGAGCGCGGTATTGGTGACGTGCTGATCGCATGGGAAAACGAAGCCCTGCTGGCCACCAACGAGCTGGGTAAAGACAAATTCGAGATTGTGACCCCAAGCGAATCAATCCTTGCGGAACCAACCGTTTCTGTGGTCGACAAAGTGGTAGAGAAGAAAGAGACCAAAGCAGTGGCGGAAGCCTACCTGAAGTATCTCTACTCGCCAGAAGGCCAGGAAATTGCGGCGAAAAACTTCTATCGCCCACGTGACCCGGCGGTCGCGAAGAAATACGAGAATGTCTTCCCGAAACTGAAGCTCTTCACCATTGATGACGAGTTTGGTGGCTGGGCAAAAGCGCAGAAAGAGCACTTCTCTAACGGCGGTACCTTCGACCAGATCAGCAAACGCTAAGTATTTCGCTAAGAATGACACGGAGACCCGGTGTGAGAAATCCACCGGGTTTTTTATTTGGTCATCATTTTGCGTTACTCTTTCACTTCAAATGGATACAGGGAACGCGCTGTGAAAAAAATTATCTTATTGATCCTGATTGTCATCGCCCTTGCCGCTGGCGGCGGGTACTGGATGAAAGCGGGTAATCCGGATGCGCTGCGACATATCGTTCTCGACCAGTGTGTGCCGAATCAAATCCAGAACCGTAACCCGGCGCCGTGTGCGCAGGTGAAAACAGATGCAGGTTATGTGGTGTTTAAAGACCGCAATGGACCGCTGCAGTATCTGCTGATGCCAACCTACCGTATCAACGGCACAGAAAGTCCGCTTTTGACCGAGCCTCATACGCCGAACTTTTTCTGGCTGGCGTGGCAGTCACGCAGTTTTATGACCCTGAAGCGGGGATCCGAGGTGCCTGACAGCGCCATTTCACTGACGATTAATTCCCCGACAGGCCGTACGCAGAACCATTTTCATATTCATATCTCCTGCCTGCGCCCGGACGTGCGCGAGAAGCTGAACGCGGCTCAGGGAGAAATTAGCACCCAGTGGCTGCCGCTGCCGGGTGGGCTGGAAGGACATGAGTATCTTGCCCGTCGGGTAACGGAGAATGAGCTGGTGCAGCGCAGTCCGTTTATGATGTTGGCTGAAGAACTGCCGGAAGCACGCGACCATATGGGACGCTTTGCGCTGGCGATGGCACAGCAGTCAGATGGCTCTTTTGTTTTACTGGCAACGGAACGTAACCTGCTTACCCTTAATCGCGCATCGGCTGAGGAACTGCAGGATCATCAATGCACTATCCTGAATTGACCCCACCATAAATCGCGTTTACTCCGGCTGCCTGTCACCGTAGACTTGCTGAAAAAATCTACAGGAGACAGGTATGTCGTTCTGGTTAGCTCATCCTCTACTGCTGCCCTCACTGATCGTAGGCGTCACCATTGTGCTGTGGGCGACGTCGCTGTTACCGGAATTTATCACCGCGCTGTTGTTCTTCACGGCGGCAATGACCGCCAGAATCGCCCCGCCGGAGGTGATCTTTGGCGGTTTTGCCTCGTCGGCGTTCTGGCTGGTGTTTAGCGGTTTTGTGCTCGGCGTGGCGATCCGTAAAACCGGCCTGGCGGACAGGGCTGCGCGTGCGCTGTCGGCAAAGCTCACCGACTCCTGGGTGTTGATGGTGGCGAGCGTGGTGCTGCTGAGCTATGCGCTGGCGTTTGTGATGCCGTCGAATATGGGGCGTATTGCGCTCCTGATGCCTATCGTTGCTGCGATGGCGAAAAGGGCGAGTATCGCAGACGGTTCGCGGGCGTGGTTTGGCCTGGCGCTGGCTGTGGGGTTCGGTACATTCCAGCTCTCGGCAACTATTTTGCCTGCAAACGTTCCTAACCTGGTGATGAGCGGTGCGGCGGAAGGTTCGTACGGCATCCACCTGAGTTACGTCCCGTATCTGCTGCTGCACACCCCCGTGCTGGGTATTCTCAAAGGTCTGATTCTGATTGGCCTGATCTGCTGGCTCTTTCCCGGTAATCCAAAACCACCGAAGGATCTGGCACCGTCTGAACCGATGGGGCGGGATGAAAAGCGTCTCGCCTGGCTGCTGGCGGTGGTGCTGGGGATGTGGGTGACGGAGAGCTGGCACGGTGTGGGGCCCGCGTGGACGGGGCTTGCGGCCTCGGTCATCGTCATGCTACCGCGCATCGGTTTTATCACCGGAGAAGAGTTTTCTGCGGGGGTGAATATGCGTACCTGTATTTATGTCGCGGGCATTCTTGGTCTGGCGATTGTGGTGACGCAGACCGGGATTGGTGCAGCCGTAGGTGAAGCATTGCTGCGGATAATGCCGCTGGACGCTGATAACCCCTTCACCAGTTTCCTGGCGCTGACCGGTATTACCACCGCGCTCAACTTCATTATGACCGCCAACGGTGTTCCTGCGCTGTACACCACGCTGGCACAGAGTTTTTCCGACGCGACGGGTTTCCCGCTGCTGTCGGTGATCATGATCCAGGTGTTGGGTTATTCCACACCGCTGCTGCCGTATCAGGCGTCGCCAATTGTGGTCGCAATGGGGCTCGGGAAGGTGCCTGCAAAGGCGGGGATGGTGCTCTGTCTGGCGCTGGCGATAGCGACCTATCTGGTGCTGCTGCCGCTGGATTACTTGTGGTTTAGCGTATTGGGTCGTTTGTAGCGGAGTAGGGCGGGTAAGCGCAAGCGCCACCCGCCACAACAGCATTACGCCTGTTTGGCCGCTTCTGCTGCTTTAACGATCACCGCGAAAGCGTCAGCCTTCAGGGATGCACCGCCAACCAGCGCGCCATCGATGTCTGGCTGGGTGAACAGCTCAGCAGCGTTGGATGCGTTTACGGAACCGCCGTACTGGATAATGACTTGTTCAGCCACTTTCGCGTCGGCTTTAGCAATGTGATCGCGGATGAACTTGTGAACTGCCTGAGCCTGCGCAGGGGTTGCTGATTTGCCGGTACCGATCGCCCAGACTGGCTCGTAAGCAATGACCGCGCCTTCGAATGCTGCTGCACCCTGAGTTTTCAGCACTGCGTCGATCTGGCGAGCACACACTTCTTCCGTTTTGCCTGCTTCGTTTTCAGCTTCGGTTTCACCGATGCACAGAACTGGGATCAGACCTTGCTCTTTCAGCACAGCGAATTTCTTCGCGATGAACTCGTCGGATTCTTTGTGATAGGTACGACGCTCAGAGTGGCCGATGATGATGTATTTCGCGCCGATATCTTTCAGCATTTCAGCGGAGGTTTCACCGGTGAATGCGCCAGACAGGTTAACGTCAACGTTCTGTGCACCCAGAATGATGTGGCTGCCGTCAGCGGCGTGTTTAGCCAGATCCAGGTACATATCCGGCGGAGCGATAGCAACCGCACAGCCCGTCACGCCAGCCAGCTCTTTACGCAGGTTCGCAACCAGTTCGTTTACCATGTGGCGGCTGCCGTTCAGTTTCCAGTTACCCATCACTAAAGGATGTCGCATTTCAATTCTCCACGCTAAATAAGCGAATTAAGGAATATGGCCACCCTGTCGGGCAGCATGGTCTGTGAATCAGTATAGAGATTTTCCCTCGAAAGGCTTTGCTTTTTGTCATTAATTCGCCCCTCCGAGTGTGTCAGATAGTGCCAGCTTAATCGGTTCAACTGCGAAGGTCAGTCCTTTTTCGCCGTTGTCTGCGACAACATAGCGAATCGCACCTTCGGTATCGGCGTAGTAGCGCTTGTTTTTACCGGCGGCGAGGAGTTTTTGCAGCTTTTGCTGGCTTTGCTTTTTCGTCAGTGCCGGGGTAAAGGCCTGTAACACCGCGCTCATATACTCCAGCGCCTTCGCCTTCGCAGCTTTCTGCTCTGGCCCCTGAATTGGCAGCCAGGTGATTTGCATGCTTTTGATTTTTAGCGTGCCGCGTTCCAGCGCCGTTGAGGCATACAAGTTCTCGTTAATCTTGCTTGCCGCACGGGTCAGCGTAGGGGTATCGCGAGAACCATCAATGGCGCGAAATTCATCCAGCGGCAGCGTTGGGTTGGCCTGATTGAAGGCTTCACGAAACTGGCTGATGGATTGATCGAAAGACGGGGAGCCCGCAAGCAGATACGGCGCCGTTGTCGGGGCGGTGGTTTCGGCTGCATGCAGGGGAAAGCCCGCGCTAAGCAGCGTTAAACACAGGAAAAGAGAACGCGCCGAAATTTTCATCAACATTGCCCCTGGCCGTAAGTGCTCATGATTAAAACGATATCTGGTCGGCTTGTCAAAAGGTCACAACTCCAGGGTAAAATGCGCGCTATACGATAATAAGGAACCTTACATGACCATACAGCAGTGGCTGTTTTCATTCAAAGGGCGTATTGGACGCCGTGATTTCTGGATCTGGATGGTGACGTGGGTTGTCGCCATGCTGCTTCTGTTTTTTGTTGCTTACAACGCGTGGCTGAGTACGCAAACGGCGGCCTTTGCGCTGGTCTGTCTGCTATGGCCAACAGCGGCCGTGGTGGTAAAACGTCTGCACGATCGCGGCCGTTCCGGGGCGTGGGCATTTCTGATTATTCTGGCGTGGATGCTGGTGGCAGGGAACTGGGCGATGCTTCCGTCCATTCTTCCCTGGGTCGTCGGCAGGCTGCTACCGTCAGTTATCTTCGTGATGATGATTGTCGATCTGGGCGCATTTATTGGCACCCAGAGCGAAAACAAATACGGTAAAGACACCGTTGAGGTGAAATACCGCTGATCACCAGTAGTGTTCGGCGGTCATATGGCCCGGCCGGCGGCGAAGATGTTTCGTCATCTGTCGGGTATCTTTCAGAAGTTGTTGCGTGTCACGAACCATCTGCGGATTACCACACAGCATGACGTGGCTGGTTTCCGCTGTCATCGGCAAACCCACTGCCTTTTCCAGAACTCCACTTTCAATTAATGCCGGCACACGGCCCGTCAGCGCACCTTCTGCCGTTTCACGACTGACCACCGTTTGAATTTTGAGCTTACCGCCATACTTCTGTTCCAGATCGCGCATTTGCGGCAAATAGCTTAAGTCTGCAGCGTAGCGCGCGGCATGAACCAACACGATGTTTTTAAAGCGTTCAAGGTCTTTGCCATATTGCAAAATGGAGAGATACGGACCGATGGCCGTACCGGTTGCCAGCATCCATAGCGTGTCACAGTCAGGAATTTCGTCGAGCACAAAGAAGCCGGCAGCGTCACTCACAATTTGCACATCATCACCGGGCTTAAGAGCGGCGAGACGCGGGCTGAGTTTGCCGTCCGGAACGGTAACCAGATAGAACTCGAGATCCGGGTTATCTGGCGCGTTAACGTAAGAGTAAGCGCGCTGTACGCGTTCACCGTCGACATCCAGCCCCAGCTTCGCAAATTGCCCGGCCGTAAACGGGTGAACGGGAGCATGCAGGGTGAGACTAAATAGCGTATCGGTCCAGAACTGTATCTTTGTGACTTTACCTGTTACCCAGTCCGCCATGATCTTCTCCTGTGCTGTTTCTCTGGTCTATCTTCCTGTCTTGTCGTGAAGATTTCCAGCCCATTTGGGCCGGAAAGCTCTATCGATCAAACGGTTTTACAGAATGTGCGTCTGTACGTCCGGGTCTTTACGGTCGAGATAGTGGATAGACTGAATGCGACGAATGGTGCGTGATTTACCGCGGATCAGCAGCGTTTCAGTGGTTGCCATGTTGCCCTTGCGGGTAATGCCGTCCAGCAGATCGCCTTTCGTGATGCCGGTCGCCGAGAAGATAACATTATCGCTGCGGGCCATTTCGTCCAGAGCGAGAACTTTATGAGCTTCGATGCCCATTGCTTCGCAGCGTGCCAGCTCCTCTTCGCCAATCCGACGGTTCTCTTCGCTGTCGCCTTTGACATCATGACGTGGCAGCAGGCGCGCCTGCATGTCGCCGTCCAGGGCGCGGATCACTGCTGCTGATACGACTCCTTCCGGCGCGCCACCGATGCCATAAAGCACATCGACTTCGCTGTCCGGCATACAGGTCAGAATCGAGGCCGCAACGTCACCATCCGGAATGGCAAACACGCGCACACCGAGTTTTTGCATCTGCGCAATCGTGGCATCGTGGCGCGGTTTCGCCAGAATGGTGACGGTCAGCTCGCTGAGCGGTTTACCCAATGCTTTGGCGATATTATGCAGGTTCTCTTCCAGCGGCAGGCTGAGGTCGATTGCGCCTTTGGCACCCGGGCCGACAATCAGTTTTTCCATGTACATATCTGGCGCGTTGAGGAAGCAGCCTTTATCGCCCACTGCCAGCACCGCCAGGGCATTGGCCTGACCCATTGCCGTCATGCGTGTGCCTTCGATCGGATCGACGGCGATATCCACCGCATCGCCTTTGCCGGTGCCGACTTTCTCACCAATGTAGAGCATTGGCGCTTCGTCGATCTCGCCTTCGCCGATCACGATGGTGCCGTCGATGTTGACCTGGTTAAGGACGATGCGCATGGCATGGACAGCCGCACCGTCTGCGGTATTTTTGTCGCCACGACCCAGCCATTTATAGCCTGCGAGGGCGGCCGCTTCGGTGACGCGGGAAAACTCGATAGCAAGTTCACGTTTCATGAGGTACTCGTGCAATCAAAAAGAATTGCACGAAGTTTATCACAGAGTGGGGAGACGAGTTCCCTCTCCCCTGTGGGGAGAGGGTTAGGGTGAGGGGAATTACTCTTCGTGATCTTCCCATGCCAGGGCGCGTTTCACCGCTTTTTTCCAGCCGCTGTAGCGGAAGTTACGTTCGGTGGTTTCAATACCTGGGCGGAATTCGCGTTCGATCACCGCTTTTTCCTGCAGCTCGTCCAGGTTCTGCCAGAAACCTACTGCCAGACCGGCGAGGTACGCCGCACCCAGCGCCGTGACTTCACGCACTTCAGGGCGTTCAACGCGGGTACCCAGAATGTCCGACTGGAACTGCATCAGGAAGTTGTTCGCGACCGCACCGCCGTCCACGCGCAGGGCGTGCAGACGAATGCCGGAGTCAGCCTGCATCGCTTCCAGCACGTCGCGCGTCTGGTAGGCGATGGATTCCAGCGTGGCGCGGATAATGTGGTTAGAGTTCACACCACGCGTCAGACCGAAAATCGCGCCGCGTGCATACGGGTCCCAGTACGGTGCGCCCAGACCGGTGAATGCAGGCACCACGTATACGCCGTTGGTGTCTTTCACTTTGGTCGCGAAGTACTCGGAGTCGAACGCATCGCTGATCAGTTTCATCTCATCACGCAGCCACTGAATAGACGCACCCGCCATGAACACTGCACCTTCCAGCGCGTAGTTCACTTCGCCGCGTGGGCCGCAGGCAATGGTGGTCAGCAGGCCGTTTTCTGATTTCACCGCTTTCTCGCCGGTGTTCATCAGCATAAAGCAGCCAGTGCCATAGGTGTTCTTCGCCATCCCTTCCTTGACGCACAGCTGGCCGAACAGCGCCGCCTGCTGGTCACCCGCGATACCGGCGATAGGAATACGCGTACCGCCTTTACCGCCGATGTTGGTCTGGCCGTATACCTCAGAAGACTTGCGTACTTCAGGCAGCATCGCGCGTGGGATATCCAGCGCGTCCAGCATCTTGTCATCCCACTCCAGGGTGTTGATGTTGAACAACATGGTACGTGAGGCGTTGGTATAGTCGGTGACGTGGACACGTCCCTGGGTCATCTTCCAGATAAGCCAGGTATCGACGGTACCGAACAGCAGCTCGCCACGTTTTGCACGCTCGCGCGACCCTTCCACGTGGTCGAGGATCCACTTCACCTTGGTACCGGAGAAATACGGGTCAACAACCAGACCGGTGGCGCTGCGCACATACTCTTCCATGCCATCGCGCTTCAGCTGTTCGCAGATTTCTGATGTGCGGCGGCACTGCCAGACGATGGCATTATAAATAGGCTTACCGGTTTCACGTTCCCAGACAATCGTCGTTTCACGCTGGTTAGTAATACCAATCGCGGCAATCTCGTCGGAACTGATATCGGCTTTCGCCAGCACTTCGACCAGCGTGGAGCTTTGTGATGCCCAGATCTCCATCGGGTCGTGCTCTACCCAGCCTGGGCGAGGATAAATTTGCTCAAATTCGCGCTGTGACACGCTGACGATGTTCGCGTCATGATCCATTACGACAGCGCGGGAGCTGGTAGTGCCCTGGTCGAGCGCAACGATATATTTTTTTTCGGTCATGGTATGTGTCCCGTAGTCAGATTACAGCGAAGCTTTTTGTTGTGCGGTAGAAGTCGTTTCCTTCTCCTCTTCCACACAGGTGTCGCACGGTAAGTGGCGACCAATTAATTTGCGGTAGCTAAATGCACCCAGCGCAGCCCCGACAACCGGCGCAAACAGCGGAACCAGGAAGTAAGGAATGTCTTTGCCACCGGTGAAGGCGACGTCGCCCCAGCCTGCGATAAAGGCGAACGCTTTTGGTCCGATATCACGTGCCGGGTTCATCGCAAACCCAGTCAGCGGGCCCATTGATGCGCCAATCACCGCAATCAGCAGGCCAATCAGCAGGGGTGCCAGCGGGCCGCGCGGAATGCCGTTTCCGTCGTCAGTCAGCGCCAGGATAACGCCCATCAGGATAGCGGTAATCACCATTTCAACTGCGAACGCCTGCACAAAATTGATATGCGGGTTAGGGTAGGTTGAGAAGATGCCTGCCAGGTCCAGACTTTCGACACTGCCGCGCACCATATGATGCGTCTGTTCGAAGTCGATGAAAAGATTGTAATAAAGCCCGTAAACTAACGCCGCTGCGCAAAACGCGCCGGCAAACTGAGAAAGAATGAAAGGAACAACTTTGCGTCCTTCGAAGCACGCGAACAGCCACAGTGCGATAGTCACCGCCGGGTTAAGATGTGCACCAGAAACACCTGCAGTCAGGTAGATGGCCATCGCCACGCCCAGACCCCAGATAATACTGATTTCCCACTGACCAAAACTGGCACCCGCCACTTTCAGTGCAGCGACACAGCCCACTCCGAAGAATATCAACAACCCGGTACCAAGGAACTCGGCAATGCACTGGCCTTTTAAGGTTGATGTCTGACTCATAATCGGAATCCTGAAGAAATTGATGTTTATTGTTAGCATGGCCGCCCGTGACAGCCACGATGCCCTGTAGACATAGTGTTAATTTATCGTTAACGAGCAAAAACGAGAAATATCGAAATCAAAATGTGTGGTCTTCGTCATAAAATGAGCGTTTTCGCGCCATAAAGCACATTTTTGCATCAGTGGCGGAATGTGAGCTGAATCATTTCATTAACGAATGAGTTAACAATTTAGGGTGATATGACGCGAACGCACCAGGACCAGACCTAAAAGTGTTGCAAACCGCGATCTGCGCGGTGTGTCGCTGGACACAGAGCGCTGTGCTCCATACAATCGACGGTATATGTCGTGCGCGTTTACGTTAAAGCGTCGCCTTGCAATTCAGGAGAGGTAGCATCATGTCTTTAGAAGTGTTTGAGAAACTGGAATCGAAAGTACAGCAGGCGATTGACACCATCACCCTGCTGCAGATGGAAATTGAAGAGCTGAAAGAGAAGAACAACAGCCTGGCGCAGGAAGTTCAGAACGCTCAGCACGGCCGCGAAGAACTGGAGCGCGAAAACAACCAGCTGCGCGAACAGCAGAACGGTTGGCAGGATCGCCTGCAGGCGCTGCTGGGACGTATGGAAGAAGTCTAATTTCTTACGGGAACTGCAGATTCGAACAAGCCGGGTATGGCGATGCCGCTACCCGGCTTTTTTTATGCCAGTTATAAAAAAGGCCGCCAGAGGCGGCCTTAACGCTACTTGTCCTGCGCTGTCATAGCAAAAGCAACGAACACATTCGGTTCATCACTCTTTACAACGAGTACGCTGGCGACAATGAACGCGATACATAAATAGCGTTTCATTATGCGGTCCCTGCAGCTAACCGCTCCACCGTTCACCACCGGTGATAAGTCGGTGGACACAAGCCCTGGTGTTAGCCTGCTTTACGGTAGTGAATACACCTTTCCCTGGACCGATGCCCATGTGCGAGATGGCGGAAAGGGACGCTGTATCATAAAGGTCATCAACCGTGGCGTTAAGGTTTTCATAGACAAATAGGATTTTATAAAGGTTCTGAGGGGTTGCCCAAGGTTTAGACAAGAGTATGATGAAGTTCCTTGGTGTTAGTCTGTAAGACTTCCCAACGGACCGCGAATCCCGAGGGACAAAAAAACCGCCACATTGCTGTTGGCGGTTTTTTTATGGCCCACGCTTACGGTTTAATTACTCGATATCCAGCGGATCTTCGGAAAGGATTATGCCGGTGTTATCGGCGTACAGATGGTCACCGGAGAAGAAGGTCACGCCGCCGAAATTGACGCGCACGTCGCTTTCGCCGATGCCGTCACCCGCCGCCCCTACCGGTATGGCCGCGATGGCCTGAATCCCGATATCCAGCTCTTCCAGATCGTCCACCTGGCGCACGGAACCGTAAACCACAAGGCCTTCCCACTCATTCTGAACGGCAATGCCGGCCAGTTCAGCATCAATTAATGCGCGGCGCACGGAACCGCCGCCGTCGACCACAAGAACGCGGCCGCGACCGTTCTGCTCGAGCAGATCGTACAGCAACCCGTTGTCCTCGAAACATTTCACCGTGACGATTTGTCCGCCAAACGACGACCGCCCACCAAAGTTGGAGAACAGCGGTTCAACGACGTTGACATCTTCCTGATAGATGTCACAAAGCTCGGAGGTATCGTATTTCATAGGTTTAACGCTCAGTTGCTGCGAATGTGTTCAGTATATCGTGCGAAATGCGTTGTTGGCAAAATCATCAATTGTTAATTGATATTTGTCAGCTAACGAAGCGTCTGACTTAAGACAATCCCGATGACGAACAACAGGTTAGTCAGAAGCGCGCCTTTTACCGTGCGTTCCAGCATTGGTGGCATGGCTGCAGGGCTCAGTTCGCGCATGACAAATCGCGCCTGCTTAATCAGCAGCGGTGCGGCAAGTACAAACAGCCAGCCCCATACGCTGTGCAGCGAGATCAGGTTAAACAGTGCCAGACAGAGCAGCGCGCCTATCAGCAGGCAGGCGTGGTAGCGGCGCGCGTTAACCGGACCCAGACGTACCGCCAGCGTGTTCTTACCGTTCTCACGATCGCTGTCGATATCGCGCAGGTTGTTGATATTGAGCACCGCCGTTGCCAGCAGTCCGCAGGCGGTTGCAGGCAGGAACAGAGCAGGGATAAGGGTATGCGCCTGTAAGTACCAGCTTCCCATCACGCTCAGCCAGCCGAAGAACACCAGCACGGAAATATCACCCAGACCAATATAACCATAAGGACGCGTGCCGACGGTGTAGGTGATGGCCGCGACAATGGCCAATAAACCTAACACCAGGAAGCCAATAAAATCGCTGGTGGTTTTAGACGCCACCGTAACCAGTGCCAGACCCGATAAACAAATCAGCACCACGGTGATAATCAATGCGCGTTTCATCTGCGCCTGAGTAATCACCCCTTTCTGCATCCCGCGCAGTGGCCCGATACGGTCAGGTTTATCGCTGCCTTTTACTGCGTCACCGTAATCGTTGGCGAGATTGGAGAGGATTTGCAGCAGGCCGGCGGTAATCAATGCCAGCGCGGCGACCAGCGGGTCAAAATAACCTTGCCACCAGGCAAGAGCCGTACCGACGACAATCGCAGCAAAGGCCAGAGGAAGTGTTTTAGGGCGCAGACTTTCGAGCCACGCCTGAGTACGGCTGATATCAGTCATAGTTATTTAGCCAATAAAAATGGGGGCATTAGCCCCCATTAAACGTGATGAGAATCCAGTAACCGCGATTATAGGATAAAACGGCTCAGATCTTCATCTGCCACTAACGCATCCAGATGTTTACTCACATATTCTGCGTCAATGGTAATGGTTTGACCGTTAAGGTCGCTCGCATCATAAGAGATATCTTCCACCAGGCGTTCCAGCACAGTATGGAGACGACGCGCACCGATGTTCTCGGTGGTTTCGTTCACCTGCCATGCGGCCTGGGCGATACGTTTGATACCGTCCTGGGTGAACTCGAGGTTCACACCTTCGGTCGCCATCAGCGCTTTGTACTGTACGGTAGCAGAGGCATTTGGCTCGGTCAGGATACGTTCGAAATCTTCAGTGGTCAGCGCCTGCAACTCAACGCGGATTGGCAGACGACCCTGCAATTCCGGGATCAGGTCAGACGGGCTGGCAACCTGGAATGCACCGGAGGCGATAAACAGAATGTGGTCTGTTTTTACCATGCCGTGCTTAGTGGAAACGGTGCAGCCTTCAACCAGCGGCAGCAGGTCGCGCTGAACGCCTTCACGGGACACATCCGGGCCGGAGCTGTTGCCGCCACGTTTACAGATTTTATCGATTTCGTCGATAAACACGATACCGTGCTGCTCAACCGCTTCGATAGCATCCTGTTTCAGCTCTTCCGGGTTCACCAGTTTTGCCGCTTCTTCTTCGATAAGCAGCTTCATCGCGTCCTTGATTTTCAGCTTACGCGCTTTCTGCTTCTGGCCGCCCAGGTTCTGGAACATGGACTGCAGCTGGCTGGTCATCTCCTCCATACCTGGAGGTGCCATGATTTCCACGCCCATCGGTGCGGCCGCGAGATCGATCTCAATCTCTTTATCATCCAGCTGGCCTTCACGCAGTTTTTTGCGGAACGCCTGACGTGCGGCTGAAGGTTCAGACTGTTGTTCAGCCTGGCCCCAGTTGTTTTTTGCCGGTGGGATCAGCACGTCGAGAATGCGCTCTTCGGCCATCTCTTCCGCGCGGTAGCGGTTTTTCTCAATCGCCTGAACGCGCACCATTTTGATAGCAGAATCGGTCAGATCGCGGATGATAGAATCCACTTCTTTACCGACATAACCTACTTCGGTGAACTTGGTGGCTTCAACTTTGATGAACGGTGCGTTAGCCAGCTTCGCCAGACGACGGGCGATCTCGGTTTTACCGACGCCGGTTGGGCCGATCATCAGAATGTTTTTCGGCGTCACTTCATGGCGCAGCTCTTCGTCAAGCTGCATACGACGCCAGCGGTTACGCAGGGCGATCGCCACGGAGCGCTTGGCGTTATCCTGGCCGATAATATGTTTGTTCAGTTCGCTAACAATTTCGCGTGGGGTCATTTCAGACATGGGAGATCCTTACGCTTTAGACGGTAATTCTTCGATGGTGTGGTTGTGGTTGGTATAAATGCAGATATCACCTGCAATATCCAACGCCTTCACCGCGATATCTCGCGCGTTCATGTCGGTATTTTCCAACAGCGCGCGGGCTGCAGCCTGGGCATAAGGGCCGCCAGAGCCGATGGCAATCAGGTCGTTTTCCGGCTGAATGACGTCACCGTTACCGGTGATAATCAGCGACGCGGTTTCGTCGGCTACGGCCAGCAGCGCTTCGAGCTTGCGCAGCATGCGGTCGGTACGCCAGTCTTTCGCCAGCTCAACAGCGGCTTTCACCAGATGACCCTGGTGCATTTCCAGTTTGCGTTCAAAAAGTTCAAACAGCGTGAAGGCATCAGCGGTGCCGCCAGCAAAACCGGCGATCACTTTGTCGTTATAGAGACGACGTACTTTCTTCACGTTGCCTTTCATGACGGTATTACCCAGCGTGGCCTGGCCATCACCGGCGATTACCACATGGCCGTTACGGCGTACACTTACTATTGTTGTCACGAGCAGACCCCCTGGTTACAGAATCGGGAAACAGAAGCCCTGAGCCTGTGCTCAGGGCTGAATAGAATGATAGATGGGGGGGAAATTGGGGGTTTCAACCCCCGGATGCGAGTCGAATACAGTTTGTGTGACCGGCGACTTTCAAACGTGAAATGGTGCCATCAGCATTTTCTTTGCCTTTCACTGGGCCAATCACCACGCGATTCCAGCCATTGTTGGTGGTAATACGTGAATCAAACCCTTCAAAGGCCAGCTGCGCGCGCACCGTTTCCGCCTGCTCGGCACCTTTAAACGAACCGCACTGAACCATCCAGCGGCGCTCGTCTTTTTTCTCTGCCGTCTGCTTCGGTGCCTCGGTCTCTTTAGTGATAGGCGCGGCCTGCTGCGTTTTCGGCTGCTGAGCGGTGGTATGCGCTGGCGTCTGCAAGAGATCCTGATATGGCTGAGCCGTTTGCTTCTGCGGCTGAGTCTTCGGCTGTTGCTGAACCGGCTGGGACTGCACCGTACGCGTCTGCTGCTGGTAAGGCTGTTCCGTTACCCGCGGCTGTGCTTTCGGCTGCTGCACCGGCTGGGTTTGCGCCCACTGTTGTTGCTGCTGTTGCTGTTGCTGAATTTGCTGTTGCGCCTGACGTCGCTGTAACGTTTGCTGACGCTGTGCCGGAGTCTGTTCATTCCACGGGACTTCATTCAGCTGCGTGGGTTGCTGGCGCATATCAGCCTGCATTTGTGCCAACAACTGACGCTGTTCATCCGTCAGTTGATTCGCATTCTGCACTTCTCCACCTGCGGAAGGCTCGGTTGGCGCACGTACGCCAGGCTGACGGCTTTCCAGCTCTTTGATATAGCGCCAGCGTTCTTCAGGCTTCGGAGGAAGACCATTTCCGGCCACTTTACTGGCCTGAAGCGCCTCAGACTCTTCTTTTTTATGGTGCGTAATAAAGTACAGTCCACCAATAAAGGCGACGACTACAGCCGCAGCAATAGCGACCATTGCTGGCGAGACAGCAGGCAGGTTACTCTGCTTTTTCCTTGAGCTACTCTTTTTGCGTCGCGAAGGTGCCGGCTGGCCGCGACGTACATAATCTCGTTGTGCCACTATCGTTTCGCTGTATTTATTCGTTCGTCAGTCCGCCATGTTACTTAAGCGGCGGGGCTTTGACCAGATAAGGGTATCCGAAAGACGTTTACTTTAAGTCAATGCCTGGGTAGTGCCGCGAACAATCAGTTCGCAGTCCAGCAACCGCGAGCCGCTGCTAACTGTTTGACCGTGAAGCTGATCCAGCAGAAGAAGCATCGCTTCGCGGCCGATTTGATAGCGCGGCTGAGCGACCGTTGAGAGCGGCGGATCGCAAAATTCTGAAAGCGAAATATTATCGAATCCGATGATCGATAAATCTTTCGGTATGCGCAGGCCACGACGTTTGGCATACGACAATGCGCCCAGCGCCATTACATCGCTGTGACAGAATACGGCGGTGGGCGGCTCAGGCAGGTCAAGAAGTTTTTCCAGCGCCTGTCCACCCGCAGCGAAGGTGAAGTCACCACGAGCAATATAGTGCGGATTGACAGTGACGCCGGTACGGCGCAGCGCCTGAACGTAGCCCTGTAAGCGGTAGTGACACAGCGGCATCTCTTCCGGTCCGGCAATGCAGCCAATACGTTTATGCCCCAGTTCCTGGAGATAGTTGACGGCGTTGAATGCGGCGGTGAGGTTATCGATATGGACCGTCGGCAGCTCCAGCTCTGGCGCAAACTCGTTGGCCATGACCATCGGCGGTAAATTACGCTGCTCTTCAATGCTGGCATCAAACGGCAGGCGAGAGCCAAGCAGCAACATACCGTCGATCTGCTTGGTGATAATGAGGTCGATAAAGGTTTTTTCCTGCTGGTTCTGGTGCGCACAGTCGCCAATCAGTACCAGATAACCCTGTTCAGCCGCTGTCACTTCAATACCGCGGATAATCTCGCTGAAAAAGGGATCGCAGATGTCCGGCACTATCACCAGGATGGTGCGCGACTCATTGCGCTTGACGTTACGGCCCATCGCCTGTGGAAAATAGCCCACTTCCAGCGCAGCCTGCTCAACCCGGTTACGGGTCGCCTGGGAGACTTTATCCGGATTCATTAATGCGCGGGATACCGTTGCCGTAGAGACCTGTGCTTTCTGGGCAACGTCTTTCATGGTCGCCGGTGCAACCTCTTTGCTGGACTTCAACGTCTTCTCCTCGCCTGAACACCGAACTTCTGACATCACCATTTTTACAGATAGTTAATGGAATCGGTTACAGAATTTTCATAAAAAGTGTGAGGAACGTTAAATTTTTCGATCCGTCTTCAGCCTTCGATGGGATCGACGTCCAGTACCCACTTCACTTTTCGCGCTTCCGGAAGGGTGTTAATCAGTACCAGCGCGCCGCTGACGATATGCTGGAGACGAATTCTCGAAGGGTGCTGGAGCAAAATTTGCCAGCGAAAACGTCCGCCGCGCTTTGGTGCCAGTGCCGGAACCGGGCCCAAAATCCACAGCTGGTTATCCACCAGTGGACTGGCCTGCAGGAGGTTTCTCAGCTGCTGCAGGAAAAGTGGGGCCTGCTGGTTGTTATGATCTTCTGCACGAACGATCACGTGGCTGGTCCACGGCGGTAGCTGCAGGGTCTGGCGTTCTGCCAGCGCCTGTTCGGCAAAGGCGTCATAGCCTTTGTGTAGCAGGGTCTGGAGTAACGGGTGTTCAGGGTGGTGCGTTTGCAGAACCACTTCGCCCTGTTTGCCCGCGCGTCCGGCACGACCGGCGACCTGGGTATAAAGCTGGGCAAAACGTTCCGCGGAACGGAAGTCTGCTGAGAAGAGTGCGCCGTCGACATCCAGCAGGGCAACCAGCGTTACATCCGGGAAATGGTGTCCTTTCGCCAGCATCTGGGTACCAATCAAAATGCGTGCGCCGCCGCGATGCACTTCCGCCAGTTGCTGTTCCAGCGCACCTTTACGGCTGGTGGTGTCCCGGTCGATGCGGGAGAGAGGGACGTCAGGGAAGAAGGGCGCAAGAGCCTGTTCCAGCTGTTCAGTCCCCAGACCCACCGGCACAATGTGCGTTGAACCACACGATGGACACTGGCGCGGAACAGGGCGTTGACTGTCGCAGTGGTGGCAGCGCAAATGACGCTGGGCCTGATGGAAGGTGTAGTAATGATCGCAGCGCGGGCACTCGGCAATCCAGCCGCAGTCGTGGCACAGCAGAGCTGGCGCAAATCCGCGTCGGTTGAGAAACAGAATGACCTGGTTCCCGGCCTGCAAATGCTGGCGCATCCGGGTGATAAGCGCGGGTGCTAACCCCGCCTGAACTTGCTGTCCTTTCAGATCCAGTACGTGCTGAATGGCCGGGCGCGCATTTCCCGCGCGACGCGTCAGGCGTAGCATATGGTATTTACGCTGACGCACGTTGTGCAGCGTTTCGAGCGCCGGCGTGGCGGAGCCGAGAATAATAGGGATTTGCTCGCTGTGCGCGCGATAGACCGCCAGATCGCGGGCGTGATAGCGCCAGCCTTCCTGCTGTTTATAGGAGCTGTCGTGCTCTTCGTCGATCACGATAACGCCGAGATTTTTAAACGGCGTAAACAGCGACGAGCGGGTGCCGATCACAATCGCCGCTTCACCGTTTTTCGCTTTCAGCCAGGCGTTGAGGCGCTCGCTGTCGTTCAGGCCGGAGTGCAGCACCTCAACCGGCGCGTTAAAGCGCTCGCGGAATCGGGCGATGGTTTGCGGCGTCAGGCCAATTTCCGGCACCATCACCAGCGCCTGTTTGCCCTGTGCGAGCACGTTTTCCAGCACGCTCAGGTAGACTTCGGTCTTGCCGGAACCGGTAACTCCCGCCAGCAGCCAGGCAGAGAAATGATCGGAGGCGCTATGGATCGCGCCGACGGCGGTGGCCTGCTCGGTATTCAGACGCAGTCTGTCACCTGATACGGAAAAATTTGTTCGCCAGTCGTAAAGTGCAGGCGCTTCGCTGCCCAGTTCACTCAGCCCTTTCTTTCTCAGGGCCTGTAGCGCCGTTTCGCTGACCTCAAGTTCGTCGACCTGATGACGCCAGATTTTCCCCTGGCGCAGCGCCGCCAGCGCCTGCTGCTGTTTCTGCGAGCGTTTGAGGCTGTTGATGTCGACAGCCTGACCTTCTTCAGTGGCAAACCAGTACCACATCGGCGCATGGCTGGCGCTCTTACCCTGACGCAGCATAATGGGCAGGGCGTGGAACAGGACGTCGCCGATGGGATGGTGGTAGTAATCCGCCGCCCACAGCAGAAGTCGCCAGGTGCTGCTGGAGTAAACCGGCTCACTGTCCAGCACCTCAACAACCGATTTCAGTTCATTAAGCGGTAACTCGCTCTTATCGCTGACCGAAACCACAATCCCCACGCGCTGCTGCTTGCCAAAGGGCACGGTCACGCGACAGCCCGCTTTGGCGCTCATGCTGTCAGGCAGCAGATAGTCAAAGGTGCGGGAAAGCGGAACGGGCAGGGCAACGTGAGCGACGGGCATCTAATCTTCCTGACTTGAAAAGTGGCGCGTTAGTATACACTTTAGTAAAAGCGGCGTGCGGATCAGTTTGCATACGTTGGTCAAATTCTGTATGATTCGCCGCCTTTGGTGTACTTTACGCCAAAGAACTTACAATCAACATCGCGTGGTGTCTGGCGTTAGGGCTGGAAGAGCGACGCGGCCTTAACTGAGGTTCTCCCATGAAAAAAGATATTCACCCGAAATACGAAATGATTACTGCAAACTGTTCTTGCGGTAACTCTATCCAGATCCGCTCTACCGTGGGTCACGATCTGAACCTGGACGTGTGCGGCAAATGCCACCCGTTCTACACTGGTAAGCAGCGTGATGTTGCAACCGGTGGCCGTGTTGACCGCTTCAACAAGCGTTTCAGCATCCCGGGCGCTAAATAAGTTTCCCGAAAAAAAGGCACCGCAAGGTGCCTTTTTTGTATCCGCTTTTCAGTATTCCCACGTCTCCGGGTCAATACCCAGTTCACGCATGATCACCTTCGCCTCTTCCGGGATTTCGTCGCTACGCTCTTTGCGCAGATCGTCATCGTTCGGCAACGGTTGACCGGTAAACGCATGCAGAAACGCTTCGCACAACAGTTCGCTGTTGGTTGCGTGGCGCAGGTTGTTCACCTGACGACGCGTACGTTCATCGGTGAGGATCTTCAACACCTTCAGAGGAATGGAAACCGTAATTTTCTTTACTTGCTCACTCTTCTTACCGTGCTCAGCGTATGGGCTGATATATTCGCCGCTCCATTCAGCCATGAGATACCTTTAATCCTCTCAGTCATTTATCTAAGGGTGCAAAACCTGTAACTCTGGGTTTTGAACCGTAATCTTGCCTAGTTTACCGTAGAGACGATACCGTGGCACGGATATTGCCGCTGCAGCGTGCACTAAAGCATATAATTTTAACGGCTATTTGCGCATTGCTCAATCTATACGCAAAGAAGTTTAGATGTCCAGATGTATTGACGTCCATACATTCAATGTTTACTCTGGTGCCTGACTTTTCACCTCATTCGCCAGGAAGCCTTCACCATGACGCGTAAACAGGCCACTATTGCAGTGCGTAGCGGATTAAATGATGACGAGCAGTACGGCTGCGTTGTCCCGCCAATTCATCTTTCCAGTACCTATAATTTCACCGGATTTAATGAACCCCGCGCGCATGATTACTCGCGTCGTGGCAACCCTACGCGTGATGTGACCCAGCGCGCGCTGGCTGAGCTGGAAGGTGGCGCAGGTGCAGTATTAACCAATACCGGTATGTCCGCCATTCACCTGGTGACAACGGTGTTCCTGAAACCGGGTGATCTGCTGGTTGCGCCGCACGACTGCTACGGCGGCAGCTATCGTCTGTTTGATAGTCTGGCAAAGCGCGGCTGTTATCGCGTGCTGTTTGTCGATCAAAACGACGAACAGGCGCTGAAACAGGCGCTGGCAGAGAAACCGAAGCTGGTACTGGTGGAAAGTCCAAGCAACCCATTGTTGCGCGTTGTCGACATTGCGAAAATTTGTCAGC
Source organism: Enterobacter ludwigii (assembly GCA_023023105.1). Lineage (NCBI taxonomy): Bacteria > Pseudomonadati > Pseudomonadota > Gammaproteobacteria > Enterobacterales > Enterobacteriaceae > Enterobacter > Enterobacter ludwigii. Next base: position 4,572,925 of record CP083824.1, on the reverse strand, counting down.
TCGCAAGGGATGCGGGAGCGATAAGTGTAGTGGATAATACGTTCCTCAGTCCGGCCCTTCAGAACCCATTAGCATTGGGTGCTGATCTGGTATTGCATTCATGCACTAAATATCTGAACGGCCATTCTGACGTGGTCGCGGGCGTGGTGATTGCCAAAGATCCTGAAGTTGTCACGGAACTGGCATGGTGGGCGAATAACATTGGCGTCACTGCCGGGGCCTTCGACAGCTACTTGCTGTTACGTGGCATTCGTACGCTGTCGCCGCGCATGGAAGTGGCGCAGCGCAATGCTCAGGCGATTGTCGATTTCCTGAAAACGCAGCCGCTGGTGAAGAAGCTCTATCACCCGTCGCTGCCGGAAAACCAGGGGCACGAGATCGCCGCGCGCCAGCAGAAGGGATTTGGCGCGATGTTAAGTTTTGAACTGGACGGTGACGAGCAAACGCTGCGTCGCTTCCTGAGCGGGCTGTCATTGTTTACGCTGGCGGAATCCTTAGGTGGGGTTGAAAGCTTAATCTCCCACGCCGCGACCATGACGCACGCAGGTATGGCACCCGAAGCACGTGCCGCCGCCGGGATTTCCGAGACGCTGCTGCGAATCTCAACCGGTATTGAAGATTCTGAAGATTTAATTGCCGATCTGGAAAATGGCTTCCGGGTCGCAGCCAAGGGGTAATCATGAGTGTGATAGCGCAGGCAGGGGCGAAGGGTCGTCAGCTGCACAAGTTTGGTGGTAGTAGTCTTGCTGATGTGAAATGTTATCTGCGTGTCGCAGGGATCATGACAGAGTATTCGCAGCCGGGGGACATGATGGTTGTCTCTGCGGCGGGCAGCACCACCAACCAGTTGATTAGCTGGCTGAAATTGAGCCAGACCGATCGCCTTTCTGCGCATCAGGTGCAACAGTCCTTACGTCGTTATCAGAGCGAGCTGATTGCCGGCCTGCTGCCTGCAGACGTAGCGGACGGGTTGATCAGTGCCTTCACCCATGACCTTGAGCGTCTGGCTGCCCTGCTGGACAGCGGCATTACCGAAGCGGTGTATGCCGAAGTGGTCGGCCACGGGGAAGTGTGGTCTGCGCGTCTGATGGCTGCCGTATTGCAACATCTTGGTGTTGAAGCCGCCTGGCTCGACGCGCGCGATTTCCTGCGCGCTGAGCGTGCTGCACAGCCGCAGGTCGACGAAGGATTGTCTTACCCGTTACTGCAACAGCTGCTGGTGCAACATCCAGGTAAACGCATTGTCGTCACCGGCTTTATCAGCCGCAGCAACGCGGGCGAAACGGTGCTGCTGGGGCGTAACGGCTCCGACTACTCTGCAACGCAAATCGGTGCTCTGGCGGGCGTGTCCCGCGTCACCATCTGGAGTGACGTGGCTGGTGTTTACAGCGCCGACCCGCGCAAAGTGAAAGATGCCTGTTTACTGCCGCTGCTGCGTCTCGACGAAGCCAGCGAACTGGCACGTCTGGCGGCACCGGTACTGCACGCGCGCACGCTGCAGCCAGTCTCCGGCAGCGATATTGACTTGCAGCTGCGCTGCAGTTACACCCCGGATCAGGGCTCCACGCGCATTGAGCGCGTGCTGGCTTCCGGTACCGGGGCGCGTATTGTTACCAGCCACGACGACATCTGTCTGATTGAGTTCCAGGTTCCGGCAGGACAGGATTTCAAACTGGCACATAAGGACATCGACCTGGTGTTAAAGCGTGCTCAGGTACGTCCGCTGGCCGTTGGCGTGCATAACGACCGCCAGCTGCTGCAGTTCTGCTATACCGCAGAAGTGGCGGACAGCGCGCTGAAAATTCTGGATGAAGCGGGCCTGCCGGGCGAGCTTCGCCTGCGTCAGGGGCTGGCGCTGGTGGCGATGGTGGGCGCGGGCGTCACCCGTAACCCGCTGCACTGCCACCGTTTCTGGCAGCAACTGAAGGGACAGCCGGTTGAGTTCACCTGGCAGTCGGAAGAGGGCATCAGCCTGGTCGCCGTGCTGCGTAAAGGGCCTACCGAGAGCCTGATTCAGGGTCTGCATACCTCTCTGTTCCGCGCGGAAAAACGCATTGGCCTGGTGCTGTTCGGTAAAGGCAACATCGGTTCCCGCTGGCTGGAGCTGTTTGCCCGCGAACAGGTCACTCTCTCTGCACGTACCGGGTTTGAATTTATTCTCGCTGGCGTGGTGGATAGCCGCCGCAGCCTGCTGAACTACGAAGGGCTGGACGCCAGCCGTGCGCTTGCCTTCTTTAATGATGAAGCCGTCGAGCAGGATGAAGAGTCGCTGTTCCTGTGGATGCGTGCGCACCCGTATGACGATCTGGTAGTGCTGGATGTCACCGCCAGCGAACAACTGGCCGATCAGTATCTTGATTTCGCCAGCCATGGGTTCCACGTCATTAGCGCCAATAAGCTGGCGGGGGCAAGCAGCACCGATAAATACCGTCAGATCCACGACGCGTTTGAAAAAACAGGTCGTCACTGGCTCTATAACGCCACCGTGGGCGCGGGCCTGCCGGTTAACCACACCGTGCGTGATCTGATTGAAAGCGGCGACAGTATTCTGGCGCTGAGCGGTATCTTCTCCGGCACGCTCTCCTGGTTGTTCCTGCAGTTTGACGGCACCGTACCGTTCACCGACCTGGTGGATCAGGCGTGGCAGCAGGGCTTAACCGAGCCCGATCCGCGCGTTGACCTCTCCGGTAAAGACGTAATGCGTAAGCTGGTGATCCTCGCGCGTGAAGCCGGTTACGACATCGAACCGGATTCCGTGCGCGTCGAATCACTGGTGACTGCTGGCTGTGAAGAAGGTTCTATAGACCATTTCTTTGAAAATGGTGAAGAGCTTAACGAGCAGATGGTACAGCGTCTGGAAGCGGCGAACGAGATGGGGCTGGTACTGCGCTATGTGGCGCGTTTTGAGGCCAACGGAAAAGCGCGTGTGGGTGTTGAGGCGGTGCGTCCTGAACATCCGCTGGCAGCACTTTTGCCGTGCGATAACGTCTTCGCGATCGAAAGCCGCTGGTATCGTGATAACCCACTGGTGATCCGCGGTCCGGGGGCGGGGCGCGATGTGACCGCCGGCGCGATCCAGTCCGACATCAACCGCCTGGCTAAGTTACTGTAACGCCTGAATTTCCCTCTCTCTCCGGGAGAGGGAATTACCCTCATCATGAATTTTCCTCATATTCCCTGAGCAAACCTCACCGTTATTGTTGATTATTTCTGTTGACGTCCCCCCGCTTTTCCGTCATTTTTACATCTGGACGTCTAAACGTATAGAAGTTCACAAAACAACACACAACGACACGCGATTGATAGAGGTACGGTATGAGCTTTTTTCACGCCAACCAGCGGGAAGCCCTGAATCAGAGCCTGGCCGAAGTAAACGGCCAGATTAACGTCTCTTTTGAATTTTTCCCGCCGCGCACCAGTGAAATGGAGCAAACTCTGTGGAGCTCTATCGATCGCCTGAGCAGCCTGAAACCGAAGTTTGTCTCCGTAACCTACGGTGCAAACTCCGGCGAGCGTGACCGTACGCACAGCATCATTAAAGGCATTAAAGATCGCACCGGTCTGGAAGCGGCCCCGCACCTTACCTGTATTGACGCAACCCGTGATGAACTGCGTGCTATCGCCCAGGATTACTGGAACAACGGCATTCGTCATATTGTTGCCCTGCGCGGTGACCTGCCGCCGGGTAGCGGTAAGCCGGAAATGTATGCTGCCGACCTGGTCGCGCTGCTGAAAGACGTGGCCGATTTTGATATCTCCGTTGCCGCTTATCCTGAAGTTCACCCGGAAGCGAAAAGCGCCCAGGCCGATCTGCTTAACCTGAAGCGTAAAGTGGAAGCCGGTGCAAACCGCGCGATTACCCAGTTCTTCTTTGATGTGGAAAGCTACCTGCGCTTCCGTGACCGTTGTGTTTCCGCAGGCATCGACGTTGAAATCATCCCAGGTATTCTGCCGGTCTCTAACTTCAAACAGGCGAAGAAATTTGCTGACATGACGAATGTGCGCATTCCGCTTTGGATGTCTAAAATGTACGAAGGGCTGGACGATGACCCGGAAACACGCAAGCTGGTGGGCGCAAATATCGCGATGGACATGGTGAAGATTTTAAGTCGTGAAGGGGTGAAGGATTTCCACTTCTACACGCTGAACCGTGCGGAGATGAGTTACGCCATATGCCACACGCTCGGTGTTAGACCAGGCGTGTAACAAAAAAGCCCTCTTCGGAGGGTTTTTTGATTTATAAGGGTTTTATTTTCCTGTCATATCGGCAATTCTGCCAAAGACGTAAAAAAGTCACAAATTTTCAAAGTGTAATTAAACGGAATTAACTATCGAATCTGTGGGTTATCCCAACTGTACCTTATCAATAAGGGCGTATATCGTAACGGTAACACTGTAAAAGGGAGCATAGCGATGAGCACGTCAGACGATACCAATAAAGTCGGCAAATGCCCGTTCCATCAGGGCGGTCACGATCAGAGCGCGGGGGCAGGTACCAGCAGCCGTGACTGGTGGCCAAAACAACTCCGTGTCGACCTTCTTAACCAACATTCCAACCGTTCGAACCCTCTGGGTGAAGACTTCGACTACCGCAAAGAATTCAGCAAACTTGATTACTCTGCGCTTAAAGGCGACCTCAAAGCACTTTTAACCGACTCTCAACCGTGGTGGCCAGCCGACTGGGGCAGCTATGCAGGTCTGTTTATTCGTATGGCCTGGCACGGTGCAGGCACCTATCGCTCCGTTGATGGGCGCGGTGGTGCAGGACGCGGTCAACAGCGCTTTGCGCCGCTGAACTCCTGGCCTGATAACGTCAGCCTGGATAAAGCACGCCGCCTGCTGTGGCCAATTAAGCAAAAATACGGGCAAAAAATCTCCTGGGCTGACCTGTTTATCCTCGCGGGTAACGTGGCGCTGGAAAACTCGGGTTTCCGCACCTTTGGTTTTGGTGCCGGGCGTGAAGACGTCTGGGAACCGGATATGGACGTTAACTGGGGCGACGAAACGACCTGGCTGAAGCACCGCGATCCGGAAGAGCTGGCGAAGCGTCCACTCGGCGCAACCGAAATGGGCCTGATTTACGTTAACCCGGAAGGGCCAAATGCCAGCGGCGAACCGCTGTCAGCGGCAGCGGCGATTCGCGCCACCTTTGGTAACATGGGTATGGATGACGAAGAGACCGTCGCGTTGATTGCAGGGGGGCATACTCTCGGTAAAACCCACGGTGCAGGAGAAGCGACCCATGTAGGTGCTGATCCGGAAGCCGCACCGATTGAGGCGCAGGGTCTTGGCTGGCATAGCACGCACGGCTCTGGCGTTGGCGAAGATGCTATCACCTCTGGTCTGGAAGTCATCTGGTCACAAACCCCGACCCAGTGGAGCAACTATTTCTTCGAGAACCTGTTCAAATATGAGTGGGTGCAGACACGTAGCCCGGCCGGTGCCATTCAGTTTGAAGCCGTAAATGCGCCGGACATTATGCCTGATCCGTTCGACCCGTCGAAAAAACGCAAACCAACCATGCTGGTCACCGACCTGACGCTGCGTTTTGACCCGGAATTCGAAAAAATTTCCCGTCGTTTCCTGAACGATCCGCAGGCTTTCAACGAAGCTTTCGCACGTGCATGGTTCAAACTGACCCACCGTGATATGGGGCCAAAAGCGCGGTACATTGGTCCGGAAGTGCCGAAAGAAGATCTGATTTGGCAGGATCCGCTGCCACAGGCGGTGTTCAACCCTTCGAAGGAAGATATTGAAAGTCTGAAAGCGGAAATTGCGGCATCGGGTCTCTCCGTAAGCGAGCTGGTTTCTGTTGCCTGGGCGTCTGCTTCAACCTTCCGCGGCGGCGATAAGCGTGGCGGTGCCAATGGCGCACGTCTGGCGCTGGCGCCTCAGCGTGACTGGGATGTGAACGCCGCAGCGGTTCGTGCACTTCCTGCTCTGGAAGCTATTCAGCGCACCACTAACAAAGCTTCCCTGGCAGATATTATCGTGCTGGCGGGCGTAGTAGGCGTGGAGCAAGCCGCGAAAGCGGCAGGCGTATATGTCACTGTACCGTTCACACCAGGCCGTGTGGATGCACGTCAGGATCAGACGGATATCGAGATGTTTAACCTGCTCGAACCGATTGCTGATGGCTTCCGCAACTATCGTGCCCAGGTTAATGCCTCGACCACGGAATCACTCCTGATTGATAAGGCCCAACAGCTGACGCTGACCGCGCCTGAACTGACGGTGCTGGTGGGTGGCTTGCGTGCATTGGGTGCTAACTTCGATGGCAGCAAGAATGGCGTGTTCACCGACCGCGAGGGCGTGCTGAGTAATGACTTCTTCGTCAATCTGCTGGATATGAATACCCAATGGAAAGCGACCGATGAGTCAAACGAACTGTTTGCCGGTAGCGACCGCGCCAGCGGTGAAGTGAAATATACCGCGACCCGAGCCGATCTGGTCTTCGGCTCTAATGCCGTCCTGCGCGCGCTGGCAGAAGTTTATGCCAGCAGCGATGCCAGCGAGAAGTTTGTCCGTGACTTCGTTGCAGCATGGGCGAAAGTGATGGATTTGGATCGTTTCGACCTGCAGTAAATAAAAAATCCCCGCTTCGGCGGGGATTTTTTTAACACCATGTGGGCTGCGACTATTCCCACTCCTGTAAGAACCGCTGTCCGTACTGATCGGCAACCAACAGTGCCGCGTAAACCTGGTCCGGCGACACGCCGCCCGGCATGTTATGAATGGTTTCGCCTTCCGCGCAGGAGGCTTCCGCAATCAGACGCATTTTAGCCGGGATATCCTCTTTGATGTTCAGCTGTGCCAGCGTGATGGGCAAACCAACGCTGTGACAAAGCGCCGCGACGGTCTCTATTTCTTCTACCGGGGCGTTTTCCAGTACCAGCTGCGTCAGCGTACCGAATGCGACTTTTTCACCATGATAGAAGTGATGTGCGTCCGGCACTGCCGTCATGCCGTTGTGAATGGCGTGTGCTGCAGCAAGCCCGCCGCTTTCAAAACCGACGCCGCTGAGATACGTATTGGCTTCAATGATGCGTTCCAGCGCCGGTGTTACGACGTGCTGTTCCGCCGCCAGCATCGCTTTTTCACCCTCTTCAATCAGCGTGTTGTAGCACAGCTCGGCGAGCGCTAACGCAGCCTGCGTACATTTGCCTCCTGCCATGGTGGTTGCGCCACTGCGGGAACAGGCTCGTGCTTCAAACCAGGTGGCCAGTGCATCGCCAATCCCCGCAGCCAGCAGACGTGGTGGTGCTCCTGCAACCACATTGGTGTCGACGATAACCATGTTCGGGTTGTGCGGTAGCATCAGGTAGCGATCGAACTCGCCGTTGTCGGTATAAATCACGGAAAGCGCGCTGCACGGCGCATCAGTGGAGGCTATAGTCGGGGCAATGGCGACCGGCACGTCCATAAAGTGAGCCAGCGCTTTGGCAGTATCCAGCGTTTTTCCGCCGCCGATACCCAGTACCGCCATACAGTCAGCACTGTCTGCCAGTTTTTTCAGTCGATCGATTTCATTTTGCGAACATTCGCCACCAAACGGTGCGATTTCAGCATGCAGTTCTGCGTTTTTGAAACTCTGCCGTAAAGTCTCTTCAGCAAAGCCCAGTACAAATTTATCGCCGACTACCAGCCAGCGCTGTGCTAGTGGCTTCAGATAGTCGCCGAGACGGGTAAGCACATTAGCGCCCTGGATGTATTTCCCCGGCGATTGAATGATACGGTCCATAACAGTTCTCCCTTAGAGGTTGAGGTTACCAAACGCGTTTTTCCAGTCTTGCTCGAACTTCTCTATGGCTGACTCTACCGCCGGGGTGCCGAGCATTTGTTGCGCTACATCTAAAGGAAGCGTGATTGCTTCACAGCCGGCAAGCAGGCAGTCCAGCGCCTGTCGCGGAGTTTTAAAGCTGGCGGCAAGTACCTTGCTCTCTGGCGCATGCATTTCAAGCAGGGATTGCAGTTCTTGCACCATACGAATACCGTCACCGCCTTGAGCGTCGACGCGGTTGACATACGGGGCCACATACTTTGCTCCTGCCAGTGCGGCGAGTAACCCCTGTGCTGCGCTGTATACGGCGGTACCCAGCGTGGTAATGCCCTCTTTTTTCAGAACCTGAATCGCGATAAGCCCCTGAGCTGTCACCGGAATTTTGACCACAATGTCCGGTATGACATTACTCAGGCGTTTAGCCTCCGCCACCATGCCCTCTGCATCGCGGCTCATGGTTTGGGCAAACAGCGTGCCGTCCGGCCCGATGGCCTTTTGCAGGCGCGGCAGCACGTCCCAGATGGATTCACGGCTGGCAGCGATAATGCTTGGGTTAGTGGTCACGCCCGCAATGGAAAAAATGCGTGCAAGGCGTTCGACTTCCGCCACGTTGGCGGTATCCAGATACAGTTCCATCACTCTTCCTCGTATTAAAGTTCTAATTCGTGTTGCAGCAGAGAAGCAATAGCCTCCCCGGAGCTGGCGTTCACCAGCGCGTTGCGGAAATCTTCATGCATGATGCGACGTGCCAGGCGTGAGAAAATTCGCATGTGCTGGTCGCCTGCGGCGTGTTTGTTCAGCGTCAGCATGATGATGAATTGCGCTTCCTCATCTCCCCACATGACGGGGGCTTTCAGGCGTGCAACGCTGATGGTGGATTGCTCAATGTGCTCCGATTTGCTGTGTGGGATGGCAAAACTAAAACCCAGCCCGGTAGAAAATACGGCTTCGCGCGCCCACAGATCGGCTTCCAGCTTGCGCGGATAGCGGCAACGCCCAGCGAGCAAAAGGTTATCGGTCATGCCTTTCATGACCTCTTCTTTGCTGTTCCAGTCGTTATCCAGAGAAATGCAGCGTGGCGTCACCAGCGGCGTATCCTGCTGATTCATGCGGAACTGGGCGAGCAGGTGTTCCACTTCAAGCGAGGTGCGACACGCCATGGCCTGGTTCAACAACTGGCGGCAGGCGCGGCTATCAAGCTGGGCCAGGCGCGCTTTGGTCGCCGGGATAGCAGGCGACCCCATACTGAGCTCGTCCAGGCCCAAACCTACCAGCAATGGCAACACAGAACCTTTTGCACCCAGCTCACCGCACAGGCCAATCCATTTTCCCTGGCGATGGACGGCCTGTACCGCGTAATCCAGAGCGCGCAGGAAAGCCGGGTTCAGGCTGTTGTAATGGCGCGTGACTTTGGCATTGTCGCGGTCGACGGCCAGGAGATACTGCGTCAGGTCATTGCTGCCGATACTAAAGAAATCAATTTCTTCACAGCATTGATCGATGATGAACATCACCGAGGGCACTTCCAGCATGATGCCGAGCGGGATTTTTTCATCAAATGGAATATGTTCAGTACGAAGCTGCTGCTTCGCTTCGGCAAGCTTCTCTTTAACCCACAGGATCTCTTCCATGGAGGAGATCATCGGGATCATGATCTTCAGGTTGCCGTGAGCAGAGGCGCGCAGGATCGCCCGAAGCTGGGTGGTGAAAAGCGTTGCATACTCTTCGTAGATACGTACTGCGCGGTAGCCGAGGAAGGGGTTGTTTTCTGCCGGTATGTTCAGGTACTCCACCGGTTTATCGCCTCCGATATCCATAGTACGCACGATAATGCTGCGCTCATTTGCACTTTCAAGGGCCTGGCAGAAAATGTTGTACAGCTCGTTTTCACCGGGGGCGCTGGTGCGATCCATATACAGCATTTCGGTGCGGAACAGGCCAACGCCTTCGGCACCGTTACCAAATGCCGCCACGGCTTCCACTGCATGAGCGATGTTCGCGGCAATCTCAATGCGCAGGCCATCTGATGTTCTGGCTTCCCGATCAAGCCAGATGCGTTGCTGCTCGCGGATCGCCTGTTGTACTCGTGCTTCCTGCTGATAGTAGCGCACCACCGCATCACTGGCATTGACCACAACCGCGCCCGCATTGCCATCTACGAAGACAGGCTGGTTGCGCCATTGAAGAAGACCTTCGCTATCGACGCCGACCAGCGTGGGAATATTGAAGGAGCGCGCAAGAATAACGGTGTGCGAAGTGGTTCCGCCGCTCTTTAACAGCAGCCCTTTGAGTAATGTTTTATCCAGTTCCAGGAACTGACCGGGAGTGAGGTCGTCTGCAAGGCAGACGGTCGGCTGCGTCAACTGGCCTGGCACCGGGAAGCGTTGTTCTCCATAAATGTGTTGTAAAAGTTGATAGCAGACATCGCGCACATCCAGTACCCGCTCCTGCAGGTAGCTGCTACTGGAACGAGAAAACGCATCGCAGAAATGGTTTGCAGTAGCGATTGTTGCTTGCGCGCAGCTCAGTCCCTGGCTCACGCCTGCAAGAAGATGCTGGCGCAGTGAGGTATCCGTCGCCAGCGATCGATGCGCATCGAGAATGGCGCTGGCGGTACTCTCGCTGTCCATCGCACGCAACTCAATGTTTTTCACCAGCAGGGTGAGACCGTTATTCAGCGCAGACTGCTCTTCTTCAACATTTTTCGCATCGGGTAAATCAGTCAGTGCATTGAGATCCAACGAGGTCAGTAAGGTCAGAATACCCTGGGCGCTACCGCTGCAAACAGGCATGGCGCGGAACAGCGTTGGGTTAAGGCGCGTGAGGGATTCTGGTAATGGATCAAGCTCGGTAGTGATGGTTTCTGCGAGTGGTGAATCACAGTGCGGGAACTCTTCCCGGATCCAGTGTTCCAGTTGTTGATGGGCGTTTTGCTCATCTTCCCCTTGAATCACCAGGCGACATGCATCACCTGCCAGCGTATCGGTACCAATAAGAGCCAGTGCGCTTCTGGCATCGGCCTTACGGCCAGTGCGCAGGTTGTGCCATTCGATTTGTGAGCTAAACGTATTGCACAGCGTTTCCACATGACTTGCCGGACGCGCGTGAACCCCGTTGGGTAATTCACAGGTAAATTCCACTACCAGAGCCATACACACACTCCTCAAACCAATCATCATTAATTGGGGAACAGCATACGAGTGCGGTGATGACGCGCGCCATGTGACAAATCTGCCAAAAACTGGACAAATGTAATATCACTCGAAAAGTGAGATTTGACTCACAGGTTGTGATGGTTTGTCTTACGCTTCCGTCTGTGCGAAATGTCGAGGCGGATCGCATTTTCATTTCAACATTACAAAAATCCAGTAAATGGCCTTTTTGTCTCCTGTCCGCCGACTATCTGATTGCCTATTGTTTGCCACAACACCTTTAGGGTTTTAGGCCAGGAGCGACATATGAAAGAGTTGGTGCATATTCTCAAGAACACGCGGCAGCATCTGATGACAGGTGTGTCGCACATGATTCCGTTCGTGGTTGCAGGCGGAATTTTGCTGGCGGTTTCAGTCATGTTGTACGGCAAAGGCGCGGTACCGGATGCAGCAACCGATCCCAACCTGAAAAAACTGTTCGATATCGGCGTGGCCGGGTTAACGCTGATGGTCCCTTTCCTCGCCGCCTATATTGGCTATTCCATTGCCGAACGTGCCGCGCTTGCACCTTGCGCCATTGCGGCCTGGGTTGGTAACAGCTTCGGTGCGGGTTTCTTCGGCGCCATTATTGCCGGGATACTCGGTGGGATAGTTGTCTGGTATCTGAAGAAACTGCCGGTTCCGAAAGTGCTGCGCTCAGTCATGCCTATCTTCATCATCCCTATCATCGGCACTTTTCTTACCGCGGGCATCATGATGTGGGGCCTGGGTGAGCCTGTCGGGGCGTTGACCACGGGGTTAACTCAGTGGCTGCAAGGAATGCAGCAGGGCAGCATCGTTGTGCTGGCCGTCATCATGGGGCTGATGCTGGCCTTCGATATGGGGGGGCCAATTAACAAAGTGGCCTATGCCTTTATGTTGATTTGTGTTGCCCAGGGCGTCTACACCGTTGTGGCAATCGCAGCGGTGGGTATCTGTGTGCCTCCGCTGGGGTTAGGCCTGGCGACGCTCATTAATCGCAAGAATTTTACTGGTGAAGAGCGTGAAGCGGGTAAAGCGGCACTGGTGATGGGCTGCGTGGGGGTCACCGAAGGGGCGATTCCATTTGCTGCAGCCGATCCTCTGCGCGTGATCCCTTCCATCATGTTGGGCTCCGCGTGCGGTGCAGTGACGGCTGCCGTGATGGGCGCACAATGTTATGCCGGATGGGGTGGGCTTATCGTTCTCCCTGTGGTGGAGGGCAAAATGGGCTACATCGCGGCAGTAGCCGTGGGTGCGGTGGTTACCGCCATCAGCGTTAACGTGCTGAAAAGTATTGCCCGCAAGAATGCAAAACAGGTCGAAGAAAAAGAGGACGACCTGGATCTGGATTTCGAAATTAACTGAATGAGGAAGAGAACATGGCCCGAATTATCGCAGTAACGGCATGCCCGTCAGGCGTTGCGCATACCTATATGGCGGCCGAAGCACTGGAAAGTGCCGCTAAAGCCAAAGGCTGGGAAGTGAAAGTTGAAACGCAGGGGTCGATAGGTCTTGAGAACGAACTGACGGCTGAGGATATCGCCGCAGCGGATATGGTGATCCTGACTAAAGATATCGGCATTAAATTCGAAGAGCGTTTTAGCGGGAAAACCATCGTGCGCGTCAACATTAGCGACGCGGTAAAGCGTGCTGACGCCATCATGAACAAAATTGATGCCCACCTGACACAAACCGCCTGATGCTCTCCCGCCCTTCGGGGCGGGCTCGTTTTTCCGTTACAGGAGTTACCTCATGACGAATCGTACCCAGCGTCTGAAAGACGCACTCTTTGCTAACCCGCGCGAAATCTCACTTGAGCGTGCTTTGCTCTATACCGCCAGTTATCAGCAGACGGAAGGCGAGCCGGTTATGCTCAGGCGCGCGAAAGCCACGGCGTACATTCTCGACCATGTGAATATCGCGATTCGTGATGAGGAACTGATTGCCGGAAACCGCACCGTTAAACCGCGCGCAGGAATTATGTCCCCTGAGATGGACCCGTACTGGCTGCTTAAGGAGTTGGATCAGTTTGCCACACGACCCCAGGATCGCTTCGACATTAGCGACGAGGATAAGCGGATCTACCGTGAAGTGCTGTATCCCTGGTGGGAAAAACGGTCGATGAAAGATTTCATCAACAGCCAGATGACGGATGAAGTGAAAGCCGCCGTGGGGACACAGATTTTTAGCGTCAATCAGACGGATAAAGGGCAGGGGCATATCATCATTGATTACCCACGCCTGCTGAATAATGGTCTGGGTGCGCTGGTAGAGGAAATGCGTGAACACTGCACCCGCGATACGGAGAACACCTTCTATGCCGCGGCGCTGATTCTGCTTGAAGCCTCGCAGCGCCACATTCTGCGCTATGCAGTGCTGGCTGAAGACGTCGCTGCCATCAGCCATGGCTCTCGACGCGAGGAATTACTCAAGATTGCGGAAAACTCTCGTCATAACGCTCAGCATAAACCGCAAACGTTCTGGCAGGCGTGTCAGCTATTCTGGTACATGAACGTTATTTTACAGTACGAATCTAACGCCAGCTCGCTCTCCATCGGGCGCTTTGATCAGTATATGTTGCCGTTTTATCAGGCTTCGCTCTCGCAAGGTGACGATCCTTCGTTTCTGAAAGAACTTCTGGAATCATTGTGGGTGAAGTGCAATGACGTGGTGTTATTACGTTCGACCAGCAGCGCACGTTATTTTGCCGGATTTCCGACGGGATATACTGCACTGCTGGGCGGCCTGACGGAGAGTGGTCGCAGTGCGGTGAATGTGCTTTCCTTCCTGTGCCTGGATGCCTACCAGAGCGTTCAGCTTCCGCAGCCCAACCTTGGCGTGCGAGTGAACGAACTTATTGATCGACCTTTCCTGCTCAAAACTGCAGAGACGATCCGCCTGGGAACCGGTATTCCGCAGATATTTAACGATGAAGTGGTGGTGCCAGCTTTTCTGAATCGTGGTGTGTCACTTGAAGATGCGCGTGATTACGCCGTTGTCGGCTGCGTTGAACTGTCCATTCCGGGTAAAACCTACGGTCTTCACGATATCGCGATGTTTAACCTGCTGAAAGTCATGGAAATTGCGATGCAGGAGAACGAAGGCAATGCGGATCTCAGTTATGAAGAGTTGCTGAGACATATTCGCGCCAAAATTAATCACTACATTGCGCTGATGGTCGAGGGGAGCAATATCTGCGATATCGGCCACCGCGACTGGGCGCCCGTTCCGCTTCTCTCTTCGTTTATCAGTGATTGCCTGGTTACGGGGAGAGATATTACCGACGGCGGTGCACGCTATAACTTCTCTGGCGTGCAGGGGATAGGGATAGCGAATTTGAGTGACTCATTGCATGCTCTGAAAGGGCTGGTTTTTGAACAGCAACGCTTAAGTTTTGATGAGCTATTAGCCGTGTTAAAAGCCAATTTTGCCACCCCTGAAGGCGAGAAAGTGCGTGCAAGGCTGATCAACCGCTTCGAAAAATACGGCAATGATATTGATGATGTCGACAATATCAGCGCTGAATTGCTGCGCCATTACTGTAAAGAGGTCGAAAAATACCGCAACCCGCGTGGTGGGCAATTTACCCCCGGTTCATATACCGTGTCGGCACACGTACCGCTGGGCGCAGTCGTGGGTGCCACACCGGATGGTCGCCTGGCAGGTGAGCAGCTGGCAGACGGTGGGCTCTCTCCTATGCTCGGGCAAGATATGCAGGGCCCGACGGCGGTACTGAAATCGGTGAGTAAGCTGGATAACTATTTATTATCTAACGGTACACTTCTGAACGTTAAATTCACGCCTGCGACGCTGGAAGGCGATGCCGGGCTGCAAAAGCTGGCGGATTTTCTGCGCGCGTTCACCCAGCTTAAACTGCAACATATCCAGTTCAACGTCGTTAACGCGGACACGCTACGCGAAGCACAGCAGCGCCCACAGGATTTTGCCGGGTTGGTCGTCCGGGTTGCCGGATACAGCACCTTCTTTGTTGAGTTATCGAAGGAGATCCAGGATGACATTATCCGTCGCACAGCACATCAGCTGTGACGAGGTTGAAACGCGCGCCAATGCGGCGCGTATTTTCAACATTCAGCGCTATTCGTTGAATGATGGGCGTGGCATTCGTACGGTAGTGTTTTTTAAAGGTTGTCCTCACCGCTGCCCCTGGTGTGCTAATCCTGAGTCGATCTCACCGAAAATCGAGACAGTGCGCCGCGTGAGCAAATGTTTGCACTGTAGCCCCTGTCTGCGGGATGCTAATGAGTGCCCTTCTGGCGCGTTCGAGCATATTGGAAGAGACGTTACGCTCGATGTGCTCGAACGTGAGGTAATGAAAGACGATGTGTTCTTCCGTTCTTCGGGTGGTGGCGTCACCCTCTCCGGAGGGGAAGTGTTGATGCAGGCACCTTTTGCGACACTGCTTTTGCAGAGGCTGCGTCGATATGGCGTGCATACAGCCATCGAAACGGCAGGAGATGCGCCTTTATCTCGCTTACTGCCACTGGCGCACCAGTGTGATGAAGTGCTGTTTGATTTGAAAATAATGGATACGGAGCTGGCGCGTTCAGTGGTAGCAATGAATCTGCCCAGAGTGCTCGATAATTTTATGCAACTGGTGGCAGACGGAGTAAATGTGATCCCTCGCGTGCCGCTTATTCCGGGTTTTACGCTCAATGAAACGAACATGGCTCGCGTGCTGGCGTTTCTGTTACCTTCTGGAATACGGCAACTGCATTTACTGCCGTTCCATCAGTACGGGGAACCAAAGTATCGTCTCCTTGGTCAGGAGTGGGGGATGCGGCAAGTGGTTCCGCCAACAGAAAGTGAGGTTGCGGCGATGCGTCAAATGGCTGAGCGCGAAGGTTTCCATGTCACCGTAGGAGGTTAAGTATGGCAGTGATAACGGAACGTCACCTGGTGGCGGTGACCGCTTGTGTCAGTGGCGTTGCACATACCTATATGGCAGCCGAAAGGCTTGAAAAACTCTGCCTGCATGAGAAGTGGAGCGTTCACATTGAGACGCAGGGAGCTCTGGGCGTTGAAAACGAGCTCACAGATGACGATATTCGTCGCGCCGATGTTGTTCTACTGATCGCGGATATCGAACTGGCTGGCAGTGAACGCTTCGAACATACCCGCTACGTGAAGTGCGGGATTAACGCCTTTTTACGTGACCCGCAAAGGGTGATGGGAGCGGTGCGTAAAATGTTTTCCGCACCGCAGCATACTCAGCTCATTCTGGACTAGCCACTTTCCCTGTTAGCTGGCTGTGATACTGGCGACGGTATTCTGACGGGGATCGCTCTGTGTTTTTACGGAACAACCGGCAGAAATAGTTACTGTCAACAAACCCGCAGGCATGTGCCACCTCTTTCACTTTTAAATCATACCCTTTCAGCAACTGACGCGCGTGTTCCAGCCGGGTATGCGTCAGGTATTCATTGAAACCCACTGCACCTGTTTTCTGGAAGAGATGCGACAGATAGTTGGGGGAGATGTAAAACGCCTGCGCCACGGATTCACGGGTTAGCGGCGCGGCGTAGTGCTCGTCAATATAGACCCGAATCGCTTCAAACAGAGCCTGACTACGCGAGGCGGTTTGGATCTGGCTGCCCAGCAGGTCGACGCAGTGGCTAAGCAGGCTGGCGATAATCAGCCGTGCGGTTTGCTGCTCATGCGGCTGCATCTGCATTTCATGGAGCGTTTGCAGCAGGAATGAGCCAATACGAGGACCTCTGCGGGCAACATGCCGTTTTGCCAGGTTACGGACCTCAACGCCATCCCAGTGCAGGAGGCTAAACCCAAGTTGTTGTTTGCCAAACAGAATGCTCAACGTCGTCGCGGGCTTTTGCCATTGCGGATCATTCCAGCCGCCAGCAGGAACGTATAAAACATCACCCTGCTGTAAAACGGAAGCAGCCAGGTCTTTCACCGAACCTTCGAGCACGATCTCCAGACGAGGAAAATCGACCTGCAAGGCAAGTGCGGGAACGGAGGATGTTGAGTTTGCAAAATGCACCTGACGTAGAGGCAACGTGCCGTTTATCAGGTCAGTCAGGATGTGGGTGATATCGTGGTGCATGATGTGAATACCGAGGTATTGCCCGGCAAGCGCAGCGCTGCCGGGCATAAAGCATTAGCCGGTGTTACGCATACCTGCCGCAACGCCTGCAATCGTCACCATCAGCGCCTGTTCAACGCGTGGATCCGGCTCTTTACCTTCTTCTTCCGCCAGACGCGAACGATGCAGCAGTTCTGCCTGCAGGACGTTCAACGGGTCGGTATAGATGTTACGTAGCTGAATAGACTCGGCAATCCACGGCAGGTCCGCCATCAGGTGTGAGTCGTTGGCGATATCCAGCACCACTTTGATGTCACCTTCCAGCAGTTCGCGCAGCTCTTTACCCAGTGCCCACAGCTCAGGTTTCACCAGGCGCTGATCGTAGTATTCCGCCAGCCACAGGTCAGCTTTCGAGAAGACCATCTCCAGCATACCCAGGCGGGTTGAGAAGAATGGCCAGTCGCGACACATAGCTTCCAGCTCGCTCTGTTTGCCATCTTCTACCACTTTCTGCAGCGCGGCACCGGCACCCAGCCAGGCTGGCAGCATCAAACGGTTCTGCGTCCAGGCGAAGATCCACGGGATAGCACGCAGGGATTCTACGCCACCGGTTGGGCGACGCTTCGCAGGACGTGAGCCCAGCGGCAGTTTACCCAGCTCCTGCTCAGGCGTCGCTGAACGGAAGTAAGGTACGAAGTCTTTGTTTTCACGCACGTAGCCGCGGTACAGATCGCAGGAGATATCTGACAGCTCGTCCATAATATGACACCAGGACGCTTTTGGCTCCGGCGGCGGTAGCAAGTTCGCTTCCAGAATAGCGCTGGTGTAAAGCGACAGGCTGCTGATGGTGACTTCTGGCAGACCGTACTTGAAGCGGATCATCTCGCCCTGCTCGGTCACGCGCAGGCCGCCTTTCAGACTTCCCGGCGGTTGTGACAGCAGTGCGGCATGAGCAGGTGCACCGCCACGGCCAATGGAACCGCCGCGTCCGTGGAACAGGGTCAGCTCAATACCGGCTTTCTCACAGGTTTTAATCAGTGCATCTTGCGCCTGGTACTGGGCCCAGGATGCTGCCATTACGCCCGCATCTTTTGCGGAGTCAGAATAGCCAATCATGACCATCTGTTTGCCCTGAATAAAGCCACGATACCAGTCGATGTTCAGCAACTGGGTCATGACATCATTGGCATTGTTCAGGTCATCGAGGGTTTCAAACAGCGGCGCGACCGGCAGGGCGTAGTCGATACCGGCTTCTTTCAGCAGGAGATGAACGGCCAGCACGTCGGACGGCGTTTTCGCCATGGAGATCACATAGGCCGCCACCGATCCTTTCGGCGCATCAACGATCGCTTTACAGGTGTTGAGAACTTCGCGGGTGTCGTTGCTTGGCTCCCAGTTGCGAGGCAGCAGAGGACGTTTGGAGTTCAGTTCGCGGATCAGGAAGGCCTGCTTGTCGGCTTCGGACCAGCTTTCATAATCGCCGATGCCGAGATAGCGGGTCAGTTCGCCCAGGGCTTCGGTATGACGGGTGCTCTCCTGACGCACATCGATACGCACCAGCGGTACGCCAAAACACTTCACGCGGCGCAGGGTATCAAGCAACTCACCGTTCGCGATGATGCCCATCCCACAGGCCTGCAGAGATTTATAACAGGCGTACAGGGGCTCCCAGAGCTGTTCGTTCTGGCTCAGAAGACCTTCGGGTTTTGGCAGGCGCTGGCCTTTAAGTCGTGCTTCCAGCCAGGCCTGAGTAGCCATCAGTTGACTGCGCAGTTTTTTCATCAGGAAACGATACGGCTCGCTGGCACCTTCTTCACCAGCCAGCTCGCGCAGTTCCGGTGTTGCTTCAACCATCGACAGTTCGGAAATCAGTACCTGAATGTCTTTCAGGAACAGGTCGGTGGCCTTCCAGCGGCTCAGCAACAGGACATGACGGGTGATCTCTGCGGTCACGTTCGGGTTGCCGTCGCGGTCTCCGCCCATCCAGGAGGTGAAGCGCACTGGAACAAAATCCACCGGCAGGCGGTAGCCCAGGTTCTCTTCCAGCTGTTCGTTCAGCTCGCGCAGGTAGTTAGGAACCCCTTCCCACAGGCTGTTTTCTACCACCGCAAAGCCCCATTTGGCTTCATCAACCGGGCTTGGGCGATGCTTACGAATTTCATCGGTGTGCCAGGATTGGGCAATCAGCTGGCGCAGGCGGCGCATCAGCTGGTTGCGCTCGTAGTCAGCGATGTCTTTGTTATCCAACTGCTTCAGGCAGTTGTTCACTTCCACCATTTTATGGATCAGGGTACGACGGGTGATTTCGGTTGGGTGCGCGGTCAGTACCAGCTCCAGCGAAAGGGACTCCACCGCTTTTTTGATGGTGTCTTCATTGAGGCCTGGCTGATCTTTGAGTTTACGAAGCGTACGGGCAATGACTTCCGGGTTGCTGGCAGCTTCGCCATTTGGCGAAATGCTGTGGTATTGCTCAGCGGTGTTTGCCAGGTTAAGGAACTGGCTGAATGCGCGTGCAACGGGTAACAGCTCATCGTTAGAGAGGTTCTGCAACGTGGTTAGCAGCTCCTGACGATTGGCCTCATTACCTGCACGAGAAGATTTCGATAGCTTGCGGATGGTTTCAACACGGTCGAGGATGTTCTCCCCCAACGCATCTTTGATGGTATCTCCAAGCACTTTGCCGAGCATACTGACATTACTACGCAACGCGGAATATTGTTCGTTCATAAAAACCCAGTCACCCCATCATTTTTGTTTATGCCCAGTCGAAACTCTTCTGGACATTATTTTGTCATCTCCCTTTATAAAGCCACGTAAAACCCCCGTCGTCAATTGCTGCGAAAACGGTTCAGCAAACGAATAAATGTGGGTAATTTACGAAATTTAATTCGCTTCGCGTCAGATAAGTGATGCTTATGGGAATGTGACGGAGATCGCGAGATTTTCCCCTCTCAGATGAGAGGGGAAAGGTCATTAATGCCAGCAGAAGTGATGCACAACCTGAGTAATCAGTTCGCGGGTTGGCTTGATAAAGCGAGTTTCCAGATACTCATCCGGCTGGTGGGCCTGGTTGATGGAGCCAGGGCCAAGGACCAGCGTCGGGCAGAGCGTTTGAATAAACGGCGCTTCGGTGCAGTAGTTCACCACATCGGTTTTCTCGCCGAGCAGTTTTTCCACCACGTCGACCAACTGGTGATCCGGCGGGCACTCATAGCCCGGAATTGGCGGATGCAGATCGGAAACCGTCAGACGGCCTGGCCAGCGTTCACTCACCGGTGCAAGGGCTTCTGTCAGTAATCCGTTCAGATCGCTCAGCGTCATACCCGGCAGCGGGCGGATATCCATGTGCAGCTCGCAACAGGCGCAGATACGGTTGGAGGCATCGCCGCCGTGAAGGCTACCGAGGTTCAGCGTCGGATAAGGAACGGTGAACGAATCATGGTGATAGCGCTCTTTCAGGGAATCACGCAGCTGCATGATGTGGCCGATGGCATCGTGCATCAGCTCAATGGCATTCACGCCGCGCGCCGGGTCGCTGGAGTGGCCGGACTGGCCCAGCACGCGCACTGCCGTCGAGATATGGCCTTTGTGCGCGCGAATCGGTTGCAGAGACGTTGGCTCGCCGATGATCGCGCAATCCGGGCGAATCGACGTGTTTTCAGAGAAGTAGCGAGCGCCCGCCATGCTGGTTTCTTCATCGGCGGTCGCCAGAATGTAGAGCGGTTTCTTCAGTTTCGTCACGTCGACGTCACGCAGCGCGTCGAGGATAAAGGCGAAGAATCCTTTCATGTCGGCGGTGCCCAGACCGTAGAGCTTGTTGTCATGTTCGGTCAGGGTGAACGGATCGCGCGTCCAGCGGCCGTCGTCAAACGGTACGGTGTCAGTATGACCGGCCAGCAGCAGGCCGCCCGCACCGGTTCCGGTGCTGGCGAGCAGGTTAAATTTGTGGCGGGTTCCGGGGACGGGCTGAACCTCAACGTTAAACCCAAGATCGCTAAACCAACCCGCCAGCAGATTGATTAAAGACTCATTGCTCTGATCCAGCGCTTCTTCGGTTGCACTGATGGACGGTGTGGCAATCAGGGCGCGGTAGATCTCGATAAATGGCGGTAAGTTCATTTTCATTGTTGACACACCTTAGGTCGTGATAGTATCAATATTCATGCAATAAATGTGAATAAAAATACATTAACGTTGAGCATAAAGGAACCCGATGTTGAATACGCTGATTGTAGGCGCTAGCGGTTATGCGGGCGCAGAGCTTGTAAGCTACGTGAATCGCCATCCACATATGACCATAACCGCTTTGACCGTGTCAGCGCAAAGCAATGATGCAGGAAAGTTAATTTCTGATTTGCATCCGCAACTTAAGGGCATTGTTGATCTGCCGTTGCAGCCAATGTCTGACATCAGTGAGTTCACCGAAGGCGTCGACGTGGTGTTTTTGGCCACTGCGCACGAAGTCAGCCACGACCTGGCACCGCAATTTCTGGCGGCCGGTTGTGTGGTGTTCGACCTCTCTGGCGCGTTCCGTGTTAACGATGGCGCGTTCTATGAAAAATATTACGGTTTTACCCATCAGCACCCGGATCTGCTTGAAAAAGCGGTGTACGGCCTGGCGGAGTGGAGCGCAGACAAACTGAAAGAAGCGGATCTGATTGCAGTCCCGGGCTGCTATCCAACGGCGGCGCAGCTTTCTCTTAAGCCTTTGATCGACGCGGGCCTGCTGGATCTGAACCAGTGGCCAGTGATCAACGCCACCAGTGGCGTGAGCGGTGCCGGGCGCAAGGCTGCTATCTCCAACAGCTTCTGCGAAGTGAGCCTTCAGCCGTATGGTGTGTTTAACCACCGTCATCACCCTGAAATTACCACCCATCTGGGCGCGGAGGTGATTTTCACCCCGCACCTGGGCAGCTTCCCGCGTGGGATCCTCGAAACCATTACCTGCCGCCTGAAACCGGGCGTAACCAAAGAACAGGTGAACGAGGTCTTCACTCAGGCATACGCGGATAAACCGCTGGTGCGTTTGTACGATAAAGGCGTCCCGGCGCTGAAAAACGTGGTCGGTCTGCCGTTCTGCGATATCGGCTTTGCTGTGCAGGGCGAACACCTGATTGTGGTCGCCGCAGAAGATAACTTACTCAAAGGCGCTGCCGCTCAGGCCATGCAGTGCGCAAATATTCGTTTCGGCTTCCCTGAAACGCAGGCTCTTATTTAAGGTGTGATGATGAACCCATTAATTATCAAACTCGGTGGTGTACTGCTGGACAGCGAAGAGGCGCTGGAGCGTCTTTTTACCGCGCTGGTTAACTATCGCGAATCGCACCAACGTCCGTTGGTGATTGTTCACGGTGGCGGCTGCGTGGTGGATGAGCTGATGAAAGGGCTCAACCTGCCGGTGAAAAAGAAAAATGGTCTGCGCGTTACGCCTGCCGATCAGATTGACATCATCACCGGTGCGCTGGCGGGGACGGCGAACAAAACGCTACTGGCATGGGCGAAGAAACACCATATTGCTTCCGTTGGCCTCTACCTGGGCGATGGCGATAGCGTAAAAGTGACTCAGCTCGACGAAGAACTCGGTCATGTTGGACTGGCGCAGCCAGGTTCGCCTAAGCTGATTAACACGTTGCTGGACGGTGGTTTCCTGCCGGTGGTCAGTTCTATCGGTGTCACCGAAGAGGGTGAGCTGATGAACGTGAATGCGGACCAG
Organism: Enterobacter ludwigii; assembly: GCA_023023105.1. Taxonomy (NCBI): domain Bacteria; kingdom Pseudomonadati; phylum Pseudomonadota; class Gammaproteobacteria; order Enterobacterales; family Enterobacteriaceae; genus Enterobacter; species Enterobacter ludwigii. The sequence goes on along the minus strand of CP083824.1, from coordinate 4,550,198 downwards.
GCGGCAACGGCACTGGCGGCAACGCTGGGCGCAGACCTGATCCTGCTTTCCGACGTGAGCGGTATTCTGGACGGCAAAGGTCAGCGCATTGCGGAAATGACGGCGGCGAAAGCCGAGCAGCTGATTGCGCAGGGCATTATTACCGACGGTATGATCGTCAAAGTGAACGCTGCACTGGATGCCGCGCGCACGCTCGGTCGTCCGGTCGATATCGCCTCCTGGCGTCACGCGGAGCAACTCCCGGCGCTGTTTAACGGCACGCCGATTGGCACGCGTATTTTAGCGTAAGTTTTTATTGAATGACCGTAGGCCGGGTAAGCGTAGCGCCACCCGGCGGAACTAACGAATAAAGGAACGATGTTATGGCACTTTGGGGTGGGCGTTTTACACAGGCAGCGGATCAGCGGTTCAAACAGTTCAACGACTCTTTGCGCTTCGACTACCGCCTGGCCGAACAGGATATTGTCGGCTCTGTGGCCTGGTCCAAAGCGCTGGTGACAGTTGGCGTACTGACCGCAGAGGAACAGCAGCAGCTGGAAGAAGCGCTGAACAACCTGCTGGAAGAAGTGCGCCTGAACCCGGATCAAATTCTCCAGAGTGATGCCGAAGACATTCACAGCTGGGTAGAAGGCAAACTGATCGATAAAGTCGGTCAGTTGGGTAAGAAGCTGCACACTGGCCGTAGCCGTAACGACCAGGTCGCAACCGATCTGAAGCTGTGGTGTAAAGATACCGTTGGCGAACTGCTGGCCGCTAACCGTCAACTGCAGAGTGCGCTGGTGGAAACCGCGCAGAACAACCAGGACGCGGTCATGCCGGGTTATACCCACCTGCAACGTGCGCAGCCAGTGACGTTTGCGCACTGGTGCCTGGCCTATGTCGAGATGCTGGCGCGTGATGAAAGCCGTCTGCAGGATACCCTGAAACGTCTGGACGTGAGTCCGCTGGGTAGCGGCGCGCTGGCCGGTACGGCGTATGAAATTGACCGTGAACAGCTGGCAGGCTGGTTGGGCTTTGCCTCTGCCACCCGTAACAGCCTGGACAGCGTGTCTGACCGTGACCACGTGCTGGAACTGCTCTCAAATGCTTCAATCGGCATGGTCCACCTGTCGCGTTTCGCAGAAGACCTGATCTTCTTCAACTCCGGTGAGGCCGGGTTTGTCGAGTTGTCTGACCGTGTGACTTCAGGTTCTTCCCTGATGCCGCAGAAGAAAAACCCGGATGCGCTGGAGCTTATCCGCGGCAAGTGTGGCCGCGTCCAGGGCGCGCTGACCGGCATGATGATGACCCTGAAAGGGCTGCCGCTGGCGTATAACAAAGATATGCAGGAAGACAAAGAAGGGCTGTTCGACGCGCTCGACACCTGGCTGGACTGTCTGCATATGGGCGCACTGGTGCTGGATGGTATTCAGGTGAAACGCCCGCGTTGCCAGGAAGCGGCGCAGCAGGGGTATGCCAACTCCACTGAGCTGGCGGATTACCTCGTTGCGAAAGGCGTACCGTTCCGTGAAGCGCACCATATTGTGGGCGAAGCGGTAGTGGAAGCGATTCGCCAGGGTAAACCGCTGGAAGATCTGGCGCTTGCCGAGCTGCAGAAGTTCAGCGCGGTTATCGGGGATGATGTTTATCCGATTCTGGCATTACAGTCTTGTCTGGATAAGCGTGCGGCGAAAGGCGGCGTGTCACCTAAGCAGGTCGCGCAGGCGATTGCGGATGCGAAAAACCGCTTAGTTTAAACTGTGAGGGTGGGTGCCCTCATCCCGACCCTCTCCCACGGGGAGAGGGAGAAAAACCGAGCCTGGCTTAACGCCAGGCTTTTTTACACAAAAAAAAAGCGGACCACGGGGTCCGCAAAAGTTCACGTTGGCTTTAGTTGTTCGAGTTTTGAGAGAAACTCGCTGACGGAGCGGGGTCGTTTTGGGTCAAACACGTGCCGCCTCGTCTATGTGGTGTATTATTCAACAGAATGCTTGATAGGGATAATCGTTCGTTGCTATGCTATCTATCGCCATGAACTATCGTGGCGACGGAGGATGAATAATGAATATTCGTGATCTTGAATACCTGGTAGCGTTAGCCGAGCACCGTCATTTTCGCCGCGCGGCAGATTCCTGCCACGTCAGCCAGCCTACGCTGAGCGGCCAGATCCGCAAGCTGGAGGATGAGCTTGGTGTGATGCTGCTGGAGCGCACCAGTCGTAAGGTACTGTTCACCCAGGCAGGTCTTTTGCTGGTTGATCAGGCGCGTACCGTGCTGCGCGAGGTCAAAGTGCTCAAGGAAATGGCAAGCCAGCAGGGGGAAACGATGTCAGGCCCACTGCATATTGGCCTGATCCCAACCGTTGGCCCGTACCTGTTACCGCACATCATTCCGATGCTGCACCAGACGTTCCCGAAACTTGAAATGTACCTGCATGAAGCGCAGACCCATCAGCTGCTGGCGCAGTTAGATAGCGGTAAGCTCGACTGTGCCATTCTGGCGCTGGTCAAAGAGAGCGAAGCCTTTATTGAGGTGCCGCTGTTTGATGAGCCGATGATGCTGGCGATCTATCAAGATCACCCGTGGGCGAACCGCGATCGCGTGCCGATGGCCGATCTGGCCGGCGAGAAGCTGCTGATGCTGGAAGATGGCCACTGCCTGCGCGATCAGGCGATGGGTTTTTGCTTTGAAGCGGGTGCTGATGAAGATACCCATTTCCGCGCAACCAGCCTGGAAACGCTGCGTAATATGGTGGCTGCGGGAAGTGGTATTACACTGCTGCCTGCGCTGGCCGTACCTCGTGAACGCACGCGAGATGGCGTGGTGTACCTGCCGTGCATTAAGCCAGAGCCGCGCCGTACGATTGGCCTGGTTTATCGCCCGGGTTCGCCGCTGCGCAGCCGCTATGAGCAGCTGGCAGAGGCCATCCGGAGTTCAATGGATGGCCATTTTGACAGCGCGTTAAAACAGGCGGTTCAGACCGTTTAGTGCCGCTACCCGATAGGCTTCTGCCATGGTCGGGTAGTTAAAGGTGGTGTTAACGAAGTACTCGATGGTGTTACCACCCCCTTTTTGCTCCATTATCGCCTGGCCGATATGAATGATTTCCGCGGCGCGTTCACCAAAGCAGTGAATACCGAGGATCTCTTTCGTCTCGCGATGGAACAAAATCTTCAGCGTTCCCACGCTCATCCCCACGATTTGCGCGCGCGCCAGATGTTTAAACTGGGCACGACCTACCTCGTAAGGCACTTTCATGGCCGTCAGTTGCTGTTCGGTTTTCCCGACTGAGCTAATTTCCGGGATGGTGTAAATCCCTGTCGGAATATCTTCAATCAGATGCGCCGTTGCTTCGCCTTTCACCAGCGCCTGAGCCGCAATGCGTCCCTGGTCGTAGGCTGCTGACGCGAGACTTGGATAGCCAATAACATCCCCGACTGCATAAACGTGCGGCAGGGCGGTCTGGTACATACTGTTGACCTTCAACTGACCGCGACTGTCGGTTTCCAGACCAATGTTTTCCAGCGCCAGTGAATCGGTGTTACCGGTACGGCCGTTGGCATACAGCAGGCAGTCGGCTTTCAGCTTCTTGCCAGATTTCAGGTGCATGATCACACCGTCATCGCAGCCTTCGATTTTCTCGTACTCTTCGTTGTGGCGAATGACGACACCGCTGTTCCAGAAGTGATACGAGAGGGAATCCGACATCTCCTGGTCGAGGAAGGCCAGCAGGCGATCGCGGGTGTTGATCAGGTCAACTTTGACCTCCATGCCCCGGAAGATCGACGCATATTCGCAGCCAATCACCCCAGCGCCATAGATAATCACGTGGCGTGGTTCGTGGTGCAGGCTGAGGATGGAGTCACTGTCGTAGATGCGTGGGTGCGAGAAATCTACATCGGCCGGGTGGTACGGGCGTGAGCCGCAGGCAATAACGAATTTTTCAGCGGTGATGGTTTCAACCGAACCGTCGTGGCATTCGAGCGCCAGGGTGTGCTCATCAACAAAATGCGCGTTACCCTGCAAAATTTCACAGTGGTTACGCTCATAAAACCCCTGACGCATACGTGTCTGCTGGTTAATGACGGTATCCGCGTGATTCAGGATGTCGGCAAAGGATGAACGAAGAAGTCGGGAGTGGTCGCTGTAGAGAGGGTTCTGGTTAAATTCGATAATGCGGCTAACGGCGTGGCGGAGGGCTTTCGAAGGGATGGTGCCCCAGTGGGTGCAACCGCCGCCAACATTATGGTAGCGCTCAATGACCGCTACTCGGGCTCCCTGTTTCACCAGACCCATAGCAGCACCTTCGCCGCCGGGGCCGGAACCAATAACTATTGCGTCGTAATCGTAGGAATGTGGCATGGCAAGGCTTACCTGTTCTTATACATAAAAGCAACAGAATCATAACATCATTGCCAGAGTAACCCAATTATCGTTGTGCTTTTTTCGGGCAGTGAAGCACAAACCGCGCGTAAACAATCATTCACAAAGCCAGGCAAACAGATTAATTTTATTCTCTGGTATAGTGCCATCAGGCCTTTGGAAGGATTCAACTATCGTGATGGGCGTAAGAGCACAACAAAAAGAGAAAACCCGGCGTTCGCTGGTGGAAGCCGCATTCAGTCAACTGAGTGCCGAGCGTAGTTTTGCCAGTTTGAGCCTGCGTGAAGTTGCGCGCGAGGCCGGGATTGCGCCAACGTCCTTCTATCGTCACTTCCGTGATGTGGATGAACTGGGTCTGACCATGGTCGACGAAAGTGGTCTGATGCTGCGTCAGCTCATGCGCCAGGCGCGTCAGCGTATCGCAAAAGGCGGCAGCGTGATCCGCACCTCCGTGTCGACCTTTATGGAATTTATCGGCAATAACCCCAACGCGTTTCGTCTGCTTCTGCGCGAGCGTTCCGGAACCTCTGCGGCGTTTCGTGCTGCCGTCGCGCGTGAAATTCAGCATTTCATCGCGGAACTTGCCGACTATCTTGAACTCGAAAACCATATGCCGCGTGCGTTTACTGAAGCACAGGCTGAGGCGATGGTGACGATTGTTTTCAGCGCGGGTGCCGAAGCGCTGGATATCAGCATTGAACAACGCAAGCAGCTCGAAGAGCGACTGGTATTACAGCTTCGCATGATTTCTAAAGGTGCGTACTACTGGTATCGCCGTGAACAAGAGAAACTGGCACATCAAACCGAAGAGTGAAGGTGAGTAATGAAACAGTCAGGTCAGGATAAAGGGACGCTGTTGCTGGCATTGATCGCTGGCTTATCCATTAATGGTACGTTTGCCGCTATTTTTAGCTCAATCGTACCTTTTTCGATTTTCCCGCTAATTGCACTGGTGCTGACGGTTTACTGTCTGCATCAACGTTACCTGAACCGCACTATGCCGGTCGGGTTACCGGGGTTGGCTGCCGCCTGCTTTATTCTGGGTGTGTTGCTGTATAGCACAGTGGTGCGTGCCGAGTATCCGGATATCGGCTCTAACTTCTTCCCTGCGGTACTGTCTGTGGCGCTGGTGTTCTGGATTGGCTCGCGCATGCGTAGCCGTAAGAGCCAGTTACCAGAGTAATGAATTATTTGTAAGGCAGGTGAGCGAAGCTCCACCTGCCAAAAATGCCAGATAATTACTTCGCCGTGAGCAGTACACCACACTCCATATGGTGCGTATACGGGAACTGATCGAACAGCGCCAGACGTTCAACCTTGTGCGTCTGGCTTAATGTTTCGAGGTTCTTGCATAGCGTCTCCGGATTACAGGAGATGTACAAAATACGCGGGTACGCCTGCACCATCTTCTCGGTTTCGCTGTCCAGGCCACTGCGCGGCGGATCGACAAAAATCGTCTCACACTGGTAGCTCTTCAGATCAATGCCCTGCAGGCGATTAAACTCGCGTACGCCGTTCATGGCCTGCGTGAACTCTTCTGCGGCCATACGAATGATCTGCACGTTGTCGATATGATTAGCCGCGATGTTGTACTGTGCCGCAGCAACCGATGGTTTTGCGATTTCTGTGGCCAGCACGCGCTCGAAGTTACGCGCCAGCGCCAGCGAGAAGTTGCCGTTACCGCAGTACAGCTCAAGCAGATCGCCCGTCGATCCTTCCGTCGCCTTCAGCGCCCACTCAAGCATCTGCACGTTCATCGCGGCGTTCGGCTGGGTGAAGCTGTTCTCTACCTGACGATACACCATCTCTTTACCCGCCACCGGCAGACGCTCGTCGATGTAATCCTGATCCAGCATGATTTTGGTTTTGGTAGCACGGCCAATCAGATGAACATTGATGTTCTGCGCGCGCAGCGCATCGCGCAGGGCTTCTGCCTGCTCGCGCCACTCGTCATTCAGCGCTTTGTGATACAGCAGAGAGACAATCGCCTGGTTACTTTGGGTAGTCAGGTAGTCAATCTGGAACAGCTTATTGCGCAGCACTGGGTTGGTGCGCACACCGTCCATAATGAGGGTCATTAGCTGGTTAATCAGCTCGCTCGCCGCCGGAAAACTGTCTACGCGGATACGGGATTTTGTCTGCTGATCAAAAATGATGTGGTACAGGTCGTCACCGTCGTGCCAGATGCGGAACTCGGCGCGCATGCGGTAGTGGCTGACAGGAGAGCGGAACACCTCGGGAACGGGCGCGTTGAAAGGCGTCATCATACTTTGCAGGCGGACAACTTTCTCTGCCAGCTGCGCGTCGTACTGTTCTGTCGGGAGGTGTTCTGGGGTCATGATGCGTCCTGAGTGATAAAGAATTACGCGGGGATTGTAGGCATTGTTCAGGGGATGTCCAGATTTAATGGCTAATAGCTATCTGGACATCTTTACGTGTCTAATTGTAGCATTCTGTTTCCGGTCTCCTGAGAGTGAAAAGGGAATCCAGTGTAAATCTGGAGCTGACGCGCAGCGGTAAAGACTGGCGGGATGAGCGTTGTAGACACTGTGAAAATGGGAAGTCTTCATCCTTCTAAAGCCACCTAGCCCGAAGACCTGCCGGGATCACGTCGCATTTGGTTTCATCATCGCGTGCTATAGATGAATCCTGCGGCATCCTTCTTATATTGTGGATGCTTTAACAATGATTAAAAAAGTATCGCTGCTGACGGCGTTGTCCGTCACGGCATTTTCGGGCTGGGCGCAGGATAGCGCAGACTCGTTGGTGGTGACTGCAAACCGTTTTGAACAACCGGCAAAAACCGTTCTGGCTCCGACATCTGTTGTGACGCGTGAAGATATTGAACGCTGGCAGGCAAAGAGTGTGGTGGAAATCATGTCACGTCTGCCTGGCGTGGATATCGCGCAAAGCGGTGGAATGGGCTCGAACTCTTCGACATTTATTCGCGGAACTGAATCTCGCCATGTGCTGGTGCTGATTGACGGTATTCCTTTGAATAACGCCGGGATCAGCAACGTACCTGACCTGAGCCAGATCCCGACTTCCCTGATTCAGCGTATTGAATACATTCGTGGCCCACGTTCGGCTCTGTATGGTTCCGACGCGATTGGCGGTGTGATCAACATCATTACCGGACGCGATAAACCGGGTGCGGAAATTTCTGCAGGTGTGGGGTCTAAGGGTTACCAAACCTATGATGGCTCTTTCCAGCAGGTTCTTGATAAAACCAGGATCACCATGGCGGGTAACTATACCTATACCCGTGGTTTTGATATTGCAGCCCAGGACGCACCGCGTCAGCCTGACCGCGATGGCTTTATGAGCAAGTCACTGTACGGCTCTGTGGAACAGCAGATTACCGACAGCGTGAGCGGCTTCTTCCGTGGTTTTGGTTATGACAACCGCACGGCGTATGACGGTTACGATCACTATGACGCCAACTTTATGGTGGATGGGCGACCGGATACTCGCCAGCTCTACAGCCAGAACTGGGATACGGGACTACGTTACAACCAGGGGATTTTCCAGTCACAACTGGTGGCGGGTTACGGTCGCAGTAAAGATCAGAACTATGACCCGAAGAAAGGGCGCTATGCTGATTCCGCAACGATGGATGATGTGAAGCAGTACACCACCCAGTGGCTTAATACTGTTGAAGTCGGTCACGGCAACATTGGTGCAGGACTGGACTGGCAAAAGCAGAAGACGCAGGCCGGAACGGGCTACCTGGATAAAGGTTACGAGCAGCGTAATACCGGCGTTTTCGTTTCAGCGATGCAGCAGTTCAACAGCGTGACGCTGGAAGTGGCGGCGCGTAATGACGACAACTCCAACTTTGGTAACCATGGAACATGGCAAACCAGCGCAGCGTGGGAGTTTGTGGATGGTTATCGCGTGATAGCCTCCTACGGTACCGCATTTAAAGCGCCTACGATGAGTCAGATCCACAGTGCGAACTATGGTAATCCAGACCTTAAACCGGAAGAGAGTAAGCAGTGGGAAGGAGGTTTTGAAGGCCTGACGGGACCGGTTAACTGGCGTATTACAGGTTATCGTAATGATATTGATAATCTGATCAGCAGCGATCCGCATACATACCGTTACTACAACGTTGATGAAGCGCGTATCAAAGGCGTGGAAGCCACGGCGCAGTTTGACACTGGCCCGGTAGGCCATCAGATTTCTTACGATTATGTTGACCCACGTAATGCGAAAACCAACGAAGTCCTGGCACGCCGCTCTAAGCAGCAGGTTAAGTATCAGCTTGACTGGCAGGTCTGGGATCTCGACTGGAATCTGGCGTACCGTTATCTGGGAACTCGCTACGACGTTGCGATCGATCCGAATACCTATGCGTCAGAACGTGTGAAAATGGGTGGCGTAAGTTTGTGGGATATCGCAGTTTCATATCCTGTCACCTCTCACCTCACAGTTCGTGGTAAAATAGCCAATCTGTTCGATAAAGATTACGAGACAGTTTATGGCTATCAAACTGCAGGACGGGAATACACCTTGTCTGGCAGCTACACCTTCTGATCCGCGTCCCACTGTACTGGTGTTTGATTCCGGCGTTGGTGGGCTTTCGGTCTATGATGAGATTCGGCATCTCCTGCCGAATCTCCATTACATCTACGCTTTTGATAACGTCGCTTTTCCGTACGGTGAAAAAAGCGAAGAGTTTATTGTTGAGCGTGTGGTTGAAATTGTTACCGCGGTACAAAAGCGTTACCCCCTTGCGCTGGCGGTTATCGCCTGCAATACGGCGAGTACGGTTTCCCTTCCTGCCTTGCGTGAAAAATTCCAGTTCCCGGTTGTGGGCGTCGTTCCTGCAATAAAGCCAGCCGCGCGTCTGACGGCGAACGGTATCGTTGGTTTGCTGGCAACACGTGGCACCGTGAAGCGTCCTTATACGCGTGAACTGATCGACCGCTTTGCTAATGAATGCCAGATAGCAATGCTCGGATCGGCGGAGCTTGTCGAAATGGCTGAAGCGAAGTTGCATGGACACGCTGTTTCGCTGGAAGAGCTGCGCCGCATTTTGCGCCCGTGGTTGCGGATGCCGGAGCCGCCAGACACCGTTGTTCTGGGATGTACCCATTTCCCTCTTTTACAGGAAGAGCTTCTGGCTGTTCTGCCAGAGGGGACTCGTCTGGTGGATTCCGGTGCGGCAATTGCGCGTCGTACTGCCTGGTTGCTGGAACATGAAGCGCCAGATGCAAAATCTACCGATGCAAATGTCGCTTTTTGTATGGCGATCACAAAAGAAACTGAACAACTTTTGCCCGTTTTACATCGTTACGGCTTTGAAACGCTCGAAAAACTGGCGTTGTAGCACGGTTTTGAGCAAAAAAGAGGCGGTTGAAAGTTTTTTTCAAAAGAGGGGTTGTCAACGTCTGAGAACTCCCTATAATGCGCCTCCACTGACACGGAACAACGGCTTACAAGCCGCCGGGTTAGCGGGGTTCAGAGATGAACACCAACAGAGAAAAGTGAAAATAATCGCTTGACTCTGAATGAGGAAAACGTAATATACGGGACCTCGCAACGGTGAGCTGAAAGCCGCGTTGCAACTGCTCTTTAACAATTTATCAGACAATCTGTGTGGGCACTCAAAGTGACATGGATTCTTAATGTCTTCGGACACTAAATGAATACCAAGTCTCAACGAGTGAACACGTAATTCATTACGAAGTTTAATTCATTGAGCATCAAACTTTTAAATTGAAGAGTTTGATCATGGCTCAGATTGAACGCTGGCGGCAGGCCTAACACATGCAAGTCGAGCGGTAGCACAGAGAGCTTGCTCTCGGGTGACGAGCGGCGGACGGGTGAGTAATGTCTGGGAAACTGCCTGATGGAGGGGGATAACTACTGGAAACGGTAGCTAATACCGCATAACGTCGCAAGACCAAAGAGGGGGACCTTCGGGCCTCTTGCCATCAGATGTGCCCAGATGGGATTAGCTAGTAGGTGGGGTAACGGCTCACCTAGGCGACGATCCCTAGCTGGTCTGAGAGGATGACCAGCCACACTGGAACTGAGACACGGTCCAGACTCCTACGGGAGGCAGCAGTGGGGAATATTGCACAATGGGCGCAAGCCTGATGCAGCCATGCCGCGTGTATGAAGAAGGCCTTCGGGTTGTAAAGTACTTTCAGCGGGGAGGAAGGTGCTGAGGTTAATAACCTCAGCAATTGACGTTACCCGCAGAAGAAGCACCGGCTAACTCCGTGCCAGCAGCCGCGGTAATACGGAGGGTGCAAGCGTTAATCGGAATTACTGGGCGTAAAGCGCACGCAGGCGGTCTGTCAAGTCGGATGTGAAATCCCCGGGCTCAACCTGGGAACTGCATTCGAAACTGGCAGGCTAGAGTCTTGTAGAGGGGGGTAGAATTCCAGGTGTAGCGGTGAAATGCGTAGAGATCTGGAGGAATACCGGTGGCGAAGGCGGCCCCCTGGACAAAGACTGACGCTCAGGTGCGAAAGCGTGGGGAGCAAACAGGATTAGATACCCTGGTAGTCCACGCCGTAAACGATGTCGACTTGGAGGTTGTGCCCTTGAGGCGTGGCTTCCGGAGCTAACGCGTTAAGTCGACCGCCTGGGGAGTACGGCCGCAAGGTTAAAACTCAAATGAATTGACGGGGGCCCGCACAAGCGGTGGAGCATGTGGTTTAATTCGATGCAACGCGAAGAACCTTACCTACTCTTGACATCCAGAGAACTTTCCAGAGATGGATTGGTGCCTTCGGGAACTCTGAGACAGGTGCTGCATGGCTGTCGTCAGCTCGTGTTGTGAAATGTTGGGTTAAGTCCCGCAACGAGCGCAACCCTTATCCTTTGTTGCCAGCGGTCCGGCCGGGAACTCAAAGGAGACTGCCAGTGATAAACTGGAGGAAGGTGGGGATGACGTCAAGTCATCATGGCCCTTACGAGTAGGGCTACACACGTGCTACAATGGCGCATACAAAGAGAAGCGACCTCGCGAGAGCAAGCGGACCTCATAAAGTGCGTCGTAGTCCGGATTGGAGTCTGCAACTCGACTCCATGAAGTCGGAATCGCTAGTAATCGTAGATCAGAATGCTACGGTGAATACGTTCCCGGGCCTTGTACACACCGCCCGTCACACCATGGGAGTGGGTTGCAAAAGAAGTAGGTAGCTTAACCTTCGGGAGGGCGCTTACCACTTTGTGATTCATGACTGGGGTGAAGTCGTAACAAGGTAACCGTAGGGGAACCTGCGGTTGGATCACCTCCTTACCTTAAAGAACCTGCCTTTGTAGTGCTCACACAGATTGTCTGATGAAAAACAGCAGTAAAAATCTCTGCAGGCTTGTAGCTCAGGTGGTTAGAGCGCACCCCTGATAAGGGTGAGGTCGGTGGTTCAAGTCCACTCAGGCCTACCAAACTCCTTTTAAAGGATGAGCGGTACAGAGATTGCAAACGATGGGGCTATAGCTCAGCTGGGAGAGCGCCTGCTTTGCACGCAGGAGGTCTGCGGTTCGATCCCGCATAGCTCCACCATCCTTTACTGCGAACCCAAGAAAACTTCAGAGTGAACCTGAAAAGGTGCACTGCGAAGTTTTGCTCTTTAAAAATCTGGATCAAGCTGAAAATTGAAACGACACACATGTTATGTGTGTTCGAGTCTCTCAAATTTTCGCAAGTCGATGATGAATCGAAAGAAACATCTTCGGGTTGTGAGGTTAAGCGACTAAGCGTACACGGTGGATGCCCTGGCAGTCAGAGGCGATGAAGGACGTGCTAATCTGCGAAAAGCGCCGGCGAGGTGATATGAACCTTTGACCCGGCGATGTCCGAATGGGGAAACCCAGTGTGATTCGTCACACTATCGTTAACTGAATACATAGGTTAACGAGGCGAACCGGGGGAACTGAAACATCTAAGTACCCCGAGGAAAAGAAATCAACCGAGATTCCCCCAGTAGCGGCGAGCGAACGGGGAGCAGCCCAGAGTCTGAATCAGCTTGTGTGTTAGTGGAACGGTCTGGAAAGTCCGACGGTACAGGGTGATAGTCCCGTACACGAAAATGCACAGGTTGTGAACTCGAAGAGTAGGGCGGGACACGTGGTATCCTGTCTGAATATGGGGGGACCATCCTCCAAGGCTAAATACTCCTGACTGACCGATAGTGAACCAGTACCGTGAGGGAAAGGCGAAAAGAACCCCGGCGAGGGGAGTGAAAAAGAACCTGAAACCGTGTACGTACAAGCAGTGGGAGCACCTTCGTGGTGTGACTGCGTACCTTTTGTATAATGGGTCAGCGACTTATATTCTGTAGCAAGGTTAACCGTATAGGGGAGCCGAAGGGAAACCGAGTCTTAACTGGGCGTTAAGTTGCAGGGTATAGACCCGAAACCCGGTGATCTAGCCATGGGCAGGTTGAAGGTTGGGTAACACTAACTGGAGGACCGAACCGACTAATGTTGAAAAATTAGCGGATGACTTGTGGCTGGGGGTGAAAGGCCAATCAAACCGGGAGATAGCTGGTTCTCCCCGAAAGCTATTTAGGTAGCGCCTCGTGAACTCATCTTCGGGGGTAGAGCACTGTTTCGGCTAGGGGGCCATCCCGGCTTACCAACCCGATGCAAACTACGAATACCGAAGAATGTTATCACGGGAGACACACGGCGGGTGCTAACGTCCGTCGTGAAGAGGGAAACAACCCAGACCGCCAGCTAAGGTCCCAAAGTCATGGTTAAGTGGGAAACGATGTGGGAAGGCACAGACAGCCAGGATGTTGGCTTAGAAGCAGCCATCATTTAAAGAAAGCGTAATAGCTCACTGGTCGAGTCGGCCTGCGCGGAAGATGTAACGGGGCTAAACCATGCACCGAAGCTGCGGCAGCGACGCTTATGCGTTGTTGGGTAGGGGAGCGTTCTGTAAGCCGTTGAAGGTGTCCTGTGAGGGATGCTGGAGGTATCAGAAGTGCGAATGCTGACATAAGTAACGATAATGCGGGTGAAAAGCCCGCACGCCGGAAGACCAAGGGTTCCTGTCCAACGTTAATCGGGGCAGGGTGAGTCGACCCCTAAGGCGAGGCCGAAAGGCGTAGTCGATGGGAAACAGGTTAATATTCCTGTACTTGGTGTTACTGCGAAGGGGGGACGGAGAAGGCTATGTTAGCCGGGCGACGGTTGTCCCGGTTTAAGCATGTAGGCGGAGGTTCCAGGTAAATCCGGTACCTTATTAACGCTGAGGTGTGATGACGAGGCACTACGGTGCTGAAGTAACAAATGCCCTGCTTCCAGGAAAAGCCTCTAAGCATCAGGTAACATCAAATCGTACCCCAAACCGACACAGGTGGTCAGGTAGAGAATACCAAGGCGCTTGAGAGAACTCGGGTGAAGGAACTAGGCAAAATGGTGCCGTAACTTCGGGAGAAGGCACGCTGATATGTAGGTGAAGCCCCTGCGGGTGGAGCTGAAATCAGTCGAAGATACCAGCTGGCTGCAACTGTTTATTAAAAACACAGCACTGTGCAAACACGAAAGTGGACGTATACGGTGTGACGCCTGCCCGGTGCCGGAAGGTTAATTGATGGGGTTAGCGGTAACGCGAAGCTCTTGATCGAAGCCCCGGTAAACGGCGGCCGTAACTATAACGGTCCTAAGGTAGCGAAATTCCTTGTCGGGTAAGTTCCGACCTGCACGAATGGCGTAATGATGGCCAGGCTGTCTCCACCCGAGACTCAGTGAAATTGAACTCGCTGTGAAGATGCAGTGTACCCGCGGCAAGACGGAAAGACCCCGTGAACCTTTACTATAGCTTGACACTGAACACTGGTCCTTGATGTGTAGGATAGGTGGGAGGCTTTGAAGCGTGGACGCCAGTCTGCGTGGAGCCGCCCTTGAAATACCACCCTTTAATGGCTGGTGTTCTAACGTAGACCCGTAATCCGGGTTGCGGACAGTGTCTGGTGGGTAGTTTGACTGGGGCGGTCTCCTCCCAAAGAGTAACGGAGGAGCACGAAGGTTAGCTAATCCTGGTCGGACATCAGGAGGTTAGTGCAATGGCATAAGCTAGCTTGACTGCGAGAGTGACGGCTCGAGCAGGTGCGAAAGCAGGTCATAGTGATCCGGTGGTTCTGAATGGAAGGGCCATCGCTCAACGGATAAAAGGTACTCCGGGGATAACAGGCTGATACCGCCCAAGAGTTCATATCGACGGCGGTGTTTGGCACCTCGATGTCGGCTCATCACATCCTGGGGCTGAAGTAGGTCCCAAGGGTATGGCTGTTCGCCATTTAAAGTGGTACGCGAGCTGGGTTTAGAACGTCGTGAGACAGTTCGGTCCCTATCTGCCGTGGGCGCTGGAGAATTGAGGGGGGCTGCTCCTAGTACGAGAGGACCGGAGTGGACGCATCACTGGTGTTCGGGTTGTCATGCCAATGGCACTGCCCGGTAGCTAAATGCGGAAGAGATAAGTGCTGAAAGCATCTAAGCACGAAACTTGCCCCGAGATGAGTTCTCCCTGACTCCTTGAGAGTCCTGAAGGAACGTTGAAGACTACGACGTTGATAGGTCGGGTGTGTAAGCGCAGCGATGCGTTGAGCTAACCGATACTAATGAACCGTGAGGCTTAACCTTACAACGCCGAAGCTGTTTCGGCGAAGAGACAGACAATCAAATTTCAGCTCTGATACAGATTAACAGAATTTGCCTGGCGGCTTTAGCGCGGTGGTCCCACCTGACCCCATGCCGAACTCAGAAGTGAAACGCCGTAGCGCCGATGGTAGTGTGGGGTCTCCCCATGTGAGAGTAGGGAACTGCCAGGCATCAAATTAAGTAGTAAGCCGGTGCATAAATCCGGTGGTTACAGCAGTCTTCGGTGGAGCGGTAGTTCAGTCGGTTAGAATACCTGCCTGTCACGCAGGGGGTCGCGGGTTCGAGTCCCGTCCGTTCCGCCACTTATTAAGACATTAAGCCTGCCTTATTGGCAGGCTTAATGGCAAAAAACTTTAGGGGCGTAGCTCAGTTGGTAGAGCACCGGTCTCCAAAACCGGGTGTCGCGAGTTCGAGTCTCTCCGCCCCTGCCATATATAATCCTTTGCTCCGGCAAAGGATTTTTTTTGCCTGAAACACTGCAGAAAACTCTCTTCTTAATTTTCAGCCAGCATTCCTGCTGGCTGATGTATCAATCTATTACATTGATTTTTAATAGATCTTTTATCTGTGATTGTTTATCACTGTTTTGCAGCCAAATCGCATACAGCGGCCTGGTAAGCGTTGTGGAATCCAATACAGTGTGAAGCCCGGCTTTAGCATCAGCCCAGCGGACAGGTAACCAGGTGCAACCCTTCAGCAAGGAAAGTTGCTGGCAGGCGATCTCTGCAGAGCTGGTTGTTAACTGCGGAACATCATCAACTGCAATCAACCCCGTCTCGTGCTGCTGAAAATCAGGCCCCCACTCCAGTCGCAAATAGGTCAAGTCTGCCTTCATCATTGAAGGTTCAGAAGCATAAAGCGCCAGGCCAAACTGACCCACAATCTGGCTGCTAAATTCGTCCATCTTGGGGGCTTCGGTTGTGATCAGAAGATCAAGCTGGCGTTCATGAAGTTGCTTAACCAGCGACTGCCGTTGTGCAATCCTGGCTTCAAATTGCAAATGCCCATGAGAATGATATAGCCGGGTAAGCCATTGACTTAGCATGCATTCCCACAGTGACGCACTGGCCCCTATTGAAAACTCATTATGCCTGGAAGTATGTGCAACCTCTTTGCGGGCAGCCTGCCAGGTATTCATCAGCGTTTCTGCGTACGGGAGCAGTTTCTCTCCGGCAGGGGTTAAACGTATGTTGTTGCGATGGCGGGTAAAAAGATTCACGCCCAGTTGGTTTTCCAGCTGTCGAATACGAAAACTGACTGCTGACTGCGTAAGGTAAAGGGCTTCAGCTGCTCGCCCAAAGTGGCGCGTTCTGCTCACTTCAAGGAAAGTTTTTAGCAATTCCGTATCCACATCTTTCTCCGCAAAATTATTTGTCGTTATGATTTAAATGTTTTGTTTTACACTCTGTCAAGCGTAACTAATACTCCGCGCCATAAATAGCTCGGCCAAAGAATTAGGAGCGTGTAGGATGGCGGAAAGCTTTACGACGACTAATCGTTTTTTCGACAATAAACATTATCCGCGCGGGTTCTCTCGTCACGGCGATTTCACCATCAAAGAAGCTCAACTGCTTGAGCGCCATGGTTATGCCTTTAACGAGCTGGATCTGGGTAAGCGTGAACCTGCAACTGAAGACGAAAAACAGTTTGTTTCTGTTTGCCGTGGCGAGCGTGAGCCGCAGTCTGAAGCGGAACGTGTATGGATCAAGTACATGGCGCGCATTAAGCGTCCAAAGCGCTTCCATACGCTGTCTGGCGGTAAGCCGCAGATGGAAGGTGCAGAAGACTACACCGAGTCTGACGACTAATAAAAAAGGGGCTACGGCCCCTTTTTTACGCCAGTAACTTTTGCAGGTGCAAAAGCAGACGATCGATTGCACGATAGCTCAACGCTTCCTGCAGATGTTGTCTCTCAATTTCATTACACCTTTCCACATCGGCGATAGTTCGGGCGACTTTTAAGAGACGCTGCCACGCACGAATTGAGAGCCCAAATCGCGTCAATGTTTCTTCCAGCCAGTTTGCATCCTCAGCCTTTAGCTGGCAAAACTGCCGAATCTCAGCATTATCCAGACGGGCATTCAGTTTATTTTGACGTATATACTGTTGGGCCTGAGCGGCGATAACCCGCTCGCGAACCTCTACCGTGCTCTCCCCTCTGACGCTACTCTGGCTGAGCAGGCCAGGGGGAGGCAAAGGGATCTCAAGGGATAAATCGAAACGATCCAGAAAAGGGCCAGAGAGTTTCCCCAGATATCGCAGCGTCTGCTCAGGCGTACAGCGATTATGATTACCCTGATAATGTCCTGACGGGCTGGGGTTCATTGCTGCAACCAGCTGGAACTGCGCGGGGTAGCTTATTTTGGCACGTGTACGGGAGATATGAATTTCACCCGATTCGATAGGCTCCCTCAGAGCATCCAGCACTCGCCTTTCAAACTCAGGCAGCTCATCAAGAAACAGAATGCCATTGTGGGCCAGTGAGATCTCTCCCGGCCCCGGTATAGAACCTCCCCCTACCATGGCTGTTAGTGAGGCACTGTGATGCGGAGAGCGGAAGGGGCGACGTCGCCACTGTTTTTGTAACGACACAGAACTCACCAGGCTAAATATCGCAGCGCTTTCAAGTGCCTCATGGTTATTGAGTGGGGGAAGCAGACCATTCAATCTGCTCGCCAGCATCGTTTTCCCTGTACCCGGCGGACCAATCAACAGCAGGTTATGCCCTCCGGCAGCGGTAATCTCCAGTGCCCGTTTCCCCTGCTCCTGACCGATAATATCACTGAGATCGTCCAGGCTTTCAGGTAGGAGATCCCCTGTTTCTTCAGGCTCTGCTAACTCATGTCGCCCCTCAAGATATGCACAGACCTCCTGCAAGTGCCCTGCTATCAGGCATCCTTTTTCGGCTATCAGGCTCACCTCGGAACCATTTTCATTGGCAACAATGATTTGTCGACCAGCACGAATGGCTTCCAGTGCACCTGAGATTGCACCAGGAACGCCCCTCAATGCACCTGTAAGCGCCAGTTCACCGATGAACTCATACGACCCTAACCTGGACGCATTAAGCTGTTCAGAGGCCGCGAGAAGCGCTATAGCGATAGGTAAATCATATCGACCTCCCTCTTTGGGTAGGTCCGCAGGCGCCAGGTTGATAGTGATCTTCTTTGCGGGGAAGGTATAACCGCTATTGATGATTGCGCTGCGTACCCGATCTCTGGCTTCTTTCACCGTTGTTTCCGGCAAGCCGACGAGCGTTAATCCGGGAAGCCCATTGCTCAGATGGACCTCTACGGAAATCAGCGGTGCTTTGACTCCAATAGCCGCACGCGTATAAACAACTGACAGTGACATAAGCACCTCCTTGAGGGCCGACTATGCCAGTATCTCGATCACACCTTTAGTGTCAGTTCTGTGTTTTACGACGCTTGTTCCAGGCTTTTGGCGACAAAATGCAACCATTACGTCTTGGCGGAAGCCTTCTCGCAGAAAAAGAGCGGTTCGTTTTGATGACCTGAGTACGCTTGAAATTATGAAAAATATTCACACTCTGTTTTTCTCATATAAAACAATGATTTTTCGGAATATGATTTGTGTGCTAATCAAAATGGTCATAAATAAATCTTGTGTTTGATTTAAAAACTGTGATAACTCTTTAGGTATTCCTTCGAACAAGATGCAAAAAGAACTGAAAATGACAGCCCTTCTACGAGTGATTAGCCTGGTCGTGATTAGCGTGGTGGTGATTATTATCCCACCGTGCGGGGCTGCACTTGGACGAGGAAAGGCTTAGAAATCAAGCCTTAACGAACTAAGACCCCTGCACCGAAAGGTCCGGGGGTTTTTTTATGACTAAAAAACTTAAGCGAGGAGCAGAGAATGAACACTAGCACAAAATTCTGTTTCTCCCGATTTATGACGGGGAACTAACTATGAATGGGGCACAGTGGGTAGTACATGCGTTGCGCGCGCAGGGAGTCGAGACAGTATTCGGTTATCCGGGTGGCGCAATTATGCCGATTTACGATGCATTGTATGACGGCGGCGTGGAACACCTGTTGTGCCGACACGAGCAGGGCGCAGCAATGGCAGCCATTGGTTATGCGCGGGCTACCGGCAAAACTGGGGTTTGCATGGCAACCTCAGGACCGGGTGCAACCAACCTGATCACCGGTCTGGCTGATGCACTGCTCGACTCTGTTCCTGTCGTGGCAATCACTGGTCAGGTCGCTTCTCCGTTTATCGGTACCGATGCCTTCCAGGAAGTGGATGTACTTGGTTTATCGCTGGCTTGCACCAAACACAGTTTCCTCGTCCAGTCTCTGGAAGAGTTGCCGCGTGTGATGGCTGAAGCATTTGCTGTTGCCAGTTCTGGCCGTCCTGGCCCGGTTCTTGTGGATATCCCCAAAGATATCCAGGTGGCTCTCGGCGATCTGGAACCGCACTTCTCCACCGTTGAAAGCGACGATGTGTTTCCACATGAGGACGTTGCAGAGGCGCGCCAGATGCTGGCGCAGGCAAAACAGCCGATGCTGTACGTCGGCGGTGGCGTAGGCATGGCACAGGCCGTTCCAGCCCTGCGCGAATTTATCGCAACAACGCAGATGCCAGCGACCTGCACGCTGAAAGGTCTGGGCGCGGTAGATGCTGACTATCCGTACTACCTCGGTATGCTGGGGATGCACGGCACCAAAGCCGCAAACCTGGCGGTGCAGGAGTGCGATCTGCTCATCGCCGTAGGGGCACGTTTCGATGACCGCGTCACCGGCAAGCTGAACACCTTCGCGCCGAATGCCAAAGTTATCCATATGGATATCGACCCGGCGGAGATGAACAAGCTGCGTCAGGCGCATGTCGCCTTGCAGGGCGATCTCAATGCGCTGTTACCGGCATTACAGCAGCCGCTGGACATTAACGCATGGCGTCAGCACACCGCCGATATGCGCGCTGAGCATGCCTGGCGTTACGACCACCCCGGTGAGGCCATCTACGCACCGCTGCTGTTGAAACAGTTGTCCGATCGTAAACCCGCAGACAGCGTCGTTACCACCGACGTGGGCCAGCATCAGATGTGGTCAGCCCAGCACATGACCTACACTCGCCCGGAAAATTTCATCACTTCCAGCGGGTTAGGGACGATGGGCTTCGGTTTGCCAGCAGCAGTGGGCGCGCAGGTTGCCCGACCGAACGATACCGTTATCTGTATCTCCGGTGATGGCTCCTTCATGATGAATGTTCAGGAGCTGGGCACCGTGAAGCGTAAGCAGTTGCCGCTGAAAATCGTGTTACTCGATAACCAGCGTTTAGGGATGGTTCGTCAGTGGCAACAGTTGTTCTTCCAGGAGCGTTACAGCGAAACCACCCTGACCGATAACCCCGATTTCCTCACTCTGGCCAGCGCCTTTGGCATCCCTGGCCAGCACATTACCCGTAAAGACCAGGTTGAAGCAGCACTCGACACCATGCTGTCAAGCGAAGGGCCTTACCTGCTTCATGTCTCAATCGACGAGCTTGAGAATGTCTGGCCGTTGGTACCGCCAGGTGCCAGTAACTCACAAATGCTGGAGAAATTATCATGATGCAACATCAGGTCGCCGTGCAGGCTCGCTTCAATCCAGAAACCTTAGAACGCGTTTTGCGTGTGGTCCGTCATCGTGGTTTTCAGATTTGCTCTATGAATATGGAGACGGCCACTGATGCGCAAAATATCAGTATCGAATTAACCGTTGCCAGTCCGCGCCCGGTCGACTTACTGTTTAGTCAGTTATCAAAGCTGGTAGACGTTGCCCATGTAGCCATCTGCCAGAGCACAACCACATCACAACAAATCCGCGCTTAAGCGTGACAGGACGAAAAAATGACGACAAAAAAAGCTGATTACATTTGGTTCAACGGTGAGATGGTTCGCTGGGAGGACGCGAAGGTTCACGTGATGTCCCACGCGCTGCACTACGGTACGTCTGTGTTTGAAGGCATCCGTTGCTATGACTCTCACAAAGGGCCAGTGGTGTTCCGTCATCGTGAACATATGCAGCGTCTGCATGACTCAGCCAAAATTTATCGTTTCCCGGTTTCCCAGAGCGTTGATGAGCTGATGGAAGCCTGCCGTGACGTGATCCGTAAAAACAACCTGACCAGCGCGTATATTCGTCCGCTGGTGTTTGTGGGTGATGTGGGCATGGGCGTTAACCCACCAGCAGGCTATACCACCGATGTGATCATTGCCGCGTTCCCATGGGGTGCTTACCTGGGAGCGGAGGCCCTGGAGCAGGGGATCGACGCAATGGTCTCTTCCTGGAACCGCGTTGCGCCGAACACCATCCCGACCGCGGCTAAAGCGGGCGGTAACTACCTCTCCTCACTGCTGGTCGGTAGCGAAGCGCGCCGTCACGGCTATCAGGAAGGTATTGCCCTTGACGTGAATGGCTACATCTCAGAAGGTGCGGGCGAAAACTTGTTTGAAGTAAAAGATGGCATTCTGTTCACGCCACCATTTACCTCGTCCGCGCTGCCGGGCATCACCCGTGACGCCATCATCAAGCTGGCGAAAGATCTGGGTATCGAAATGCGCGAGCAGGTACTGTCCCGCGAATCTCTCTACCTGGCGGATGAAGTCTTTATGTCCGGTACTGCGGCTGAAATTACGCCGGTACGCAGCGTAGACGGTATCCAGGTGGGCGAAGGCCGCTGCGGCCCGGTCACCAAACGTATTCAGCAAGCCTTCTTTGGCCTCTTCACCGGTGAAACAGAAGATAAATACGGCTGGTTGGATCAGGTTAATCACTAAGTATAAATATGGGACGGCACGCACCGTCCCATTTAAATAGTCAGACGGGAGTAAATAAAGCATGCCTAAGTATCGTTCAGCCACCACCACCCACGGCCGTAACATGGCGGGTGCTCGCGCACTGTGGCGCGCCACCGGAATGACCGACGCCGATTTCGGCAAGCCAATTATCGCCGTGGTGAACTCCTTTACCCAGTTTGTGCCTGGTCACGTGCACCTGCGCGATCTCGGTAAACTGGTTGCCGAGCAAATCGAAGCCGCTGGCGGTGTGGCGAAAGAGTTCAACACCATTGCGGTGGATGACGGTATTGCGATGGGTCACGGGGGCATGCTCTATTCACTGCCATCTCGCGAACTGATCGCCGACTCAGTGGAATACATGGTTAACGCCCACTGCGCGGATGCGATGGTCTGTATCTCCAACTGTGACAAAATCACCCCAGGGATGCTGATGGCTTCCCTGCGTCTGAACATTCCGGTGATCTTCGTCTCCGGCGGCCCTATGGAAGCTGGAAAAACCAAGCTTTCCGACAAAATCATCAAGCTCGACCTGGTTGATGCGATGATTCAGGGCGCGGACCCGAAAGTCTCTGATGAGCAGAGTGAGCAGGTGGAACGCTCCGCGTGCCCGACCTGCGGCTCCTGCTCCGGGATGTTCACCGCCAACTCCATGAACTGCCTGACCGAAGCGCTCGGCCTGTCGCAGCCGGGCAACGGCTCGCTGCTGGCGACCCACGCCGATCGTAAACAGTTGTTCCTCAACGCCGGTAAACGCATTGTTGAGCTGACGAAACGCTACTACGAGCAGGACGACGCCAGCGCGCTGCCGCGAAATATCGCCAGCAAAGCGGCGTTCGAAAACGCTATGACGCTGGATATCGCCATGGGCGGTTCCACCAACACTGTGCTGCACCTGCTGGCCGCCGCGCAGGAAGCCGAAATCGACTTCACCATGAGCGACATCGACAAGCTGTCCCGCAAAGTGCCTCAGCTGTGTAAAGTCGCGCCGAGTACCCAGAAGTACCACATGGAAGACGTGCACCGTGCCGGTGGCGTAATCGGTATTTTGGGCGAGCTGGACCGCGCCGGGCTGCTGAACCGTGACGTGAAAAACGTGCTTGGCCTGTCGCTGCCGGAGTCGCTGGACCAGTACGACGTGATGCTGACCAAAGACGACGCGGTGAAAAAGATGTTCCGCGCGGGTCCAGCGGGTATTCGCACCACCCAGGCGTTCTCGCAGGACTGCCGCTGGGACACCCTGGATGACGATCGCGCCGAAGGCTGCATCCGCTCGCTGGAACACGCCTACAGCAAAGACGGTGGTCTGGCCGTGCTGTACGGTAACTTTGCGGAAAACGGCTGCATCGTGAAAACCGCAGGCGTGGACGACAGCATCCTGAAATTCACCGGCCCGGCAAAAGTGTATGAAAGCCAGGACGAGGCGGTAGAGGCGATTCTCGGTGGCAAAGTGGTGGAAGGTGATGTGGTGGTGATCCGCTACGAAGGTCCGAAAGGCGGGCCGGGTATGCAGGAGATGCTTTACCCAACCACCTTCCTGAAATCCATGGGACTCGGTAAAGCTTGCGCACTGATCACTGATGGTCGATTCTCTGGCGGTACGTCCGGCTTGTCCATCGGCCACGTTTCCCCTGAAGCAGCGAGTGGCGGCAACATCGCCATTATCGAAGATGGCGACCTGATCGAAATCGATATTCCAAATCGCGGTATCCAGCTGAAGCTCAGCGACCAGGAAATTGCGGCTCGTCGTGAGGCGCAAGAAGCGCGCGGCGACAAAGCCTGGACGCCGAAAGATCGTCAGCGTGAAGTCTCCTTCGCCCTGCGTGCTTACGCGAGCCTTGCCACCAGTGCAGATAAAGGCGCGGTGCGCGATAAATCGAAACTTGGGGGCTAATGATGGCCGAATCACAACCCTTATCTGCCGCCCCTGAGGGGGCGGAATATTTAAGAGCGGTGCTACGCGCGCCGGTCTATGAAGCGGTGCAGGTCACCCCGCTGCAGAAAATGGAAAAACTCTCTTCGCGCCTTGATAACGTGATCCTGGTGAAGCGCGAAGACCGTCAGCCAGTACACAGTTTTAAGCTGCGCGGGGCCTACGCGATGATGGCCGGGTTAACCGACGAGCAAAAAGCACGCGGCGTAATTACCGCCTCTGCAGGTAACCACGCTCAGGGCGTCGCATTCTCCTCTGCTCGCTTAGGGTTGAAAGCGCTGATCGTGATGCCGGTCGCTACCGCAGACATCAAAGTCGATGCGGTGCGAGGTTTTGGCGGTGAAGTGCTGCTCCACGGGGCTAACTTCGACGAAGCAAAAGCCAAAGCGATTGAGCTGGCGCAGCAGCAGGGGTTCACCTGGGTGCCGCCGTTCGATCACCCGATGGTGATTGCCGGGCAGGGCACGCTGGCGCTGGAGCTGCTGCAACAGGATGCCCATCTTGACCGCGTGTTTGTACCGGTCGGCGGCGGCGGCCTGGCTGCGGGCGTGGCGGTGCTGATCAAACAGCTGATGCCGCAGATCAAAGTCATCGCCGTTGAAGCGGAAGATTCTGCCTGCCTGAAAGCGGCGCTGGATGCCGGTCATCCGGTAGACCTGCCGCGCGTCGGGCTGTTTGCCGAGGGCGTGGCGGTGAAGCGCATTGGGGATGAAACCTTCCGCCTGTGCCAGGAGTATCTTGACGATATTGTCACGGTTGATAGCGACGCGATCTGCGCGGCGATGAAAGATCTGTTCGAGGATGTTCGCGCGGTGGCGGAACCGTCCGGCGCGCTGGCGCTGGCGGGGATGAAAAAATACATCGCTCAGCACAACATTCGCGGCGAACGCCTGGCGCATGTGCTCTCCGGTGCTAACGTTAATTTCCACGGTCTGCGCTATGTTTCAGAGCGCTGCGAGCTGGGTGAACAGCGAGAAGCACTGTTGGCGGTGACCATCCCGGAAGAGAAGGGCAGCTTCCTGAAATTCTGCCAGCTACTCGGCGGCCGCTCAGTGACGGAATTTAACTACCGTTTTGCTGACGCCAAAGATGCGTGCATTTTTGTCGGTGTGCGCCTGAGTCGCGGTCTGGAAGAACGCAAAGAGATCCTCAATCTGCTGCATGAGGGCGGCTATAGCGTTGTTGATCTCTCTGACGACGAGATGGCGAAGCTGCACGTGCGCTACATGGTGGGCGGACGTCCATCGAAACCGCTCAAGGAACGTCTGTTCAGCTTTGAGTTTCCGGAATCTCCGGGCGCACTGCTTAAGTTCCTGCATACGCTGGGTACGCACTGGAACATCTCTTTGTTCCACTACCGCAGCCACGGCACGGACTATGGTCGCGTGCTGGCAGCGTTTGAACTGGGCGAACATGAGCCTGATTTCGAAACGCGGCTGAACGAACTGGGCTATGACTGTCACGATGAGACGCATAACCCGGCGTTCAGGTTCTTCCTCGCGGGTTAATGGTTTGGCAGGATCTGCCAGAACGCATCAATAAGCGGCTCATGCAGCCGCTTTTTTTGTGCACACACGCCAAGCTCAAACGGTGTTTTCTCGTCGCTGCGTTCCAGAATCATCACGCGGTTACGTACCGGCTCCGGGCTGTTTTCCAGCACCACTTCCGGCAGCAGCGCCACGCCGCAGCCGAGCGCCACCATTGAGACCATCGCCTCATGTCCACCGACTGTTGCGTAAATCGACGGATTGCTGATCTTCTGGCGGCGGAACCAGAGCTCAATACGGCGGCGTACCGGTCCCTGATCGGCCATGATAAACGGCACCGTTGACCAGTCCGGTTTCTCCACCGATACCTGATTACGCACCGGGCAGGGCAGTGCCGGGGCAATCAGCACTACCGCCAGGTTCTCCAGCATTGAAAATGCCACCGCACCCGGCAAGGTTTCGGGTTTCCCGGCAATGGCGAGATCCGCTTCGCCAGTCACCACTTTTTCCATTGCATCGGCGGCGTCGCCGGTGGTGAGCTTAATTTCAACCGACGGATGCGCCGCGCGGAAGCGGTCGAGAATGGGCGGCAGATGGCTATAGGCGGCGGTCACGGAGCAGAAAATATGCAGCTCACCGGAAAGTGACGGCCCCTGCTGGTCAATCGAGTGCCGCAGCTGCTGGTACTGCAACAGCGTCTGCTGGGCAAAAATGCGCAGTTCTTCACCCGCTTCCGTGAGGGTAACGGTACGGTTATCACGCACAAACAGCGGCTGGCCGAGATCTTCCTCAAGGCGCTGGATTTGCCGCGAAAGCGTAGAGGGGCTGACGTGCATCGCCCGGGCGCTGCGGCCAAAGTGGCGGCTTTCCGCAAGATGCAGGAACATTTTCAGATCGCGTAAATCCACTGATGTCACTCCCCTTTTTTACATTGCAGATATTGCAACGTGACGTTGTGAATATATCAATTTCCGCAATGAATTTCCTGTTGTAATGTGGGTACATTCTCGCTGAACAGCGAACCGAACAATAAGACACACAACATCACGAGGTATCACCCATGGCTAACTACTTTAATACACTGAACTTGCGCCAGCAGCTGGCGCAGCTGGGCAAATGCCGCTTCATGGCGCGCGACGAATTTGCCGATGGCGCGAGCTACCTTCAGGGTAAAAAAGTGGTCATCGTCGGCTGTGGCGCACAGGGTCTGAACCAGGGCCTGAACATGCGTGACTCCGGTCTGGATATCTCCTACGCCCTGCGTAAAGAAGCGATTGCCGAGAAGCGTGCTTCCTGGCGTAAAGCGACCGAAAACGGCTTTAAAGTGGGTACCTACGAAGAGCTGATCCCGCAGGCGGATTTGGTGGTTAACCTGACGCCAGACAAACAGCACTCTGACGTTGTGCGTTCCGTACAGCCGCTGATGAAAGATGGCGCGGCGCTGGGTTATTCCCACGGTTTCAACATCGTTGAAGTGGGCGAGCAGATCCGTAAAGACATCACCGTTGTGATGGTGGCTCCGAAGTGCCCAGGTACGGAAGTCCGTGAAGAGTACAAACGTGGCTTCGGCGTGCCAACCCTGATCGCGGTTCACCCGGAAAACGATCCAAAAGGCGAAGGTATGGCGATTGCCAAAGCATGGGCTGCCGCAACCGGTGGTCACCGTGCGGGCGTGCTGGAATCTTCCTTCGTTGCAGAAGTGAAATCTGACCTGATGGGTGAGCAGACCATTCTGTGCGGCATGTTGCAGGCTGGCTCTCTGCTGTGCTTCGACAAGCTGGTGGAAGAGGGTACTGACCCTGCATACGCTGAAAAACTGATTCAATTCGGCTGGGAAACCATCACTGAAGCCCTGAAGCAGGGCGGTATTACGCTGATGATGGACCGTCTGTCTAACCCGGCGAAACTGCGTGCTTACGCATTGTCTGAACAGCTGAAAACCATCATGGCACCGCTGTTCCAGAAACATATGGACGACATCATCTCCGGTGAGTTCTCTTCCGGCATGATGGCTGACTGGGCGAATGACGATAAGAAACTGCTGACCTGGCGTGAAGAGACCGGTAAAACCGCGTTTGAAACCGCGCCACAGTATGAAGGTAAAATCGGCGAGCAGGAGTACTTCGATAAAGGCGTACTGATGATTGCCATGGTGAAAGCAGGCGTTGAGCTGGCGTTCGAAACCATGGTGGATTCCGGCATCATCGAAGAGTCTGCGTACTACGAATCACTGCACGAGCTGCCGCTGATTGCGAACACCATCGCCCGTAAGCGTCTGTACGAAATGAACGTGGTGATCTCTGATACCGCTGAGTATGGTAACTACCTGTTCTCTTACGCTTGCGTACCGCTGCTGAAAGAGTTCATGACTACGTTGCAGACAGGCGATCTGGGTAAAGCGATTGCAGAAGGTGCCGTGGATAACGCGCAGTTGCGCGATGTGAACGAAGCGATTCGCAGCCATCAGATCGAGAAAGTGGGTCATAAACTGCGTGGCTACATGACTGATATGAAACGTATCGCGGTAGCGGGTTAACAACCTTGTCGGGTGGCGCTTCGCTTACCCGACTTACAAAACGCTAAGACGTAAGCCGGGTAAGGCGCAGCCGCTACCCGGCTTTTTATTTGCGATACAGAACCTTAATAATGTGATAACCGAACTGCGTGTGCAGCGGGCCGGTTGGCTCCAGTACCGGGCAAGAGAAGACCACTTTGTCGAACGCCGGAACCATCTGACCCTGACGGAATTCACCTAAGTCACCACCGCGTTTGCCTGATGGGCAGATGGAGTGCTTCTTCGCCAGCTTACCGAAGTCGGCACCGTTCTTAATTTGCTCCAGAAGATCCAGAGCCAGTTTCTCTTCTTTAACGAGGATGTGCACTGCTGCTGCTGTTTTTGCCATGATCGTGCCTTGAATTGGTTGAAATAAATCGGGGCGCAATATACCACGCGTCAGCGGCGATACAGCACCTTAATGATATGGTAGCCAAATTTGGTTTTTACCGGGCCGTAGGGCTTCAGGAGCGGGCAGCTAAAGACTGCCTGATCGAACGGGCCGACCATCGCACCTTGTTGAAATTCCCCGAGATCCCCGCCATTGCGTCCGGACGGACATTTAGAGTAGCGCTTTGCCAGATGATCAAAGCTGATGCCGCGCTCCAGCTTGGCAAGGATCTCCTGGGCCAGTTTCTCTTCTTTTACCAGAATATGCAGGGCTGCTGCGCTCTTTTTCATGGTTCTGCTCTACGGGTTAAACGCGATTTATCCACTTTATCATTAGCCGGTAAATCTGCGCCCGGCTTTCTGCTACAATCCACACCCCGTTCGAAGATTGAGCAATATTCCCATGCGTTTAAACCCTGGACAACAACAAGCGGTCGAATTCGTTACTGGACCATGCCTGGTGCTGGCAGGGGCGGGTTCCGGTAAAACCCGCGTGATCACGAATAAAATCGCCCACTTAATTCGTGGGTGTGGCTATCAGGCACGCCACATTGCGGCGGTGACATTTACCAATAAAGCAGCGCGCGAGATGAAAGAGCGTGTTGGCCAGACGCTGGGGCGCAAAGAGGCGCGCGGGCTGATGATCTCCACCTTCCATACCCTGGGACTGGATATCATTAAACGCGAATACGCCGCACTGGGGATGAAGTCCAACTTCTCTCTTTTCGATGACACCGACCAGGTGGCGTTGCTCAAAGAGCTCACCGAAGGCCTGATCGAAGACGACAAAGTTCTGCTGCAACAGCTGATCTCGACGATCTCAAACTGGAAAAACGATCTGATGACGCCTGCACAGGCGGCAGCGAGTGCGAAGGGCGAACGGGATCGGATCTTCGCGCACTGTTATGGTCTGTACGACGCGCATATGAAAGCGTGCAACGTGTTGGATTTCGACGATCTGATCCTCCTGCCAACGCTGCTGCTTCAGCGTAATGAAGAGGTACGTGAACGCTGGCAGAACAAGATCCGCTACCTGCTGGTGGATGAATATCAGGATACCAACACCAGCCAGTACGAACTGGTGAAGCTGCTGGTGGGTCAGCGCGCGCGTTTCACCGTGGTGGGTGACGATGACCAGTCAATTTACTCCTGGCGCGGTGCGCGTCCACAAAATCTGGTGTTGTTAAGCAAAGATTTTCCTGCGTTGCAGGTGATTAAGCTGGAGCAAAACTACCGTTCTTCCGGGCGTATCCTCAAGTCGGCGAATATCCTGATCGCCAATAACCCGCATGTGTTTGAGAAGCGTCTGTTCTCCGAACTGGGTTACGGCACCGAGCTGAAAGTGCTCAGTGCCAATAATGAAGAGCATGAGGCTGAACGCGTTACCGGCGAGCTCATTGCCCACCACTTCGTGAATAAAACCGAGTACAAGGATTACGCCATTCTGTATCGCGGTAACCACCAGTCGCGCGTCTTTGAAAAGATGCTGATGCAAAACCGCATCCCCTACAAAATTTCGGGTGGTACGTCGTTCTTCTCGCGTCCTGAAATCAAGGATCTGCTGGCCTATCTGCGCGTGCTCACCAACCCGGATGATGACAGCGCGTTTCTGCGCATCGTGAACACCCCGAAACGTGAGATCGGCCCAGCGACACTACAAAAGCTTGGCGAATGGGCGATGACCCGCAACAAAAGCCTGTTTACCGCCAGCTTTGATATGGGGCTGAGTCAGACGCTGACCGGACGTGGTTACGATTCGTTAACCCGTTTCACCCACTGGCTGGGTGAAGTGCAGCGCCTTGCGGAACGTGAACCTGTCGCGGCAGTGCGCGATCTCATTCACGGTATTGATTACGAATCCTGGTTGTACGAAACCTCCGCCAGCCCGAAGGCGGCTGAGATGCGGATGAAAAACGTTAACCAGCTCTTCAGCTGGATGACCGAAATGCTGGAAGGCTCGGAGATAGATGAGCCAATGACCCTGACTCAGGTGGTCACCCGCTTTACCCTTCGCGACATGATGGAGCGTGGCGAGAGCGAGGAAGAGGCTGACCAGGTTCAGCTGATGACGTTACACGCGTCAAAAGGACTGGAGTTCCCGTATGTATATCTGGTCGGTATGGAAGAAGGTTTGCTGCCGCACCAGAGCAGCATTGATGAAGATAACGTCGACGAGGAACGCCGTCTGGCCTATGTCGGGATCACCCGTGCGCAGAAGGAGCTGACATTCACGCTGTGCAAAGAGCGCCGTCAGTATGGCGAACTGGTGCGTCCGGAACCGAGTCGTTTTCTGCTGGAGCTACCGCAGGACGATCTGATCTGGGAGCAGGAGCGCAAAGTGATTACGGCAGAAGAGCGGATGCACAAGGGGCAGGCTAACGTGGCGAACATTCGCGCGATGCTCGCGAAAGCCAAAGAGAAAGGATAATTATTCGAAGGCCGGGTATGGCGAAACCGCCACCCGGCAATGCTCAGGGTATTACTTCACTTCAAGAACCCAGTGTACATAACTCTGCCACTGGCACTCCTGTTCGATCATCTCTGCCCCAAGTGGATGATTATCAATCCAGTTTTCCGGTAACGTCAGCGAAAGCTTCTCGCCATCAGCGACCAGATTGATGGCAGGTAGCAAATCATCGCGGCGGCGGCTGGCAAACAAAATCGCCAGACGTAGCAGTCGGCAAAGATGCTCGGCCACGCGTGGCGGTACGGCGTTTTGTTGATGTAAAGAGGAGAGGTCAACGGCGTTGGTCTGGTTCAGCAGCAGGGTTGCCAGCAACTTTTTCTGTGCAGGCGTGTAGCCCGGTAAATCGAGGTTACGTACCAGATAGGCCGCATGAACAGGGGCCTGTTTGAAATCAATGCTCAGCCCCACTTCATGTAGCGCGCAGGCGCTCAGCAATAAATCACGGCTCAAAGGGTCAAGATCCCAGCCGGTGGCAACCTGATCGGCGAAGCGTGATGCCAGTTGCGCCACACGACCCGCCTGGTCGATATCAACCAGAAAACGACGCTGCACGTTGCGCAGAGTACGGCTGCGAATGTCCTGATCAACCGACAGATGCAACATCCCATAGACCAGGCCTTCTCGCAGTGCGCCGCCAGCCAGCGTCATACACTGAATGTTTAGCTCGGTGAAAATCGCAATCAGAATGGCCAGCCCGCTCGGGAAAACCAGCGCACGTTCAAGCGTCAGGCCT
Source organism: Enterobacter ludwigii (assembly GCA_023023105.1). NCBI lineage: Bacteria > Pseudomonadati > Pseudomonadota > Gammaproteobacteria > Enterobacterales > Enterobacteriaceae > Enterobacter > Enterobacter ludwigii. The sequence continues at coordinate 4,518,838 of CP083824.1, read as the reverse complement.
TCAATTTCAAGCTCTTCCAGCCGCCCACACTGAATAGCGCGCTGTTTAAGCTGCTGGAGCTTGGCAAGCGTGATCCGCTCATCCATTCCCTGCGCCATCATGATTTCCTGCAAGGCCTGCACAGTGCCAGAAGCACCCACGCAGACTTTCCAGCCGTGATAACGAAGTTCATTCATGACCGGACGCAACACCTCGCGTGCGGCATTCTCCGCCTCGTCGAAGTTTTCTTTCCCCAGATTCCGGTCAGTGAAGTAGCGCTCAAGCCAGGTCACGCAGCCCATCGACAGGCTGAACAGTGACGTTGCCTGGGCGCCGGTGCCGGTCACGAGTTCGGTGCTGGCACCGCCGATATCCACGACCAGACGGCGATCGTCACCTCCTGTCGTATGGGCAACGCCCTGATAGATCAGGCGGGCTTCTTCTTCACCGCTGATAACCTGAACCGGACACCCCAGAATTTCCTGCGCTTTAGCAATAAAATCTACGGCGTTAACTGCCAGGCGGAGCGTCGCCGTGGCGACAACGGTAATTTGGGAATGCGGGATATCCTGCAGACGCTCAGCAAAGAGCCGTAGACACTGCCAGCCACGTTCCATGGCTTCATGGGATAGGTGGTTATCGCTGCTCAGGCCCGCCGCGAGGCGGACCTTGCGCTTAATACGCGTCAGCGTTTGTATGCTTCCCGCCACCTCGCGCACAACCAGCATATGAAAACTATTCGAACCGAGATCAATTGCCGCATAAAGCGAGGTGGAACTGAGCATATTTTCTTAACCTGAACGACGACGATTACGCGGTGCGCCAGAGCGACGCGGGCCATTGCCGGAGCGGGCGCGGGAAAGGCGCTTAGGCGGCGGCAGTTCGCTTAGCAGCGCTTCCGGATTGTATTTGCTCTGCGGAATAGAGTGACCGATGTAGGTCTCAATGGCTGGAAGATTCAGCGCATACTCTTCACACGCAAGGCTAATAGAGTGACCGCTTGCGCCCGCACGACCGGTACGACCGATACGGTGAACATAGTCTTCGCAGTCATCTGGCAGGTCATAGTTAAAGACGTGCGTCACGGCTGGAATGTGTAAACCACGTGCTGCCACGTCGGTTGCGACCAGAATATCGAGATCGCCACGGGTAAATTCTTCAAGAATACGCAGGCGTTTTTTCTGCGCCACATCGCCAGTCAGCAGGCCAACACGGTGACCGTCTGCAGCCAGATGACCCCAGATGTCTTCGCAGCGGTGTTTGGTGTTCGCGAAAATAATGGCGCGGTCTGGCCACTCTTCTTCGATCAGCGTTTGCAGCAGACGCATTTTCTCTTCATTAGATGGATAGAAGAGCTCTTCTTTAATGCGGTGACCTGTTTTCTGCTCGGGCTCCACTTCCACGTATTCGGCGTTGTTCATCTGCTCGAACGCCAGCTCACGTACGCGATAAGAAAGGGTCGCGGAGAACAGCATGTTCAGACGCTGATTTGCCGGAGGCATGCGACGGAACAGCCAGCGGATGTCTTTAATGAAGCCCAGATCGTACATACGGTCAGCTTCATCCAGCACCACAACCTGGATGGCACCGAGGTTAATGTGGTTCTGTTTAGCGTAATCAATGAGGCGGCCCGTGGTACCGATCAGGATATCCACACCGCTTTCCAGCACTTTAAGCTGTTTATCGTAGCCGTCGCCGCCATAGGCCAGGCCAAGCTTCAAGCCGGTAGCCTGTGCCAGGGGCTCAGCGTCTGCATGGATCTGTACCGCCAGTTCTCGCGTTGGGGCCATAATTAGCGCACGCGGCTGGTTAACTTTGCGGTCTGCAATCGCTGGATGAGAAAGTAAATAATGAAACGTTGACGTTAAGAACGCCATCGTTTTGCCAGTACCGGTTTGCGCCTGCCCTGCAACATCGCGACCGGCCAGCGTTAGCGGCAGCGCGAGGGCCTGAATGGGCGTGCAGTTATGAAACCCTTTTTTTTCAAGGGCTTCCGTCACCTTTGGGTGCAGGGCGAAGTCGGAAAACTTCTGTTCTGTTAAATGTGTTTTGCTCATAGTGTGGTAGAATATCAGCTTACTATTGCTTTACGAAAGCGTATCCGGTGAAATAAAGTCAACCTTTAGTTGGTTAATGCGACATCAACACGTCGTTGGTGGAGACAAAACCAACGTACCAGGCTTATTCCTGTGGAGTTATATATGAGCGATAAAATTATTCACCTGACTGACGACAGTTTTGACACGGACGTACTTAAGGCTGACGGGCTGATCCTCGTCGATTTCTGGGCTGAATGGTGTGGTCCTTGCAAAATGATCGCCCCGATTCTGGATGAGATCGCCGACGAATATCAGGGCAAACTGACCGTTGCCAAGCTGAACATCGACCAGAACCCGGGCACCGCACCAAAATACGGTATCCGTGGCATTCCGACCCTGCTGCTGTTCAAAAACGGCGAAGTGGCGGCGACCAAAGTGGGCGCGCTGTCCAAAGGTCAACTGAAAGAGTTCCTCGACGCTAACCTGGCGTAAGGTTTCTCCGCTGTGCGTTCAGAGCTCCCGGCTAAATGATGAGGAACTCTGGACGCCCGGCTGAAGTCGTGCTAAGTTAGCTATGACTTCGTTTTAAACATATCTTGTTGTTTGAATCTTGTTTTACCCGATACTTCCCGTTGTTGACTTATACAGTGCGTGAAGTGGCTAAATTCCGGGCTTGTCACTCAATCCGTCTTGTCGTTTCAGTTCTGCGTTCTTTCCCTGTGACCAGACAGCGAACAGACATGAGTTGATGGCCGCTAAACAGGCATGGATGACCCTGCCATACCATTCACAACATTAAGTTCGAGAATCACCCCGAGTTTAAGAACCCACACCATTATGAATCTTACCGAATTAAAGAATACGCCGGTTTCTGAGCTGATCACTCTCGGCGAAAATATGGGGCTGGAAAACCAGGCTCGTATGCGCAAGCAGGACATCATTTTCGCCATCCTGAAGCAGCACGCGAAGAGTGGCGAAGATATCTTTGGCGACGGTGTGCTGGAGATATTGCAAGACGGATTTGGTTTCCTCCGCTCTGCAGACAGCTCCTACCTCGCCGGCCCTGACGACATCTACGTATCCCCTAGCCAAATCCGCCGTTTCAACCTCCGCACTGGTGACACCATTTCAGGTAAGATTCGTCCTCCTAAAGAGGGTGAACGCTACTTTGCGCTGTTGAAAGTTAATGAAGTTAACTACGACAAACCAGAAAACTCACGTAACAAGATCCTTTTTGAGAACTTAACGCCGCTGCACGCGAACTCTCGCCTGCGCATGGAGCGTGGTAACGGTTCTACCGAAGACTTAACTGCGCGTGTTCTGGACCTGGCATCACCAATTGGTCGTGGTCAGCGTGGTCTGATTGTGGCACCGCCAAAAGCGGGTAAAACCATGCTGCTGCAGAACATCGCGCAGAGCATTGCCTATAACCACCCAGACTGTGTGCTGATGGTGCTGCTGATTGACGAACGTCCGGAAGAAGTAACGGAGATGCAGCGTCTGGTTAAAGGTGAAGTTGTGGCTTCTACCTTTGACGAACCTGCATCTCGTCACGTTCAGGTTGCGGAAATGGTTATCGAGAAGGCGAAACGCCTGGTTGAGCACAAGAAAGACGTGATCATCCTGCTCGACTCCATTACGCGTCTGGCCCGTGCGTACAACACTGTGGTTCCGGCTTCCGGTAAAGTATTGACCGGTGGTGTGGATGCCAACGCCCTGCATCGTCCGAAGCGTTTCTTCGGTGCTGCACGTAACGTGGAAGAGGGCGGCAGCCTGACCATCATCGCGACGGCGCTGATCGATACCGGCTCCAAAATGGACGAAGTTATCTACGAAGAGTTTAAAGGTACAGGCAACATGGAACTGCACCTCTCTCGTAAGATTGCAGAAAAACGCGTCTTCCCGGCTATCGATTACAACCGTTCCGGTACCCGTAAAGAAGAACTGCTCACCACACAGGAAGAGCTGCAGAAAATGTGGATCCTGCGCAAAATCATCCATCCAATGGGTGAAATCGATGCAATGGAGTTCCTCATTAATAAACTGGCAATGACCAAAACCAACGACGATTTCTTCGACATGATGAAACGCTCGTAACGCAAATAAAGCCAGTGAACGCCACGTTTTTACGTGGCGTTTTTCTTTTATGGACTATACGCTAGTATCACCTACTCCCAATTTTGACCGGTCGGTGCGACAATAGAACCGTTTGTGCAGTCAAATAAATAATTGATTGAAAAATATACAAAGGGAGTTGTAAGAGGCCATCTTTATTACTTCTGAGTCAGTGGCTTCATGGTTATACTTCCGGGACTAACATTTGTTGAGAGCAATCCATTGTGAATCTATTCACCGCCGTTACTGAACTGATCAGTATTTTTTTATTCACAACCTGTTTTTTGTTCATCGCCCGTAAGGTGGCAAAGCGAATAGGGTTGGTGGATAAACCTAATTTTCGTAAACGTCATCAGGGACTTATTCCTTTGGTCGGCGGGATTTCTGTTTATGCAGGGATTTGCTTCACGTTTGGCATTGCCGATTATTATATCCCGCATGCCGCTCTCTACATCGCCTGTGCCGGTGTTCTGGTGCTGATCGGGGCCCTAGATGATCGATTTGATATCGCGGTAAAAATACGCGCCACCGTTCAGGCGGGGATTGGCGTAATTATGATGGTTGTCGGTGGGCTGTATCTCCGGAGTCTCGGCTATGTGTTTGGTCCCTGGGAGTTAGTCCTGGGTCCATTTGGCTTCTTCCTGACACTCTTTGCCGTCTGGGCGGCGATCAATGCTTTCAACATGGTAGATGGGATTGACGGCCTGCTCGGTGGATTGTCTTCCGTCTCGTTCGCCGCTATCGGCATTATTTTGTGGTTTGATGGCCAGTACAGTCTGGCAATGTGGTGTTTTGCCATGATTGCCGCCATCCTCCCTTATATCCTTTTAAACCTTGGTGCGCTTGGCCGCCGCTATAAAGTCTTTATGGGCGATGCAGGCAGTACGTTGATCGGTTTTACCGTTATCTGGATTTTGCTGGAAACCACACAGGGTGAAACCCACCCAATTAGCCCGGTAACAGCACTGTGGATTATTGCCATTCCATTAATGGATATGGTGGCGATTATGTATCGTCGTCTGCGTAAAGGGATGAGTCCTTTCTCTCCTGATCGTCAGCATATTCATCATCTCATCATGCGCGCGGGTTTTACTTCACGTCAGGCGTTTGTTCTGATCACCCTGGCCGCCGCTATTCTGGCAGCAATTGGCGTAGCTGCGGAATATTCTCATATTATTCCTGAGTGGGTTATGTTGGCATTATTTTTGCTGGCATTCTTCCTGTATGGCTACTGTATTAAGCGCGCATGGAAAGTGGCGCGATTCATTAAACGTCAGAAACGCAGGATGCGTCGTAACAATGACAAAAACACAACATTAACTAAGTAAAACCGGGACTATGATGACTCAACCGTTGGCGGGAGCGAAATCAGTGGTAACTGAGAATGAACTGGATATTCGGGGTTTGTTTCGCGTGTTATGGGCAGGCAAACTCTGGATTGCTGGGATCGCGCTGGGGTTCGCACTGTTAGCGCTGGCCTACACCTTCTTTGCAAAACAAGAGTGGAGCGCCACAGCAATTACAGACAGACCAACGGTTAACATGCTCGGCGGGTTTTATTCCCAGCAGCAGTTCCTGCGTAATCTGGATATCAAGGCGAATCTGGCGACACCCGATCAGGCTTCCGTCATGGATGAGGCATACAAAGAGTTTGTGATGCAACTGGCCTCGTGGGATACACGCCGCGATTTCTGGAGTCAGACGGATTATTACAAGCAGCGTATGGTGGGCAACAGCAAAGCGGATGCCGCGTTTTTGGATGACCTGATAAACAACATCCAGTTTACGCCGGGTGATGCGCTGCGTAACGTTAACGACAGCGTTAAGCTGATTGCAGAAACTGCGCCGGATGCCAACAACCTGTTGCGCCAGTATGTCGCGTTTGCCAGCCAGCGTGCCGCAAGCCATCTGAATGAAGAGCTTAAAGGTGCCTGGGCGGCTCGTACCATCCAGATGAAAGCCCAGGTAAAACGTCAGGAAGAGGTGGCAAAAGCCATTTTCTCTCGCCGTGTACACAATATTGAACAGGCGCTGAAAATTGCGGAGCAGCGCAATATTTCCCGCACTGAGACAGATGTCCCGGCTGATGAATTGCCTGATTCTGAGATGTTCCTGCTTGGTCGCCCAATGCTGCAGGCCCGTCTGGAAAACCTCCAGGCCGTTGGCCCTGATTTTGACCTCGACTACGATCAAAACCGCGCGATGCTCACTACCCTGAATGTTGGTCCAACGCTGGACCCGCGTTTTCAGACCTATCGTTATTTGCGAACGCCTGAAGAACCTGTAAAACGCGATAGTCCGCGTCGTGCATTCCTGATGATCATGTGGGGGATTGTAGGCGCACTGACGGGCGCTGGCGTGGCGTTAACGCGTCGTCGCACAAACTAAGAACGCCGTCTACGATGAAGGCTAAGGCCTTCATCGTCTAATCGAAGAGAATCGATGTGAAAGTACTTACCGTATTTGGCACCAGGCCGGAGGCCATTAAGATGGCACCTCTGGTTCACGCGCTGGCCAATGATCCTGATATTGAAGCGAAAGTGTGCGTCACAGCCCAACACCGTGAGATGCTCGATCAGGTCTTAACGCTCTTTTCCATCGTCCCGGATTATGACCTCAATATTATGAAGCCGGGGCAAGGGTTGACCGAGATAACCTGCCGGATTCTGCAAGAGCTCAAGCCGATTCTGGAGTCATTCAAACCTGACGTTGTACTGGTTCACGGTGACACCACCACCACCGTGGCGACAAGTCTGGCTGCGTTTTACCAGCGTATTCCCGTCGGTCATGTTGAGGCGGGTCTGCGTACCGGAAACCTATATTCCCCATGGCCGGAAGAGGCCAACCGCACGCTCACCGGTCATCTGGCCATGTACCACTTTGCGCCAACCGAAAACTCGCGTCAGAACTTGCTGCGTGAAAATATCGCTGATAACAAAATCTTTGTAACCGGCAATACGGTCATTGATGCGTTGATCTGGGTACGCGACCGTGTACTGGCAAACAACGATCTGCAGAAGGACCTCGCTGCCCGTTACCCCTTCCTGCACAATGGCAAAAAAACCATTCTGGTCACTGGTCACCGTCGTGAAAGCTTTGGTCGGGGCTTTGAGCAAATCTGTCATGCACTGGCTGAAATTGCCGCGCAGAACGACGATGTACAGATAGTTTATCCGGTGCATCTCAACCCAAATGTTAGCGAGCCCGTCAACCGCATCCTGGGTCATGTCGAAAATGTCCTTCTCATTGAACCTCAGGATTACATGCCGTTTGTCTGGTTGATGAATCATGCCTGGCTGATCCTCACCGATTCTGGTGGCATTCAGGAAGAAGCACCGTCCCTTGGCAAGCCCGTTCTGGTGATGCGTGAAACGACCGAGCGTCCGGAAGCCGTCAAAGCGGGAACGGTACGCCTGGTCGGCACCGACACACAGTTGATCGTCGAAGAGGTCACGCGCCTGCTGCACGACGATGAAGAGTATCAGGCGATGAGCCGGGCCCATAATCCGTACGGAGACGGGCAGGCTTGTGGTCGTATTTTGCATGCACTTAAACACAATCGGATATCGCTATGAGTTTTACTACCATCTCTGTCATTGGTCTTGGCTATATTGGCTTGCCTACTGCGGCAGCGTTTGCCTCCCGTCAAAAGCAGGTTGTCGGGGTGGATATCAACGCGCGTGCGGTAGAAACCATTAACCGTGGCGAAATTCATATTGTGGAGCCCGATCTTGATCGCGTGGTGAAAGAGGCGGTTGAGGGGGGCTTCCTGCGAGCCAGCACGACGCCTGTTGAAGCTGATGCGTACCTGATTGCTGTTCCAACGCCATTTAAAGGCGACCACGAGCCCGACATGGCCTTCGTCGAGTCGGCGGTGAAATCCATTGCGCCTGTGCTGAAGAAAGGGGCGCTGGTGATCCTGGAATCAACTTCTCCGGTTGGGGCAACCGAGCAGATGGCGCAGTGGCTGGCTGAAGCGCGTCCCGATCTCAGCTTCCCGCAGCAGGCGGGTGAGCAGGCCGATGTCAATATTGCCTACTGTCCGGAGCGCGTGCTGCCGGGGCAGGTCATGGTCGAACTGATTAAAAACGACCGCGTGATTGGCGGTATGACGCCAGTCTGTTCCGAACGTGCCAGCGCGCTGTACAAGATTTTCCTGGAAGGTGAGTGTGTGGTGACTAACTCCCGCACCGCCGAGATGTGCAAGCTGACGGAAAACAGCTTCCGTGACGTCAATATCGCGTTTGCGAATGAGTTGTCGCTGATCTGCGCCGATCAGGGGATTAACGTCTGGGAGTTAATCAGCCTGGCGAATCGCCATCCGCGCGTCAACATTCTGCAGCCAGGCCCTGGCGTGGGCGGTCACTGTATCGCCGTCGATCCGTGGTTTATCGTGGCGCAAAACCCGGCGCAGGCACGTCTGATTCGCACCGCGCGTGAAGTGAACGACAGCAAACCTCACTGGGTACTCAATCAGGTTAAAACCACGGTTGCGGATTGTCTGGCAGAGAGCGGCAAGCGCGCCAGTGAACTGAAAATTGCCTGCTTTGGTCTGGCATTTAAACCGAACATTGATGATTTGCGTGAAAGCCCGGCAATGGAAATTGCTGAGATGATTGCCGGATGGCACAAGGGCGAAACGCTGGTGGTCGAACCGAATATTCATGAGCTTCCGGCAAAACTGGCGGGGCACTGTACGCTGACCGCGCTGGAGGATGCGCTGGCGACGGCGGATGTGCTGGTGCTGCTGGTGGATCATAAAGAATTTAAAGCGACGTCCGGCGCAGCTGTTCGTCAGCAGTATATTGTTGATACCAAAGGTGTCTGGCGTTGAGTAGCCTGAATGGGGTGCTTGAACCCCTGAACTGGGAGAGTACCTTTTTCGGTCTACCTTCGGCTATTGTGCGTCTGCGCGATAATGCGCCGGCACTGATGGAATCTGACTTTACGGCCTGGCAGAGGGTTCAGGCGAAGATCCCTGCGGACCGTGCTGACCTTCTTGATGCGCTCCAGCAACACGGCTTTAAGCTGGTTGAAGGTGAGGTCGATCTTTCTATAACGCTCACCCGGCATGATGCGTCAGGCGCGGAATTTGCAACCGAACAGGATATTCCCGTGCTGCGTCAGATGGCGGTTCGGGCGTTTGCTCAGAGCCGTTTTCGCACGCCCTGGTACGCGCCTGACGACAGCGGTCGTTTCTACGCGCAGTGGGTGGAGAATGCGGTCAAAGGCACCTTTGACCACGTCTGCCTGGTTTTTCGTGCTGGAGACGGTCAAATCCAGGGGTTCGTCTCGCTGCGCAAGCTCAACGAGCGTGAGGCGCGTATTGGCTTATTAGCCGGGCGTGGCATGGGTGAAAAACTCATGCAGGCGGCGATGCACTGGGCGCAACAGCAGCAGGTTTCGACGCTGCGGGTGGCGACCCAGGTGGGCAACACCGCTGCGCTTAAACGTTATATTGCGAGTGGTGCCAACATCGACGCCACCGCCTACTGGTTATACAGGTGACAAGATGATTCCATTTAACGCACCACCCGTCGTCGGAACGGAACTCGACTATATGCAGTCTGCCATGGGCAGCGGCAAACTCTGCGGTGACGGCGGTTTTACCCGCCGCTGTCAGCAGTGGATGGAACAGCGTTTTCGCAGTGCCAAAGTGCTGCTGACCCCGTCCTGTACGGCATCGCTGGAAATGGCGGCGCTGCTGTTGGATATCCAGCCCGGCGATGAAGTGATCATGCCGAGCTATACCTTCGTTTCCACAGCGAACGCGTTTGTCCTGCGCGGGGCGAAAATCGTCTTTGTGGATATCCGCCCGGATACCATGAACATTGACGAGACGCTGATTGAAGCGGCTATCACCGACAAAACGCGCGCGATCGTGCCGGTTCACTACGCGGGTGTGGCCTGTGAAATGGACACCATCATGGCGCTCGCCAAAAAACATAATCTGTTCGTGGTGGAAGATGCCGCCCAGGGCGTGATGTCGACCTACAAGGGACGCGCGCTGGGCACGATCGGCCATATCGGCTGCTTTAGCTTCCACGAAACTAAAAACTACACGGCGGGTGGAGAAGGTGGTGCGACGCTGATTAACGACCGGGCGCTGGTGGAGCGTGCGGAAGTGATCCGCGAAAAAGGCACCAACCGTAGCCAGTTCTTCCGTGGCCAGGTCGACAAATATACCTGGCGTGATATTGGCTCAAGCTATCTGATGGCGGATCTACAGGCGGCCTATCTGTGGGCGCAGCTTGAAGCGGCGGAACGCATCAACCTTCAGCGTCTCTCCCTGTGGCAAACCTATTACGATGCGCTTGAACCTCTGGCAAAAGCCGGGCGTATTGAGCTACCGACCATTCCGGCAGATTGCGTCCACAACGCGCATATGTTCTACATCAAGCTACGCGATAACGACGATCGCAGCCAGCTTATTGCCTGGCTGAAAGAAGCCGAAATTATGGCGGTGTTCCACTACATTCCGCTGCACTCCAGCCCGGCGGGCGAGGAGTTTGGGGTATTCTCAGGTGAAGACCGTTACACTACCAAAGAAAGTGAGCGTCTGCTTCGCCTGCCACTGTTCTACAACCTCGCGCCGGTTAACCAGCGTACGGTGATTAATACCCTTCTGAGTTATTTCGGCTGATATGTCTCTGGCAAAAGCATCGGTGTGGACCGCCGCGTCCACGCTTGTAAAAATTGGCGCCGGGCTGCTGGTCGTCAAGCTGTTGGCCGTCTCATTTGGCCCCTCGGGTGTGGGGCTGGCGGGTAATTTCCGTCAGCTTGTTACCGTTCTTGGGGTACTGGCCGGTGCCGGCATCTTTAACGGCGTGACCAAATATGTTGCGCAGTATCACGATGATGCGGCTCAGCTTCGCAGGGTGGTGGGCACCTCCTCGGCGATGGTCACGGGGTTTTCAACCCTGATGGCGATTATCTTTCTGCTGGCGGCGGCACCCATCAGCCAGGGGTTGTTCGGGCACACTCATTACCAGGGGCTGGTGCGTCTGGTTGCGCTGGTTCAGATGGGGATTGCCTGGGCTAACCTGCTGCTGGCGCTGATGAAAGGCTTTCGTGATGCTGCCGGGAATGCCCTTGCGTTAATTCTCGGGAGCGTCATCGGCGTTATTGCCTATTACTTCTGCTATCGCCTTGGAGGGTATGAAGGCGCACTGCTGGGGCTGGCGCTCGTCCCGGCGCTGGTTGTTGTTCCTGCCGCCTTTATGCTGATGCGTCGTGGCGTCATCCCTCTGAGCTACCTGAAACCTCAATGGGATAAGATTCTTGCCAGCCAGCTGGGTAAATTTACCCTGATGGCGCTCATCACCTCCGTCACGCTACCCGTGGCCTACGTGATGATGCGAAACCTGCTGGCGGCGCATTATAGCTGGGATGAGGTCGGTATCTGGCAGGGCGTAAGTAGCATTTCCGACGCCTACCTACAGTTTATAACGGCTTCCTTTAGCGTTTATTTACTGCCAACCTTATCGCGCCTGACGTCCAGACAGGATATTACCCGTGAGATTTTTCGATCTCTGCGCTTTGTGTTGCCGGCTGTTGCGGCTGCGAGTTTTACCGTCTGGTTATTGCGCGATGTTGCCATCTGGCTGCTTTTCTCGGCGAAGTTTACCGCCATGCGCGATCTCTTTGCCTGGCAGCTGGTGGGGGATGTACTGAAAGTGGGGGCTTACGTTTTTGGCTATCTGGTGATTGCGAAAGCCTCGCTGCGTTTGTATATCCTGGCTGAGATTAGCCAGTTTACGCTCCTGACGGTGTTCTCGCACTGGCTGATCCCCGCGCACGGAGCACTGGGAGCGGCTCAGGCCTACATGGCAACCTATATCGTTTATTTTGCTGCCTGTTGCGGCGTATTTTTACTTTGGCGTAAACGCGCATGACTGCACTGATTCACATCCTGGGATCGGATATCCCACACCATAACCAGACCGTATTGCGGTTCTTTAACGATGAGCTGGCATCGGACGATCCTGATGCGCGTGAATTTATGGTTGCAGGTCAGGATAAGGGCCTGAGCGAGGCGTTTCCGGCGCTGAGGATCGCATTCTGGCCGGATAAGGCTACGCTGGCGAAGGCGGTCGTTGCCAAAGCCAAAGCGGATCGTGAGCAACGCTTCTTCTTCCACGGGCAGTTTAATACCGGTCTGTGGCTGGCATTGTTAAGCGGCGGAATTAAACCCTCCCAGTGCAGCTGGCATATCTGGGGGGCCGATCTTTACGAGGTTTCCCGCGGCTGGAAATTCCGGCTTTTCTACCCGCTGCGTCGCATGGCGCAGGGACGCGTGGGCTGTGTTTTTGCCACCCGTGGCGATCTGAATTATTTTGCGAAACAGCATCCTGATGTGCGCGGCGAATTGCTCTATTTCCCGACCCGAATGAACCCGGCGCTTAACACCATGGGGACCGGCACGCCACGGGAGGGGAAACTGACGATTCTGGTCGGTAACTCTGGCGATCGCAGCAACGAACATGCTGCCGCGCTCAGGGCTGTTCATCAGCAATTTGGCGATACCGTCAATGTGGTTGTCCCGATGGGTTACCCCCTCAACAACGACGCCTATATCGACGAGGTTCGCCAGCAGGGGCTGGCGTTATTCAGCGCCGGGAATTTGCAAATTCTGGATAATAAGCTGGAATTTGATGAGTACCTTGCGCTGCTGAGGAAATGCGATCTCGGGTATTTTATCTTTGCCCGCCAGCAGGGGATTGGCACACTGTGTCTGCTGATTCAGGCCGGGATCCCCTGTGTACTTAATCGCGATAATCCGTTCTGGCAAGATATGGTCGAGCAGAATCTGCCGGTGCTGTTTACCACCGATGTGCTTAATGAAGAAGTTGTTCGGGAAGCACAGCGACAACTGGCGCTGGTGGACAAAAATTCCATCGACTTCTTTAGCCCGAATTACCTCTCGCCGTGGCACCGTGCGCTGCGTATCGCTGCAGGAGGCAAAGCATGAGCCAGTTGCAATTCAGCGGTTTGCTGGTCGTTTGGCTTCTGAGCACGCTGTTTATCGCTACGCTCACCTGGTTCGAATTCCGCCGCGTGCGTTTCAACTTTAACGTGTTCTTCTCGTTACTGTTTTTGCTGACGTTCTTTTTTGGCTTCCCACTGACCAGCATTCTGGTCTTCCGCTTCGACGTGAGCGTCGCGCCACCAGAAATTTTGCTCCAGGCACTTCTGGCTGCAACCTGTTTCTATGCAGTTTACTACGTCACCTATAAAACGCGGCTGCGTTCAACGCAGGCAACCGCACCACGCCGGGCGCTTTTTACCATGAACAGGGTGGAGACCCACCTGACATGGGTGATGCTAATGACCATCGCCCTGGTCAGTGTCGGCATTTTCTTCATGCATAACGGCTTCCTGCTGTTTAAGCTGCACTCCTACAGCCAGATTTTTTCGGCCGAAGTCTCAGGCGTGGCGCTTAAGCGTTTCTTCTACTTCTTCATCCCGGCAATGCTGGTGATCTTCTTCCTGCGCCAGGACAGCAAAGCGTGGCTGTTCTTCCTGGTCAGTACCGTCGCGTTCGGCATTCTGACCTACATGATTGTGGGGGGGACGCGCGCGAACATCATTATCGCCTTCGCGATCTTCCTGTTTATCGGCATTATTCGCGGCTGGATCTCGCTGTGGATGCTGGTGGCGGCTGGGGTGTTTGGCATTGTGGGGATGTTCTGGCTGGCACTGAAGCGCTACGGAATGAATGTGGCGGGTGATGAAGCGTTTTACACGTTCCTCTATCTGACGCGTGATACCTTCTCGCCGTGGGAAAACCTGGCATTACTTCTGCAAAACTACGACAAGATTGATTTCCAGGGCCTGGCGCCAATCGTTCGCGACTTCTACGTCTTTATCCCTTCCTGGCTATGGCCGGACCGTCCTGGCGTGGTGCTCAATACCGCGAACTATTTTACCTGGGAGGTACTGAACAACCATTCCGGACTGGCCATCTCGCCAACGCTGATTGGCTCTCTGGTAGTGATGGGTGGGGCGTGGTTCATTCTGCCCGGGGCCGTTGCCGTAGGGTTGATTATTAAGTGGTTTGACTGGCTTTACGTGCGTGGTAACGAAGAGACCAACCGCTATAAAGCGGCCATTTTGCACAGTTTCTGCTTTGGTGCCATTTTCAATATGATCGTTCTGGCGCGCGAAGGGCTGGACTCATTCGTTTCGCGCGTGGTGTTCTTCATGGTCATTTTCGGCGTCTGCCTGTTACTGGCCAAATTGTTGTACTGGCTGTTTGACAGTGCCGGGCTTGTGCACAAGCGCGAGCCGCAGGGCAGCACAACGCTGTCGCAAGTCTGAGTAAGGATAGTAATGACTGATAAAACGTCTGCACCGCGCTATGCGCTACGTGGTTTGCAGCTTATTGGCTGGCGCGACATGCAGCACGCACTGGATTTTCTTTTTGCCGACGGCCAAATGAAATCCGGGACGCTGGTGGCCATCAATGCGGAAAAAATGCTGGCAGTTGAGGATAATGCGGAAGTCAAAAGTCTGATTGAAGCCGCTGAGTTTAAATACGCGGACGGTATCAGCGTGGTTCGCTCAATCCGTAAAAAGTATCCTGACGCTAATGTTTCCCGCGTGGCGGGTGCCGATCTCTGGGAGCAGCTTATGGCCCGCGCAGGTGCGCAGGGCACGCCCGTGTTCCTGATTGGCGGGAAGCCGGAGATACTGGCCCAGACGGAGGAGAAACTGCGTCGTCAATGGAATGTTAATATTGTTGGCAGCCAGGATGGGTACTTCAAACCGGAAGATCGGCAGGCGCTGTTTGCGCGCGTTCGCGACAGCGGGGCGAAAATTGTCACCGTGGCGATGGGTTCCCCGCGCCAGGAGATCCTGATGCGTGACTGCCGTCCGGTCTGCCCAGATGCCCTGTACATGGGCGTCGGCGGCACGTACGACGTCTTTACTGGCCACGTTAAGCGTGCGCCCAAGGTCTGGCAAAATCTGGGCCTTGAGTGGCTGTACCGCCTGCTATCGCAACCGACGCGCATTAAACGACAGATTCGCCTGCTTCGCTACCTCGCCTGGCATTACACCGGGAAAATGTAATCAAAATGTAGCGCGATATGCTATTCGCGCTGCAACTCCCCTGCAAAACTGCTGATAATCTGTGCAATGCATTCATTTTTTTAATGCATCGTTTGCCATTTGGCAGATTTTAAGAAACCATTCGCTCCGTATTTTAGTACCCCTAAAAAACAATACCCGGTCTTAAGTCGGGAAACAGCAAACACAATCGAGGATCTATGGCAGAGAAAAAACCGGAGCTACAGCGTGGGCTGGAAGCTCGTCATATTGAACTGATAGCGCTGGGCGGCACTATCGGCGTCGGCCTGTTTATGGGCTCCGCAAGTACGCTCAAATGGGCAGGCCCTTCCGTATTACTGGCGTATATTATCGCCGGGCTGTTTGTTTTCTTCATTATGCGTTCGATGGGTGAAATGCTCTTCCTGGAGCCAGTGACCGGTTCTTTCGCCGTTTACGCGCATCGCTATATGAGCCCGTTCTTCGGCTACCTGACGGCCTGGTCATACTGGTTTATGTGGATGGCGGTAGGCATCTCAGAGATCACCGCGATAGGGGTCTACGTCCAGTTCTGGTTCCCGGACATGGTTCAGTGGATACCCGCGCTCATTGCCGTAGGGTTGGTGGCGCTGGCAAATCTGGCCGCCGTGCGCCTTTACGGTGAAATTGAGTTCTGGTTCGCAATGATTAAAGTCACCACGATTATCGTGATGATTGTCGTTGGCCTGGGCGTGATTTTCTTCGGCTTTGGCAACGGCGGACACGCTATCGGCTTTGGTAACCTGACTGAAAACGGCGGCTTCTTCGCTGGCGGCTGGAAGGGCTTCCTGACGGCGCTGTGTATCGTTGTGGCCTCGTATCAGGGGGTGGAGCTTATCGGCATTACCGCCGGTGAAGCGAAAAACCCGCAAGTCACGCTGCGTAGTGCGGTGGGTAAGGTGCTGTGGCGTATCCTGATTTTCTATGTGGGCGCGATCTTCGTCATCGTGACCATCTTCCCGTGGAACGAAATTGGCACGACCGGTAGCCCGTTTGTTTTAACCTTCGCGAAAATTGGCATCACGGCGGCGGCAGGTATCATCAACTTTGTGGTACTGACGGCGGCATTGTCAGGCTGTAACAGTGGAATGTACAGCTGTGGTCGTATGCTTTATGCACTCTCGAAGAATAACCAGCTGCCTGCGGCGATGAGTAAAGTCTCACGTGCTGGCGTTCCGGTTGCGGGCGTGGCGGTCTCCATTGCGATACTGCTGGTTGGCTCTTGTCTGAATTACATCATTCCTAACCCGCAGCGCGTATTTGTTTACGTCTATAGCGCCAGCGTGCTGCCAGGCATGGTGCCGTGGTTTGTTATCCTGATAAGCCAGCTGCGTTTCCGCCATGCGCATAAAAAGGCGATTGAAAGCCATCCGTTCCGCTCAATTCTGTTCCCGTATGCGAACTATTTAACGATGGCGTTCCTGGTTTGCGTATTAATCGGAATGTACTTTAATGAAGATACCCGCATGTCGCTGTTTGTCGGGGTGATCTTCCTGGCGGCAGTGACAGCTGCGTATAAGCTTTTTGGCCTGGGTAGCCGTGCCACCACGCAGAAAGTGGAGGAATAAGCGGCAAAATGTGCAAACCATAACCAAACGCGCATTTTTTTCAAAAAAGCACTAGACAGCGGGGACGGAGGTACGTAATATCCAGCCCCGCAACGGCGCTAAGCGCCCGTAGCTCAGCTGGATAGAGCGCTGCCCTCCGGAGGCAGAGGTCTCAGGTTCGAATCCTGTCGGGCGCACCATTTACCCGGTGCTGGAGCTGCGGTGGTCTGAGAAGTAGTCAGTACCGCGTGAGTTAAGAATACAGTGGTGGCTATAGCTCAGTTGGTAGAGCCCTGGATTGTGATTCCAGTTGTCGTGGGTTCGAATCCCATTAGCCACCCCATTATTGAAAGAGTTGTGAATTGCGAAGGTGGCGGAATTGGTAGACGCGCTAGCTTCAGGTGTTAGTGTCCTTAGGATGTGGGGGTTCGAGTCCCCCCCCTCGCACCACGACTTTTTAAATGAATTGAACTAAAAATTCAAAAAGCAGTACATCGGCGAGTAGCGCAGCTTGGTAGCGCAACTGGTTTGGGACCAGTGGGTCGGAGGTTCGAATCCTCTCTCGCCGACCAATTTTGAACCCCGCTTCGGCGGGGTTTTTTGTTTTCTGCGCCTTTTCACCCTGTAGCAATCCCCCGACAGCACCTACATTTATTGTCGCGATTTAGCGACATGCAATTCATTGAAAAAATAGAAAAAAATCCTTTGCTGATTTTACTGTCTCCTCCAGGAGACATATTGTTGTGTTTGCCGGATTATTGTCGGGCCTCAGAGGGTGCTTAACAGCATAATTTCCTTTTATCTTAAAATGTTGCGCGGTGTAAAAGTTCGGAGTGTTATGTTGGCACGTTACGTGCAATAATATGCGTGTAGATGCTCATTCCATCTCTTATGTTCGCCTTAGTGCCTCATAAACTCAGGAATGACGCAGAGCCATTTACGGTGCTTATCGTCCACTGACAGATGTCGCTTCGGCCTCATCAAACACCATGGACACAACGTTGAGTGAAGCACCAAATATGTTGTCTTACAGACCTGTTTTAACGCCTGCTTTTATAGCAGGCGTTTTTTTATGTCTTACTCCCGATAAAAGCACATGATCAGAGCAACGGTCAGCAGAGCCACTGACGAGACGGTATAGAGTGCCTGTACTGAGCCAAATCCGGTTGCCACCATCGCTGCGATGCCGGTGAAAAGAGAGGCGCTGAGCGTTTGCCAGCGCCAGGCTTTACCGCTGGCTGAAGCGGTTTGCGTGTCATCAAAGCTACTAAGAACAGCAAACGTGCCAGCCGCAAAGAGAACATTCGAAGCCAGATGTGCGATAAAGATCATCCCTAGCGCACAGGCCACCCATCCGGATAAAAACGGAAGCATGCCATAAGCGGCCAGAAAGATACCGAGACAAACGATGATTCGCGGTGTGTGGGCAGCAAAGTGCGCCAGGCTGTCTCTTTTTAGCAGCATGGGGCCGCAAAGCTGTCCCATACTCCTCGCGAGAAGCAGAGGCAGAGCAAGACCCGCCGCATTCTGAGGATGGATCTGTTGCGCGAGTGCCGGAAGGAGTGCCATCGCCGGTGAACCGACGGCTGCCAGCGCCGGGAGGATGAGCAGGCTGCGTTTTTGCCGACGGGTCAACGTCCGCCAGCGTAGCGCCGCAGGCGCTGTCTCTTCAACAGGGAACGGGAGTGATGGTGCTGAAAACTGGCGCTCAGCCAGCCATAGCATTAACAGTGACCCGAGAAAGCTGGCGGCATCAATAGCCAGCAGTGTAAACACGGATGTCCTCTGGAACAGCACTACGCCCAGTCCGGTTCCTAACAACACCTGAGAAGCAAAAATCACAGTTTCCAGACAGGTTGCCGCAGGTAACTCCGCTTCACTGAGACCGCGCTTAAAGAGCAACGTCAGCGCGGGCCAACTCATCCCGCTGAGCAGCGCTTCGGTGGATTGCACGGCGAGTAAAGCGGCAATGCTGTGATAACCCACGCCAAACAAGGGAAAGAGCAGGGCGAGCAGGCCCAGTCCTTCGGTCAGTATCAGCAGAGATATTGGAGAATAGCTCGAGCACAGCTTTTCACCGATCAGGCTACCGACAAATCCTGGTACCGTAGCGAAAAGAAAAGCGAGGGTTAGCAGTGCTGGCGAGGCTGACCACGCTAACAGCAAACCGAAGACCACAACCTGGGTTAAACCATTTCCCAGCGAAGTAAAGATAAAAGCACAGGCAAGCAGGCGCAGCCAGCGGTGGCCGCGCAGCGCTTCAATAAGCGCATACAAAAGCGAGTTCATGAAGATTTCCTTTCAAAAACAATTTAGTCCACGCTGCAGAATGTGCGCGTGTGTGAAAAAGGTTAATGAAAAGACATCGTTACATTGGCGGGTGCGTTTGCAGATATGGGTACAAAGAATGTAGCAGGAGATGGGCGATAAAAAAAGGAGGCCATTTGGCCTCCTGTTTATTTACTGCTGGGTACCGTTGTTTTGCAGCGTCAACAGCAACCCATCACGTCGCATGGCGGCTGCCTCTTCGGGCTTATGCTGTTTGTCCAGCGTATCGGCAAGCCATGCGTAGTCAAACGCATCCGGACGCTGTTTCAGTGCCGCGCGGAAGGCGAGGCTCGCTTCCTGCCATTCGCCATGCTTCATCAGCGACTGACCCAGCGTGCTCCACAGCAGCGGACGGTCACCGACGGTTTTAATCTGCTGACGCAGCACTTTTTCAATTTGTTCTGGATTGTTGGTTTTCAGGCGTGGGATCACCATCACCAGCCGATCGTCATACTGGCGTTTGAGACCGTCGAGAAGGATCTCCTGCGCGGTGTCATGATCGTCACATTCAATAAGATGTTCTGCCATTGCCACCTGCAGTGGGATCTGCTGACGCGTTTTCCTGCTCTGATTCTTCCACCAGGTTTTCAGACCGTCGCTGCCCAAATCGGCGCGAGCCTGATCCATCAGGCCAATCCATGCCAGGCGCTGAAGCTCATCACGATGTTCATCATCACCCACTTCGGCCTTCGCCATTGATGGAATGATGTCCAGCAGTGAACCCCATGCACCGGTCCGAATATACGCCTGCTCAGCCAGACGCAGAACTTCCGGGTGACGTGGCGCAATTTCCAGCAGGCGGTCGATGCCGTGGCGTGCAGCGTGATTTTCATTGCGTGCCAGTTGCAGACGAACACGCGTAATTTCCACCGGAATCGGGTCGTTAGACGCCAGTTCAGACGCACGTTCCAGGTGTTGATTAGCGCGGACTTCGTCACCCCGCTGTTGCGCGGCTTCCGCGGCCAGCAAATAGTTCACTACTGGCTGTTCGGCATGATCGGCGTTTTTTGACATCAGCTTTTCAACCTGCTGATAGTCACCTTCCGCAAGTTTCAGCAGTGCCTGTTCGGTTTGCTTACGGGCGCGGCGGCGCTTACGACCCACGAACCAGCCACGCGTATGCGCGCCGGTGCGGAAAATACGGCGCAGGACCCACTCGACAGCAAACAGCACGACCACACCGAGGATCAGAATGATCGCCAGACCCGTTACGCTGGTTTCGATGTTGTAGTTATCGGTCTGGATCAGGACGTAACCCTGATGACCGGCAAGCATCGGACCCAACACGATCCCGGCGATCAGCAGGATGAAGAGTAAGAGGACTTTTAGCATCATTACTCTCCTTGCGGTGCGCTTTCAGGCGCGGGTGCAGGAGCTGGGGCGGCTCCGCCAGTTTGCTCAGCCGGAACACCTGGCTGTGCCAGCAAATTACGCACTCGCGTCTGCATCAGCTTCTCCAGAATCGGCTGGCTTTCCAGCTTATCTGGCACGTTCATGGTGATGTTCTGTTGGCTCAGTTTATCAATGTCTTCGAGGAAGGCGGTGGTCGTCGCATCATCGGTATTGTAGTAAGCGCGTACCCACGTAGAGACGTTATCCAGCGCCTGTTTGTAGGTCTCTTCCTGATGACGCGGCACGGCCTGGGCGGCAACCAGCAGGCGGGAACGAATGTTTTCGCGCAGATAAATATCCTGATTCGGCGCTAACAGCGGAACGGCGGTTTCGTCGCGACGGCGGATAGTGATAAAGCTGTCCATAAAGTTCTGCCAGCTTTTTTGCAGGTTCACACGCCATTCGCTCAGGGAGCTGGAAAGCTCGGTGCCGTCGGAATCCATCGGGGAGTCGTCGTCGTTGTTATCTGCCAGCTGCAGGTTATCAATCTGATTCGAAAGCTGGTTCACTTTGAGGATAATGCCATCGTAATCCACCTGTGAGACGGCGGAGAGGCTGGCGATGTCTTCGGTGATCGCGCGACGTGCGGTGATGAGGCTTGGATCGTTCATGTCCGCCAGGCTCGCATCGGCGCTTTTCAGCAGTGCGGCGGCAGTGGTGACATCCTGATCGCTCCAGAGCTTACGCCCGGCGAGCTTCACCAGGAAGTCAGCCTGGGAGAGCAGCCAGGTTTTAGCATCGGTGCCGGAGATCGTCGCCACTTTCTGCTGCACGTCGCCCAGCTGTTTGGTCAACTCTTCTTGTTTACTGTTCGCCTCGGCGAGTGCGGTTGCCTGCTGTTTAATCACCGCTTCCAGTTCGGTTTTCTGTGTCTCTTGCGCTTTTTGCAGAGCCGTAAGCTGATTCACCAGTGCGTCGCTGGTGGCCGTCTGGTTAGCACTCTGTTGTTTCACCAAACCGTACAGGCCAACGCCGGCCGCCAGCGCAATAGCGATGGCAATCGCGCTCAGCGCGAGGCTTTTTTTGTTGCTGCCGTTTTTCTTCTCAGCGATGTTCTCTTTCGTCTCTGGCTGTGGCGTCGCGTCCACAGTCTCCCTGGTCTCTTCAACCACGGCGGAGGATTTATCGTGTTCCGTCATTATGGCTTCCCATTTGAGAGTTATTGTAATGCGCGCAGCAGCGCATCGTTGTCGGCGTTATCAGCGATCCGAATATCCTGCCAGCCCAGTTCCCGGGCCTTGTTCGCCAGACGCTCACTGACGACCAGAAGTCGACAGCGGAGTAACCAGTTTTCGCGATACCAAAGCGGTATCAGTGCCCAAAGCTGTTGTAACATTTCACCGCTGGTCACCACCAGCGTATTGATGCCTCGCGCGTGCCAGCGCATCGCCTCTTCCGCGCCATCGTAGTGTTTTGCACAGCGCTGATAACACTCAACGAACGTGATATCAGCTCCACGCTCCAGCAGCGTTTCACCCAACAGTTCACGTCCGCCGTTACCGCGTAAAATCAGCGCACGCTTGCCGGCAATAGTTTGTAATTCAGGTAATTGTAGCAAGACTTCGCTGATTTCCCGATCTAACGGGTAACGCACATTCGCACCGCTGATGGTATGTAAAGCCAGCGCCGTCGAGCGGCCAATCGCGAAATAGCGGGGGGCGGTTGGCCAGGTCAGACCTTGCTGTTGCAGCTGTGCGTGGGCATATTCCACGGCATGTTGCGACAGCGCGAACAGCAGATCGCCTTCCTGAAGGGTATTCATCTGGTCGGCGAGCACAGACAGTTCCCGACCCGGGGAGAATTCAATAAGCGGAAAACTCCAGGCCACCTGCCCCAGTGCGCGCAGACGGCTCACTAATTGCTCTCCTGCGGGAGAAGGGCGGGTGACAAGAATACTCATGCAGGGGGTTCTCCATTATAAACGTCAGCCAGAATCTCGCGGGCGCCGTTATCCAGTAACTCTTCTGCCAGCGACACGCCAAGCTGATCGGCATCCTGTGCTTTGCCGCGACGCTCACCGCGTACCATCTGCGAACCGTCCGGTGCGCCAACCAGTGCACGCAACCACAGCTCACCGTTAATTAATTCAGCATAGCTGCCAATCGGCACCTGGCACCCTCCTTCGAGGCGGGTATTCATCGCACGTTCGGCTTTTACGCGAATAGCGGTCTCGTCATGGTTCAGTGGGGCAAGGAGTGCGCGGGTTCGCGCATCGTCCAGACGGCACTCAATGCCGACCGCACCCTGACCCACGGCGGGCAGCGACAGCTCCGGTGGCAACGCCACACGAATGCGCGACTCCAGCCCCAGACGCTTCAGACCCGCCACCGCAAGAATAATGGCATCGTAATCGCCGTTATCCAGCTTGCTCAGACGCGTGCCGACGTTACCGCGCAGCGAGCGGATGATCAGGTCCGGACGACGCTCTGCCAACTGACACTGACGGCGTAAACTGGACGTGCCAACCACACAGCCCTCAGGCAGCGCATCAAGCGAGTCATAGTGGTTAGAGACAAACGCGTCACGCGGGTCTTCGCGCTCGCAGATTGTCACCAGACCCAGCCCTTCCGGAAACTCGACGGGCACGTCTTTCATCGAATGTACGGCAATATCAGCGCGGTTCTCAAGCAATGCCAGTTCCAGTTCTTTGACAAACAGGCCTTTGCCGCCCACTTTCGCCAGCGGCGTATCAAGGATCACATCACCACGCGTGACCATCGGCACTAGCTCGACGCGCAATCCACCGTGGCAGGCTTCAAGGCGCTGCTTCACATAATGTGCCTGCCAGAGCGCAAGAGGGCTTTGGCGTGTGGCAATTCTCAAAACATTGTCTAACATGCTTGTTACCGTCATTATCAATCGCTAACCATCCTAACATTGTTGACTCTGGGATGGCAGTTTTACGGTTGATGAAGAGTGAGAGGGACAAGGCGGCGTATTCGTCAGCCATAGCCGTATTCAGGAATTTACACGTACAGAACGGTGCTACACTTGTATGTAGCGCATCTTTCTTTACGGTCAATCGGCAAGGTGTTAAATTGATCACGTTTTAGACCATTTTTTCGTCGGTACCACCAAAAATGATAAGGGCGAAAAAGGGTAACGGTTATCTTTTTGAAATACTGCGGGTCCGCTGTTATTCGTGTTTTGAATAGTTTGCGACACCCGGAAACATCAGGCGATACGTCTTGTACCTCTATATTGAGACTCTGAAACAGAGACTGGATGCCATAAATCAACTGCGTGTGGATCGCGCGCTTGCTGCTATGGGCCCTGCTTTCCAGCAGGTATACAGTCTGCTGCCGACATTATTGCACTATCACCATCCGCTGATGCCGGGTTACCTCGATGGTAACGTTCCCCAGGGCATTTGCCTTTTCACGCCTGATGAAACCCAACAGCATTATCTGAATGAGCTTGAACTCTACCGTGGCATCCCGCCGCAGGAGTCCCCGAAAGGTGAACTGCCGATTACCGGCGTTTACTCTATGGGAAGTACCTCATCGGTAGGGCAAAGCTGTTCTTCTGACCTGGACATCTGGGTCTGCCACCAGTCCTGGCTCGATAACGAAGAGCGTCAGCTGCTGCAGCGTAAATGCAGCCTGCTGGAGAGCTGGGCTGCGTCGCTCGGCGTGGAAGTGAGTTTCTTCCTGATTGATGAAAACCGTTTCCGTCATAACGAAAGCGGCAGTCTGGGTGGTGAGGACTGCGGCTCGACCCAGCACATTTTGTTGCTGGATGAATTTTACCGTACTGCCGTTCGTCTGGCCGGTAAGCGTATTCTTTGGAATATGGTGCCGTGCGAAGAAGAAGAGCATTACGACGATTACGTCATGTCGCTGTATGCGCAGGGCGTGCTGACGCCAAACGAATGGCTGGACCTGGGCGGCCTGAGTTCCCTGTCGGCCGAAGAGTACTTTGGCGCGAGCCTCTGGCAGCTCTATAAGAGCATTGACTCCCCGTATAAAGCGGTGCTGAAAACGCTGCTGCTCGAAGCCTACTCCTGGGAATACCCCACGCCGCGCCTGCTGGCGAAAGACATCAAACAGCGTCTGCACGATGGCGAGATTGTCTCCTTCGGGCTTGATGCCTACTGCATGATGCTCGAACGCGTCACCGAATACCTGAATGCCATTGAAGACACCACGCGTCTTGACCTGGTGCGTCGATGTTTCTATCTCAAAGTCTGTGAAAAATTGAGCCGCGAACGCGCCTGCGTTGGCTGGCGTCGTGAAGTAGTTAGTCAGTTAGTCAAAGAGTGGGGATGGGACGAAGAGCGTCTGTCCATGCTCGACAACCGCGCCAACTGGAAAATCGACCAGGTGCGTGAAGCGCACAACGAATTGCTTGATGCGATGATGCAAAGCTACCGTAACCTGATCCGCTTTGCGCGCCGCAATAATCTCAGCGTCTCCGCCAGCCCGCAGGATATCGGGGTGTTGACCCGTAAACTGTACGCTGCGTTTGAAGCGCTGCCAGGTAAAGTCACGCTGGTTAACCCGCAGATTTCGCCTGACCTGTCTGAACCGAATCTGACGTTTATCTATGTGCCGCCGGGACGCGCGAACCGCACCGGGTGGTATCTGTACAACCGTGCGCCAAGCATGGATTCGATCATCAGCCATCAGCCGCTGGAGTATAACCGCTACCTGAACAAGCTGGTGGCCTGGGCCTGGTTTAACGGCCTGCTGACTTCACGTACCCGTTTGTTCATCAAGGGTAACGAGGTCGTCGATTTAGCCAAACTGCAGGAGATGGTAGCGGATGTGTCCCATCACTTCCCGCTGCGCCTGCCTGCGCCAACGCCAAAAGCGCTCTACAGCCCGTGTGAAATCCGCCATCTGGCGATTATCGTCAACCTGGAATACGACCCGACGGCGGCTTTCCGCAATCAGGTGGTCCATTTTGATTTCCGTAAGCTGGACGTCTTTAGCTTTGGCGAGCAGCAAAACTGCCTGGTGGGCAGCGTTGACCTGCTTTATCGCAACTCGTGGAACGAAGTGCGTACCCTGCATTTCAACGGCGAGCAGGCGATGATCGAAGCGCTGAAAACCATTCTCGGCAAGATGCACCAGGATGCCGCGCCGCCGGACAGTGTAGAAGTGTTCTGCTACAGCCAGCATCTGCGCGGGTTGATTCGTACTCGTGTGCAGCAACTGGTCTCTGAATGTATTGAACTGCGTCTCTCCAGTACTCGCCAGGAAACCGGGCGCTTTAAAGCGCTGCGCGTCTCCGGTCAGACCTGGGGCTTGTTCTTTGAACGTCTGAACGTGTCGGTACAGAAACTGGAAAACGCCATCGAATTTTATGGCGCAATTTCGCACAACAAGCTGCATGGCCTGTCCGTGCAGGTGGAAACCAACCACGTCAAACTGCCGCAGGTGGTGGATGGTTTTGCCAGCGAAGGGATTATTCAGTTCTTCTTTGAAGAGTCGGGCGACGATGCCGGTTTCAACATCTACATTCTGGATGAGACCAACCGCGCCGAGGTCTATCACCACTGTGAAGGCAGTAAAGAGGAGCTGGTGCGCGACGTCAGCCGCTTCTATTCCTCTTCACACGACCGCTTCACCTACGGCTCAAGCTTTATCAACTTCAACCTGCCGCAGTTCTACCAGATTGTGAACGTCGATGGCCGCGTGCAGGTGATCCCGTTCCGGACCCAGGCCGTCACGCCTGCGGTGCCTGCAAATCAGGACACCACGCCACTGTTGCAGCAGTATTTCTCCTGAGTCTTTTCGCCCGGTAAGCGTAAGCGCCACCGGGCAACAAAACTACCTGAAACTCACGACCTCACCCGCTTGCGCGGTCGCCGCCTGCTCCAGCAGATCCCAGAACGTGACGCCGCTACGGTCGCAAACCCATTCACCGTCTTTCAGGTCGAAATGGTAGCCACCCTGTTTGGCTGCCAGCCATACCTGGTGAAGCGGCTCCTGACGGTTAATAATAATTTTGCTGCCGTTTTCGAAGCTCAGGGTCAGGATACCGCCGTTGATTTCACAATCGATATCGCTGTCGCCGTCCCAGTCGTCAAGACGTTCTTCGATGGTCATCCACAGGTTGTCGGCAAGGCGATGGAATTCACTGTCGTTCATAGTTTTGTTCCTGTTTTTCGTGATGGCGGCAGTATAACGCTAAATAATTCCCGTTGCAGGAAAGCGGCAAACTCTTGCTTTTGTGTCTTCTCCTGCGATGATAGAACCAGATTTGAACTTACGGGCAATTTTATAATGAAAAACGCTTTTCGAACGCTTGCCGTTCTCATCACGCTGTTTAGCCTGACTGGCTGTGGACTGAAAGGACCACTGTATTTCCCGCCAGCGGATAAAACCGCACCGCCGCCGACGAAACCTGTGCAAAGCGGCATTGAGTCTTCTACGCCAGATACTAACGATCGTGGCGACAACGGTGGCCCGACTCAGGTTAATCTCTGACGACAACGTTCTGTACCCGCGCAATGGAGCAAATGATGCAGTTCTCTAAAATGCATGGCCTTGGCAACGATTTTATGGTCGTCGACGCGGTAACGCAGAATGTGTTTTTCTCCCCGGAACTGATCCGTCGCCTGGCGGATCGGCATCTGGGCGTGGGGTTCGATCAGCTGCTGGTTGTTGAGCCGCCGTACGATCCCGACCTCGATTTTCACTACCGTATTTTTAACGCGGACGGCAGTGAGGTTAACCAGTGCGGTAATGGCGCGCGCTGTTTTGCTCGCTTTGTTCGCCTGAAGGGGCTAACCAACAAACGTGATATCCGCGTCAGCACCGCCAATGGTCGCATGGTGCTCAGCGTGACTGATGACGAGCTGGTTCGCGTTAACATGGGTGAACCTAACTTCGAGCCTTCGGCAGTACCGTTCCGCGCAAACAAAGCGGAAAAGACCTATATTATGCGTGCGGCCGAGCAGACAGTATTGTGCGGCGTCGTCTCGATGGGTAACCCACACTGCGTGATTCAGGTTGATGATGTGGAAACCGCCGCCGTCGAAACGCTCGGCCCGGTGCTGGAAAGCCACGAGCGTTTTCCGGAGCGCGCGAACATCGGTTTTATGCAGGTGGTGAAGCGTGAGCACATCCGTCTGCGGGTTTACGAGCGCGGCGCGGGCGAAACTCAGGCCTGCGGAAGCGGTGCCTGTGCTGCTGTGGCCGTTGGCATCTCGCAAGGGTTACTGGCAGAAGAAGTTCGCGTGGAGTTACCAGGTGGTCGGCTTGATATCGCCTGGAAAGGACCGGGTCATCCACTGTATATGACTGGCCCGGCGGCACATGTCTATGACGGGTTTATCCATCTATGAAACAACCAGGGGAAGAACTGCAGGAAACAGCGACGGAACTGGACGACAGAGCTGTTGTTGATTATCTGCTGCGCAATCCTGAGTTTTTTATTCGCAATGCACGCGTCGTCGAACAGATGCGCGTGCCGCATCCGGTTCGTGAGACCGTGTCGTTGGTCGAATGGCACATGGCACGCTCGCGCAACCACATCAATCAGCTCGAAGAGAACATGACGCTGCTGATGGAACAGGCCAGCACCAACGAAAGTCTGTTCTATCGTCTGCTGCATCTGCAGGCGCGTCTGGCGTCGGCGCACAGCCTTGAAGAGTTCCTGAGTCGCTTCCACCGCTGGGCGCGCGAGCTTGGGCTGGCGGGCGCAACGATTCGTCTTTTCCCTGACCGCTGGCGTATTGGCGCGCCGTCCGGTTTTACCCATCTGGCTCTCAGCCGTCAGGCGTTCGAGCCGCTGCGTATTCAGCGTCTGGGCCACGAACATCACTACCTGGGGCCGCTAAACGGACCTGAGCTGCTGGTGGTATTACCGGAAGCCAAAGCGATTGGCTCGGTGGCGATGTCGCTGATGGGGCGCGATGGCGATTTGGGCGTGATGTTATTTACCAGCCGCGATGCGCATCATTATGAGCAGGGGCAAGCTACGCACCTGCTACAGGAGATCGCTCTGATGCTGCCTGAGCTGCTGGAGCGCTGGATTGAGCGCGTATGACGGACGGACTACTCACCACTGACGTCACGCGCTTTCTGCGCTATCTGGGCGTGGAGCGTCAGCTTAGCCCGATTACGCTACTGAACTATCAGCGTCAGCTTGATGCCATCATGCAGATTGCCGAAGAGATCGGCCTGAAAAGCTGGCAACAATGTGACGCTGCAACCGTGCGAGCCTTTGTGGTGCGTAGTCGACGCAAGGGACTCGGCCCGGCGAGTCTGGCACTCAGGCTCTCTGCATTACGCAGTTTCTTCGACTGGCTGGTCAGCCAGGGTGGGTTAAAAGCCAACCCGGCAAAAGGAATTGCCACACCAAAAGCGCCGCGCCATTTACCTAAAAATATCGACGTTGACGATGTGAATCGCCTGCTGGATATTGATCTTAACGATCCGCTGGCCGTGCGTGACCGCGCAATGCTGGAGGTGATGTACGGCGCCGGTCTGCGTCTATCTGAGCTGGTCAATCTTGATTTAAAACATCTCGACCTGGACACCGGCGAAGTGTGGGTGATGGGTAAGGGCAGCAAAGAGCGCCGTCTGCCGATTGGCCGCAATGCGGTCTCCTGGATTGAGCACTGGCTGGATCTGCGCGGGCTGTTTGGCGCGGAAGAAGATGCGCTGTTTCTGTCGAAACTCGGTAAGCGGATCTCAGCGCGTAACGTGCAGAAGCGCTTTGCGGAGTGGGGCATTAAGCAGGGGTTGAACAGCCACGTTCACCCGCACAAGCTGCGTCACTCCTTTGCGACACACATGCTTGAGTCGAGCGGTGATCTGCGCGGCGTGCAGGAATTGCTCGGCCACGCGAATCTGTCGACCACTCAGATCTATACCCACTTAGACTTCCAACACCTTGCCTCGGTGTATGACGCGGCGCATCCACGCGCCAAACGGGGGAAATAATGCGTTTTTACCGCCCTCTCGGGCAGATCTCAGCTCTGACCTTTGACCTTGATGACACCCTTTATGACAACCGCGAGGTAATTCTGCGTACTGAGCAGGAGTCACTGGCGTTTGTGCAGAACTACCATCCGGCGTTGAAGACGATGCAGAACAAGGATTTCCAGAAGCTGCGTCAATCCCTGCGGGAGACCGAACCCGACATTTACCACGACGTGACCGAATGGCGTCGCCGTGCGGTAGAGCAAGCCATGCTCAACGTCGGCATGAGTGCGCGTGATGCCGCGATTGGCGCTGAAGCGTCGATGGAAAACTTTGCCAAATGGCGTAGCCGTATCGACGTGCCACAGGAAACCCACGACACGCTGGCTGCTCTGGCCGAAAAATGGCCGCTGGTGGCGATCACCAATGGTAATGCCCAGCCGGAGCTGTTTGGCCTTGGCGATTACTTCAAATTTGTGCTGCGTGCCGGCCCGCATGGGCGCTCCAAACCATTCAGCGATATGTATCATCTGGCGGCAGAAAAACTGAATCTGTCGCTGGGTGAAATTCTGCACGTAGGCGATGACCTGACCACTGACGTGGCCGGTGCAATCCGCTGCGGCATGCAGGCCTGCTGGATCAAGCCGGAAAACGCTGATCTGATGATCGCCTCCGATAGCCGTCTTCTGCCGCACGTGGAAATTTCGCGGTTGGCATCCCTCACGACGCTGATATAATCATCAATTGTTCTGTATAAATTAACAGGGTTTTGGCGAGTGGAAATATTCGCCTGCCCGACACGACGTGACGGTGCCAATGGACGTTTCTTACCTGCTCGACAGCCTTAATGACAAACAGCGTGAAGCCGTAGCGGCCTCGCGGACTAACCTGCTGGTGCTGGCTGGGGCGGGCAGTGGTAAGACGCGCGTGCTGGTTCACCGTATCGCCTGGTTACAGAGCGTGGAGAACTGTTCGCCATACTCCATCATGGCGGTAACCTTTACCAACAAGGCGGCGGCAGAGATGCGCCACCGTATCGCACAGCTGATGGGCACCAGCCAGGGCGGCATGTGGGTGGGGACTTTCCACGGCCTGGCGCACCGTCTGCTGCGCGCGCACCATATGGATGCCAACCTGCCGCAGGATTTCCAGATCCTCGACAGCGAAGATCAGCTCCGCTTGCTGAAGCGCCTGATTAAGGCGATGAACCTCGACGAGAAGCAGTGGCCGCCGCGTCAGGCGATGTGGTACATCAACGGTCAGAAAGACGAGGGGCTGCGCCCGCACCATATTCAGAGCTTTGGCAACCCGGTTGAGCAGACCTGGCAGAACGTCTACAAGGCTTATCAGGAAGCGTGCGATCGCGCCGGTCTGGTGGACTTCGCCGAGCTGCTGCTGCGCGCTCACGAACTATGGCTTAACAAACCGCACATCCTGCAGCACTACCGCGAACGCTTTACCAATATCCTGGTGGACGAATTCCAGGATACCAACAACATCCAGTATGCGTGGATCCGTCTGCTTGCGGGTGATACCGGAAAGGTGATGATCGTGGGCGATGACGACCAGTCCATCTATGGCTGGCGTGGGGCGCAAGTGGAGAACATCCAGCGCTTCCTCAACGATTTCCCCGGTGCACAGACCATCCGTCTGGAACAGAACTACCGCTCAACCAGCAACATCCTGAGCGCGGCCAACGCCCTGATTGAAAATAACAACGGGCGTCTGGGTAAAAAGTTGTGGACCGATGGCGTCGACGGCGAACCGATTTCAATTTACTGCGCATTTAACGAGCTCGACGAAGCTCGCTTCGTGGTGAATCGCATCAAAACCTGGCAGGACAACGGCGGCGCGCTGGAACAGTGCGCCATTCTCTACCGCAGCAACGCCCAGTCACGCGTGCTGGAAGAGGCGCTGCTACAGGTGGGCATGCCGTACCGTATTTACGGCGGTATGCGTTTCTTCGAACGCCAGGAAATCAAAGATGCGCTCTCGTATCTGCGCCTGATCGCTAACCGTAACGACGACGCGGCTTTTGAGCGTGTGGTGAATACACCAACCCGTGGTATCGGTGACCGTACGCTGGACGTCGTACGTCAGGCATCGCGCGACCGCCAGCTAACGCTGTGGCAGGCGTGCCGCGAGCTGCTGCAGGAAAAAGCGCTCGCCGGACGTGCTGCCAGCGCGCTGCAGCGTTTCCTCGAACTGATTGAT
The DNA here is from genome assembly GCA_023023105.1 of Enterobacter ludwigii. Lineage (NCBI taxonomy): Bacteria > Pseudomonadati > Pseudomonadota > Gammaproteobacteria > Enterobacterales > Enterobacteriaceae > Enterobacter > Enterobacter ludwigii. Next base: position 4,487,260 of record CP083824.1, on the reverse strand, counting down.
GCTCTGGCGCAGGAAACCACCGACATGCCGCTGCACGTGCAGACCGACCGGGTGATTAAAGACTCCGGCCTGAGAACCATGTACGAGCAGGAAAAGGGCGAGAAGGGCCAGACCCGTATTGAGAACTTAGAGGAACTGGTCACGGCAACGCGCCAGTTCAGCTACAACGAAGAAGACGAAGACCTGATGCCGCTGCAGGCGTTTCTCTCTCACGCCGCGCTGGAAGCGGGCGAAGGGCAGGCGGATACCTGGCAGGATGCGGTTCAACTGATGACCCTGCACTCCGCCAAAGGTCTGGAATTCCCGCAGGTGTTTATCGTCGGTATGGAAGAGGGGATGTTCCCGAGCCAGATGTCGCTGGATGAAGGTGGCCGTCTGGAAGAGGAGCGTCGTCTGGCCTATGTGGGCGTCACCCGTGCGATGCAAAAGCTGACGCTGACCTACGCCGAAACCCGACGTCTGTACGGTAAAGAGGTGTATCATCGTCCATCGCGCTTTATTGGCGAGTTGCCGGAAGAGTGTGTGGAAGAGGTGCGTCTGCGTGCGAGCATCAGCCGTCCGGTCAGCCATCAGCGTATGGGCTCGCCGATTGCGGAAACCGACACCGGTTACAAGCTGGGCCAGCGCGTACGCCATTCGAAGTTTGGCGAAGGCACCATTGTGAATCTGGAAGGCAGCGGCGAGCATAGCCGCCTGCAGGTGGCGTTCCAGGGGCAGGGGATCAAATGGCTGGTGGCGGCCTATGCGAAGCTGGAAACAGTCTAACATTCAGAAAAATATAATTTTTTTGTAATAATCTGCTAGCCTTATACATTGAAGGTCAATTAATGCCCTTCAGCGTCCCGTTGCGTGTTGACGCCACAGTTATTGCTGGCGTAACATGCGCGCACGATTACGCTAAGAGGACATTCGCCTTGGACACACCCAGTAGATACTGGCTCAATTCCCTGTCATCCAGGAACAACTCCTAAGGCTATCTCCTCTTGCTGATGGCCTTAGTGGTTGTCAGCGACCTGCATTATTCCCGTCGCGCTGAGTCAGGCTGTTTAATGGTCTGAAACCCAATTTGTTTCTGTGTGCCCACCGAACTGTCCGATATTTTTTGCATTGGGAGTCCCGGTCATGTTGAGCGCATTTCAACTCGAAAATAACCGACTGACTCGGCTTGAAGCCGAAGAGTCACAGCCCCTCATTGATGCCGTATGGGTGGATCTGGTCGAGCCGGACGACGATGAACGCCTTCGCGTACAATCTGAGCTGGGACAAAGCCTGGCGACTCGCCCGGAACTGGAAGATATCGAAGCATCTGCGCGTTTTTTTGAAGATGAAGACGGTCTGCACATCCACTCCTTCTTCTTCTTTGAAGACGCCGAAGACCACGCGGGCAACTCCACCGTGGCATTTACCATCCGCGATGGTCGCTTGTTTACGCTGCGCGAACGCGAACTGCCTGCGTTTCGTCTCTATCGCATGCGCGCCCGTAGCCAGGCGATGGTGGACGGCAATGCCTATGAGCTGCTGCTTGACCTGTTCGAAACCAAAATTGAACAGCTGGCGGATGAGATTGAAAACATCTACAGCGATCTGGAAAAGCTGAGCCGCGTGATCATGGAGGGCCATCAGGGCGATGAGTACGACGAAGCACTCTCCACGCTGGCGGAGCTGGAAGATATCGGCTGGAAGGTGCGTTTGTGTCTGATGGATACCCAGCGTGCGCTGAACTTCCTGGTGCGTAAAGCGCGTCTGCCGGGTGGTCAGCTGGAGCAGGCGCGTGAGATTTTACGTGATATCGAATCCCTGCTGCCGCACAACGAATCCTTGTTCCAGAAGGTGAACTTCCTGATGCAGGCAGCGATGGGCTTTATCAACATCGAGCAGAACCGCATTATCAAGATCTTCTCGGTGGTTTCCGTGGTGTTCCTGCCACCGACGCTGGTGGCGTCGAGCTACGGGATGAACTTTGAGTTTATGCCAGAGCTGAAGTGGAGTTTTGGTTACCCTGGCGCGATTATCTTTATGATCCTCGCCGGGCTGGCGCCGTATCTGTACTTTAAGCGTCGTAACTGGCTGTAAAAATCTGGCGGGTAGCGCTACGCTTACCCGCCCTACAAAACACCTACATTCCTCTGCGGGTCCTGCGCTGGGTATAAATGGCATCGGCAACGAAAATCGCCAGCGCCACCCAGATAAAGGCGAACGTCACCATCTTATCCGCCCCCGGCACTTCGCCGTAAAACACCACTGCCAGCAGGAACATCAGCGTCGGGCCAATATACTGGAAGAAGCCCAGCGTGGAGAGACGCAGGCGCGTTGCCGCTCCGGTAAAGCACAGCAATGGAATGGTGGTCACCACGCCTGCTGCCATCAGCATCAGGTTCAGCGACCATGGGTTGCTGCCCATGTGGCTGGTGGCGCTGTCAGCGATACCAAACAGGTAAATTGCCGCGACCGGCAGCAGCCACAGGGTTTCAAACAGCATCCCGGTTTGTGCTTCCACCGCGATTTTCTTACGCACCAGACCGTAGAACGCAAAGCTGAACGCCAGCCCCAGCGCGATGATCGGCAGTGAACCGAAGGTCCATAGCTGCACCAGTACACCGCAGAATGCAAGGATCACCGCCAGCCACTGCATACGTCGGAAGCGTTCACCGAGGAAAATCATCCCCAGCACAATGTTCACCAGTGGGTTAATAAAGTAACCGAGGCTCGCTTCAAGCATATGGTGGTTATTCACGGCCCAGATAAACAGCAGCCAGTTACCGCCAATCAGCACCGCAGAGAGCGCCAGCAGGAAAATTTTCTTCGGTGTTTGCAGCAGCGTTTTGACACCCGACCACTGACGGCTGAGGCTCATCAGCGCGATCATAAAGAAGAACGACCAGATGACGCGGTGAGTGAGGATCTCATCAGCCGGAACGTAGGCAATAAGCTTGAAATACGCCGGGGCGATACCCCAAATAAAATAAGCGGCAAGAGCGAGTAAAACGCCCTGCCGCGTCTGTTTAGCATCCATCGGGAAAATCCGTTACAAAAAAGTGAATTAATTTTACCCGATTTTATCGTCTCAACCCACCATATAAGTGGCGGTTGCGCTGGCAATGTAAACCTGTTCTTCGTTGTGTAATTCAACGCGCGCCACGGCAACTTTATTCCCCGCGCGCAGCAGGCTGCTGGTGCAGGTAAAACGATTTCCGCGCCCAGGACGAAGATAGTCGACACGTAAATCAATAGTGCCCATGCGCGACAGGCGCTGGCGCAGTTCATCTTCATTGATGGTGTCATGACGCGTCAGCGTACTGCCCACGCAGACCAGGCCTGCCGCCACGTCGAGCGCGGAGGCAATCACCCCGCCGTGCAAAATACTTTGTGCCCAGTTGCCCACCATCATCGGCTGGTTGTTGAAGCTCAGCTGGGCAAAGTCTTTCTCGTAACGCTCCAGCTCCAGCCCCAGCGCACGGTTAAACGGCATATGGTAGACAAAAATCTCGCCCACGAGTTTTAAAACTTCTTCGGCGGTAAGCATGGCTGACATGAGACATCACATCCTTATTGTTAACGAAATGTTGATTTTATGCCGTGGCAATAAGGAATTCCACTTTCAGAAACGAGGATGCAGCAGTTGTCGCAGAAGTCTGTAGAATGTCCGCCACATAACTATTCAAGTCATCTTAATTTTTTGCAGGAGAATACCACCGATGCGGACGTATCTGGCCTGGTTACTGGCCGCGGTTGCGCTGCCCTTCACAGCAATTGCGCAGGAAGCGACGATAAAAGAGGTGCATGACCAACCTGCCGTTCACGGCAGCATTATCGCGAACCTGCTTCAGGAGCATGACAATCCGTTCACGCTCTATCCTTATGACACCAACTACGTGATTTACACTCAGACCAGCGATCTCAATAAAGAGGCGATAAGCTCCTATAACTGGGCTGATAATGCGCGTAAAGATGAAGTGAAGTATCAGCTCAGCCTCGCATTCCCGTTCTGGCGCGGCATTCTGGGGCCAAACTCGGTATTCGGCGCGTCTTATACGCAGAAATCCTGGTGGCAGTTATCTAACAGCGGGGAGTCATCGCCGTTCCGTGAAACTAACTATGAGCCGCAGCTGTTCCTTGGTTTTGCAACGGATTACGAGTTCGCCGGCTGGACGTTGCGTGACGTCGAGGTAGGTTTCAACCACGATTCAAACGGTCGTTCTGACCCAACGTCACGTAGCTGGAACCGTGCCTATACACGCCTGATGGCGCAGAATGGCAATTTGATGGTGGAAGTGAAGCCGTGGTACGTGGTGGGGAGCACCGATGACAACCCGGATATCACCAAATATATGGGCTACTATCAGCTCAAGATTGGTTATCAACTGGGTGATGCGGTGCTGAGCGCCAAAGGCCAGTACAACTGGAATACCGGCTACGGCGGCGCAGAGCTGGGCTTAAGCTACCCGATGACCAAACATGTGCGTATTTATACCCAGGTCTACAGCGGTTACGGCGAGTCGCTCATCGACTATAACTTCAACCAGACCCGCGTGGGTGTGGGCGTGATGCTGAACGATATTTTCTAGACTGCTCGAATGTTTTTGCGTTAAACGTTGAAGTTTCTCTCTCAGGCGCTGAAAATAGCGCCTGTTTCATTTCTGGCATATGGGGTTAATGTGGCGCAGGCGGAAGTATTGAATCAGGAGTCGCTGGCTAAACAGGTTTTGCATGAAACCTTTGGCTACCAGCAGTTCCGCCCTGGCCAGGAAACCATCATTGAAACCGTGCTGGAAGGTCGTGATTGCCTGGTGGTGATGCCGACCGGTGGCGGTAAATCACTCTGTTATCAGGTGCCCGCGCTGGTGCTTAACGGCCTGACGGTCGTGGTATCGCCACTTATTTCTCTGATGAAAGACCAGGTTGACCAGCTGCTTGCCAACGGCGTGGCGGCGGCCTGTCTTAACTCCACGCAGACCCGCGAGCAGCAGCAAGAGGTGATGGCCGGGTGCCGCACCGGGCAGATCCTCCTGCTGTATATCGCGCCGGAACGCCTGATGCTGGATAACTTCCTCGACCATCTAGCGCACTGGAATCCGGTGCTGCTGGCGGTAGATGAAGCACACTGTATTTCCCAGTGGGGACACGATTTCCGCCCGGAATACGCGGCCCTCGGCCAGCTCCGTCAGCGCTTCCCCGAGCTTCCGTTTATGGCGCTTACCGCCACGGCGGACGACACCACGCGGCTGGATATTGTCCGTCTGCTGGGGCTGAACGACCCGTTGATTCAGGTCAGCAGTTTCGATCGCCCGAATATCCGCTACATGCTGATGGAAAAATTCAAGCCGCTGGATCAGCTCTTGCGCTATGTGCAGGAGCAGCGCGGCAAGTCAGGCATTATTTACTGCAACAGCCGCGCAAAAGTGGAAGACACGGCTGCGCGTCTGCAAAACCGTGGCTTTAGCGCTGCGGCTTATCATGCCGGGTTAGAAAACCACATTCGCGCCGACGTGCAGGAGAAATTCCAGCGTGACGACCTGCAAATTGTGGTCGCGACGGTGGCATTTGGGATGGGGATTAATAAACCCAACGTGCGCTTTGTTGTGCACTTCGACATCCCGCGAAATATTGAATCCTACTATCAGGAAACCGGCCGCGCCGGGCGTGACGGCCTGCCTGCGGAAGCAATGCTGTTTTACGATCCGGCCGATATGGCATGGCTGCGCCGCTGTCTGGAAGAGAAACCGCAGGGACAGCTGCAGGATATCGAGCGCCATAAGCTCAACGCGATGGGGGCCTTTGCCGAAGCGCAAACCTGCCGCCGTCTGGTGTTGCTCAACTATTTTGGTGAAGGGCGTCAGGAGTCGTGCGGTAACTGCGATATCTGTCTTGATCCTCCTAAACAGTACGATGGTCTGATGGATGCGCGTAAGGCGCTCTCGACCATTTACCGTGTAAATCAACGCTTCGGCATGGGCTACGTGGTTGAAGTGCTGCGCGGCGCCAATAACCAGCGTATCCGCGACATGGGCCACGACAAGTTGCCAGTGTACGGTATTGGCAAAGACCAGAGCCACGAGCACTGGGTCAGTATTATTCGTCAGCTAATTCACCTTGGCTTTGCCACACAGAATATCGCCCAGCACTCCGCACTGCAGCTTACCGAAGCCGCGCGTCCGGTGCTGCGCGGTGATATCGAACTCAAGCTTGCCGTACCACGCGTCATCGCCCTCAAACCGCGCGTGATGCAGAAATCCTACGGTGGCAATTACGACCGTAAGCTGTTCGCCAAACTGCGCAAGCTGCGAAAAGCCATTGCCGATGAAGAGAATATCCCGCCTTATGTCGTCTTCAACGACGCGACGCTGATTGAGATGGCCGAACAGATGCCGCTGAGCGCCAGCGAAATGCTCAGCGTCAACGGTGTTGGCACACGTAAGCTCGAACGTTTTGGCAAAGAGTTTATGGCGCTCATCCGTTCTCACGCCGACGGTGATGATGAGGAGTAGTCAGCCGGGCGAAAAAGTGCCAGGATGGTGACTCACTAAATTATTTCCCCGCGAGCGAATTATGTTAATGCTATTTCTCACCGTGGCGTTAGTGCACATCGTTGCGCTGATGAGCCCGGGCCCTGACTTTTTCTTTGTATCACAAACGGCCGTCAGCCGCTCCCGCAAAGAGGCGATGATGGGGGTACTGGGTATCACCATGGGCGTGATGGTCTGGGCGGCGGTGGCACTGCTCGGTCTGAACCTGATCCTGGCAAAGATGGCCTGGCTGCATAACATCATTATGGTTGGCGGCGGGCTGTACCTGTGCTGGATGGGCTACCAGATGCTGCGCGGGGCGCTGAAGAAAGAAGAGAAAAAACCAGAAGAGCCAAAGGTTGAGCTGGCAACGGGCGGCCGCAGCTTTGTGAAGGGGCTGCTGACCAATCTGGCAAACCCAAAAGCGATTATCTATTTCGGCTCCGTGTTCTCGCTGTTTGTGGGTGATAGCGTTGGTGCGGGCGCACGCTGGGGTATTTTCCTGCTGATCGTCGTTGAGACGTTTGCGTGGTTCACCATTGTTGCAAGCCTGTTTGCCTTACCGGCGATGCGCCGTGGCTATCAGCGCATCGCGAAGTGGATCGACTGCGTTGCCGGCGCGCTGTTCGCCGGCTTTGGTATTCATCTCATCATTTCTCGCTAAGCGTGACGCGCTGATGCAAGCAGCGCGCCCACCAGCATAAACAGCGAACCAAACACTTTATTCAGGGCCTTCATCTGTTTAGGCCCTTTAATCCACGCCGCAATTCGCTGTGCCAGCGTCGCATAACCAATCATCACGATGATATCGACGATAATGGTGGTCGCGCCCAGCACCACATACTGCATCACCTGTGGTTGATGTGGAGCGATAAACTGCGGGAACAGGGCAGCCAGGAAAACAATGCTTTTCGGGTTGGTCAGGTTTACAAATACTGCACGTTTGAACAGACGACCACGGGTTTGCGACTGGGCAAGCGTGTTGAGATTAATCGAACCTGCCGCGCGCCACTGCTGAATACCCAGCCAAATCAGGTACGCTGCACCGGCCCATTTCAGTACTTCGAACGCCAGCACAGAGCGGGAGAACAGCGTCCCCAGACCAATCCCGACCAGCACAATATGAATGCCCAGCCCGGTCTGCAAACCGGCAATCGACGCCGCCGCACCGCGATAGCCGTGGTTGATGGAGGTGGTCATTGTGTTAATAGCACCTGAGCCCGGTGAAAGGCTGAGGATAATGGATGTCAGCAGGTAGGCGAACCACCACTCGAAGGTCATTTGAAGCTCCCGAACCGTCTATTTTTATGCCACAATACGCTATTGTTGAGTCATTTTGTGACCTGTTACGAAAAAACGATATTCCTTGGCTTACGTGAGTGGAAACCCGATGTTTCAGCAGAAAAAGGACTGGGAAACACGAGAAAACGCATTTGCTGCTTTCTCTATGGGGCCGCTGACCGATTTCTGGCGGCAGCGTGAGGAAGATGAGTTTACGGGCGTCGGTGATATTCCGGTACGCTTCGTGCGTTTCCGCAATGTGAAGAACGATCGGGTGATCGTCGTCTGCCCTGGGCGCATCGAGAGCTACATCAAATACGCCGAACTGGCTTATGATCTTGTCCATCTTGGCTTTGATGTGTTGATTATCGACCATCGTGGGCAGGGGCTTTCTGGTCGTCTGTTATCGGACACGCACCGCGGTCATGTGGATAATTTCAGCGATTATGTCGACGATCTTGCCGCGTTCTGGCAGCAGGAAGTTGAACCTGGTCCATGGCGTAAGCGCTATATTCTGGCGCACTCTATGGGTGGGGCAATCTCTACGCTATTTTTACAGCGCTATGAGCACCAGTGCGATGCCATTGCGCTTACCGCGCCAATGTATGGCATCGTCATGCGTTTTCCTGACTGGATGGTGCGCCATATTCTCGATTGGGCTGAGGGCCATCAGCGCATTCGTGAAGGCTATGCCATCGGGACGGGGCGCTGGCGTGCATTGCCGTTTGCAATGAACGTGTTAACCCACAGCCGACAGCGTTATCGTCGTAACCTGCGTTTTTATGCCGATGAACCACGCCTGCGCGTTGGCGGTCCGACCTATCATTGGGTGCGGGAAGGTATTCTTGCCGGGGAACAGGTGCTTGCTGGCGCGGGTGATGATGACACGCCAACACTTCTGATTCAGGCTGAAGAAGAGCGTGTGGTGGATAACCGCATGCACGATCGTTTTTGTGAACTCCGCGCTGCCGCCGGTCACCCCTGTGAAGGGGGAAAACCGCTGGTCATCAACGGCGCGTACCATGAGATCCTTTTTGAAAAGGACGCTATGCGCTCAGTCGCGCTCAACGCCATTGTTGAATTTTTCAACAGGCATAACTGATTTTTTTATTGAGGTTAAATTTCCCTATGTACCAGGTTGTTGCATCTGATTTAGATGGCACGCTGCTTTCCCCCGACCACACCCTGTCGCCTTACGCGAAAGAGACCTTAAAGCTTCTGACTGCCCGTGGCGTGAACTTTGTGTTTGCCACCGGCCGCCACCACGTAGACGTGGGGCAGATCCGCGATAATCTGGAAATCAAATCGTACATGATCACCTCTAACGGTGCGCGCGTACACGATACGGACGGCAACCTGATTTTCGCGCATAACCTTGATCGCGATATCGCCGCCGATCTGTTCGGCGTGGTGCACAACAACCCGGATATCGTGACTAACGTCTATCGTGATGATGAGTGGTTTATGAACCGCCACCGCCCTGACGAAATGCGTTTCTTCAAGGAAGCGGTATTCAACTACACCCTGTACGAGCCAGCCCTGCTTGAACCTGAAGGTATCAGCAAGGTGTTCTTCACCTGCGAAAGCCACGAAGAATTGCTGCCGCTGGAGCAGGCGATCAACGCTCGCTGGGGCGACCGTGTTAACGTGAGTTTCTCAACGCTGACCTGTCTGGAAGTGATGGCCGGGGGCGTATCCAAAGGCCATGCGCTGGAAGCGGTTGCGAAGCGTCTGGGCTTCGAGCTGAAAGACTGTATCGCCTTTGGTGACGGTATGAACGATGCCGAAATGCTTTCGATGGCAGGCAAGGGCTGCATTATGGAGAACGCGCACCAGCGTCTGAAAGACCTGCACCCGGAGCTGGAAGTGATCGGCACCAACGGCGACAACGCGGTACCAAAATATCTGCGCAAGCTGTTCCTTGAATAATCTTCATTTGGTTATTTATTGCTCAGTTGTCAACTAAAGAGTTCGCTACAATGCCTGTCCTTCTTTCTGAGAGACAAGCATTGTGGCGCTACTCATTATCACCACTATCCTGTGGGCCTTCTCCTTTAGCCTGATTGGCGAATATCTTGCTGGTTCGGTCGACAGTTATTTCTCGGTGCTGATGCGTGTTGGGCTGGCGGCGCTGGTATTCCTGCCGTTTCTGCGTACGCGCGGGCAATCGCTGAAAACCATTGTGCTGTATATGCTGGTGGGGGCGATGCAGCTCGGCATCATGTATCTGTTCAGCTTTCGGGCCTACGTCTACCTGTCTGTTTCGGAGTTTCTGCTTTTTACCGTACTCACGCCGCTCTACATCACGCTGATTTACGATCTGCTCAGCAAGCGCCGTTTACGCTGGGGATACCTGCTGAGCGCGGCGCTGGCAGTTATTGGGGCGGCGATTATTCGCTATGACAAAGTCAGCGACCACTTCTGGACCGGGCTGATGTTCGTCCAGCTCGCCAACATCAGTTTCGCCATCGGTATGGTGGGCTACAAACGTCTGATGGAAACCCGTCCGATGCCGCAGCATAACGCGTTCGCCTGGTTCTATATGGGGGCCGCGATTGTCGCGGTAGCGGCGTGGTTCATGCTCGGTAACCCGCAAAAACTGCCGACCACTACGGTGCAATGGAGCGTTCTGGTCTGGCTGGGCGTGGTGGCCTCAGGGCTGGGATACTTCATGTGGAACTACGGCGCGACCCAGGTCGACGCCGGTACGCTGGGGATCATGAACAACGTGCATGTGCCCGCGGGTCTGCTGGTTAACCTTGCAATCTGGCAGCAGCAACCCCACTGGCCGAGTTTCCTTATTGGGGGAACGGTGATCCTGGCTTCACTGTGGGTCCATCGCCGCTGGGTCGCTCCGCGCTCCGCACAAACGGAAGATGGTCGCACGCGTGGTTCCGCGTTGAGCGAATAAACGCCTCCGTAATCGGCTGGCGCTGCTCGCCATCGCGCACGGCGGCGTACAGCCGGCTCCACAGTCCTTCGCCCAGGGTTTTGGTCACCACCAGGCCCTGGCGTTCAAAACTCTCTACCACCCAGTGCGGCAGTGCCGCGATACCCATTCTGGCCGCCACCATCTGAATCAACAACAGGGTGTTATCCACGCTTTTCAACTGCGGGCTAATGCCTGCCGGTTGCAGGAAGTGACGCCAGATATCCAGACGACTGCGCTGAACCGGGTAAATCAGCAGCGTTTCCGTCGCCAGGTCTTCCGGTGTGATGCGCGTTTTAGCCGCCAGCGGATGATCCGGTGCCAGCACCAGACGCACTTCATAATCAAACATTGGGGAGTAGTGCAGGCCGCTGCGCGGCAGAATATCAGAGGTCATGACCAGATCCAGCTCGCCCTGCTGGAGCGAGGGCTGCGGGTCAAACGTCACCCCGGATGTAAAGTCCATCTCCACCTGCGGCCACTTCTGGCGGAAATTCTCAAGTGCGGGGGTCAGCCACTGAATGCAGCTATGACATTCAATGGCGATACGCAGTTTGGTCTGTTGCGGCTCGTTACAGGACTGCAGGGCGCTGGCAATTTGCGGCAGCACCTGATTTGCCAGCTGCAGCAAAATCTCACCCTGAGGCGTAAAGCGTAGCGGCTGGCTCTTGCGCACAAAAAGACGAAAGCCGAGGCGTTGTTCCAGATCGCTGAACTGGTGAGAAAGGGCGGACTGGGTCTGGTGCAGCGAGGCTGCCGCCGCCGCAAGAGAACCGCAGTTCCGCAACGCTTGTAGCGTTTTCAGGTGTTTTATCTCGATCATGAAAGTCCTTCACTTCGCCATGAACATTTTGCGCTTGAGGAATATACAGTAACCGCCAATTATGGATGTGTAAACATCTGGACGTCTAAATACCGAAAATTGACAAGGGGCATGACATGACAATCCGCAATCACACTCTCGGTTTCCCTCGCGTTGGCCTGCGTCGCGAGCTGAAAAAAGCGCAAGAAAGCTACTGGGCGGGTAGTACCACCCGTGAAGAACTGCTGGCCGTTGGACGCGAACTGCGTGCGCGTCACTGGGATCAGCAAAAACAGGCGGGCATTGACCTGCTGCCGGTGGGCGATTTTGCCTGGTACGACCATGTTCTGACGACAAGCCTGCTGCTTGGCAATGTGCCGGCTCGTCATCAGAACAAAGATGGATCGGTAGATATCGACACCCTGTTCCGCATCGGCCGTGGTCGCGCGCCAACAGGTGAGCCAGCGGCAGCGGCTGAAATGACCAAGTGGTTTAATACCAACTATCACTACATGGTGCCGGAGTTCGTTAAAGGTCAGCAGTTCAAACTGACCTGGACGCAATTACTGGATGAGGTGGACGAAGCGCTGGCGCTGGGCCACCAGGTGAAGCCTGTGCTGCTGGGGCCGGTTACTTACCTGTGGCTTGGCAAAGTGAAGGGTGAGCAGTTTGATCGCCTCAGCCTGCTGAACGACATTCTTCCGGTCTACAAACAGGTGCTGATTGAGCTGGGCAAACGCGGTATCCAGTGGGTGCAAATCGACGAACCTGCTCTGGTGCTCGAGTTGCCGCAGGAATGGCTAGATGCCTTCAAACCGGCGTATGACGCACTTGCCGGACAGGTGAAGTTGCTGCTGACTACCTATTTCGAAGGCGTGACGCCAAACCTGAAGACCATCACCGCGCTGCCAGTGCAGGGTCTGCACGTTGACTTTGTACACGGTAAAGATGATGTCGCGGAGCTGCACAAACGCCTGCCTGCGGACTGGCTGCTCTCGGCCGGTGTGGTGAATGGCCGTAACGTCTGGCGTGCCGATCTCACTGAGAAATACGCTCAGGTTAAGGACATCGTCGGCAAACGTGAGTTGTGGGTGGCATCGTCTTGTTCACTGTTGCATAGCCCAATCGATCTCAGTGCTGAAACCCGTCTGGACGCAGAAGTGAAGAGCTGGTTTGCCTTTGCCTTGCAGAAATGTGAGGAGCTGACGCTGCTGCGTGATGCATTGAACACGGGTGACACGGCAGCGATTACCGAATGGAGCGCACCGATCCAGGCCCGCCGCGACTCGGCTCGCGTAAACAACCCGGCAGTCGAAAAACGTCTGGCAGCCATCACGGCTCAGGACAGTCAGCGCCAGAGCGCCTATGAAGTGCGCGCTGAAGCACAGCGCGCCCGCTTTAATCTGCCTGCGTGGCCAACCACGACGATCGGTTCTTTCCCGCAGACTACCGAGATCCGCGGCCTGCGTCTGGACTTCAAAAAGGGCAATCTGGATGCGAATCATTACCGCACCGGTATCGCTGAACACATTAAACAGGCGATTATCGAGCAGGAACGTTTAGGTCTGGATGTTCTGGTGCACGGTGAAGCCGAGCGTAACGACATGGTGGAATACTTTGGTGAACACCTGGACGGTTTCGTGTTTACCCAAAATGGCTGGGTGCAGAGTTACGGTTCCCGCTGCGTGAAGCCGCCGGTGGTGATTGGTGATATCAGCCGTCCAGAAGCGATTACCGTTGAATGGGCGAAGTATGCCCAGTCTCTGACAGATAAACCGGTGAAAGGAATGCTCACGGGTCCGGTAACGATTCTCTGCTGGTCCTTCCCGCGTGAAGACGTGAGCCGCGAAACCATCGCCAAACAGATCGCGCTGGCACTGCGTGATGAAGTGGCGGATCTGGAAGCCGCAGGCATTGGCATTATTCAGATCGACGAACCGGCGCTGCGCGAAGGTCTGCCGCTGCGTCGTAGCGACTGGGATGCCTACCTGAAATGGGGCGTGGAGGCTTTCCGCATCAACGCCGCGGTCGCGAAGGACGACACCCAGATCCACACCCACATGTGTTACTGCGAATTTAACGACATCATGGATTCGATAGCCGCGCTGGATGCCGATGTGATCACCATCGAGACATCGCGTTCAGACATGGAACTGCTGGAGTCATTTGAAGAGTTCGACTACCCGAACGAAATAGGACCGGGGGTGTACGACATTCACTCTCCGAACGTGCCGAGTGTGGAGTGGATCGAAGCTCTACTGAAAAAAGCGGCCCAGCGCATTCCGGCAGAGCGTCTGTGGGTGAACCCGGACTGCGGACTGAAAACCCGCGGCTGGCCGGAAACCCGCGCTGCACTGGCGAACATGGTGCAGGCGGCGCAGAATTTGCGTCAGGCGTAATAAGTTGTAGGCCCGGTAAGGCGTCATCGCCGCCGGGCTTTTTGCTTTTACCCTTTTTTACCGCCGTACTGGCTGAACCACGCCAGCATTCGCTGCCATCCGTCTTTTGCAGATTCCTCGTGATAACTCGGACGATAGTCGGCATTAAATGCATGCCCGGCATCCGGGTATACCACGATCTCCGCCTTCGCATTTGCCGCGCGGAGCGCATGGCGCATGGTTTCTACCGAATCCAGTGAAATACCGGTGTCCTGACCGCCGTAAAGCCCTAACACGGGGGCATTCAACTCGGTGGCGATATCAACCGGATGTTTCGGTGAATTCAGCGTTTTTTCACCCACCAGTTTGCCGTACCAGGCGACAGCGGCTTTGAGCTGCGGGTTATGGGCGGCATACAGCCAGCTGATACGCCCTCCCCAGCAGAAACCCGTCACCATCAGACGATGTGCATCACCACCGTTACGTGCTGCCCAACTGGCAACGTGGTCGAGATCGGCCATGACCTGCGCATCCGGGACTTTGCTGACCAGGTTGCTGAGTAATGTTGGAATATCGCTGTAGTCGTTCGGATCGCCCTGACGGAAGTAGAGCTCTGGCGCAACGGCCAGATACCCTTCCAGCGCCAGCCGGCGGCAGAGGTCGCGGATATGTTCGTGAACACCAAAAATTTCCTGAACCACAATGACGATGGGCAGCGGACCCTCTGCCGATTTTGGCCGCGCGTGGTAAGCCGGCATATTATCCCCCTGCGAGGGGATGGAGGTCTCACCCGCCGTTATGGCCTCTTTGGGCGTTGAAACGATGGTTGAAGCATGCGGGGCTGCAGCAGGTGCAAAACCGATTTTTTCAGTCATGGCATTCTCCGTACCAATGAGTTAGCGCAAAGGTAAATATAGACACCAGGTTAACAACCCACAGTGCCTTAAACGGTCTATCTTTTGTGCAGCACACCACGATATAACTTGTTAATGTGATGTAAATCACTTTTTCATGGAAATTTACTGCAATCATTTTCACTCATGGTGAAGTGCATCACGAAATTATGCGTATTGCTTCTGTAAAGTACCATTTTACTTCTTCTGACTAACCGACCCACAGAGGAGTCACCTATGTCTAAGTCTGATGTTTTTCATCTCGGCCTCACCAAAAACGATTTACAAGGGGCTACGCTCGCTATCGTCCCGGGTGATCCTGAGCGTGTGGAAAAGATCGCCGCGCTGATGGATAAGCCGGTTAAGCTGGCAGCCCATCGTGAATTCACCACCTGGCGTGCAGAGCTGGATGGCAAAGCCGTGATCGTGTGTTCTACCGGTATCGGTGGCCCGTCGACCTCCATTGCTGTTGAAGAGCTGGCGCAACTGGGCATTCGTACTTTCCTGCGTATCGGTACCACCGGCGCTATTCAGCCGCATATCAATGTCGGTGACGTGCTGGTCACCACCGCATCTGTGCGTCTGGACGGGGCAAGCCTGCACTTCGCGCCAATGGAATTCCCGGCAGTGGCAGACTTCGAATGTACCACTGCGCTGGTTGAAGCGGCGAAATCTGTGGGCGCGACCACGCACGTGGGTGTAACTGCCTCTTCCGATACCTTCTACCCAGGCCAGGAGCGCTATGACACCTTCTCTGGTCGCGTGGTGAGCCGTTTCAAAGGTTCTATGGAAGAGTGGCAGTCCATGGGCGTAATGAACTACGAAATGGAGTCTGCGACGCTGCTGACCATGTGCGCAAGCCAGGGTCTGCGTGCCGGTATGGTGGCGGGCGTTATCGTCAACCGTACCCAGCAGGAGATCCCGAACGCCGAAACCATGAAGCAGACCGAAAGTCATGCCGTGAAAATCGTGGTGGAAGCGGCGCGTCGCCTGATCTAGTCCTCTCTTCTGCATGCAATAAAAGGCCGACACGTTCGGCCTTTATTTTTTGCGTAGCACCTCGCAGGAAAACCCTTTCAAACTGGACGTTTATACAGCACAATTCTATTTTGTGCGGGTAATACGTTGATGCAGGGGGCATTGTGGATATCTCGATCCTGATTTACGCGGTGATTGCGCTGGTGGGCTTAGGGATTGGCTGGCTCATTTCCAGCTACCAGCATGCACAGCAGAAGGCCGATCAGCTGGCCGAGCGAGAAGAGATGGTCGCCGATTTAAGCGCGGCAAAACAACAGCTTGCTCTGAGCGGGCACTGGCGCGATGAGTGCGAGTTGCTCAACAACGAACTACGCAACCTGCGGGATATCAACACCTCGCTGGAAGCTGATCTCCGCGAAGTGACCACCCGTCTTGAATCCACCCAACTGCATGCGGAAGACAAAATCCGCCAGATGATCAACAGCGAGCAACGCCTCAGCGAACAGTTTGAAAACCTCGCCAACCGCATTTTCGAACACAGCAACCGCCGCGTTGATGAACAGAATCGCCAGAGCCTGAACAGCCTTCTGACGCCTCTGCGTGAACAGCTGGACGGTTTTCGTCGTCAGGTGCAAGACAGTTTTGGTCAGGAGGCTCGCGAGCGGCACACGCTGGCGCATGAGATTCGCAATCTTCAGCAACTGAATGCACAGATGGCGCAGGAGGCGGTCAACCTGACTCGCGCGCTGAAAGGGGATAACAAAACCCAGGGAAACTGGGGGGAAGTGGTCCTGACCCGCGTGCTCGAGGCCTCAGGCCTGCGTGAAGGTTATGAGTATGAGACTCAGGTCAGCATCGAAAATGATGCTCGCTCGCGCATGCAGCCCGATGTCATAGTGCGTCTGCCTCAGGGCAAAGACGTTGTCATCGACGCCAAAATGACGCTGGTGGCATATGAGCGCTACTTTAATGCGGAAGATGATTACACCCGAGAGTCGGCATTGCAGGAGCATATTGCTTCCGTGCGTGACCATATCCGTCTGCTCGGCAGAAAAGACTACCAGCAACTGCCGGGCCTGCGCTCACTGGATTACGTGCTGATGTTCATTCCGGTTGAACCGGCCTTCCTGCTGGCACTCGACAGGCAGCCTGAACTGATCACCGAAGCGCTGAAAAATAACATTATGCTGGTCAGCCCGACCACGTTGCTGGTGGCCTTGCGAACCATTGCGAACCTGTGGCGCTATGAACACCAGAGCCGCAATGCGCAACAGATTGCCGATCGAGCCAGCAAGCTGTACGACAAAATGCGTCTGTTCGTGGACGATATGTCCTCGGTCGGGCAAAGCCTTGACCGCGCGCAGGATAACTACCGTCAGGCAATGAAAAAACTCTCCTCCGGACGTGGCAACTTACTGGCACAAGCTGAGGCATTCCGTAGTCTGGGCGTCGAAGTAAAACGCGAGATTAATCCGGAACTGGTTGAACAGGCCACGTCGCAGGACGAGGAGTTCCGCCTGCGTGAAGGCAGTGCTGAACAAAAGACAAACAGTGAAGACAACGATCTAGCAGCGGAATTATCGCCAGATGAGCAGCCGACGCGTTTGTTTCGCGGTGGTTGAATCGTAGGGCAAACGCGTCCAATCTGGTACACTTCACAAACATTTTACTGATAAGCAGGCTCTGAGATGGTTGACGATTCACAAGACACGACGCACTTTGGTTTTCAGACTGTTGCCAAAGCGCAGAAAGCTGACATGGTGGCCCACGTATTTCACTCTGTGGCGGCGAAGTACGATGTGATGAATGACTTGATGTCATTCGGTATTCATCGCTTGTGGAAGCGCTTCACCATCGACTGCAGCGGTGTGCGTCGTGGACAAACGGTGCTTGATTTAGCTGGCGGCACGGGCGATTTAACCGCGAAATTCTCTCGCCTGGTAGGCGAAACTGGCCGTGTCGTTCTGGCAGATATTAATGATTCAATGCTGAAAATGGGACGCGAAAAGCTGCGTAACATCGGCGTGGTGGGGAATGTGGAATATGTGCAGGCGAACGCCGAAGCGCTGCCATTCCCGGACAACACTTTTGACTGCATTACCATCTCCTTCGGTCTGCGTAACGTCACTGATAAAGAGAAAGCGCTGCGTTCTATGTACCGCGTGCTGAAGCCGGGTGGACGTCTGCTGGTGCTTGAGTTCTCTAAACCGATTATTGAACCACTGAGCAAAGCTTACGACGCTTATTCATTCCACGTACTCCCTCGCATTGGTGAGCTGGTGGCAAACGACGCGGAAAGCTACCGTTATCTGGCTGAATCTATTCGTATGCACCCGGATCAGGACACATTAAAAGCCATGATGCAGGATGCGGAATTTGAGAATGTTGAATATTTCAACCTGACGGCGGGTGTCGTCGCGCTGCATCGCGGTTACAAATTCTGAGTGGAGGTGTCTTGTGCCCTTTAAACCCCTGGTCACTGCTGGCATCGAGAATGTACTGAATGCCTTTCTGTATCGCGCCCCGGCGCTGAAAGCTGCACGTCAGCGGCTTAACGGGAAGGTATTACGCATTGTTTTAAAAGAGTTCTCGACGCCGCTGGTGCTGGTTTTCAGCGAACGCCAGCTTGACGTTCTGGGTGAGTGGGAGGGTGAAGCCGACTGCTCTGTTATCACGCACATGAGCGTGTTGCCAAAATTACACGACCGCCAGCAATTAACTGCACTGATCCGCAGCGGTGAGCTGGAAGTGGAAGGCGACATTCAGGTTGTACAGAATTTCGTTGCGCTCAGTGACCTTGCCGAGTTCGACCCCGCAGAGCTGCTTTCACCTTTTGTTGGTGACATTGCCGCCGAAGGGATCGGTAAAGCTATTCATGGTGGGGCGGCATTTTTGCGTAAAAACCTGCAACGGCAACAACGCTATGCGGCGGAAGTGCTGACGGAAGAGTGGCGTATGGCCCCTGGACCACTGGAAGTGGCGTGGTTTGCGGAAGAGACCGCTGCTGTTGAACGTGCGGTTGATGCGTTAACCAAACGGCTGGAAAAACTGGAGGGCAAATGACGCCTGGTGAAATTCGGCGCCTCTATTTCATTATTCGCATCTTTTTGAGCTACGGGCTCGACGAGCTTATCCCCAAAATGCGTATCACGCTGCCGCTTCGTATCTGGCGGCGGATGCTGTTCTGGATGCCTAATCGACATAAGGGACAGCCGCTGGGTGAACGTCTGCGTCTGGCGCTGCAGGAGCTCGGTCCGGTCTGGATTAAATTCGGTCAGATGCTTTCGACTCGCCGCGATCTCTTCCCGCCTCTGATTGCGGATGAGCTGGCGATGCTGCAGGATCGCGTTGCACCGTTTGACGGCGCACGCGCGAAAAAGCAGATCGAAGAGGCGATGGGCAACATTCCCGTCGAAACCTGGTTTGACGATTTCGACATCCAGCCTCTGGCGTCGGCCTCTATCGCACAAGTCCACACAGCACGTCTGAAAGAAAACGGTAAAGAAGTTGTCATTAAGGTTATTCGCCCGGACATCCTGCCGATCATCAAAGCGGACATGAAGCTGATTTACCGGTTGGCCCGTTGGGTGCCCCGTTTGCTGCCTGATGGACGTCGTCTGCGCCCGATGGAAGTGGTGCGGGAATATGAAAAAACTCTGATTGATGAGCTTAATCTGCTGCGTGAATCGGCAAACGCCATTCAGCTGCGTCGCAACTTTGAAAACAGCCCGATGCTCTACGTACCCGAAGTCTATTCTGACTACTGTAGCCAGAATATGATGGTGATGGAGCGTATTTACGGTATTCCCGTCTCGGATGTGACGGCCCTGGAGAAACAGGGAACGAACATGAAGTTGCTGGCCGAACGTGGCGTACAGGTCTTCTTTACCCAGGTGTTCCGCGATAGCTTCTTCCATGCGGACATGCACCCGGGCAATATCTTCGTGAGCTACGAACATCCTGAGAATCCGAAGTATATCGGTATCGACTGTGGGATTGTGGGGTCGTTGAACAAAGAAGATAAACGCTATCTTGCTGAGAATTTCATCGCTTTCTTCAACCGCGACTACCGTAAGGTGGCCGAGCTGCACGTCGATTCCGGATGGGTCCCGCCGGATACCAACGTCGAAGAGTTTGAGTTTGCCATTCGAACCGTCTGCGAACCGATTTTTGAAAAACCGCTGGCGGAAATTTCCTTCGGGCATGTGCTGTTAAACCTGTTCAACACGGCTCGCCGTTTTAATATGGAAGTTCAGCCACAGCTAGTTTTACTTCAGAAAACATTACTTTACGTTGAGGGTGTAGGCCGACAGCTCTATCCTCAGTTAGACTTGTGGAAGACTGCGAAACCTTTCCTTGAATCCTGGATTAAAGATCAGGTTGGCATTCCGGCACTGGTGCGTTCACTGAAAGAGAAAGGCCCGTTCTGGATCGAAAAAATGCCTGAAATTCCTGAACTGGTTTACGACAGTTTGCGTCAGAGCAAGAACCTTCAGCACAGCATGGATAAAATCGCCCGCGAACTTCAGTCCAGCCGTGCTCGTCAGGGTCAGTCACGCTATCTTTTTGGGATTGGAGCAACGCTGCTGCTAAGTGGTACGCTGCTTCTGATCAACCGTCCGGACTGGCAGATGATGCCCGCCTGGTTGATGGCTGGTGGCGTGGTTGTCTGGCTCGTTGGCTGGAGAAAGACGCGCTGATTTTGCGTCGCTATCGACAGGTTGCATACGTATAATACGACCTGACTAATTAATCATCTATCCCTGAGGAACTTGTATGGGTGGTATCAGTATCTGGCAATTGTTGATCATTGCCGTCATCGTCGTGCTGCTGTTCGGCACCAAAAAGCTCGGTTCTATCGGTTCCGATCTGGGCGCGTCTATCAAAGGCTTCAAGAAAGCGATGAGCGATGATGAGAGCAAGCAGGATAAAACCAGCCAGGACGCTGACTTTACTGCTAAATCCATCTCCGACAAGCAAGACGAAACCAAAAAGGAAGACGCTAAACGCCACGATAAAGAGCAGGTGTAAGTCGTGTTCGACATTGGTTTTAGTGAGCTGCTGCTGGTCTTTGTGATTGGCCTGATCGTTTTGGGGCCGCAGCGTCTGCCGGTGGCGGTGAAAACTGTTGCGGGCTGGGTTCGTGCGCTGAGATCGCTTGCATCGACCGTTCAGAATGAGCTGGCACAGGAACTTAAGTTGCAGGAGTTTCAGGAAAGCCTGAAAAAGGTAGAGAAGGCGAGCATGGATAACCTGACGCCGGAACTGAAAGCCTCAATGGATGAGCTGCGCGAAGCGGCGGAATCAATGAAGCGCTCCTATAGCATTAACGATCCTGAAAAAGCGAGTGATGAAGCGAACACCATCCATAACCCGGTGGTGAAGGGCAGCGAGGAGCAGCGCGAGGGCGTAACGCCTGCTAGCGCTGAACATCAGGCTGTAGCGCCTGAACAAACGCCGCAGGAACCTGAACCGAAAAAACAGGCGCAGCCGGAAGAGCCAGCGGTAAAAGCGGCTGAAGTTAAGCCCGCCGCGCCTGTTTCCGAATCATCCCCATCGTCGAGTGATAAAGCGTAAACATGGCAGTAGATGATACTCAACCGCTTATTACGCACCTTATAGAGCTGCGTAAGCGACTGTTAAACTGCATTATTGCAGTTTTACTCATATTCCTGTGTCTGGTCTACTTCGCCAATGACATCTATCAAGTGGTCTCTGCGCCGCTGATCAAGCAGATGCCGCTGGGGGCAACGATGATTGCAACAGATGTTGCATCACCGTTTTTCACCCCTATTAAGCTTACTTTCTGGGTATCGTTGATTGCGTCTGCGCCGATCATTCTTTACCAGGTGTGGGCATTTGTGGCGCCGGCACTGTACAAACACGAACGCAAGCTGGTGATCCCGCTGCTGGTATCCAGCTCGCTGCTGTTCTATATCGGCATGGCGTTTGCCTATTTCGTTGTCTTCCCGCTGGCCTTTGGCTTCCTGACGCATACCGCGCCGGAAGGTGTCCAGGTGTCGACGGATATCGCTAGCTACCTCAGCTTTGTGATGGCACTGTTTATGGCCTTTGGCGTGGCATTCGAAGTGCCGGTGGCCATTGTGTTGCTTTGCTGGGTAGGGGTGACTACCCCTGATGATCTGCGTAAGAAGCGTCCGTATATCCTGGTCGGTGCATTTGTGGTTGGCATGCTGCTGACACCGCCGGATGTGTTCTCCCAGACGCTGCTGGCCATACCGATGTATTGCCTGTTCGAGGTCGGTGTCTTCTTCTCGCGTTTCTACGTGGGTAAAGGACGTCGAACAGATGACGAAGACGATACGTCAGACAAGACCACTGAAGAGTAAAATCAACCGCCCGTCAGGGCGGTTGTTATATGGAGATTCGCATGTTTGATATTGGACTCAACCTGACCAGCTCGCAGTTTGCGAAAGATCGTGATGAGGTCGTTGCACGTGCGTTTGCTGCCGGAGTGAAAGGACTGTTGCTGACAGGAACCAACCTGCATGAAAGCGAGCAGGCGCAGCTGTTGGCGCAACGCTACGAGCGCTGCTGGTCGACCGCTGGTGTACATCCTCATGACAGCAGCCAGTGGACTGCGGAAAGTGGCGATACCCTGTACAGGCTGGCGAAGATGCCAGAAGTGGTGGCGATCGGCGAATGCGGTCTCGATTTCAACCGTAACTTTTCCACGCCTGAAGAGCAGGAAAAAGCGTTCACGGCACAACTTGCGCTGGCAGCTGAGCTTGGAATGCCGGTGTTTTTGCACTGCCGCGACGCGCATGAGCGTTTTCTTGCCCTTCTGAACCCGTGGCTGGATAAAATACCCGGTGCGGTGCTGCACTGCTTTACCGGTTCGCGACAGGAGGCTTTGGATTGCCTGGAACGTGGGCTCTTTCTGGGGATCACTGGCTGGGTTTGTGATGAGCGCCGCGGGCTTGAGCTTCGCGAGCTGTTGCCGGTAATCCCGGCTGATCGTTTGCTCCTGGAAACGGATGCGCCTTATCTGCTGCCGAGAGACATGAAACCCAAACCGACGTCGCGGCGAAATGAACCTGCACATCTTGGGCACATCGTTGAGAACGTGGCGAAACGGCGCGGAGAAGATCCCCACTGGCTTTCCGCGCAGACGGATGACAACGTGCGTCACCTGTTTGGGATCGATTTTTAAACTTTGCGGAAGTCGGTGTTTTTAACGCTTTGCAGAACCTGTTTGTTCAGCAGGTTGAGCAACAGCATGGAGCGTGCTTCGCCGTCCGGTTCAGCGAAAATCGCCTGCAACCCTTCGAAAGCACCTTCCGTGATGACGACGCAGTCCCCTGAGTAAGGTGTTTCC
This sequence comes from Enterobacter ludwigii, assembly GCA_023023105.1. NCBI lineage: Bacteria > Pseudomonadati > Pseudomonadota > Gammaproteobacteria > Enterobacterales > Enterobacteriaceae > Enterobacter > Enterobacter ludwigii. Next base: position 4,464,157 of record CP083824.1, on the reverse strand, counting down.
GGGTCGGTGATACCTTCGGGTTGTTGATAAACCGATAGTTGATGGATCACCGTTGACGGAACCATTGCCGGGCTGGTACCAAAGCGCACAAAGTGGCTGACACCGCGTGTGGCGCTGATGGTGGTGGTGTGGATGACTTCCGGGTCGAACTCCACGAAGAGGTAGTTCGGGAACAACGGCTCACTGACGGTTGTGCGCTTCCCGCGCTGCATTTTTTCAAGCGTGATCACGGGTGTCAGGCAATTTACAGACTGACGTTCAAGATGTTCCTGCGCGCGCTGAAGCTGCCCGCGTTTGCAATAAAGTAAATACCAGGCCTGCATAATCACTCTTTCCCTTAGTTCGGGGCGCAAGCATATCAAAACCCTGGCGGGATCGCTAAGTTGATTATAATGGGGGAAAATGGAACAGAACGCATAAGTTCACGCTAATTTAACAAAATTACAGCATCAAGCAGGCTTACGCCGTATAATGAAGCGCTTACAGAGAGGCCATGACTAACTGCATGAAATACCACGATCTCCGCGACTTCCTGACGCTGCTGGAAAAGCAGGGCGAACTCAAACGCATTACACTTCCTGTTGATCCTTATCTGGAGATGACAGAAATTGCTGACCGCACCCTGCGTGCCGGTGGCCCCGCATTACTGTTTGAAAATCCGAAAGGGTACGCCATGCCGGTGTTGTGCAACCTGTTTGGTACTCCACGTCGTGTTGCATTGGGGATGGGGCAGGAAGACGTTACGGCGCTGCGTGAAGTGGGTAAACTGCTGGCGTTTCTGAAAGAGCCAGAGCCGCCGAAAGGCTTCCGCGATCTGTTCGACAAATTGCCACAGTTTAAGCAAGTATTGAACATGCCAACTAAACGCCTGCGCGGCGCGCCGTGCCAGCAGAAAGTGCTGGAAGGCGATGCGGTTGATCTGACCAAAATCCCTATTATGCAGTGCTGGCCTGAGGATGCTGCTCCGCTGATCACCTGGGGGTTGACGGTTACGCGCGGCCCTCACAAAGAGCGGCAAAATCTCGGTATTTACCGTCAGCAATTAATTGGCAAGAATAAACTCATCATGCGCTGGCTGTCGCATCGCGGCGGCGCGCTGGATTTCCAGGAGTGGTGTGCTGAGCATCCGGGTGAACGTTTCCCTGTCTCTGTCGCGTTAGGTGCCGATCCGGCCACCATTCTGGGTGCGGTGACCCCCGTGCCGGATACACTCTCTGAATACGCGTTTGCAGGCCTGCTGCGCGGAACCAAAACCGAAGTCGTGAAGTGTATTTCTAACGATCTCGAAGTTCCGGCCAGTGCGGAAATTGTGCTGGAAGGTTACATTGAGCAGGGTGAAATGGCGCCAGAAGGCCCTTACGGCGACCATACCGGCTATTACAACGAAGTGGATAACTTCCCGGTGTTTACCGTTACGCACATTACACAGCGTGAAGATGCGATCTATCACTCCACCTATACCGGACGTCCACCGGACGAACCGGCGGTACTGGGAGTGGCGCTGAATGAAGTGTTTGTGCCGATCCTGCAAAAGCAGTTCCCGGAAATTGTTGATTTTTATCTGCCGCCTGAAGGATGCTCATATCGCATGGCGGTGGTCACGATGAAGAAACAGTATCCTGGTCACGCGAAACGCGTGATGATGGGCGTATGGTCTTTCCTGCGCCAGTTTATGTATACCAAGTTTGTTATTGTCTGCGATGATGATGTTAACGCCCGCGACTGGAATGACGTAATCTGGGCCATTACCACGCGAATGGACCCGGCGCGCGATACGGTGTTAGTCGAAAACACGCCGATAGATTACCTGGATTTTGCCTCGCCGGTTTCCGGTCTTGGCTCAAAAATGGGACTGGATGCCACCAATAAATGGCCTGGCGAAACCGATCGTGAATGGGGTCGCCCGATCAAAAAAGATCCTGCAGTGACCGCGCGAATTGACGCGATCTGGGACGAGCTGGCCATAATGAATAACGGTAAACCCTGAGCTTGACCGTTAAGCCCTATAGACTTCCCGACAGAGAGAGCGAATGACAACCTTAAGCTGTAAAGTGACCTCGGTAGATGCCATCACCGACACCGTATATCGCGTCCGTTTAGTGCCAGAAGCGCCATTCTCTTTCCGCGCGGGTCAGTACCTGATGGTCGTGATGGATGAGCGTGATAAGCGTCCTTTCTCTATGGCCTCAACGCCAGCGGAGCAGGAATTTATTGAGCTTCATATTGGTGCGTCAGAGCTTAACCTGTATGCGATGGCCGTCATGGACCGCATTCTTAAAGAGCGTGAGATTGTGGTCGACATTCCTCATGGTGATGCATGGCTGCGCGATGACGAAGACCGTCCGCTGATCCTGATCGCGGGCGGTACGGGCTTCTCTTATGTGCGCTCTATTCTGCTGACCGCACTGGCGCGTAACCCGGACCGTGACATCACCATTTACTGGGGTGGCCGTGAAGAGAAACATCTCTATGACCTGTCTGAACTGGAAGCGCTGAGCGTAACCCATCCTAACCTGCGCATAGAGCCGGTGGTTGAGCAGCCGGAAGAAGGCTGGCGTGGACGCAGCGGTACGGTACTGACGGCGGTGCTACAGGATCATGGCACACTGGCAGGGCACGATATCTATATCGCTGGCCGTTTTGAGATGGCGAAAATTGCCCGTGACTTGTTCTGTAACGAACGTGATGCGCGTGAAGACCGTCTCTTCGGCGATGCTTTTGCCTTCATCTAAATAAAAAACCCGCCCCTGACAGGCGGGAAGAACGGCAACTAAACTGTCTCTCTTCGCCAATGACGCCATAACTGCGTTGGCTGCGCTCGTTCACCCGAATCACTTACTTGAGTAAGCTCATCGGGATTCGCTCGCTTGCCGCCTTGTTCTGACGGCATTGGCTTTGAGATACTTTTCCTGATTTACACTCTCTCAAACACCGTCGCGATACCCTGACCCAGCCCGATACACATCGTTGCCAGGCCAAACTGGGCATCTTTGCGCTCCATCAGGTTAATCAGCGTGGTGCTGATACGCGCGCCGGAGCAGCCCAGCGGATGGCCGAGGGCGATCGCGCCGCCGTTGAGGTTAATCTTCTCGTCGATCTGATCCATGAGTCCCAGATCTTTAATGCACGGCAGGATCTGCGCGGCGAAGGCTTCGTTCATTTCGAACAGGTCAATGTCGCTGGCGGTTAATCCCGCTTTTTTCAGCGCCAGCTTTGAGGCCGGAACCGGGCCGTAGCCCATGATTGAAGGATCGCAGCCCACGACCGCCATCGAACGTACCCGGGCGCGAGGGGTTAAGCCCAGCTCGCGGGCGCGGCTTTCGCTCATCACCAGCATCGCGGCGGCACCGTCGGACAGTGCGGACGAAGTACCTGCCGTTACCGTACCTGTGACCGGATCAAATGCCGGACGCAGCGTGGAAAGGGCTTCGACCGTGGTTTCCGGGCGGATCACTTCGTCGTAGCTGAACTGCTTCAGAACGCCGTCTGCATCATGACCACCGGTTGGGATGATCTCATTCTTAAACGCACCGGACTGTGTCGCCGCCCATGCGCGAGCGTGAGAGCGTGCGGCAAAAGCATCCTGCATTTCACGGCTGATGCCATGCAGACGAGAGAGCATCTCAGCGGTCAGGCCCATCATCCCTGCCGCTTTTGCCACGTTGCGGCTCATACCTGGGTGGAAATCGACCCCGTGGCTCATCGGCACGTGACCCATGTGCTCCACGCCGCCGACCAGGCAGGCCTGAGCATCGCCGGTCATGATCATACGTGCTGCATCATGTAACGCCTGCATTGACGAACCGCAAAGACGGTTGACGGTGACGGCCGGAACCGAATGTGGGATCTCCGCCAGCAGCGAGGCGTTGCGGGCGATGTTGAAGCCCTGCTCCAGGGTCTGCTGCACGCAGCCCCAGTAGATATCGTCGAGCGCGGTTGGGTCCAGCGCCGGGTTACGCGCCAGCAGGCTACGCATCAGGTGCGCAGAGAGGTCTTCCGCACGCACGTTACGGAATGCACCGCCTTTTGAACGGCCCATCGGGGTGCGAATCGCATCAACAATGACAACCTTTTCCATTGTGACTCCTTAAGCCGTTTTCAGCTCGCCAACCGGACGGGCTGGCTCAACTGCTGGATAGTAGGGTTCGTTATGGCGCGCTTTGTTACGCAGCCCTTCCGGCACCTCATAAAGCGGGCCGAGGTGCTGATATTGCTGAGCCATATCGAGATAGCGGGCGCTGCCGAGCGTGTCCAGCCAGCGGAACGCGCCGCCGTGGAACGGAGGGAAGCCCAGGCCGTACACCAGCGCCATGTCTGCTTCTGCCGGGCTGGCGATGATGCCTTCTTCCAGGCAACGCACCACTTCGTTGATCATCGGTATCATCATTCGGGCGATGATCTCGTCGTCGGTGAAGTCACGCTTTGGCTGACTCACTTCTGCCAGCAGGCTGTCCACTGCGGCGTCTTCTTCTTTCTTCGGTTTGCCTTTGCTGTCTTCTTTATAGCGCCAGAAGCCCAGACCGTTTTTCTGACCGAAGCGATTAGCGTCGAACAGCGCGTCAATGGCATCGCGATAATCTTTCTGCATGCGCTGCGGGAAGCCTGCCGCCATGACTGCCTGAGCGTGATGCGCGGTATCAATGCCGACTACATCCAGCAGATACGCCGGGCCCATCGGCCAGCCGAACTGTTTTTCCATCACTTTGTCGATTTTGCGGAAGTCGGCACCGTCGCGCAGCAACTGGCTGAAACCGGCGAAGTAAGGGAACAGGACGCGGTTAACGAAGAAGCCCGGGCAGTCGTTAACGACGATTGGCGTTTTGCCCATCTTGCTTGCCCATGCCACCACTTTGGCGATGGTGTCGTCTGAGGTTTTTTCCCCACGGATCACTTCGACAAGCGGCATCCGGTGTACCGGGTTGAAGAAGTGCATCCCGCAGAAGTTTTCCGGACGCTTCAGCACGCTCGCCAGTTCGCTAATCGGAATGGTGGAGGTGTTAGAGGCCAGGACGGTATCCGGACGAACCTTTTCTTCGGTTTCCGCGAGCACTGCTTTTTTAACTTTCGGGTTCTCAACGACGGCTTCGACTACCACGTCAACACGGTCGAAGCCGGTATATTCCAGCACAGGCTGAATGGTGGAGATCACGCCCGCGAGCTTCAGCCCGTCAATTTTTCCGCGTTCCAGCTGTTTATTCAGCAGCTTGGCCGCTTCGGTCATGCCCAGCGTCAGGGATTTCTCGCTGATGTCCTTCATCACCACCGGTACGCCTTTCCAGGCTGACTGATAAGCGATGCCGCCACCCATAATACCGGCACCGAGTACCGCTGCATGTTTCGGTGTCTCAACGTTTTTGGTCAGCTGTTTCGCTTTACCTTTCACGAACTGATCGTTGAGGAAGATGCCAACCAGCGCGCGGGCTTCATTGGTGTGCGCCAGCGGGACAAAGCTCTGGTTTTCCAGTTTCAGGGCTTCGTCGCGGCCAAAGCGGGCCGCCGCTTCAATGGTTTTCACCGCGGTGATGGGGGCCGGGTAGTGCTTACCCGCCGTCTGCATCACCATGCCTTTGGCAATGGTGAAGCTCATAGCGGCTTCAATCTTGCTGAGCTTTAACGGCTCCAGCTTCGGCTGGCGTTTGGCTTTCCAGTCGAGATCGCCGTTAATCGCCTGACGCAGAATGGCGAGTGCGCCTTCAACAAGCTTCTCAGGTTTCACAACGCCGTCGACCAGACCGATTTTCTGCGCCTGTTCTGCGCCAACATCTTTACCTGCCGCAATGATCTCAAGTGCACTGTCGGCACCCAGCATGCGCGGCATACGCACGGAACCACCAAAGCCCGGCATGATACCCAGCTTGGTTTCCGGGAGGCCAATGCGCAGATCCGGCGTCGCCAGACGGTAATCAGTGGCTAATACGCATTCGCAGCCACCGCCCAGCGCGTAGCCATTAACGGCGGAAATGGTCGGGACAGGAAGGTCTTCCAGACGATTAAAGACGCTGTTAGCAAAGTGCAGCCACTGGCTCAGCTGTTCCTCCGGGACCAGGAACAGAGAAAGGAATTCGGTGATATCGGCACCGACAATAAAGGCCGCTTTGTTCGAACGCAGCAGCAGCCCTTTTAATTCAGGTTGTTTTTCAAGTGCATCCAGCGCCTGGCCAAGACTGGCCACCGTCGCGGTATCAAGCTTATTCACTGAGCCGGGGGCATCGAACACCAGTTCGGCAATGCCATCTTCCAGCCAGTTGAGGTACAGGGTGTCGCCTTTGTAGAGCATGTCAGTCTCCTGAATCCAGCAATTGGATCTGGTCATACCAGATGAATCGGAGTGTGGAATTTATGTTAATAAAATGCAAATCACTCATTAAGAAATTGCTGCATTGATCACGGTCGGTGTAAATCACGCAGCCGGAGTGAGGTGTGCTAAGATGCGATGACTTGAGGTCAATAAAACGAAAGGAAGAATGATGGACTCACTGGCTTCGCTTTATAAAAATCATATCGTTACCCTACAAGAACGTACCCGCGATGTACTGGCCCGCTTTAAGCTGGATGCGCTGTTAATCCACTCTGGCGAGCTTTTGAATACTTTTCTGGATGACCATGCTTATCCGTTCAAGGTCAACCCACAGTTTAAGGCCTGGGTGCCGGTAACCCAGGTTCCAAATTGCTGGCTGCTGGTGGATGGCGTGAATAAGCCAAAATTGTGGTTCTATCTGCCTGTCGATTATTGGCACAACGTGGAACCGCTGCCGACCAGCTTCTGGACGGAAGAAGTGGATATCATTGCATTACCAAAAGCTGACGGCATTGGCAGCCAGTTGCCTGCTGCGCGCGGCAATATCGCCTATATTGGCCCTGTTCCGGAGCGTGCATTGGGCCTGGATATTCCGGCTGACAAGCTTAACCCGAAAGGGGTGCTGGATTACCTGCATTACTATCGCGCATATAAAACCGACTACGAACTTTACTGCATGCGTGAAGCGCAAAAAACGGCGGTGAACGGCCACCGCGCCGCGCATGAAGCATTCCAGTCTGGCATGAGCGAGTTCGATATCAACCAGGCCTACCTGACCGCGACCGGGCACCGTGATACGGACGTGCCGTACAGCAATATCGTCGCGCTGAATGAACACGCTTCCGTGTTGCACTACACCAAACTCGATCACCATGTGCCGTCGGAGATGCGCAGCTTCCTGCTGGATGCGGGTGCGGAGTACAACGGTTATGCGGCTGACCTGACCCGTACATGGGCGGCAAACGCGGATACTGACTTTGCGCATCTGATCAAAGACGTCAATGACGAACAGCTGGCCCTTATCAGTACCATGAAAGCGGGAACCAGTTACGTGGATTACCATATCCAGTTCCATCAGCGCATCGCGAAGCTGTTGCGTAAGCACCAGATTGTGAAAGACATGAGCGAAGAGGCGATGGTCGAGAACGATCTGACCGGGCCATTCATGCCGCACGGGATCGGTCACCCGTTGGGTCTGCAGGTTCACGATGTTGCAGGTTTTATGCAGGATGATACCGGTACGCACCTGGCGGCACCGTCTAAATATCCTTACCTGCGCTGCACCCGCATTCTTGAACCACGCATGGTGCTGACGATTGAACCGGGGATCTACTTTATCGAATCGCTGTTAGCACCCTGGCGTGAAGGTCAGTTCAGCAAACACTTCAACTGGGAAAAAATTGAAGCGCTGAAACCGTTTGGTGGCATTCGTATTGAAGATAACGTGGTCGTTCACGAAAACGGTATCGAGAATATGACGCGAGATCTGAAGCTGGCCTGATGGAAAGCTGGCTGATACCGGCTGAACCGGTCACCTTTGTTGAGGAAATCAAGAAAAGCCGCTTTATTACGCTGCTGGCACATACCGATGGCGTAGAGGCGGCAAAGGCGTTTGTTGAATCTGTTCGGGCGGAGCATCCTGACGCACGTCACCACTGTGTGGCGTGGGTCGCGGGGCCTCCAGACGATTCGCAGCAGTTGGGCTTTTCCGACGACGGTGAACCGGCTGGCACAGCCGGAAAACCCATGCTTTCGCAGCTGATGGGCAGCGGTGTGGGTGAAATTACCGCCGTGGTGGTGCGCTACTACGGCGGGATCCTGTTAGGCACGGGTGGGCTGGTTAAAGCGTATGGCGGCGGAGTTCAGCAGGCACTGAATTTGCTGATAACTACCCGCAAAACACCACTCACAGAATATACTTTACTGTGCGATTACGGACAGTTATCCGGTATCGAAGCGTTGCTGAAGCAGTTTAACGGCGTCATCGCGCACAGTGAATATCAGGCAATGGTGCAATTACGCGTGGCGCTTCCTCAGGCGGAACTGGCTGCTTTTTCAGCAAAACTGGCTGATTTTAGTCGTGGTTCGTTGCAATTGCTGCCGATTGAAGAATAATCCCCACCTCACTTTTTTGAATACCAAAGGAAGCGGCAGAGATGCATTTTCGTGCCATAACCCGAATCGTTGGACTGCTGGTCATACTCTTTTCCGGGACGATGATTCTCCCTGGGCTGGTGGCGCTTATCTACCGGGACGGCGCGGGGCGGGCATTTACCCAGACTTTCTTTGTTGCGCTGGCGATCGGCTCTCTGTTGTGGTGGCCTAACCGTCGTCAGAAGGTCGAGCTGAAATCACGCGAAGGATTTTTGATTGTCGTCTTGTTCTGGACGGTGCTGGGAAGCGTCGGTTCTCTGCCCTTTATCTTCTCCGAACAACCGAATCTGAGCATCACGGACGCATTTTTTGAATCGTTCTCTGGTTTAACAACAACCGGAGCGACGACGCTGGTGGGACTGGATTCGTTACCGCACGCGATTCTCTTTTATCGCCAGATGCTGCAATGGTTCGGTGGTATGGGGATCATCGTCCTGGCCGTGGCTATCCTGCCTATTCTGGGCGTCGGTGGGATGCAGCTCTATCGTGCCGAAATGCCCGGGCCGCTGAAAGATAACAAGATGCGCCCGCGTATTGCCGAGACGGCGAAAACGCTGTGGCTTATTTATGTCTTGCTGACGGTCGCCTGTGCGCTGGCGCTATGGTTCGCCGGTATGCCGGCATTCGATGCTATCGGACACAGTTTTGCGACGATTGCTATCGGCGGGTTCTCCACCCACGATGCCAGCGTGGGCTACTTTGACAGCCCTACGATTAACACCATTATTGCTATTTTCCTGCTGATTTCCGGCTGTAACTACGGTTTGCACTTCTCTTTACTCAGCGGGCGCAGCCTGAAAGTGTACTGGCGTGACCCCGAGTTCCGCATGTTCATTGGCGTTCAGCTTACGCTGGTTATCATCTGTACCCTGGTATTGTGGTTCCATGATGTTTATAACTCCGCGTTGACCACGTTAAACCAGGCGTTCTTCCAGGTGGTGTCGATGGCGACGACCGCCGGGTTTACCACGGATAGTATTGCGCGCTGGCCGTTATTCCTGCCGGTGTTACTGTTATGCTCCGCCTTTATTGGCGGCTGCGCGGGATCCACGGGCGGTGGCCTGAAGGTGATTCGTATTCTGCTGCTGTTCAAGCAGGGCAACCGTGAGCTGAAGCGTCTGGTCCACCCGAACGCGGTCTACAGTATCAAACTGGGAAACCGGGCACTGCCGGAACGTATCCTCGAAGCGGTGTGGGGTTTCTTCTCGGCGTATGCGCTGGTCTTTATCGTCAGTATGCTGGCGATCATCGCGACGGGGGTGGATGATTTCTCTGCTTTTGCATCCGTCGTAGCAACATTAAATAACCTTGGGCCAGGCCTGGGGGTTGTGGCGGATAACTTTGCCAGCATGAACCCGGTCGCGAAATGGATCCTCATCGCCAATATGCTGTTTGGTCGTCTTGAGGTCTTTACGCTGCTGGTGCTGTTCACCCCAACGTTCTGGCGCGAGTAAGGAGCCGTTGATGAAAACACTGATTCTTTTCTCTACCCGAGATGGACAAACGCGTGAGATTGCCGCGTATCTGGCGTCGGAATTAAAAGAGCTGGGAATTTACTCTGATGTGGTGAACCTGAATCGTGTCGGACAGATTACCTGGCAGGATTACGATCGCGTGGTGATTGGCGCGTCAATTCGTTACGGTCATTTTCATCCGGCACTTGATCGCTTCGTGAAAAAGCACACCGCGGTGCTCAACAAATTGCCTGGCGCGTTCTACTCGGTCAATCTGGTTGCTCGTAAAGCAGAGAAGCGTACGCCGCAGACCAACAGCTACACGCGCAAGTTCTTGCTGAACTCTCCATGGCAGCCAGACCTTTGTGCCGTCTTTGCTGGTGCGCTGCGTTATCCTCGCTATCGCTGGTATGACCGCTTCATGATCCGCCTGATTATGAAGATGACGGGGGGCGAAACCGATACGCGTAAAGAAGTGGTTTATACCGACTGGTCGCAGGTGGCCAGTTTTGCGCGGGAAATCGCGCATTTATCGGGCGATTCGCGGGTTAAATAAGCGTTGAGTCTGAAAAGTGAGCGAACGAAAAGTTTTTTTAAATTTCCTCTTGTCACGTCGGAATAACTCCCTATAATGCGCCTCCACTGACACGGAACAACGGCACGCACGCCGCCGGGTCAGCAGAGAAAAGCAAAATAAACGCTTGACTCTGTAGCGGGAAAGCGTAATATGCACACCCCGCGCCGCAGCGAAAACGAAGCGGCACTGCTCTTTAACAATTTATCAGACAATCTGTGTGGGCACTCAAAGTGACATGGATTCTTAATGTCCTCGGACACTAAATGAATACCAAGTCTCAACGAGTGAACACGTAATTCATTACGAAGTTTAATTCATTGAGCATCAAACTTTTAAATTGAAGAGTTTGATCATGGCTCAGATTGAACGCTGGCGGCAGGCCTAACACATGCAAGTCGAGCGGTAGCACAGAGAGCTTGCTCTCGGGTGACGAGCGGCGGACGGGTGAGTAATGTCTGGGAAACTGCCTGATGGAGGGGGATAACTACTGGAAACGGTAGCTAATACCGCATAACGTCGCAAGACCAAAGAGGGGGACCTTCGGGCCTCTTGCCATCAGATGTGCCCAGATGGGATTAGCTAGTAGGTGGGGTAACGGCTCACCTAGGCGACGATCCCTAGCTGGTCTGAGAGGATGACCAGCCACACTGGAACTGAGACACGGTCCAGACTCCTACGGGAGGCAGCAGTGGGGAATATTGCACAATGGGCGCAAGCCTGATGCAGCCATGCCGCGTGTATGAAGAAGGCCTTCGGGTTGTAAAGTACTTTCAGCGGGGAGGAAGGTGCTGAGGTTAATAACCTCAGCAATTGACGTTACCCGCAGAAGAAGCACCGGCTAACTCCGTGCCAGCAGCCGCGGTAATACGGAGGGTGCAAGCGTTAATCGGAATTACTGGGCGTAAAGCGCACGCAGGCGGTCTGTCAAGTCGGATGTGAAATCCCCGGGCTCAACCTGGGAACTGCATTCGAAACTGGCAGGCTAGAGTCTTGTAGAGGGGGGTAGAATTCCAGGTGTAGCGGTGAAATGCGTAGAGATCTGGAGGAATACCGGTGGCGAAGGCGGCCCCCTGGACAAAGACTGACGCTCAGGTGCGAAAGCGTGGGGAGCAAACAGGATTAGATACCCTGGTAGTCCACGCCGTAAACGATGTCGACTTGGAGGTTGTGCCCTTGAGGCGTGGCTTCCGGAGCTAACGCGTTAAGTCGACCGCCTGGGGAGTACGGCCGCAAGGTTAAAACTCAAATGAATTGACGGGGGCCCGCACAAGCGGTGGAGCATGTGGTTTAATTCGATGCAACGCGAAGAACCTTACCTACTCTTGACATCCAGAGAACTTTCCAGAGATGGATTGGTGCCTTCGGGAACTCTGAGACAGGTGCTGCATGGCTGTCGTCAGCTCGTGTTGTGAAATGTTGGGTTAAGTCCCGCAACGAGCGCAACCCTTATCCTTTGTTGCCAGCGGTCCGGCCGGGAACTCAAAGGAGACTGCCAGTGATAAACTGGAGGAAGGTGGGGATGACGTCAAGTCATCATGGCCCTTACGAGTAGGGCTACACACGTGCTACAATGGCGCATACAAAGAGAAGCGACCTCGCGAGAGCAAGCGGACCTCATAAAGTGCGTCGTAGTCCGGATTGGAGTCTGCAACTCGACTCCATGAAGTCGGAATCGCTAGTAATCGTAGATCAGAATGCTACGGTGAATACGTTCCCGGGCCTTGTACACACCGCCCGTCACACCATGGGAGTGGGTTGCAAAAGAAGTAGGTAGCTTAACCTTCGGGAGGGCGCTTACCACTTTGTGATTCATGACTGGGGTGAAGTCGTAACAAGGTAACCGTAGGGGAACCTGCGGTTGGATCACCTCCTTACCTTAAAGAACCTGCCTTTGCAGTGCTCACACAGATTGTCTGATGAAAAGTAAATAGCAAGGCGTCTTGCGATTGAGACTTATACGTCCCCTTCGTCTAGAGGCCCAGGACACCGCCCTTTCACGGCGGTAACAGGGGTTCGAATCCCCTAGGGGACGCCACTTGCTGGTTCGTGAGTGAAAGTCACCTGCCGTCATATCTCAAAACTGACTTGCGAGTCATGTTTGAGATATTTGCTCTTTAAAAATCTGGATCAAGCTGAAAATTGAAACGACACACAGTTAATGTGTGTTCGAGTCTCTCAAATTTTCGCAAATCGATGATGAATCGAAAGAAACATCTTCGGGTTGTGAGGTTAAGCGACTAAGCGTACACGGTGGATGCCCTGGCAGTCAGAGGCGATGAAGGACGTGCTAATCTGCGAAAAGCGCCGGCGAGGTGATATGAACCTTTGACCCGGCGATGTCCGAATGGGGAAACCCAGTGTGATTCGTCACACTATCGTTAACTGAATACATAGGTTAACGAGGCGAACCGGGGGAACTGAAACATCTAAGTACCCCGAGGAAAAGAAATCAACCGAGATTCCCCCAGTAGCGGCGAGCGAACGGGGAGCAGCCCAGAGTCTGAATCAGCTTGTGTGTTAGTGGAACGGTCTGGAAAGTCCGGCGATACAGGGTGACAGCCCCGTACACGAAAATGCACAGGTTGTGAACTCGAAGAGTAGGGCGGGACACGTGGTATCCTGTCTGAATATGGGGGGACCATCCTCCAAGGCTAAATACTCCTGACTGACCGATAGTGAACCAGTACCGTGAGGGAAAGGCGAAAAGAACCCCGGCGAGGGGAGTGAAAAAGAACCTGAAACCGTGTACGTACAAGCAGTGGGAGCACCTTCGTGGTGTGACTGCGTACCTTTTGTATAATGGGTCAGCGACTTATATTCTGTAGCAAGGTTAACCGTATAGGGGAGCCGAAGGGAAACCGAGTCTTAACTGGGCGTTAAGTTGCAGGGTATAGACCCGAAACCCGGTGATCTAGCCATGGGCAGGTTGAAGGTTGGGTAACACTAACTGGAGGACCGAACCGACTAATGTTGAAAAATTAGCGGATGACTTGTGGCTGGGGGTGAAAGGCCAATCAAACCGGGAGATAGCTGGTTCTCCCCGAAAGCTATTTAGGTAGCGCCTCGTGAACTCATCTTCGGGGGTAGAGCACTGTTTCGGCTAGGGGGCCATCCCGGCTTACCAACCCGATGCAAACTACGAATACCGAAGAATGTTATCACGGGAGACACACGGCGGGTGCTAACGTCCGTCGTGAAGAGGGAAACAACCCAGACCGCCAGCTAAGGTCCCAAAGTCATGGTTAAGTGGGAAACGATGTGGGAAGGCACAGACAGCCAGGATGTTGGCTTAGAAGCAGCCATCATTTAAAGAAAGCGTAATAGCTCACTGGTCGAGTCGGCCTGCGCGGAAGATGTAACGGGGCTAAACCATGCACCGAAGCTGCGGCAGCGACGCTTATGCGTTGTTGGGTAGGGGAGCGTTCTGTAAGCCGTTGAAGGTGTCCTGTGAGGGATGCTGGAGGTATCAGAAGTGCGAATGCTGACATAAGTAACGATAATGCGGGTGAAAAGCCCGCACGCCGGAAGACCAAGGGTTCCTGTCCAACGTTAATCGGGGCAGGGTGAGTCGACCCCTAAGGCGAGGCCGAAAGGCGTAGTCGATGGGAAACAGGTTAATATTCCTGTACTTGGTGTTACTGCGAAGGGGGGACGGAGAAGGCTATGTTAGCCGGGCGACGGTTGTCCCGGTTTAAGCATGTAGGCGGAGGTTCCAGGTAAATCCGGTACCTTATTAACGCTGAGGTGTGATGACGAGGCACTACGGTGCTGAAGTAACAAATGCCCTGCTTCCAGGAAAAGCCTCTAAGCATCAGGTAACATCAAATCGTACCCCAAACCGACACAGGTGGTCAGGTAGAGAATACCAAGGCGCTTGAGAGAACTCGGGTGAAGGAACTAGGCAAAATGGTGCCGTAACTTCGGGAGAAGGCACGCTGATATGTAGGTGAAGCCCCTGCGGGTGGAGCTGAAATCAGTCGAAGATACCAGCTGGCTGCAACTGTTTATTAAAAACACAGCACTGTGCAAACACGAAAGTGGACGTATACGGTGTGACGCCTGCCCGGTGCCGGAAGGTTAATTGATGGGGTTAGCGGTAACGCGAAGCTCTTGATCGAAGCCCCGGTAAACGGCGGCCGTAACTATAACGGTCCTAAGGTAGCGAAATTCCTTGTCGGGTAAGTTCCGACCTGCACGAATGGCGTAATGATGGCCAGGCTGTCTCCACCCGAGACTCAGTGAAATTGAACTCGCTGTGAAGATGCAGTGTACCCGCGGCAAGACGGAAAGACCCCGTGAACCTTTACTATAGCTTGACACTGAACACTGGTCCTTGATGTGTAGGATAGGTGGGAGGCTTTGAAGCGTGGACGCCAGTCTGCGTGGAGCCGCCCTTGAAATACCACCCTTTAATGGCTGGTGTTCTAACGTAGACCCGTAATCCGGGTTGCGGACAGTGTCTGGTGGGTAGTTTGACTGGGGCGGTCTCCTCCCAAAGAGTAACGGAGGAGCACGAAGGTTAGCTAATCCTGGTCGGACATCAGGAGGTTAGTGCAATGGCATAAGCTAGCTTGACTGCGAGAGTGACGGCTCGAGCAGGTGCGAAAGCAGGTCATAGTGATCCGGTGGTTCTGAATGGAAGGGCCATCGCTCAACGGATAAAAGGTACTCCGGGGATAACAGGCTGATACCGCCCAAGAGTTCATATCGACGGCGGTGTTTGGCACCTCGATGTCGGCTCATCACATCCTGGGGCTGAAGTAGGTCCCAAGGGTATGGCTGTTCGCCATTTAAAGTGGTACGCGAGCTGGGTTTAGAACGTCGTGAGACAGTTCGGTCCCTATCTGCCGTGGGCGCTGGAGAATTGAGGGGGGCTGCTCCTAGTACGAGAGGACCGGAGTGGACGCATCACTGGTGTTCGGGTTGTCATGCCAATGGCACTGCCCGGTAGCTAAATGCGGAAGAGATAAGTGCTGAAAGCATCTAAGCACGAAACTTGCCCCGAGATGAGTTCTCCCTGACTCCTTGAGAGTCCTGAAGGAACGTTGAAGACTACGACGTTGATAGGTCGGGTGTGTAAGCGCAGCGATGCGTTGAGCTAACCGATACTAATGAACCGTGAGGCTTAACCTTACAACGCCGAAGCTGTTTCGGCGAAGAGAGACAGAAGATTTTCAGCCTTGATACAGATTAACAGAATTTGCCTGGCGGCTTTAGCGCGGTGGTCCCACCTGACCCCATGCCGAACTCAGAAGTGAAACGCCGTAGCGCCGATGGTAGTGTGGGGTCTCCCCATGTGAGAGTAGGGAACTGCCAGGCATCAAATAAGTAGAGAGGCCATCCGCAAGGATGGCCTTTTTGCGTTTCTACGGCGCACAAACAAATCCCCCAACTCCTTGCTTATACGGTAAACTACCTCCGTTTTTGCATCAGGATAGCGTCTATGAACCACTCCCTTAAACCCTGGAATACCTTTGGCATTCAACGGAATGCTAAACAAATTGTACGTGCCGATACTGCACAGCAGTTGCTGGATGCATGGCAAAGCGCAACAGAAAATAACGAACCCGTACTGATTCTGGGCGAAGGAAGTAATGTCCTGTTTCTCGACGATTTTGCCGGAACGGTGATCGTCAACCGCATCATGGGAATTGATGTGGAAGAGCGCGTTGATAGCTGGCATTTGCACGTAGGGGCCGGAGAAAATTGGCATCATCTGGTGCAATTTACCCTTGAGAAGGGGATGCCAGGCCTCGAAAATCTTGCACTGATCCCAGGTTGTGCTGGATCGTCACCCATTCAAAACATCGGTGCCTACGGCATCGAACTGAAACACGTCTGCGAATATGTCGATTGTATTGAACTGGCGACCGGAACGGCTCAGCGCTTGACGGCCAAACAGTGCCGTTTTGGCTACCGCGACAGTATTTTCAAACATGAATACCAGGATCGCTATGTGATTGTGGCCGTTGGTCTGCGTCTGGCGAAAAACTGGAAACCTATCCTCACCTATGGTGATTTAACACGTCTTGACCCAGCCACTGCAACTGCACGTGAGGTGTTTGAGTCTGTTTGCCATATGCGAATGACCAAACTTCCCGATCCAAAAGTGAATGGAAATGCCGGGAGTTTCTTCAAAAACCCAGTCATTAGTGGTGAAAATGCAAAAGTATTTCTCGCTGGATGGCCTGCTGCACCACATTATCCGCAAGCTGATGGCAGCGTGAAGCTGGCAGCGGGCTGGCTCATCGATCAGTGCCAGTTAAAAGGTGCCACGAAGGGCGGGGCTGCAGTGCATCGTCAGCAGGCCCTGGTTCTGATTAACCAGGGCAATGCGACCGGCAGCGATGTTGTGCAGCTGGCACACCATGTCCGTCAGTGCGTGGGCGAAAAATTTAACGTCTGGCTGGAGCCAGAAGTTCGCTTCATTGGCCGCACAGGTGAAGTGAATGCCGTGGAGACCATTGCGTGAAGGATAATACCATCCCGTTAACACTGATTGGCATTCTTGCCGACGGTGAGTTTCATTCTGGCGAGCAGTTGGGTGAGCAACTCGGCATGAGCCGTGCCGCCATTAACAAACACATCCAGACCCTCCGTGACTGGGGTGTGGATGTCTTCACGGTTCCCGGAAAAGGATATAGCCTGCCGGAGCCAATCCAATTGCTGAATGAAGAAGCGATCCGTAACCAGATTGGATATGGCAATGTTGCGGTGCTGCCAGTGATTGATTCGACGAACCAGTATCTTCTGGATCGTCTGCCTGAGATGAAATCCGGAGATGCCTGTGTTGCGGAGTATCAGCAGGCTGGTCGTGGTCGTCGTGGCCGCAAATGGTTCTCGCCATTTGGTGCCAATCTCTATCTGTCCATGTACTGGCGTCTTGAGCAGGGGCCTGCTGCCGCTATTGGCCTGAGTCTGGTTATTGGCATTGTCATGGCAGAAGTTCTGCACGATCTGGGTGCTGATAAAGTGCGCGTTAAATGGCCTAATGATCTGTATCTGAACGATCGTAAGCTTGCAGGTATCCTGGTCGAACTGACAGGAAAAACAGGCGATGCGGCGCAAATCGTTATTGGTGCAGGCCTCAACATGGTGATGCGCAATGTACAAAATGATGTGGTGAATCAGGCCTGGACTAATCTTCAGGAAGCGGGGATCGTCATCGATCGTAACACCCTCGCCGTGCGTATGATTAAGGAATTGCGCAGCTCACTCATCCTCTTTGAACAGGAGGGACTGGCACCCTTCCTGTCTCGTTGGGAAAAGCTGGATAATTTTATCAACCGCCCGGTGAAATTACTGATTGGTGATAAAGAGATCTACGGAACATCCCGTGGCATTGACGCACAGGGGGCGTTGCTCCTGGAGCAGGATGGTGTGATCAAGCCGTGGGTGGGCGGTGAAATTTCACTGCGAAGTGCTGAACAACCGGAATGAGTTAATTATGCGAAAACCCGTCTGCGCTACGCTAGCTGTGATGATGAGTTTGCTCTTCTCTCCTCTCTCTCAGGCGAGTCAGGCCTGGGAAAGTTATAAGGCACGCTTTTTCAAACCGGAAGGTCGCATTGTCGATACCGGCAATGGTGACGTTTCGCATACGGAAGGCCAGGGTTTCGCCATGCTGATGGCGGTGGCCAACAACGATAAACCCACGTTCGATAAGCTCTGGCAATGGACAGACAGTCAGCTTAAAAACAAAGAGAACGGCCTGTTTTACTGGCGTTATAACCCCGCAGAATCCAACCCGGTCACCGACAAGAACAATGCCTCAGATGGCGATGTGCTGATTGCCTGGGCACTGTTAAAAGCCGACGCGCGCTGGCATGACAAACGCTATAGCGCTGCATCGGATGCAATTACAAAAGCACTGATTAATCACAACGTGATCCGCTATGCGGGTTATCGGGTCATGTTGCCCGGTGTGCAGGGGTTTAAACTTGACGGTAACGTGATACTGAACCCTTCCTATTTCGTGTTTCCGGCGTGGCAGGCCTTTGCCGGGCGCAGTCATTTACCGGTCTGGCGTGAATTAATTAAAGATGGAGAACGCCTGCTGGGGAAAATGGGCTCGGGTAAAGCGAATCTGCCACCTGACTGGGTCTCTCTGGCGTCGGGTGGCAAGCTGACTCCCGCCAAAGGTTGGGCTCCGAGGATGAGCTACGATGCGATTCGTATTCCGCTGTATGTGGCCTGGGCTGATAAGCAAAGCCCATTGCTGACGCCGTGGCGAGTCTGGTTCGGTCAATTTCCCCGGGAACAAACTCCCGCCTGGGTTAACGTCACCACTAACGAGTATGCACCCTACATGATGGAAGGGGGCCTGCTGGCAGTACGTGATTTAACGATGGGACAGTCTTCCACAGAACCCGAAATCACCTCAAATGATGATTACTATTCAGCAAGCCTGAAGATGCTGGTGTGGATCGCCCAACAATAATCTGAGCATTCCCTCTCCCACAGGGAGAGGGAAACAATGCCATTTTACTGCGGATAAGGTACCCAATCACCGCCGTTCAGGCGAACGTAAGGTTTGTTCTGGTACTGAATCACCACTGCGTTGGCGTTCTCAGAGACTTCTGCCGTTTGCGGCAGATTGCTGGTGAGCTGATCCCAGTTCACGCTGTCTTCAACAAACAGCTTCCCGTCAACGGCACGGGCAACCAGCTCGGAGATCGCCAGATAGCTGGTTGGCTGGGTGATTTCAATCGGTGCGCTCTGATGCGGAGCCTTCATACCAAAGAATTTAATACCTGCAGGCACGTTGGTAATGGACGGGCTTGGGATATCACGCAGACCTGACACCTGCATCCTGTCGCCTTTCAGCGCGCCACCGTGTTCAGGTACCACAACCACCATCACTTTACGGCCTGATTTTTCCAGCTCCGTAAAGAATGCGTCCAGCTCGTCGAAGAGTTTCTGCGCACGCACCTTATAGTCTGCCGTTTTGCTCACGCCCGGGAAATGGTTACCGTCGTGAAGCGGCAGGGTGTTAAAGAATGTCGCACTGCGAGGATTATTATCCTTTTCGATGGTCTGCAGCCAGCGTTGCAGCACGGCGGTATCGTCATAAACAGGTGAACCGTCGAAGCCCAACAGAGAAACCGGCAGACCCGTTTGATCCATCAGCGGAGCCTGCATTCCCCCTTCCTGACGTACCTCTTTCAGGAAATCACCAAACACACCGTTATGACCCAGCATCAGATGCTGTGTAAAGCCCAGTTTTGCCAGGTTATCGAACAGATAGCACTGGTTTCCGGCCGGTTGATACAGGTTTTTATGTGATGGCTGGCCGCAGCTTGCGCGCAGCAGACGAATTGCCGCCGGGCCGCTGTACGAGGTTGCAGAGTTGAAATCTTTAAACTGAATGTCGAAATGTGACCACAGCGGATGCGACATCAAACCTGCAGCATCCACATCTGCCCAGGAGAGTGAACAGATGTTGATCACCAGCAGTTCAAAGGGCTGAGCATCTGCCGGTAGCGCATCCGGGAACTTAGTCTGTCGCTTATCTTCCGCGGTATAGAAGCTGGAAAGCCAGGCGTTCAGGTTAGTGGAGGTCGGTGGTGCGGTCTGAGTAGGGATATCTCCCACCACAGGCGTCTCGCTCGCCGTCGCGACGGTTGCCGCCGCACTGCCGCCGGTGGTGGTGACGGTTGTTGTCGGTTGACCCGCAGGCCACAGAGAAAAACCGGGGCCTGCAAGCGTCAGCACGTTAAGCCAGATCATAATGGCGACGACAAACACCGTGACGCGGATCCACTGTGACAGAAATAGCCATGCAACCAGCAGCACAAAGACGGCACCAATCATCTGCCAGTTAATAAAGCGCTCGGTCAGGTCAAGGACATAGCTGGCGCTAAACCCGGCCACCTGCGATCCCTGGCTCATAATGCTGTCTGGCCCCGGTAGCCAGGTATCATGCCAGAACAGTGCAAAGCCGACAGGAATGGCCACCCAGTGGCGTAAGCGATGCAGCCTGATATTTGGCAGAGGCATCAGCAGGAAGGCCATAAACACCAGGTTGAGAAGAGGATGGAAATTCAGATAGCCTGCCCACAGCAGACCAAACTTCACCAGAAAGTAGAAGTTCCAGCCAGAAAGGCCGCGCCAGTATTGCCACAGTGGCGAGGGTGACGAAGCGGTATAGGTAGAATTAGTCATGTTTTCGGTCTGCCTTGACGTGTGATGCCCGTGTCAGTGTTCCGGCTGGTTTTACATAGCGAGGTTTTACAAACAGTATTCTGGCCGTATCGCGGATACGACGCAGTGAATGGCGCGCGTAGTAGCCAAGCGGGAAAAAGATCAGCGCGCAGAATACGACCAGTTGAATGATATCGCTGATACTCATGATGGTGCGTTCTCCCCATTCTCAGTTAATAAGCGAAGGGGTTCCGGAACCCGACGCCAGACGTGTCCATCATGTCTGGCATTGAGAATCGGTTTAACCTCACTCTTGATAACGAGCGGTTTAACCCATTGTTCAGGCTTGAGGGCTCGCATCTGCACCAGCTCTGCACTGATAGAGTTATCTTCGAACCAGATCATACGGTTAGAGAAAATATCCCCGGTTGGCAGGGGGAAGATGTGGTTAAGCGCGGTATCAAGATCGTTTACCCGACAGAAGGATAAAAACAGTACCAGACGATTGTCGCCAATGGTCATGATGTCCCCAGTGCGGTTCGGGCGGCATAACGTGAGAGCCTGTTCAACGCGAATACCAGGTACAGGGCGCAGGGCAACCATGACCCCTTTTCCGTCTGCCGGAAGCAGCGTGTTATTCATCATGTTGCTGACGGCGTCGCAGAAAGTATCCCATTTTTGGTATCCACGCAGTTTCATCGGCTGCGTCATTGAGAGCAATGTGGCTACATCTTCCGGGACATGGCGGCTGAACTGCTGGCCCTGAACGCTTTCGATAAGCGTCAGGCAGCGGGACAACGGCGCATTCCATGGAATGACCATATTGGCACCGCAGCCCAAAAGCAGACGCTCATCTGTGGCGCGCAGGCTGGTATTGTTTTCACGCACGATTATTTTTAATGCGCTTCCGCGCTGGCGGCGTAAGGTGTGGATTTGCCTGGCCAGCGTCTCAATCTGGTTATTCTGCATCAACGAGAACACAATCGTTGCTGCCTGCGTTGTGCGGGCTTCATGAAAAAGCGCTTCGTTAGATTCAAACAGTGACCAGTTTTCTGACAGAGCAGGTGCTCCCTCTAAAACCGCAATATGGCTCAAAATACGTTTTTCATCACTACGTGGTTGCACCACGGTTTCTTCCTGCTTTGCCAGGTGCCACTTACCCTCGATATGTTTAAGGGTCAGCTGTTGCCTGGCGCTCACGCCTTTTTCAGGTAATGGTGCCAACTTACTGATTTAGTGTATGATGGTGTTTTTGAGGTGCTCCAGTGGCTTCTGTTTCTATCAGCTGTCCCTCCTGTTCAGCTACTGAAGGCGTGGTGCGTAACGGTAAAAGTACTGCCGGACATCAGCGCTATCTCTGCTCTCACTGCCGTAAAACATGGCAGCTACAGTTCACTTACACCGCTTCTCAACCCGGTACGCATCAGAAAATCATTGATATGGCCATGAATGGCGTCGGATGTCGCGCCAGTGCACGCATTATGGGCGTTGGCCTCAACACGATTTTACGACACTTAAAAAACTCAGGCCGCAGTCGGTAAACTCACGCATACAACCGGGCAGTGACGTCATTGTTTGCGCGGAAATGGACGAACAGTGGGGTTACGTCGGCGCTAAATCACGCCAGCGCTGGTTGTTTTACGCGTATGACAGGATACGGAGGACGGTTGTGGCGCACGTATTCGGTGAACGCACGTTGGCCACGCTGGAGCGTCTTCTGGGCCTGCTGTCGGCCTTTGAGGTCGTGGTATGGATGACGGATGGCTGGCCGCTGTATGAATCACGCCTGAAGGGAGAACTGCACGTTATCAGCAAGCGATATACGCAGCGCATTGAGCGGCATAACCTGAATCTGAGGCAGCATCTGGCAAGGCTGGGCAGGAAGTCACTGTCGTTCTCAAAATCGGTGGAGCTGCATGACAAAGTCATCGGGCATTATCTGAACATAAAACACTATCAGTAAGTTGGAGTCATTACCAATTTGCCCATCAACAATAAGGGAGCCATTGATGGCCATACTCGGATTACAAGGCATCCGTGGCGGGGTGGGTACCACATCCGTGACTGCGGCGCTGGCGTGGTCATTACAGCTTTTAGGTGAGTCGGTGCTGGTTATTGACGCCTGCGCCGATAATTTGCTGCGTATGTCGTTTAACGTCGACTTTACACGTGAGGAGGGGTGGGCCCGCGCGCTGCTCGATGATAAAGACTGGCGGGATGCGGGTATGCGTTATACCTCCCAGCTTGATTTACTACCTTTTGGTCAATTGACCACTGCGGAACGCGAAAATGAGGCAGCTTATCAGCGTCTTTTTTCGCAATTCACGCTTGCGCTGCAGAGCCTGAAAGAAAAAGGGCACTATAAATGGATCCTGCTGGATCTGCCGCATGGCTCCGGCACGCTGACCCGACAGCTTATCGCGCAGTGCGATCATGTCCTCTCGATCGTGAACGTCGATGCGAATTGCCATATCCGTTTGCATCAGCAAGGGCTGCCTCAGAATGGACATATTCTGATTAACGATTTACGCATTGGCAGCCAGATCCAGGACGATCTGTATCAGGTGTGGCTGCAAAGCCAGCGCCGCTTGCTTCCGATTGTCATCCATCGTGATGAGGGAATGGCGGAATGCCTTGCCTCTAAGCAACCGCTCGGGGAATACCGCAGCGATTCACTGGCGGCAGAAGAAATTCTGACACTGGCTAACTGGTGTCTGCTGAACTTCGCCAACGCGGCGGAGCCTGCGGGGAGTTCGGTATGAGTCGTCTCGCCAGCTGGTTACTCATCCCGCCGGTCAGTTCGCGTTTGAGCGAACATTACCGGCATTTTCGTCGGCATGGTGCTTCGCCATTTAGCGCCGCGCTCGGCTGTTTCTGGATGATTCTGGCCTGGATGTTCATTCCACTCGAACACCCGCGCTGGCAGCGCATACGTGCACGGCACAGTGAGTTATACCCGCATATTAACCCAGACCGGCCACGGCCTTTGGATCCGGCGCGATATCTTATTCAGGCCATCTGGCTGGTGGCAACGTCCCCCCGGTCGGAGAAAAAAGTGCCGCACTGGCGCAGCTTCTCTCGCGTTCAGCAGTTACGTGAGCGGTACCATCAGTGGCTGGATAGATTGCCCGATAGCGTTACCGATAAGACCAGCCATCTGGACAACCATAAAGAGCTCGGGCATCTCCACCCGGGCTTGCGGCGTTTTATTCTCGGCGTGATCGTCGTCTTCTCGCTCATCCTGGCGCTGGTCTGTATTACGCAACCCTTTAACCCGCTGGCACAGTTCACCTTCCTGATCCTGCTGTGGGGCGTGGCATTGCTGGTTCGCCGTATTCCGGGGCGTTTCTCAGCCCTGATGCTGATTGTATTGTCGTTGACCGTCTCCTGCCGCTATATCTGGTGGCGTTATACCTCAACGTTGAACTGGGACGATCCGGTCAGCCTGGTGTGCGGCCTGGTTCTGCTGTTTGCAGAAACCTACGCGTGGATTGTACTGGTGCTGGGCTATTTCCAGGTGATCTGGCCGCTCAACCGCCAGCCGGTTCCGCTGCCAAAAGATACCGCGCAGTGGCCGTCGGTTGATCTCTTTGTGCCCACCTACAACGAAGATCTGAGCGTGGTGAAAAACACCATTTATGCCGCGCTGGGTATCGACTGGCCAAAAGATAAACTCAAAGTCTGGATCCTCGACGACGGCAACCGTCCGGCGTTCCGCCAGTTTGCGGAAGAGGTGGGCGTCGAGTACATCGCCCGTCCAACTCACGAGCATGCTAAAGCCGGGAACATCAACAACGCGCTGAAGTATGCCACTGGCGAGTTTGTCTCGATCTTTGACTGCGACCACGTACCGACGCGCTCGTTCCTGCAGATGACCATGGGCTGGTTCCTGAAAGAGAAAGAGCTGGCGATGATGCAGACGCCGCACCACTTCTTCTCGCCAGATCCGTTTGAACGTAACCTCGGCCGTTTCCGTAAAACCCCGAACGAAGGCACGCTGTTCTATGGCCTGGTACAGGACGGGAACGACATGTGGGATGCCACCTTCTTCTGCGGCTCCTGTGCGGTTATCCGCCGCAAACCGCTGGATGAAATTGGGGGTATTGCGGTTGAAACGGTCACCGAAGATGCGCATACCTCGCTGCGTCTGCACCGTCGTGGTTATACCTCTGCCTATATGCGTATTCCACAGGCTGCCGGTCTGGCAACGGAGTCGCTGTCGGCGCACATTGGCCAGCGTATTCGCTGGGCACGCGGCATGGTGCAAATATTCCGTCTCGATAACCCACTGATTGGGAAAGGGCTCAAGCTGGCGCAGCGTCTCTGCTACGTCAACGCCATGTTCCACTTCTTGTCCGGTATCCCGCGGCTGATCTTCCTGACTGCGCCACTGGCCTTCCTGCTTCTTCACGCTTACATCATCTACGCCCCGGCGCTGATGATTGCGCTGTTTGTTTTGCCGCACATGATCCACGCGAGCCTGACGAACTCGAAGATTCAGGGTAAATACCGCCATTCATTCTGGAGTGAAATCTACGAAACGGTGCTGGCCTGGTATATCGCCCCGCCAACGATGGTGGCGCTGATTAACCCGCACAAAGGTAAATTTAACGTCACCGCGAAGGGTGGTCTGGTGGAAGAGGAATACGTCGACTGGGTGATCTCTCGTCCGTATATCTTCCTGGTTTTGCTGAACATCGTTGGCGTTATCGCGGGTATCTGGCGCTACTTCTATGGCCCGGAAAACGAGATCCTGACCGTGTTTGTGAGTATGGCATGGGTGTTCTACAACCTGATTATCCTCGGTGGCGCAGTTGCCGTGTCGGTAGAGAGCAAGCAGGTACGTCGTGCGCATCGTGTTGAAATCTGTATGCCTGCAGCGCTTGCCCGTGAAGATGGACATCTCTTCTCCTGTACCGTGCACGACTTCTCTGACGGTGGTCTTGGGATCAAAATCAACGGTCAGGCGAAAGTGCTGGAAGGGCAAAAAGTTAACCTGCTGCTTAAACGCGGCCAGCAGGAGTATGTCTTCCCGACGCAAGTTGTTCGTGTGGCCGGGGATGAAGTCGGTCTGCAGCTGATGCCGTTGACCAAAAAGCAGCATATTGATTTTGTGCAGTGTACGTTTGCCCGCGCGGATACGTGGGCTCTCTGGCAGGACAGCTTCCCGGAAGATAAACCTCTGGAAAGCCTGCTGGATATTCTGAAGCTGGGGTTCCGTGGCTATCGTCACCTTGCAGAATTTGCCCCGTCGTCGGTGAAAATAATTTTCCGGTCACTTACTTCGCTGGTTTCCTGGGTCGTGTCGTTCATTCCTCGTCGTCCTGAGCGGGATGAGGCGAAGCAGGCGGACCCGGTTATGGCTCAACAATGATGATAACGCGATGAAAACAAAACTTTCCTGGTTATGTGCAGTGGCAATGGGGATGAGTGCAATCCCCGCAACAATGGCTAATGCAGCTCCTGATAACGCAGCGGCAACGCCTGCGCCAACGGTGCCTGTCGTCGCGCAAGCAACCGATGCGGTTGTCACTGCGGCACCCGGTCAAACAGAAAACATCACTCCGAACCAGCCAACGGAGGGGAACACCCTGCCGGCAGACAGCCAGGTCATCGGGCAGGTGATGCCGGGCGTCCGGGGAGCGAATGCGCCCGTTGTCGCGGACAATGCCCCGTCACGTGACGTGAAGCTGACCTTTGCGCAAATTGCGCCCCCTCCAGGAAGTATGGTGCTGCGCGGCATCAACCCTAACGGCGGTATTGAATTTGGTATGCGCAGCGATGAGGTCATCTCTAATGCGGTGCTGAACCTGGAATACACCCCATCGCCGTCGCTGTTGCCGGTGCAGTCTCAGCTGAAGGTTTACCTGAATGATGAGCTGATGGACGTTCTGCCCGTCACGAAAGAGCAACTGGGTAAAAAAACACAGGCTCAGGTGCCGATCAATCCGCTGTTTATCACCGACTTTAACCGTATCCGTCTGGAGTTTGTCGGTCATTACCGTGATGTCTGTGAAAACCCGGCCAGCAACACGCTGTGGATGGATGTGGGACGCAACTCCTCGCTGCAGATGACCTACCAGTCACTGGCGCTGAAAAACGATCTCTCAGCGTTCCCCATTCCGTTCTTTGACCCGCGCGACAACCGTCCGCTAACCCTGCCGATGGTCTTTGCCTCTTCCCCGGATGTGACCGAGCAACTCGCGGCCACGATTGTGGCATCCTGGTTTGGTTCGCGTTCCGGCTGGCGCGGGCAGAGCTTCCCGGTGATGTACGATAAAATGCCGGACAGAAACGCGATCGTCTTTGCGACCAATGCCAAACGACCCGCTTTCCTGCGCGAGCATCCAGACGTCAAAGCGCCAACCATTGAAATGGTAAGCCACCCGGATAACCCGTACGTGAAGCTGCTGGTGGTCTTTGGTCGTGATGATAAAGATCTGGTACAGGCTGCAAAAGCGATTGCCCAGGGCAATGTCCTGTTCCGCGGTAGCAGTGTTGTTGTGGATGAAGTTAAACCACTGCTGGCGCGTAAACCTTATGATGCGCCAAATTGGGTACGTACCGACCGCGCAGTGACGTTTGGTGAGCTGAAAACGTATGAAGAACAGCTGCAGGCGACCGGGCTTGAGCCTGCGCCAATTAGCCTGTCACTGAATCTGCCGCCAGATCTGTACCTGCTGCGTACCAACGGGATTGATATCAATCTGAACTACCGTTACACCGCGCCGGTAACGAAAGATAGCTCGCGCATGGACATCAGCCTGAACAACCAGTTCCTGCAATCGTTCAGCCTGCAAAGCACGCAGGATACAAACCGACTGATGCTTCGTCTGCCGGTATTGCAGGGGCTGCTGGACGGTAAAACGGATGTCTCTATCCCGGCGCTGAAGCTGGGTGCGGTAAACCAGCTGCGCTTTGATTTCCAGTACATGAACCCGATGCCTGGTGGTTCGATAGATAACTGCGTGACCTTCCAGCCTGTACAGAACCACGTTGTGATTGGTGATGAGTCGACCATCGACTTCTCGAAGTATTATCACTTCCTGGCGATGCCGGATCTGCGTGCATTTGCTAATGCGGGCTTCCCGTTCAGCCGTATGGCCGATCTCTCTGAATCCATTGTCGTTATGCCAAAAGCGCCAAATGAAGGGCAGGTGACAACGCTGCTGGATACCATGGCGACCGTCGGCGCACAGACGGGCTTACCGGCAATTAACGTCACGTTGACTGATGATGGTAGCCAGATCCAAAACAAAGATGCTGACATCATGCTGATCGGTACCATCCCGGATAAGCTGAAGGATGACAAACGTATCGATCTGCTGGTGAAAGCGGCTCAGTCGTGGGTTAACACCCCGATGCGCCAGACCGAGTTCCCGAGCATCATGCCGGATGTTAACGATCGCCAGGCCAGCGTGCAGACGGCCGTAACGTCTCAGGGAGCCATGGCTGCAGTGGTGGGCTTCCAGTCACCTTACAACGAGCAGCGTAGCGTTGTGGCTCTCCTCGCGGACAGCCCGCGTGGGTATGAACTGCTCAATACCGCGATGAACGACAGCGGTAAACGTGCCGCGATGTTTGGTTCGGTATCGGTAATACGTGAGTCTGGCGTCAATAGCCTGCGCGTAGGTGATGTGTATTACGTCGGTCATCTGCCATGGTTCGAACGTCTGTGGTATGCGCTGGCTAACCATCCGGTTCTGCTCGCCATCCTGGCCGCGGTCAGTGTGGTTCTGCTGGCGTGGGTGCTGTGGCGTCTGCTGCGTATCATTAGCCGTCGTCGCCTGAACCCGGATGAGTAAGATGTGATGAAAGCCTTTCGCTGGTGTGCATTAGCAGCGTTGATGCTGGCGGCGCTTCCTCTTCGCGCCGCCTGTACCTGGCCTGCCTGGGAGCAGTTTAAAAAGGATTACATCAGTGAGGGCGGGCGTGTCATTGATCCCAGTGACACGCGCAAAATTACGACGTCGGAAGGGCAAAGCTACGCCTTGTTCTTTGCCCTGGCCGCTAACGATCGCAAAGCGTTTGACCTGTTGCTGACGTGGACGCGCGATAACCTTGCCAGTGGCACTCTCAATGACCACCTGCCGGCCTGGCTATGGGGACAGAAAGACAAAGAAAACTGGGCCGTTATTGATACCAATTCCGCCTCAGATGCCGATGTCTGGATAGCATGGTCACTGCTCGAAGCGGGCCGGTTGTGGAAGCATCCGGAGTATACCCGCACGGGTAAAGCACTGCTTAAACGCATTGCCAGCGAGGAAGTGGTAAACGTGCCCGGTCTCGGCGCGATGTTGCTTCCCGGCAAAGTGGGTTTTGCCGAAGAGAAAAGCTGGCGCTTCAACCCCAGTTATTTACCTCCGCAGTTAGCGAGCTATTTCACGCGCTTCGGTGCTCCGTGGACGACCCTTCGTGAAACCAATCTCCGTTTGCTGCTGGAGAGTGCGCCGAAAGGTTTTTCGCCGGACTGGGTGCAGTATCAGAAAAACAAAGGCTGGCGGTTACAGCAGGATAAGACGCTGGTAGGAGGCTACGACGCTATTCGCGTCTACCTCTGGGTGGGGATGATGAGTGATAACGATCCCCAGAAGGCCCGGCTCCTGACGCGCTTCCAGCCAATGGCGGCAATGACAACGAAACACGGTGTGCCGCCGGAGAAAATGGATGTGGCGAGTGGAAAACGCACGGGTAAGGGCCCGGTCGGTTTCTCTGCCGCTATGCTACCTTTTTTACAACAGCGTGATGCCCAGGCGGTTCAGCGCCAGCGCGTTGCAGACCATTTTCCCGATAATAATGCCTATTACAGTTACGTACTGACCCTCTTTGGGCAAGGATGGGATCAGCATCGTTTTCGCTTCACCGCTAAAGGTGAATTAATACCGGATTGGGGCCAGGAATGCGCAAGTTCACAGTAAATCTACTCAGTTTATCGCTTGGCCTGGCATTGATGCCGTTGGCTCAGGCCGCTAACTCTCCGCAGCAGAGACAACTGCTGGAACAGGTTCGGCTGGGTGAATCAACTCAGCGTGAGGATTTGGTTCGACAGTCACTCTATCGCCTTGAGCTGATTGACCCGAACAACCCTGACGTCATCGCCGCACGCTTTCGTTACCTGCTTCGTCAGGGTGATACCGCTGGTGCGCAAAAAGAGCTTGATCGTCTGAAAGGGATCGCACCGGGCTCCAGTGTTTATCAGTCATCACGTAATACGATGTTGCTCTCCACCCCTGATGGCCGCCAGCAGCTACAGCAGGCCAGATTGCTTGCTACGACGGGGCACACTCAGGAGGCGATTGCCGCCTATGACAAGCTGTTTGACGGCAACCCACCGAGTGGCGATCTGGCGACGGAATACTGGAATGTCGTGGCGAAAGATCCTGCCCGCCGTAATGCAGCGATTAACCAGCTCAAGAAAATAAATACCAGCAGCCCCGGAAATACGCAGCTGCAGGCGACGCTGTCTCAGCTTCTGTTCCAGAGCGGACGGCGCGATGAAGGCTTTGCGGTGTTGCAGGAAATGGCCAAATCCACCAATGGCCGCAATCAGGCGTCAGATTTGTGGTATGAGCAGATAAAAGGCCAGCCTGCCAGCAGCGCCAGCGTGAGCGCGTTGCAAAAATATCTGAGCGTGTTCAGCGACGGGGATAATGTCACGGCGGCACGCTCACAGCTTGAAGCACAACAAAAACAGCTTGCTGACCCGGCGTTCCGTGCGAAAGCGGAAGGGCTGGCCGCGGTGGATGCCGGACAGAGCGGTAAGGCGGTAGCTGAGCTGCAAAAAGCCGTCAGCGCCAACCATGCCGACAGTGAGGCGGTGGGAGCCCTGGGGCAGGCTTATTCCCAGAAAGGCGATCGCGCCCGCGCAGTGGCACAGTTTGAAAAGGCGATTGCCCTCGATCCGCAGAGTGATAACCGGGGTAAATGGGACAGTTTGCTGAAGGTCAACCGTTACTGGCTGCTGATCCAGCAGGGGGATGCGGCGCTGAAGGCGAATAACCCGGCGCAGGCAGAGCGTTACTATCAGCAGGCGCGCAATATAGACAATACCGACAGTTATGCCGTACTGGGGCTGGGAGATGCCGCAGCCGCGCGTAAAGATAACGACGCGGCAGAACGTTATTATCGCCAGGCGTTACGTATGGATAGCGGCAACAGCAATGCGGTTCGCGGACTGGCCAATATTTACCGCGCGCAGTCGCCGGAGAAAGCTTCGCAGTTTATCCAGTCGCTGTCTGCCAGCCAACGCCGGAGCATTGATGATATTGAACGTAGCCTGACCAACGAGCAGCTTTCAGCCCAGGCAGAACAGCTGGAGAATCAGGGTAAATACGCCCAGGCAGCAGAAATTCAGCGTCGCCGTCTGGCACTCTCTCTTGGCGACGTGTGGATAACATACCGACTGTCGCGCGATCTCTACAGCGCGGGCCAGCGTAGCCAGGCGGATACCCTGATGCGTCAGCTTGCCAGCCAGAAACCGTCTGACCCGGATCAGGTGTATGCCAGCGGGCTGTATCTTTCCGGAAACGATCAGGACCGGGCTGCCCTGGCGCATCTGGACACGCTTCCGCGTAACCAGTGGAATAGCAACATTCAGGAACTGGCCGACCGCCTGCAAAGCAACCAGGTGCTGGAAACCGCCAACCGCCTGCGCGACAGCGGCAAAGAGAAAGAGGCAGAAAATCTCCTCCGCCAGCAACCGACCTCCACTCGTATTGACTTAACCCTGGCAGACTGGGCTCAGCAGCGCGGCGATCTTAATGAGGCAAAAACGGCTTACAGTGCCGTGTTGCAGCGTGAGCCGCAGAACGAGGATGCGCTTCTCGGTCTGACTGAAATTTACAGTGCGCAAGGTGACAAGGATGCCGCGCGCGCCGAGCTGGCAAAATTGCCAGCCGCACAAAATGGTCAGCCGTTATCGCTCAATATGCAACGCCGGATTGCGATGGCGCAGGCCGGTCTGGGTGATTCCGCTGCCGCAGAACAAACATTCAACAAAATCATCCCGCAGGCGAAATCGCAACCCGGCTCCATGGAAAACGCGCTGGTGTTACGTGATGCTGCGCGTTTCCAGGCACAAAACGGCCAGCCTCAGCAGGCGCTGGATACCTATAAAGATGCGATGGTCTCGTCTGGCATCACGACAACGCGCCCGACCGACAACGACAGCTTCACCCGTTTGACGCGTAATGACGAAAAAGATGACTGGCTGAAGCGCGGCGTGCGCAGTGATGCCGGTGATTTGTACCGCCAGCAGGATGTTAACGTCACACTGCAACATGATTACTGGGGCTCCAGCGGTACGGGTGGTTATTCTGACCTGAAAGCGCACACCACCATGCTGCAGGTTGATGCCCCGCTCTCTGATGGACGTATGTTCTTCCGCAGCGATCTGGTCAATATGGACGCCGGATCGTTTGAGACGAAGGACGGGAAGTACGATCCGACCTGGGGTACCTGTTCTGCAACACCGTGTAGTGGCAACACCCATCAGTCAGACAATGGCGCGAGCGTCGCCGTTGGCTGGCAGAATAAAACCTGGGCGATGGATATTGGTACCACGCCAATGGGCTTTGATGTCGTCGACGTGGTGGGTGGTGTCAGTTACAGCAGCGATCTGGGGCCTATCGGCTATACCGTTAACGCCCATCGCCGGCCAATTTCCAGCTCTCTGCTGGCCTTTGGCGGGCAAAAGGACACAAATACCGGCACCACGTGGGGTGGCGTACGCGCTACGGGTGGTGGTGTGAGTATCAGCTATGACAAAGGTGAGGCGAACGGCGTCTGGTCGAGCCTGAATGCGGAAACGCTGACGGGGAAAAATGTGGAAGATAACTGGCGCGTCCGCTGGATGACGGGTTACTACTACAAGCTGATTAATCAAAACAATGAGCGCCTGACGGTCGGCGTCTCCAACATGCTGTGGCACTACGATAAAGATCTGAGCGGATACTCTCTGGGTCAGGGCGGCTACTACAGCCCGCAGGAGTATGTCTCCTTCGCCTTGCCGGTGACCTGGCGTAAACGCACGGAAAACTGGTCCTGGGAGTTGGGTGGCTCGGTATCCTGGTCTCACTCAAAAACCAAAGACGGCATGCGTTATCCTATCCAGAGTCTCATCCCGGATAACCAGGTGGATGCCAATGGTGACCCGATGTATACCGATAAGCATAATCCCGAAACGGGCAGCAGCTCTTCGGGTACGGGTTATACCGCACGAGCCATTATCGAACGCCGGGTGACCTCCAACTGGTTTGTAGGCATGGGCGTGGATATTCAGCAAGCGAAAGACTATACCCCAAGCCATGCGTTGCTGTATGTACGCTACTCTGCTGCAGGCTGGCAGGGCGATATGGACTTACCGCCGCAGCCGCTTATCCCTTACGCGGACTGGTAATCGGATTTTCCTTAATCCATTTGTAAGTCTCTCTTAATAGCGTAGCAATCGGGTATACTCAGGCGCGCCAGGTTTACACCCTGGTGCGCCCTGCGCTTCGAGTTTTGTGGAGAGTCATTTTGCGTGTCAGCCGTTCTTTAACGATCAAACAGATGGCGATGGTGTCTGCCGTCACCATGCTGTTTGTCCTGCTCTTTTGCGTAATTTTGCTGTTTCATTCTGTACAGCAGAATCGCTATAACACGGCTTCGCAGTTAGAAAGTATCGCCCGCTCGGTGCGAGGCCCGCTCTCCGCCTCTATTCTGAAAGGGGATATTCCCGAAGCGGAAACCATTCTGAAACGCATTCAGCCGGCCGGTATTGTGAGCCGGGCCGATGTTGTATTGCCCAACCAGTTCCAGGCGCTGCGGATGAGCTTTATCCCGGAACGCCCGGTCCCAATGATGGTGATGCGCCTGTTTGAACTGCCGGTGCAGATTTCACTGCCGGTCTATTCGCTTGAGCGTCCTGCTAATCCGCAGCCGTTGGCCTATCTGGTCTTACAGGCGGACTCATACCGCATGTATAAGTTCGTCATGAGCTGGGTAGTTACGTTAGTGACCACTTGCTTACTTATGACGCTCATTCTGAGCGTCGCGCTGACCTGGTGTATCAACCGGCTGATCGTCCATCCGTTGCGCCATATTGCCCGGGA
Source organism: Enterobacter ludwigii (assembly GCA_023023105.1). Classification (NCBI taxonomy): domain Bacteria; kingdom Pseudomonadati; phylum Pseudomonadota; class Gammaproteobacteria; order Enterobacterales; family Enterobacteriaceae; genus Enterobacter; species Enterobacter ludwigii. The sequence goes on along the minus strand of CP083824.1, from coordinate 4,430,440 downwards.
GCTGAACACGCTCTCTCCGCAGGACCAGATGGGTCATCAACTGAAGGTACCGCGTCTTCATCATGACGATGAAATTGGTATGCTGGTGCGCAGTTATAACCTCAATCAGCAGCGAATCCAGCGCCAACAGGATGAGTTAAGCAACAGCGCCACCCGCTTCCCGGTGTCCGAGCTTCCCAATAAAGCCTTTTTGATGGCAATGCTGGAGCAGACCGTTGCGCGTCAGCAAACCACGGCGCTGATGGTCGTCGCCTGCGAGACCCTGCAGGACACGGCTGGCGTGCTCAAGGAGAGCCAGCGCGAAATACTGCTCCTGACGCTGGTGGAAAAAGTGAAGTCTGTTATTGCTCCTCGCATGGTACTGACCCAGGTCAGCGGTTATGACCTGGTCATTATTGCCAACGGTGTGAAAGAGCCCTGGCATGCGATCACATTAGGTCAGCAAGTACTCACTGTCATTAATGAACGGTTGCCTGTTCAGGGTATCCAGCTTCGTCCAAGCGCCAGCATCGGCATCGCGATGTACTATGGCGACTTGACCGCGGAACAGCTATATCGTCGCGCGTTCTCGGCGGCGTTTACCGCCCGGCGCAAAGGGAAAAATCAGATCCAGTTCTTCGACCCGGAACAGATGGAAAAGGCGCAACAGCGCCTGACCGAAGAGAGCGACATTCTGACCGCGCTGGATAACCGCCAGTTTGCCCTCTGGTTACAGCCGCAGGTGAACTTGCTGACGGGAGAAGTGAAAAGCGCTGAGGCATTACTGCGTGTGCAGCAGCCGGATGGCTCATGGGAGTTGCCGGAGGGGCTGATTGAGCGGATCGAATCCTGTGGTCTGATGGTCACCGTCGGTTACTGGGTGCTTGAAGAGTCCTGCCGTCAGCTAGCTGCCTGGCAGGAGCGCGGGGTAACGCTGCCGCTGTCGGTCAATTTGTCAGCTCTGCAGCTTATGCACCCGACCATGGTTTCAGAGATGCTGGAGCTGATCCATCGTTACCGAATCAAGCCTGATACGTTAACCCTGGAAGTCACTGAGAGCCGACGCATTGACGACCCTAATGAGGCAGTCGCGATCCTGAAGCCGCTGCGCAATGCCGGCATTCGCATTGCGCTGGACGATTTTGGCATGGGATACGCCGGGCTACGCCAGCTTCAGCACATGAAGACCCTCCCGGTGGATGTGCTAAAAATTGACAAAGCGTTTGTCGACGGCCTGCCGGGCGACAGCAGCATGGTGCAGGCCATTATCCAGATGGCGCGCAGCCTGAATCTGCATCTTATTGCCGAGGGAATTGAAACCGAAGCGCAACGCGTCTGGCTGGCAGAGGCGGGCGTGGAGAGCGGACAAGGCTTCCTTTTTGCCCCTGCTGTTCCTTCGGATGTCTTTGAACAACGATACCTTTCTGGCCCTGACAATAACGCAAAAGTGTAATTTTGTTGCTGGCTTGTGCGAGTCAGCTCAAAGTTCTTAACATTTGTGTTTCAAATTTGAACTGAGTTTATTTCTGTCCTGTTATGTGGGTGTTATTTTAAAGCCGCAGGTTAACCATAACCTTACAAAGCCTGTGGTTTTTCTTCCCAAGGACACCTTATGAAAACCTCTCTCTTTAAAAGTCTTTATTTCCAGGTCCTGACAGCCATCGCCATCGGTATTCTGCTGGGTCACTATTACCCTGAACTGGGCGCACAAATGAAACCGCTTGGCGACGCGTTCGTTAAGCTCATCAAAATGGTCATCGCCCCGGTGATTTTCTGTACGGTAGTGACGGGCATCGCTGGCATGGAAAGCATGAAGGCGGTGGGGCGTACCGGCGCTGTGGCACTTCTGTATTTCGAGGTGGTCAGTACCCTCGCGCTGATTATCGGTCTTATTATAGTTAACGTGGTGCAGCCAGGCGCGGGAATGAACGTTGACCCATCAACGCTGGATGCCAAAGCAGTCGCGGTTTATGCCGAGCAGGCGAAGGATCAGGGCGTTGTCGCCTTCCTGCTGGACGTAATACCTGGCAGCGTCATCGGCGCGTTCGCCAGCGGAAACATCCTGCAGGTGCTGCTGTTTGCGGTCATGTTTGGCTTTGCTCTGCACCGTCTTGGCAGTAAAGGTCAGCTTATTTTCAATGTGATTGAAAGCTTCTCGCAGGTGATCTTCGGCATCATCAATATGATCATGCGCCTGGCGCCGATTGGTGCTTTCGGTGCGATGGCCTTTACCATCGGTAAATATGGCGTCGGTACGCTGGTGCAGCTGGGTCAGCTGATTATCTGCTTCTATATCACCTGTATCCTTTTCGTGGTCGTGGTACTGGGTTCTATCGCCCGCGCGACAGGCTTCAGTATTTTCAAATTCATCCGCTACATCCGTGAAGAGCTGCTGATTGTTCTGGGGACTTCTTCTTCAGAATCGGCGCTGCCGCGTATGCTCGATAAGATGGAGAAACTGGGGTGCCGGAAATCGGTGGTCGGTCTGGTGATCCCGACGGGTTACTCCTTCAACCTTGATGGAACCTCGATATACCTGACGATGGCGGCTGTGTTTATCGCTCAGGCGACCAACAGTCATATGGATATTTTCCATCAGATTACCCTGCTGGTGGTGCTCCTGCTCTCTTCTAAAGGTGCGGCGGGCGTAACCGGCAGTGGCTTTATCGTGCTGGCAGCCACCATTTCCGCAGTGGGCCACCTGCCGGTGGCGGGTCTGGCATTGATTCTGGGTATTGACCGCTTCATGTCCGAGGCGCGTGCGTTAACCAACCTGGTGGGTAACGGCGTAGCCACGGTGGTCGTGGCGAAATGGGTGAAAGAGCTGGATCACAAAAAGCTCGACGACACTCTGAATAACCGTTCAACCGACAGCAAAAATCCTGGCTTAACCTCTTAAACTTGTCACAAATGCCCGTATTCCCTTGTCGGAATGCGGGCTCCTGCGCATAATAACTGTTCATACCTGTCATAATTCGACAAGATTTTTTTTGGGTATATTTCTCTTCGGACCGTGACGTTTTACCGAACGCGCGGTCTAATTGACGTATTTTCATCGTCATCTTTAAGAGTGAGGCGCGACGCGAGGCACTCTTTTTTAACCAGGAATGTTGATCAGGGGTTCACATGCAGGGCACAAAAATTCGACTCTTAACCGGCGGTTTGCTGATGATGGCAGCAGCCAGTTATGTGCAGGCAGATGCGCTCCAGCCAGACCCGGCCTGGCAACAAGGGACATTAGCGAACGGTTTTCAGTGGCAGGTTTTAGCCACCCCACAACGTCCCAGCGACCGTATTGAAATCCGTCTGTCCGTCAATACCGGCTCTCTCGCGGAGAGCACCCAGCAAACTGGGTTTAGCCACTTTATTCCCCGGCTGGCGCTCACTCAGAGCGGCAGTCTGCAAGCGGTTCAGGTGCGTTCTCTTTGGCAACAGGCCATCGATCCGAAACGCCCACTTCCTCCGGCTGTTGTCTCGTATGACTACACCATGTTTAACCTGAGCCTGCCAAATAACCGCAACGATTTGCTCAAAGAAGCCTTGACGTATCTCTCCGATGCCTCTGGCAATCTGGCGATTACGCCGGATACCGTTAACTATGCCCTGAGCAACAGTGACATGGTGGCGACCTGGCCTGTGGATACCAAAGAGGGCTGGTGGCGTTATCGCCTGAAAGGCTCCACGTTGCTTGGGCATGATCCGGCCGAACCATTGAAACAACCGGTGGATGCTGAACAGGTAAAATCGTTCTACCAGAAATGGTATACCCCGGATGCGATGACGCTGATCGTAGTGGGTAACGTGGACAGCCGCGCGGTGGTTGAGCAGATCAACAAAGCGTTTGGTGATTTGAAAGGCAAACGTGAAACGCCAGCACCTGTCCCGACGCTCTCTCCACTGCGTACAGAACCCGTCAGCATTATGACGGACACCGTCCGTCAGGACCGACTTTCCGTCATGTGGGATAACGCCTGGCAGCCAATTCGTGAGTCCGCGGCGCTGTTGCGCTACTGGCGTGCCGATCTGGCGCGTGAAGCGTTGTTCTGGCACGTTCAGCAGACGCTCAGTAAGAACAGTGTGAAGAATATCGGTCTTGGTTTTGACTGTCGTGTGCTGTTCCAGCGTGCACAGTGTGCCATTAACGTTGAATCGCCGGGCGATAAGCTGAATGCGAATCTGGGTGTGGTTGCGAAAGAGCTGGCGAAAGTGCGCAAAGAGGGTCTCTCTGAAGACGAGTTCAATGCTCTCGTGGCGCAGAAAAAACTCGAGCTGCAGAAGCTGTTTGCAACCTACGCTCGCGCCGATACCGATATCCTGATCAGCCAGCGTATTCGCTCCCTGCAAAATCAGGTGGTGGATATTGCACCAGAACAGTACCAGAAACTTCGCCAGGATTTCCTTAACGGTCTGACCGTCGATATGTTAAATCAGGACTTGCGTCAGCAGCTGTCGCAGGAAATGGCGTTGGTCCTGCTGCAGCCAAAAGGCGAGCCGGAATATGACATGAAGGAACTTCAGACGACCTGGGATTCCATTATGGCTACCGCGCCGCAGCCGGTGCAGGCCACCACGACTGATGATTTACATCAGGATGCGACGGATATACCGCAGGGGCAGTAATTAATACGTCAACACACCCTCTCCCTGTGGAGAGGGTGTCAGCCCGCGCCTTACTTAAACAGGCATCGCCTCACGCGGAATAATCGCCCCGCGATACTGAATCACGGTGCTGGCCGTCAGATGCCCACGCTGTGCCGCCGCTTCCGGGCTTCCGCCCGTCAAACGTACCGCCAGATAGCCCGCGCTGAATGAATCTCCCGCCGCGGTGGTATCAATCACTTTCTCTTTGGCAAGCTTCACCGCCGGGACGTCAACCACCGCTTCACCCGCAACTGCGACCAGGCATGAATCTGCGCCGCGCTTGATCACCACTTCGCTTACGCCAGCCGCCTGCGTACGCGCAATCACGTCTTCTACCGGTTTCTCACCCCAGAGGGCGTCTTCATCGTCGAGCGTCAGAAACGCGATGTCGGTGCACTGCAGCATCTGCTGATAGACCTGCTGCGTCTCTTCGCGGCTGTCCCACAGGCGCGGACGGTAGTTGTTATCGAAAATGACCTTCCCGCCGTTGGCGCGGCATTCGCGCAGCAGAGAAAGCAGCTTTTCACGGCTGGTGGGGCTCAGGATCGCCAGGCTGATCCCGCTCAGATAGAGATAATCAAACGTGGCCAGTTTTTCACAGATGGCCGCGGCTGCATCGCTCTCAAGCCAGAATTTGGCCGCGGCTTCGTTACGCCAGTAATAGAACGTACGCTCGCCGGTGCTGTCGGTTTCGATGTAGTAGAGCCCCGGGAGGCGGTTCTCCATACGCTGGATCAGCGAGGTTTCAACGTGTTCACTCTGCCAGGCGTCCAGCATTTGCTGGCTAAAATTATCCGTGCCCAGTGCAGTGACGTAGTTCACGGCGAGTGCCTCAGGTGCAACCTGACGGGCAATATAAACGGACGTGTTTAACGTATCGCCACCAAATCCGCGGCTGACTTCCGCGCCTTTTTGTGACAGCTCAATCATGCATTCGCCAATCACGGCAATTTTTTTGGACATAGTCGTGAACCTGAACAGAGTAATTATCGGTAGTTTGCGCTGAGTGAATTAACTGGTCAACTATATTAAAACAACGTTCCATTATTTTGTTTGAGCCAGCGCGTGTTCCTGTTCATTTCTGTCATCTTAATTTCATTTTCCCCGTGAATTGAACATAAAGTTCTCAATTGTTGCGCCGATAATCCTGTGACGAGTCCAGAAAGGCTATCCCAACAACAGGACATCTGAAATGAAGTCAGAGCAGGTTATCCAGCGGCTGAGCACTACGCCTGAGGCAAGTATTGAGAACTTGCAGGAGCATCGCTACTGGCTGCAATGTGAGCGCGCGTACACCTATCAGCCGATCTACCGGACTGATGGTCGGCTGATGGCAATTGAAATTTTGACCGTCGTCACGCATCCATCAAACCCTTCTCAGCGTATCGCACCGGATCGCTATTTTGCCGAAGTTGCCGTTCGCCAGCGCCTGGATGTGCTGGAAGAACAGCTCCGTATGCTGGCAACGAAGCAGGCCTTTTTCGAGCAGAATGATATCCTCGCCTCGGTGAACGTTGATGGCCCAACTCTGCTGGCGTTGCGTCAGAATGCGAAATTGCAGGAATTGATCGCCACCCTGCCATGGATGCGCTTTGAGCTGGTCGAGCATGTCCGACTGCCGCAGGACTCTTCGTTTGCTTCAATATGTGAGTATGGCCCGTTGTGGCTGGATGATTTTGGCACTGGCATGGCGAACTTTTCTGCCCTGAGTGAAGTGCATTATGACTACATTAAAGTGGCCCGCGAGCTGTTCATAATGCTGCGCCAGACCTCTGAAGGGCGGAATCTGTTTACGCTGTTATTACAGCTGATGAACCGCTATTGCCAGGGGGTGATTGTTGAAGGCGTGGAAACGCTGGAAGAGTGGCGTGATGTGCAAAACTCTCCTGCAGCGGCGGCGCAAGGCTATTTCCTCTCTCGCCCGGTCCCCATGGATCACCTCGATAACGTGATAACGACCCTCTGATAAGCCAGCTTCCCTTTGTCTGAACTATAGTTTTACAGGACAGGTCATCAGGAAAGGGGAAAACAATGACAAAAACAGCCAGGGTAATCTCCTGGGTAGCAGGGATTTTCTTGTTGTTGATCGTGGTTTTCGTCGTCATTGTTGCGACGTTTGACTGGAACCGTCTTAAGCCGACCATCAACCAGAAAGTCTCAACCGAGCTGAACCGCCCCTTCGCCATACGCGGTGATTTAGGGGTGGTTTGGGAACGTCAGAAAGAGGAGACCGGCTGGCGAAGCTGGATCCCCTGGCCACATGTTCACGCCGACGACATCATCCTCGGCAACCCGCCAGATATCCCGGATGTCACCATGGTGCATCTGCCCCGCGTTGAAGCCACACTGGCCCCGTTAGCGCTATTGTCCAAAACGGTCTATCTGCCGTGGATCAAGCTTCAGCAGCCCGACGCGCGGCTGATTCGCCTCTCTGAAAAAAACAACAACTGGACGTTCAACCTTGCCAGCGACAGCGAAAAAGATCCGAATGCCCAGCCTTCTTCCTGGTCATTCCGTCTGGATAATATTCTTTTCGATCGCGGGCGGATCGCCATCGACGATAAGGTCAGCAAAGCTGACGTGCAGATCCTGGTTGATCCGCTGGGCAAACCGCTTCCGTTTAGCGAAGTGACTGGCAGCAAAGCGAAAGGCGATAACGTCAACGTGGGTGATTACGCATTCGGCCTGACAGCAAAAGGACGCTATAACGACCAACCTCTCAGCGGTAAAGGGAAAATAGGCGGCATGCTGGCGCTCCGGAGCGAAGGCACACCGTTCCCGGTGCAGGCGGATTTCCGTTCCGGTAACACCCGCGTGGCGTTCGTGGGGACGGTCAACGATCCGATGAACATGGGGGGCGTCGATCTGCAGCTGAAGTTTGCCGGCGATTCGCTGGGCGAATTGTATCAGCTCACTGGCGTATTACTGCCGGATACGCCGCCGTTTGAGACCGACGGCCATCTGGTGGCGAAAATCGGCGCGAAAAAATCGTCGGTATTTGATTACCGGGGTTTCAACGGTCGTATTGGTGATAGCGATATTCACGGCTCACTGACTTACACCACCGGAAAACCGCGTCCGAAACTGGAAGGGGATGTCGAGTCCCGCCAGCTGCGTCTGGCCGACTTAGGCCCGCTGATAGGTATTGATTCCGGTAAAGGTACGAAGTCAAAAGAGGTGAAGAAAGACCTCCAGCCCGCGGGGAAAGTGCTGCCCTACGAACGCTTTGAGACCGACAAGTGGAATGCAATGGATGCGGATGTACGCTTCAAAGGCGGCAAAATTGAACACGGCAGCACGCTGCCGATCAGCAATCTTTCGACCCATATTCTCCTCCAGAATGCCGACCTGCGCCTGCAGCCGCTGAAGTTTGGCATGGCAGGCGGGACAATTTCCTCGAACATTCACCTGGAAGGCGATAAAAAGCCGATGCAGGGACGAGCCGATATTCAGGCCCGCAGACTTAAGCTGAAAGCGCTGATGCCGAACGTGGAGTTAATGCAGAAAACCCTCGGCGAAATGAACGGTGATGCCGACATTCGCGGGGTAGGGAATTCCGTGGCGGCGCTGCTGGGAAGCAGTAATGGCAATCTGAAGCTTCTGATGAACGACGGGCTGGTGAGCCGCAACCTGATGGAGATCCTGGGATTGAACGTCGGTAACTACGTTATCGGGCAAATCTTCGGTGACGACGAGGTGCGGGTGAACTGCGCGGCGGCCAATCTGGATCTGGTTAACGGCGTGGCACGCCCGCAGATTTTTGCCTTCGACACGGAAAATGCAGTCATTAACGTGACCGGTACTGCCAGCATGGCCTCCGAGCAGCTTGATTTGACGATCGATCCGGAAAGTAAGGGGATTCGTATCATCACCCTGCGCTCGCCGCTTTATGTGCGCGGCACCTTCAAAAACCCCCAGGCGGGTGTGAAGCCAGGGCCGTTGATTGCGCGCGGTGCGGTGGCTGCAGCCCTCGCGACGCTGGTTACCCCGGCTGCAGCGCTGCTGGCGTTGATATCGCCGTCAGAGGGCGAGGCGAATCAGTGTCGGACCATTTTGTCACAGATGAAGAAGTAGCTCCCTTTCTCCCTCTCCCTGTGGGAGAGGGTCGGGGTGAGGGCATCAGCCCGCAGTGAATTACAGGGACTGATGCTTAGTCTCGTGCGTCAGCAGCAGTGCAATCAGCGTCAGCGCTGCCATAGCTGCCAGATAGACACCGACATAGAACAGACCATAGTTTGCCTGTAACCAGGTCGCGATGTACGGCGCAACGGACGCGCCCAGAATGGAGGAGACGTTGTAAGAGAACGACGCGCCGGTATAACGCACTTCCGTCGGGAACAGCTCCGGCAGCAGCGCACCCATCGGGCCGAAGGTAAGCCCCATCAGGCTCAGGCCAATCAGCAGGTAGGCCATCACCAGCGCCGGACTACCGGAACCCAGCAGCGGCGGGAAGACGAACAGTGCAAACAGAATGATCAGCGTGGTGATCACAATCATGCTTGCGCGGCGACCAAATTTATCCGCCAGCAGACCCGCAATCGGTACCATCACACCAAACCCAATCACCGCCATCATCAGCATCCACAGCACTTCGTTACGCGGCAGACCCAGCCCAACCGGCGCGGCGGCGGTACTGAACGTCATGGAGTAAACGGTCATGATGTAGAACAGGGTATAAGTCGCCAGCATGATAAACGTGCCCAGGACGGTCACGCGGACGTGTTTGGTCAGCAGCGTGCCCAGCGGTACTTTCACCTGTTTTTTCTCGGCGGCAACTTTCGCGAAAACAGGGGTTTCATGCAAAGAAACGCGGACATACAGACCAATCAGCACCAGTACGGCAGAGAACACAAACGGGATACGCCAGCCCCAGCTCATGAACTGTTCATCTGTGAGCAGCCAGGAGAGCAGCAGGAACGTCCCGTTGGCAAAGAAGAAGCCAATGGGTGCGCCAAGCTGCGGGAATGAACCATACAGCGCACGTTTACGCGCCGGTGCGTTCTCGGTCGCCAGCAGCGCAGCGCCACCCCATTCACCCCCCAGCCCCAGACCCTGACCAAAACGCGCCAGCGCCAGCAGAACCGGGGCCAGAATGCCGATAGTTTCGTAAGTTGGCAGCAGACCGATGGCCACGGTGGAGATCCCCATCGTCAGCAATGAGGCCACCAGGGTGACTTTACGCCCAATGCGATCGCCAAAATGCCCAAACAGGGCAGAGCCAATCGGACGGGCAACAAACGCGATAGCAAAGGTGGCCAGAGATTGTAGCGTGGCTGCCGTCGGGTCTCCCTGTGGGAAGAAAATATGCGGGAAGACGATGACCGCAGCGGTGGCATAAATGTAAAAGTCGAAGAACTCGATGGCGGTGCCAATCAGCGATGCGACGACAACTTTATTGCGCGAATTTACCGGAACGTTTTCTGCACCAGAGTCGAGTGTTGTGGCTGTTGCTTGCATAATATTTTCTTATTTTTTGTCGAACGAAAGGCCATATTACGCACAGCAAAAGCGACATTTCAATCTGTAACAAAGCTGTTGGCTGGTGATAAAAGCAACAAAAAGCGGATAATTTTCAGACCAGCCAAAACACGTCTATGAAATGCTTCACAGATTTTAAATATCAGTCAATTAAACTGGTTTTCGGTTAAATAAAAGTTACGGACTGGATTTATATGCTGAAATGATGAATCGGGCTGAGATTTCAGCCCGGGAGAGGTATTACCGATGCGTTTTCCCCGGCATCCTTGGGTCATCTTTGTACTGGGCGGTGGCAATCCACGCTGCGCAGAACAGCGTCAGGCGGGCGAAGAAGTAGAAGAACGCCATCAACCCCAGTACTGAACCAAACGCCGCGCCAGAAGGGGATTTAACCAGCGCCGGCAGGGTCCAGGTCATCACAATTTTGATCACCTCAAAGCCTATCGCCGCAATCAATGTTCCACGGATCAGCGCCTTCTTGCGCGGACGATGACGCGGCAGGCGCCAGAAGATCCAAAAGAACAGCAGGTAGTTAGCGAAGATGGAAATTGCCAGACCAATGCCGCGCCAGGCGGGTTTCAGCCACTCGATATAATCGAGATAAAGCGCGGAGATAATCATCTGCTGCGCGGAGCCAGCAACAGAGGTAATCGAGAGCGTGACGATGAGTGCGACAAGCAGGCCAATCAGCGAAACAAAGTCACGAATATACTTAATCCAGATTTTTTCCTGATCCTGAGGCTTACGCTCCCACACCTCGCGCGACTGGGCGCGAATGGCCTCGCGCAGGTTGCCCATCCAGTTAACGCCGGAGTAAAGGGCAATCAGCAAGCCAGCGATACCGACGGTGGTACGCTGTTGGACGGCAGTATTGATGGTGCTTTTGAGCGTACTGGCGAGAGTCGGATCGCTGACGTTATTCAGGATCTTAGCGAAGATATCCTGAAGCAGCGTTGGGTGCGACGCGAGCACGAAACCGGCCGCCGCAAACGACACCATCAGGATCGGGATCATCGACAGGAAGGAAAAATAGGTGATGGCGGCACCAAACTGGTTTCCCATGCGGTCATTGAAGCGTTCGGCCGCGCGTATCAGATGCGCCACCATGGGAAACTGCTGAATTCTTGCGGCGATACCGGTGACGGTTCCCAGCGCTTTGCTGGCGGTGCCTGGCGATTTGGCCTCTTCGGGCCCGGTTTCCATCTTTTTGATGGGATCGTAATCTAACTGTTGGGTGGGTCGTTGCGGGTTGTTTTCCGGCGTCACGCGTCTTTTCCTTTTCGTTTGGCTGGATGTGATTGAATTATAGCTTGTGGCTAATCTACGTAAGCTTTTGTGAGTTCGGTAAGCCACTCCATGAACAGATGTACCCGGCGGGAGAGGTTACGGCGATGGGGATAAATCAGAGAGACAGGCATCGGTTCGGCCCGGTATTGTGGGAGGATCTCAACCAGTTTCTTCGCGCGCAGTAAATCGCGCACGCCAACCCGCGGAACCTGAATAATGCCCAGCCCGGCGAGGCAGGCCGCCTGGTAAGTTTCCGTACTGTTGACGGTTAACACCCCGCCCGTTTTTATCCACTGCGTCGCACTGCCGCTATAAAACTCAAAGCCCTGCGGGCGGGTTCCCAGCATGGCGGCATAATGAATAACGGCGTGTGAGCCTAAATCGTCCAGCGTTTCCGGGTAGCCAAAACGCGCCAGATAATCCGGGCTGGCGCAGTTAATCACCGTCAGCTTGCCCAGCGGACGCGCGATAAGCCCTGAATCCTTCAGTGTACCGACGCGTACCACGCAATCAAACCCTTCACGGATCACATCCACCAGACGATCGCTGCTGCTGAGTTCCAGTTCGATACCGGGATAGTGCTGCAGAAAAGCAGGCAGTTTTGGTATGACTAAATTTCGCGCAACGGCGACGGGCATATCCACGCGTAACCGCCCGCTGATGCTGGAGGGGTCGTGCTGAAACATTCCGTCGAGTTCATCAAGGTTTGCCAGCAGATCTTTTGCCCGCTCGTAATAGACCATGCCGTCCTGCGTCAGGCTGACGCGACGCGTGGTGCGGTGCAACAGCTGGGTGCCAAGCCGGTTTTCCAGCGCCTGAATTTGCCGAGAAACGCTGCCTTTTGGCAGCGTTAATGTTTCTGCCGCGCGGGAAAAACTCTCCAGTTCCGCGACGCGGACAAACAACTGCATTGCGTGAATTTTATCCATAGACGAAGCTCATTGTTGTTGCGGTTGAAACAGTGAAGCGTTTTATCCCATCTTTATTGATTTTCTATCACCTAATAAGCTCTTTCTCAATCTCCATAACAGCCAAAACGAGGTTTATGATGACTGAACGTATCGCATTAGTGACGGGTGGTAGCCGTGGACTGGGTAAAAACGCGGCTTTAAAGCTGGCGGCAGAGGGGACGGGAATTATCCTGACATATCACCGCAGTGAGCAGGAAGCACAGGATGTTGTACGCGAAATTCAGGGAAAAGGTGTCAGAGCAGCAGCATTACAGCTCAACGTCGGGGATATCGCCAGTTTCGACCATTTTGCCCGGCAGCTTCAGGAAACCCTTAACACCGTCTGGCAGTGTGACACCTTTGATTATTTATTAAACAATGCCGGAACGGGGTTATACGCGCCCTATACCGACACAACGGAAGCTCAGTTTGATGAGGCGTTAAACATCCATTTCAAAGGGCCGTTTTTCCTGACACAGCGCCTGCTGCCATTGCTTAATGACGGGGGACGGATCCTCAATGTTTCCAGTGGACTGGCTCGTTTTACTCAGCCAGGTTCAGGGACCTATGCTGCCATGAAAGGGGCGATGGAAGTGCTGACCCGTTATCAGGCGAAAGAGTTGGGCGCGCGCGGGATCACCGTCAACATCATTGCTCCCGGCGCGATAGAAACGGACTTTGGCGGTGGACGCGTGCGTGACAACGCGCAGTTGAATCAGATGCTGGCTTCACAGACCGCCCTGGGTCGGGTGGGGCTACCGGATGATATTGGCGATGCCATTGCGGCCCTGCTTAGCGATAAACTGGGCTGGATGAACGCACAACGTATTGAAGTATCAGGCGGAATGTTCCTGTGATGCCTATTCTTAAGGGGAAGGAACCTCTTAAGGAAATCCTCAACATTAATGTGTCCAAATACTGACAGATATAAAGAAAACGGGGGGATTTGTAACGTCCCCATTCATTGAGTTTTTTCTTAAATAACGCCTCTGTAGAATCCCCCTTCGCTATTCTCAGAGGGGAAAAACGATGCGAGTGATCATGTTTGACAGGCAGTCAATATTTATTCATGGAGTGATACACAGTCTTCAGACGTTAATTCCAGAAATAAATATAACAGGAACCTGTCAGGCAGAAGATTTATGGGCTCAGGTGTCAGCGTCACCGTCTGCTATCGTCATGATTGACGGAAATTTAATTCAGGATGACGAGATCGCATGGCTGGAAGCGCTCATGACTCGCTTCCCGGCGATATCCGTGGTCATGGTGTTAGCGAAAAAAGAGGCCCGATGGGTTGAGCAGTTGTTGCAGCGAAACGTCATGGCCATTATTCCCCGCAAGGCGAGCCCAGAACGGTTTTCCGCCGTGCTGGATTCGGTGTCAAGAGGGATGGTCTGTTTTCCCGGAGAGTGGGTTAAACAGCCGTCGTCATCTCAGGCCTTATTATCTCTGAGCGAACGCCAGCGCGAAGTTCTGAAATTGCTGGCCGCGGGGGAATCGAATAAAGAGATTGGACGCAATCTCAACATCAGTGCGGCCACGGTAAAAGCGCATCTGGAAGCGCTTTTCCGTCGACTGGATGTTAAAAACAGAACGCAGGCGGCTATGTATTATACGCGAGCGACGGTCTGAAAAACCGCTTGCGGGAGCGAGGACGTCTCACCGAAGCTGAATAGCATTAGCACCAGTGCGTCATGCTGCTGTTGGGTTAAGGGCCGAGCCATATTTTCCCGCAGCATCCTCTCACATAACTGAATTTCCTTATGAAGCAAATATTCTGCCTCAGAAGGGGTGATCAGACCGTTAAATGTTTCCCGGTCGCGGATAACGTGGCCATAACCAATAACCCATAAGCCGTTTTCGTCACGATATTTCGCCAGTGAAAGTCCCTGATGGTTTTTTATTAGCGCAATGGCGGCATCCGATATTTTCAGTGCATGACCTTTCATATTTGTGTCCTCTTAATAGCGACACTGTAGAGGAATCAACGTCAGAGAAATATCCGCCAAATGGCTGTTGATCAGGCGTTATTGCTCAGGTATTCCTGCCTCAATAAACCGAACAACCAGTCATTATGCCAGCATCCGGCAAGGTAATAGCTCTCGCGTAACTCACCTTCCAGACGAAAATGGGCTTTTTCCAGCAGGCGCCTTGAGGCGACATTCCCCGCAGTGACGGTCGCGGTCAGCCGGCGAATCCCCCCTTGACGGAAGGCATAGTCACAAAGTGCCTGCAGGGATTCGAAGCCGTAACCTTTCCCCTGCGCCGCGGGCTCAAAAAGAAAACCCACTTCAGCACAATCCTCCTCCCGATGAATATACCCGGTGACGCCCAGCGCCGTTCGGGTGGTGGCATCACGCACGACGAGACAAAGCCAGTGTGTGCTGCCAGGTGTCCATGGCGTCAGACGAGCGTCAAAAGCCTCGCGGATCTCTGCTACAGGGCGATCTTGCGCAACAAAGCGCATGACATCAGGATGTTGCTGTAATGCCAGAAAAAAGGGCCAGTCATGTTCCTGCAGGGGCGAGCAGCTAAGGCGTGGGGTGTTTAAAACAGGCATTCAGATTCTCCTGACACTTTTTAAATGATTTTAGGGTTGTCACTTTATTTCAATAGAAAGTCAGGTATGGTTAACCTCGTATAAATAAAAAGAAAAACGGCAGTTACGTGCCCATTCCGGATGTCTTCGTTGGCGCTTAAGGAAAACAATGGCTCTCAGTACATCACATCACGTTCGCGAACAGTTCGAACACTGTCTGGCGGTCATTCGCCAGGCGTCTGTGGAAATTTTGCTTCTTCTGAATGTACATGCTTCTGAGGGCAAAGATCCACGCTGGTTTCTTGAACAACTGGACAGCGCGCGATAAGCTCTGGGGGGCTGGGGGGCCGTTGCGAAGAAGCTCAATCTGAATGATGCCGAGATGTCGGAATTTACGCTGCAATTGCGCCTGCTGCAGCAGCGCGTGCCGCAGTATGAAAGCGGACAGGATGTGAGTGAAAACCAGCTGATTGCGGCAATGCGGTTTGTGACTGCGCTGGAACACCTTCGTCTGCAGCAGCCGCTTCTGACCTACAGCACTGAACTGGCTCCGGGCAGTGAACTCCAGCAGCAACAGGCGCACAAACAGGTGCGTGCGATTGAGCTGATGTTAAAAGGGCTCATCCAGCAGGCCTGGCCCGATCAGGTGCGGTTGAATAACCATCTTAAGACGCTTTTTAACGCCGACCGGGTAAGACGCTGGTTGAAGCTTGGCGAGATTAACGATGTCCTGAGCGGCATGATGTTCAGTGAACTGGCGCAGATGCTGGTGGATAAAAAAGAGTTCAGCCGCTATTACGCTTCGCTATTCAGTGACCCGTCCATGCTGACGCTGCTGGTGGAACCGCGTAAAACGCTGCAAACCTTCCTCGATGACATTCGGCAAATCCGCAACAACATCACGGTTCAGAAAACATTAAGTTCGGCGCAAATTCAGCTGCTGGATAACTATTACACGCAGATCAGCCGACCGGTTCAGCGTGCGTTTGAAGAGGGGAGAACCCGCGTAAATCCGACGGGGTTAATGGCGGTAGATGCCAGCGAATTGCATACCTTCTGGGAAAAGGCGCAGAAAATGGATCGGGTCACTGGCGGGGATCTGTTTGAAGTTCGTGACACCATTGAAAAGCCGACCCAGCGCGCACCGCGCACCCCAGAACAACGCGAGCAGCTTATTTCTGGTGCGTTATGGGGGGCGGTTGGCGTCATGGTGATTGCCATCGTGGCAGGGGGCTTCTGGCTGGTGACCAGTGGTAAACCACAGCCTGCAACCGTCAGTGCCGCAGAAACAGCGCCTCCACAGGAAATGCGTGAGACGCCTTCCTCGCGTGAAACGCTGACGCGCATGGGCGTGACCTGGGACGAGAATAATTTCCGTTCGGCCATTAACCGCAACGATACCCGCGTGACCCAGCTGTTTTTGCAGGGCGGCATGGACTGGAAGCTGTCATGGACCGAAGAGGCGATGTCGGCAGGTTATGACGACGTGCTGGAGCTGATGTTACGCTACCGGCAGAACATGGTCGAAGAGAAGCCGTGCCGTCGCTTTATCAATACGCTCAGCCACGCCATGTCGAATGGCGAGCCTCTGACGTCAAAACGTAAAGAGTATCTGAAAGCATTCTGTACTGTGCCAGCCGTGGTGAAACGCCAGCAGCACGATCTTGATATGGCGACCCGTCGTGCGCAGTCACAACCGGATGCCACCACGAAAAAATGGCAGTCCATCCAGACCGCCATTTATGAGGTGATTCGCTGATTAAGGTTCCCCATACAACCCAATCAGCCGTCGCACCACGCCGTTCGTCCAGCCAAAGCCATCCTGCAGGGGGTATTCACCACCGCCCCCTTCGCTTGGCGTACTGCTGGCGATGTGGTACTTCTCAATCAGCTTATGATGCGTCTTATAAAAATGATTGACTGTATGCAACCAGCTCCAGGCGATCTCATCCCCTAGCGAATCATTTCCGTACTGCTTGAACCCCTGAATTGCCATCCATTGCAGCGGGGCCCAGCCGTTGGGTTTATCCCACTGTTCGCCGGTTTCATACTCGGTGGCGAGAATACCGCCAGGGGTCAGGAGCCGCGCTTTGACCGCATCAGACAGGCGTTCGGCCTGCTCATGGGTTGCCATACCCACATACAGAGGCACAATGCTGGCTGCTGAGAACAGCGCCTTTTCCTCGCGTCTCCAGTCATAATCGCGGAAACAGCCGCTCTCCTCATCCCACAGATAGCGGTTCACCGCCTCTCGGCGATCGCTGGCTTTCTGGCGGAACAGGTCGGCGGTTTCTTTATCTCCTTTCGATGCCGAGATATTGGCAATTGCGCTTTCCAGCTTGAACAGGAAGGCGTTCAGATCGATGGGGATAAACTGCGTCGTGCGGATGCTGGCGAGCCGTGACGGATCGCGCAGCCAGCGGGACGAATAATCCCAGCCTGACGCCGCTCCCGCACGCAGGTCGCGATACACCTCATTGGGCGGACGACCCGAGTGGCGGGCCGTCTCCACATCCTCAATCCACGATTCGTCACGCGGTGTGTCACGATCGTCCCAGTAGCGGTTGAGAAGGGAACCATCCGGCATACGTACCGCACTGCGGTAGGCCTGATTAAGCAGCAATGACTCAGCGCCGTCCATCCAGAAGGCGTGCTCCATTTTGAGGTGTTCAAGGTAACGCTTCGCCCCGCGCACGCCGTCCTCCTCGAACAGCTCAACCATCAGGGCAAAAACGGGGGGCTGGGAGCGGCTGAGATAATAGGTGCGGTTGCCGTTCGGAATATGACCGTAGCGTTCGATTAGCCAGGCGAAGTTATCCGCCATACATTTCAGCAGATCGTTCCGGCCACTCTCGGCCAACCCCAGCATGGAGAAATAAGAGTCCCAGTAATAGGTCTCGCTGAATCGGCCGCCAGGTACGATATACGCTTGCGGCAGTGCCAGCAGGGATGACCAGGGAATATGATCCTGTGGCTCACGCGTTAGCACTGGCCACAGACTGTCGATGTGCTCTTTTAACGAAAGGCCGGGGTCGGAGACATATTCTGTGCTGTAAGTCTCAGGCAACCAGAAGTGGTTCTCCACAAACTGGCGCAGGTCGAAATCCCGGTGGCGTTTGACCTTGCGGTAGCGGATCAGAATATCCAGTGGGTCCATCTTCGGCGCGCAGTCGGGGAAGGTTTTGCTGTCTGCAAACAGCCGTGAAGACTGCACGTGTTCGAACAGTTCAAGATAGCGATCGGCGGGCGTCAGGGCATCAGAGGCGGGTAGCCCTTCGATCATCTCGGGTTCCGGCTCCGCTTCAATCATTTCATCCAGTTTCAACTCACAGGGATCGGTCTCGTAGCGCAGCTCTTCTTCAATCCCGAATTCGATGTTCTCGGTAGCCTGTGTCTTCTGGTTGAACATGGTGATAAGGACCTCCGGTTGTGTGTTCAAAGAGATTGTTCTTCCGGGTGTCTTTAAAGCGTAGACATTCGCTTCGGTAGATGGGGAGGAATATGTGCGCTAGATCACTATTTTCGGAGCATTCGTTTTGCAACGGTGTATGAATGTTAAAAAAAAGCCCCTCCGGAGAGGGGCTTCAGGATTATCGCATGGTCACGAACTCTTCCGCAGCCGTCGGGTGGATCGCCACGGTGTTGTCGAAGTCTTTCTTCGTTGCGCCCATCTTCAGCGCCACCGCGAAGCCCTGCAGGATCTCATCCATGCCAAAGCCAATGCCGTGAATACCGACAATCTTCTCGTCTGGCCCAACGCACACCAGCTTCATACGACACGGCTGACGGTGAGAGGTAACAGCGGTATACATCGCGGTAAACGCGGATTTATACACTTTCACCTGATCGTCGCCATACTGCTCGCGCGCCTGCGGCTCGGTTAAGCCGACGGTGCCGATTGGCGGGTGGCTGAAGACCACGGTCGGGATATTACTGTAGTCCAGATGCTCTTCCGGCTTGTTGTTAAACAGACGCTCGGAGAGACGGCGACCCGCTGCAACGGCAACCGGGGTCAGCTCAACCGCACCGGTGTTATCACCGACAGCATAAATGCCCGGTACGCTGGTGTTCTGGAACTTATCAACGACGATATAGCCTTTATCATTGGTTTTCACGCCCGTGACGGCCAGGTTGAAGTTATCGTTCGCTGGTTCACGGCCAATCGCCCAGATCAGGCAATCGACGGTCTGGCTGCGGCCATCTTCCAGCTCCAGGGTCAGGCTGCCGTCTGCATTTTTCACTACCGCTTTTGGTACGGCGTTGGTGTGCAGGGTTGGGCCTTCGGCGTTCATCACTTCGACCAGCGTGTCGACGATCAGCGGGTCAAAGCTACGCAGCGGTGCGTGTTTACGCACGAACAGATGCGCTTCGGCACCCAGACCATTAATCACGCCGGCAAGCTCAACCGCAATGTAACCCGCGCCCACCACGGCAACGCGTTTTGGCAGGGCTGGCAGTTCGAAGAAGCCGTCGGAGTCGATACCGTATTCCACACCCGGGATATTCGGGTGGCTCGGACGGCCGCCGGTGGCGATCAGGATGTGATCGGCAGTGATCGTCTCGCCGTTCACTTCGATCGTTTTCGCGTCCACAAAGCGGGCAAAACCACGGATCACGTCGACGTTATTTTTACCCAGTACGTTGTCGTACGAGGTGTGAATACGGTCGATGTAGGCGGTACGGCTGGCGATCAGTTTGTCCCAGTCGAAGTGGTTGATGGTGGTGTCAAAGCCGTAGTCCGGGCCATACATATGGATAGCTTCACGGATCTGCGCCGCATGCCACATCACTTTCTTCGGTACACAACCCACGTTCACGCAGGTGCCGCCAAGTTCTTTGGCTTCAATCAGCGCACATTTCTGGCCATACATGGCCGCACGGTTGATGGAGGCGATGCCGCCGCTGCCGCCGCCGATTGCGATGTAGTCATAATGCTTAGTCATAGCTTTTATCCTTAATCGTGAATTGCCGCGATTGTATACCTGAAATCAATAGGTTCCACCGATGGCTGTGATTACTCAGGCACGATCCAACTGACGGTGGCGTGGCCTGTACCCGCTGGCACCAGCGTTTTGTGCAGCCACGGCAGCACGTTATTCATCTGCGCTTCGAGCTTCCACGGCGGGTTGATGACAATCATACCGGAGGCGGTCATACCGCGCTGGTCGCTATCCGGGCGTACCGCCAGTTCAATCTGCAGGATTTTACGGATGCCGGTCGCTTCCAGGTCTTTGATCATGCGTTTGATTTGCGCGCGCAGTACCACCGGGTACCACAGGGCATAGGTACCGGTCGCAAAGCGCTTGTAACCTTCGTGGATGCCGGTCACCACCGCCTGATAGTCGGTTTTGATTTCGTACGGCGGGTCGATCAGCACCAGGCCGCGACGGGAAACCGGCGGCAATTTGGCTTTCAGCTGCTGATAGCCATCGGCTTTATCCACGCGAGCGCGGTTATCTTTCTGGAATTCAGCGCGCAACAGCGGGAAATCACTTGGGTGCAGCTCGGTCAACTGGATGCTGTCCTGTTCGCGCAACAGCTGACGGGCAATCAGCGGAGAACCTGGGTAGTAACGCAGCTGGCCGTTGCGGTTGAAATGGTTCACTACACCGATGTAGGGTTCCAGTTCTGCTGGCAGGTCATCCTGCTGCCAGATGCGGGCGATCCCTTCCAGATATTCACCGGTACGCTCGGCGTGTTCGCCGCTCAGCTGATAGCGCCCCGCGCCCGCGTGGGTGTCCAGATAGAGAAACGGCTTCTCTTTCTCTTTGAGTGATTCGATGATCAGACTCTGAACGGTGTGTTTGAGGACATCGGCGTGGTTGCCTGCGTGGAAGCTGTGGCGATAACTGAGCATGAGTAATGAAATTCCGCTGAAATGACGATTTGCCACAGTTTACAGCAGAACGGCACAGATTACCCGTCAGCCCGGTAAGCGCAGGCATTGAAATCCTCTACACTTAACCCCATTACTGGACCATATGCACAGCGCCGGATGCGCGCTTCATTCATCTTATTCAACAGGACAGCGTTTATGACCAATCCATTACTGACGCCTTTTTCGTTGCCACCATTTTCTAAAATCCTCCCTGAACATGTGGTTCCAGCCGTTACGCAATCGCTGGACAACTGCCGTGCGGCGGTAGAAAGCGTGGTCGCGCAGGGCGCGCCGTACACCTGGGAAAATCTGTGTCAGCCGCTGGACGAAGTGTACGACGTGCTGGGGCGTATCCTCTCCCCGGTGAGCCACCTGAACTCGGTAAAAGACAGCCCGGAACTGCGCGAAGCCTACGAACAGACCCTGCCGCTGCGCTCCGAGTACTGGACCTGGGTCGGCCAGCACGAAGGGCTCTACAAAGCGTATCGCGACCTGCGCGACGGCGACCACTATGCTGAACTGAACACGGCGCAGAAAAAATCGGTCGATAACGCCCTGCGTGATTTTGAGCTGTCCGGGATTGGTCTGCCAAAAGAGAAGCAGACCCGCTACGGTGAAATTGCCGCGCGCCTGTCTGAACTGGGCAATCAGTACAGCAACAACGTGCTCGACGCCACCATGGGCTGGACGAAGCTGATTACCGACGAAGCGCAGTTGGCCGGGATGCCGGAAAGCGCGCTGGCGGCGGCAAAAGCGCAGGCCGAAGCGAAAGAGCAGGAAGGTTTCCTGTTAACCCTGGATATCCCGAGCTACCTGCCGGTAATGACCTACTGCGACAAC
The DNA here is from genome assembly GCA_023023105.1 of Enterobacter ludwigii. Lineage (NCBI taxonomy): Bacteria > Pseudomonadati > Pseudomonadota > Gammaproteobacteria > Enterobacterales > Enterobacteriaceae > Enterobacter > Enterobacter ludwigii. Next base: position 4,408,848 of record CP083824.1, on the reverse strand, counting down.
CAGGCGTTGCGCGAAGAGATGTACCGCGCTTACAGCACCCGCGCCTCCGACCAGGGGCCGAATGCCGGTAAATGGGACAACAGCCCGGTGATGGCTGAAATTCTGGCTCTGCGTCACGAGCTGGCGCAGTTGCTGGGCTTTGAAAACTATGCCGATAAATCCCTTGCCACCAAAATGGCGGAAAATCCACAGCAGGTACTCGATTTTCTAACCGACCTGGCCAAACGCGCCCGTCCACAGGGTGAGAAAGAGCTGGCACAACTGCGTGCCTTCGCGAAGGCGGAGTTCGGCGTGGACGAGTTGCAGCCGTGGGACATCGCTTACTACAGCGAAAAACAGAAGCAGCACCTCTACAGCATCAGCGATGAGCAGTTGCGCCCGTACTTCCCGGAAAACAAAGCCGTTAACGGTCTGTTCGAAGTGGTTAAACGCATCTATGGCATCACCGCAAAAGAACGTACCGACATTGACGTCTGGCATCCGGACGTACGTTTCTTCGAGCTGTATGACGAGAAGAACGAGCTGCGCGGCAGTTTCTACCTCGATCTCTACGCGCGTGAGAACAAACGCGGCGGGGCGTGGATGGACGACTGCGTGGGCCAGATGCGTAAAGCCGACGGTTCTCTGCAGAAGCCGGTCGCTTATCTGACCTGTAACTTCAACCGTCCGGTGAATGGCAAACCTGCGCTGTTTACCCACGACGAAGTGATCACCCTGTTCCACGAGTTCGGCCACGGTCTGCACCATATGCTGACCCGCATCGAAACCGCAGGCGTGGCCGGGATCAGCGGCGTACCGTGGGATGCGGTCGAACTGCCAAGCCAGTTTATGGAAAACTGGTGCTGGGAGCCGGACGCGCTGGCGTTTATCTCTGGTCACTATGAGACCGGCGAACCGCTGCCGAAAGAACTGCTGGATAAAATGCTGGCGGCGAAAAACTACCAGGCGGCGATGTTTATCCTGCGTCAGCTGGAATTCGGCCTGTTCGATTTCCGCCTGCACGCCGAGTTCAGCCCGGAGCAGGGGGCTAAAATCCTCGAGACCCTGGCTGAGATTAAAAAGCAGGTTGCCGTCATTCCTGGGCCAACCTGGGGCCGCTTCCCGCACGCGTTCAGCCACATCTTCGCAGGCGGCTACGCGGCAGGTTACTATAGCTACCTGTGGGCCGACGTGCTGGCGGCAGATGCCTTCTCTCGTTTCGAAGAGGAAGGGATTTTTAACCGCGAAACAGGCCAGTCGTTCCTCGATAACATCCTGACCCGTGGCGGTTCTGAAGAGCCTATGGTGCTGTTCAAACGCTTCCGTGGCCGCGAGCCGCAGCTGGATGCGATGCTGGAGCATTACGGGATCAAAGGCTGATTGCTACGTGAAGATCTGCTTAGTCGATGAAACAGGCGCCGGAGACGGCGCCTTATCTGTTCTGGCCGCCCGCTGGGGGCTGGAGCACGATGATGAAAACCTGATGGCGCTGGTGATGACGCCAGAGCATCTCGAATTACGTAAGCGCGACGAACCAAAACTCGGCGGTATTTTTGTCGACTTTGTTGGCGGTGCGATGGCACACCGACGTAAGTTTGGTGGCGGTCGTGGTGAAGCGGTTGCCAAAGCGGTCGGCATCAAGGGAAGCTATCTGCCGGATGTGGTGGATGCCACGGCGGGGTTAGGGCGTGATGCGTTTGTGCTGGCATCCGTGGGTTGTCATGTGCGGATGCTGGAACGGAATCCTGTGGTGGCCGCACTACTCGACGACGGTCTGGTGCGTGGCTATGCAGACCCGGAAATCGGCCCGTGGTTGCAGGAGCGTTTGCAGCTGATCCACGCCTCCAGCCTGACGGCGCTGACCGATATTACCCCGCGCCCGCAGGTGGTCTATCTTGATCCGATGTTCCCGCATAAGCAGAAAAGCGCGCTGGTGAAAAAAGAGATGCGTGTGTTTCAGTCGCTCGTGGGTCCGGACCTGGATGCAGATGGTTTGCTGGGGCCTGCTCGCCAGTTAGCGACGAAGCGTGTGGTAGTGAAACGCCCGGACTATGCGCCGCCGCTGGCGGACGTTGCGACGACCAATGCGGTGACTACCAAAGGGCACCGGTTTGATATTTATGCCGGTACGCCGGAATAACAAAGCCCGGTGGCGCTAGCGCTACCGGGCATTTTGCACTTATTCGTCTTCTTCGTCACGCAGTGGAACAATCAGCATATCCACGTGAACGGTGTTAATCAGCTGGCGCGCTGAAGACATCAGCTTGCTCCAGAAGTCCTGATGGTGACCGCATACCACCAGATCCATATCGTATTTCTTAATTGCATCGACCAGCACCTGGCCCAGGTCGCCGCTACCGCTTAAGGTTTCGGTGATCGGATAACCTGCGTTAGTCGACAGTTCGCTCAGAGCATGGTGAGTCTCTTCGGAGATGCGTTTCTGCATATCGCCGAGATTGACGTCGATCAGACCGGTATAGAGGTCGGAGTAATTCACATCAACGTGAATCAGAGAAACTTTCGCGTTGTAGGGACGTGCCATGGATACTGCTTTATCAACCAGTACTTTGCTCTCCGGGGAGAGGTCTACCGCGATGAGAATGTGTTTGTAAGCCATAGTGTTACTCCTTCCTTAAGTTATCGATGACTATTACGAGAATGCCGCCGTCTGATACTTTATTACGGCCCAGTTAAACATATTTTTCAAGCTTTGGTGTTGATAACGATTAACCTTGTGGCAAAAAAATAAACGGATCTCCTACACTATTTAATGAGCCGTTCGGATTTTAAAATGCGAACCGGATCGATTTTGGTCATTCTTTCACTGAACTGTCTGTCAGGGCATTGGGGTGCGGTAGCTCAGAAGCCTTGCTTCGTGGGCGGACGCCGGGGAGGATGTATGATTAGCACCGTCGCATTGTTTTGGGCGCTATGTGTGGTTTGCATAGTGAATATGGCGCGCTACTTCTCATCGTTACGTGCGCTGTTGGTGGTACTTCGTGGTTGCGATCCGTTGCTTTATCAGTATGTGGACGGTGGAGGTTTCTTCACCTCGCATGGACAGCCCAGCAAACAGATGCGTCTGGTGGGATACATCTACTACCAGCGCTACCGCGATCATCACGATGAAGAGTTTATCCGTCGTTGCGAGCGCCTGCGTCGTCAGTTCATTTTGACCAGCGCCTTATGTGGTCTGGTCGTGGTCAGTATGGTTGCATTGATGATTTGGCATTGAGCTTCACAGCAGGCGGGGTAAGCCCGCCTGATTTCATCTGGTTCAGGGCGTAACTGAGAACCGGAGATTTGAGATATTGTCCTGAATTGAGATAACTTTCCCGCTATAGGTAATTTTCACTTCCCCGTTTGTATCCATACTGGCAGTGGTAATCGTGCCTGTACCTTCAATAACAGGATGCTTCATAGCAAGCTGATGGATAACGTCGGCATCATTCCCTGATATTTCCCCCGAGAGGTAGTAACGGTAGATTGTTGGCACGGTTGCGCCACCCTGATTGTTCACGGTCATATAGAGCCAGACGCTATCAGATAATTTATAAACGCGCTGAAGTTCATCGTTGTTTCGCTGATTAGGTTGGTGGTTTAGCCAGAGAAAACCAATGACCAGAGCCAGAAGCGAAACGGTAACAAGGCGATGAATCCATTTAATAGCCGTTTTGAATGGCATAGTCTATTCCTTCCAGGGTATTGCGTTGGTTCCAAAAAAAAGCGGGTCAGTTTCCTGACCCGCTTTTTTGTCGCCTTCAACTGATTAGATCAGCTTCAGCGAAATCCAGTACAAACCGCCAGACAACAGGATAGAGGCCGGGAGAGTGAATACCCAGGCCATCAGAATGTTGGTCACGGTTTTGCGCTGCAAACCGCCACCGTCAACAATCATGGTTCCTGCCACGGACGAAGAAAGTACGTGGGTGGTAGACACTGGCATACCGGTATAGCTCGCCAGACCGATAGACACGGCTGCCGTCATCTGCGCGGACATACCCTGCGCATAGGTCATGCCTTTCTTACCGATCTTCTCGCCGATGGTGGTCGCCACGCGACGCCAGCCAATCATCGTACCGATACCGAGCGCCAGCGCGACTGCCATGATGATCCAGATTGGCGCGTACTCGATGGTGTTGAGCATATCGCCTTTCAGTTTCTTCAGAAGACGCTGGTCATCAGCATTCACGTCAGGCAGCTTCGCCACTTTATCCGTCACATCAGAGATGCACAGCATAATGCGACGCAGCTGACCACGCTGTTCAACGGTCAGTTTGTCATAACTCTCGATAGTGCCCAGCATGCCTTTCGCACGTTCCAGCGCGTTAATCGCGTTTGCCGGATGGCAGTGGAACTCGCCTGGTACGGTGGTAGCGCCCGCTTCCGGAGAAGGAATCAACTGGTCAACGCCGGTCGCTTTCTTGAGAAGATCAGGATGCTGCTGGAAATAGATCTCGACGTTATTCACCGCATCACGGGTACGGGTGATTTCGTATCCGGAGGCATTCATGTTAACCACGAAACCTGCTGGCGCAACGCCAATCAGAACCAACATCACCAGACCAATGCCTTTCTGACCATCGTTCGCACCGTGTGAGAAAGCCACGCCGATTGCAGAAATGATCAGAGCGATACGTGTCCAGAATGGCGGTTTTTTCTTACCGTCTTTCTTCTCACGCTCTGCCGGAGTCAGGTGAATACGGGAGCGCTTTTTCGTGTTGCTCCAGTAACGACGCAGGATGAAAATTAATCCACCTGCAACCACCAGACCCACAATTGGGGAGACGATAAGCGAGGCAAAAATCCCCAGCACTTTCGGGATGTTTAACGCATCAACAACCGATGTACCGGTCATCAGGGCATTGGTTAACCCGATACCGATAATCGCGCCGATGAGAGTGTGAGAACTGGATGCAGGCAGGCCGAAATACCAGGTACCGAGGTTCCAGATAATTGCAGCAAGCAGCATTGAGAACACCATAGCGAGGCCATGGCCAGAACTTACGTTAAGCAGCAGATCCGTTGGCAACATATGCACAATGGCATATGCAACGCTCAGTCCGCCCAGGAGGACACCAAAAAAGTTAAATACCGCCGCCATAACAACCGCCAGTTGCGATCGCATTGCGCGAGTGTAAATAACCGTTGCTACTGCGTTTGCAGTGTCGTGGAAGCCGTTGATCGCTTCGTAAAACAGTACAAAAACCAGAGCAAGCAATAATAAAAGCCCGGTATGTAAATCCAGGCCGGCAAACAAATGTAGCATAGGACGTTACGCCATTTTGAGGACATGAACGCGGCGCATTATCCAGGACAAATGCACGGCGGGCAAAGTGAAATATAGACTTTTTTTGACATACCACCTGATTTGGGAAAAGTGCCTGAAAGGATATTCTTTAAATTTCAATGAAATGGCTTTGTAATATCTTTTTACGCTGGTGTGACCACAGAGGAAACTTTACAATCCGCGGCAGTGAACAAAGAGGGTTTTGACGTGGAAAGGTTTGATGCCGTGGTCATTGGCGCCGGTGCGGCGGGTATGTTTTGTGCGGCGATGGCCGGACAAGCGGGTCGTCGCGTGCTGTTACTGGATAACGGTAAAAAACCAGGCCGTAAGATCCTGATGTCTGGCGGTGGGCGCTGCAACTTTACTAATCTGTATGTTGAACCCGCGGCCTATTTGAGCCAAAACCGTCATTTTTGCAAATCTGCGCTGGCGCGTTACACCCAGTGGGACTTTATCGACCTCGTGGGTAAACACGGTATTGCGTGGCATGAGAAGACGTTGGGTCAGCTGTTCTGCGACGATTCCGCGCAGCAGATTGTCGATATGCTGGTGGCCGAGTGCGAGAAGGGCGGTGTAACGATGCGCCTGCGCACGGAAGTGCTGGACGTTGCGCGTGATGAGCAAGGTTACACGCTGCAACTCAACGGTGAAACCGTCAGCACCGACAGCCTGGTGATCGCCAGCGGTGGTCTTTCTATGCCGGGTCTGGGTGCCTCGCCATTTGGCTACAAGATTGCCGAGCAGTTTGGCCTGAAGGTGCTGCCAACGCGTGCGGGGCTGGTGCCGTTTACGCTGCATAAACCTCTGCTGGAACAACTCCAGACACTTTCTGGCGTCTCGGTTCCGTCGGTCATCACCGCCGAAGATGGTACGGTATTCCGCGAAAACCTGCTCTTCACTCACCGCGGCCTCTCTGGCCCGGCGGTACTGCAGATCTCCAGCTACTGGCAGCCGGGGGAGTTTGTCACGGTTAACCTGCTTCCCGATTGCGATCTGGATGCCTTCCTCAACGAGCAGCGTGTGGCGCACCCGAATCAGAGCCTGAAAAACACCCTGGCAATGCAGCTGCCGAAGCGTCTGGTGGAATGTTTGCAGGTGCTGGGGCAGATCCCGGATGTTTCGCTCAAGCAGCTTAACAGCCGCGAGCAGGAGACGCTGGTGGAGACGCTGACAAACTGGCGCGTGCAGCCAAACGGCACGGAAGGCTACCGCACCGCAGAAGTCACGCTGGGCGGGGTCGACACGAATGAACTCTCTTCCCGCTCCATGGAAGCGCGCAACGTGCCGGGGCTCTATTTTATTGGCGAAGTGATGGACGTCACCGGCTGGCTTGGCGGGTACAACTTCCAGTGGGCATGGGCAAGTGCCTGGGCATGTGCTCAGGCGCTGGCAGAGAAATAATCACGCCCCGCAATTATTGCACCAACTTTTTCTCTCCATTCAACTAAGCTTCGACCAGATGCCCCGCCGCGTTCGCGGGGCCATACTCTTTTTGGTCAGAGCACACGTCATGCAACTACTCAGTATTATTATTTTGCTTACCCTAACCGTGGTGATCCATTCACTGTGGATGTTTGGCGTTTTAAAATTCATTAAATTAGAAGTCGATTCTGCGGTACGTATTGTTTTACGTAATGTCGGCATCGTTATCTCCATGATTTTCGCCCATCTTCTTGAAGCCGGGCTATTTGCGGCGTTTTATTTCGTCATTGATGCATTTAATGACTGGAACACCAGTTTCTACTTTTCACTGGTCAGTTATGCCACTGTCGGGTACGGCGACGTCACGTTACCCGAGAACTGGCGGCTCATCGGCGGTGTGGAAGGGCTCGTGGGCGCGCTAATGGTGGGCTGGTCTGTGGCGGTTCTGGTGGCGGTACTGCAGCGTTTGCGTGGCATGAGCGCCTGAACGACGGGTGTGCTAAAGTAACGATCTTTTTCTGTTACTGGCTTATGTCAGTTTGTATGGTGTTGTGTATGTCTGCTGCTCATCTCGGTTTCCCGACGGAAACCGTTGTTGTCTTTGTTGTGATGGCCGTAGGGGCGATGTTTATCGACCTCTTTATGCACCGTCACGATAAACCGATCTCGCTCAAAAGTGCCGCCATGTGGTCCCTGTTCTGGGTCATGATGGCAATGGCGTTCGCCGGATTCCTGTATGTTCACCACGGCGCCGAGATGGCAAGTCTGTTCCTCACGGGTTACGCGCTTGAAGAGGTGCTTTCTGTCGATAACCTGTTTGTAATGATGGCCATTTTTGCCTGGTTTGGTGTGCCGGATAAGTATCGTCACCGCGTACTTTACTGGGGCGTGCTGGGCGCGATTGTTTTCCGTGGCATCTTTGTGGCCATTGGGACAAGCCTGCTGAGTCTGGGGCCTTACGTCGAAGTGATTTTCGCGCTGGTCGTTGGCTGGACAGCGGTGATGATGCTCAAACGCAATGAAGAGAGTGACGAAGTGGAAGATTACTCTGGTCATCTCGCTTATCGCCTGGTGAAACGTTTCTATCCTGTCTGGCCGAAAATCAGCAGCAATGCCTTTATTCTGACCCAGAAAGAGGTCGATGCTGAACTTGAAAAACCGGAAAACCAGGACGTGATGGTTGGACGCGTGAAGAAGGCGAAGCGCTACGCAACACCACTGCTGCTCTGCGTGGCGGTTGTGGAGCTTTCTGACGTGATGTTCGCGTTTGACTCGGTCCCGGCGATTATTGCCGTGAGTCGCGAACCGCTGATTATCTATAGCGCCATGATGTTCGCCATTCTCGGCCTGCGTACGCTCTATTTCGTACTGGAAGCGCTGAAACAGTATCTGGTGCACCTTGAGAAAGCCGTGGTGTTGTTACTGTTCTTCGTGGCCTTCAAGCTGGGTCTGAATGCAACCGACCACTTCTGGCATCATGGTTACAGCATTGGCGCGACGGCCAGCCTGTTTGTGGTATTAGGCGTGCTGGCGCTGGGCATTATTGCGAGTGTGATGTTCCCTGGGAAACGTGAGGCCTGATGCACCGCTTTTCACCCTCGCCCCGTGGGGAGAGGGTGAAAAGGCTATTTAATCGGTGAATTCCGACGCTTACGCGGGTGATGGAAATGCCGCCAGTGTGGATCCTGCGCGGCTGCCAGCAGTTCGTGATCGCCGCGAGTGTCTCCCCAGGCGCGCAGGTGATACGCGTTGAGATCGCCATACACCTTTTCCAGCCTTGCCACTTTCTGAGCACAGCGGCAGTTATTGCCCGTGATACGTCCTGTCAGCTTACCGTTTTTCACTTCCAGCTGTGTGCCAATCAGCTTAATGCCGAGTTTGTCAGCCCACGGCTGTAGCACCAGGGCAGGAGAAGCGGAACAGATTGTCACTTCCGCGCCGGAGTTCACCTCTGCAGCAACGGCCAGCACGCCAGCCGGACGCATCAGTTTATCCCAGTACTTTTCGCAAAAGGCTTCCGCCTGCTGGCGTAACCAGTGTTCATCCACGCCTGTCAGGAACGTTTTAATCAGCACTTCTTTCAGCTCATCGCGCGTCAGCTTGCGGCGCACGCAGTGGAGCGTTGGCAGCGCCATACGCACCAGGCGGCCCGCGAAGTAACGTTTACCAAAGGCAAAACGCAGGAAAGGGATAAAGCTGTCGTGGTGCGTTAATGTTCCATCAAAGTCAAAGACAGAGAGCACGTTGGATTTTGCCACCGTCTCGTCGGCAATCATATTGGTCATAAATACGTCTTAGCTGAAATACACATTCTGTTGATTAGTTTACCTGCTTTACCTGGACAGTCCTTACATCACAACCATTTTTTTATCGATCTTGCGATCTGAAAGTGAGTCCATTTTTGGCCTCGATAAAGATTGGTTAAAAAATACCCTGTCTATATTATCGCCGCATTGAAAGACTTTTCGGGGGAACATTGGCCCCCACAGGTAAGGAATAATTCACTCTCAGATCCTTTTTTGATATGACGTTCAGATCGCTTATTTCAATCCTCACGTTAAGTTTTGCTTCATTTTCCGCATTCAGTTTTGAGCTGCCTGCATCCATGATCTCGATGAACAGCGCATTTGCTGTATCGCCAGCGAAATCGGCTCTGTTTCACCACGAAACAGGCCCGCTACGCTCGCGCATCCTCGATCAATACCAGAAGTGGAAGGGGACCCAGTATCAGTGGGGCGGAACCACGCATCGCGGGGTGGATTGCTCGGCACTGATGCAACATCTGTTCAGCGATGCGGTACACCTTAATTTACCGCGCACGACGAGCGAACAGATCCACCGCGGCGTGCAGGTGGCGCAATATCGCCTGAAGGCAGGAGACCTGGTGTTCTTCCAGACGGGACCGAACCGCAAGCACGTAGGCGTTTATATTGGCAATAGCCAGTTTATTCATGCTTCAAGTAGCCAGGGGGTAACGGTCTCAACCCTGACGGACGACTACTGGCAAGAGCACTACATTACTGCCCGTCGGGTCGCGGGCAGTGCAGCCTGACGATATCAAATGATGTCATCCACGACGCCGCCATCGACGCGCAATGCCGCGCCCGAGGTGGCGGAGGCCTGGGTCGAACAGACATAAATCACCATATTGGCCACCTCTTCAACCGTGGCCGCGCGCTGGATAACCGAGCTGGGGCGGTTGGCCATCACAAACTCTTTCGCCAGCTGTTCCAGCGATTTGCCGGTTTTTTCGATTTCATCCTTCATCATTTCGGCGAAACCATCAGACATCGTCGGTCCTGGCAACACGCTGTTGACCGTCACACCACTTCCCGCCACGAACTTCGCCAGGCCGCGTGCGAGCGAAAGCTGCGCCGTTTTGGTCACGCCGTAGTGGATCATATCCGCCGGGATATTGCAGGCCGACTCGGAGGAAATAAACACCACGCGTCCCCAGCCTTTCTGCACCATGCCCGGCAGCAAGGCGCGGGAGAGGCGTACGCCGGACATCACGTTGGTCTGCCAGTAACGCTCCCAGGTGTCATCGTCGGTAGCATAGAAATCCTGCGGTCCGTAAATTCCGGCGTTGTTGACCAGGATATCAACGTTGCCCGCGACCTTCACAAGCGACTCGACCCCTTCTGCCGTACTGAGATCGGCGATCGCGGCACGCACCTGCACGCCTGGCACTACCTGCTGAAGCTGTTGAATACCTTTATTCACCGATTCCGTGCTGCGGCCATTGACGATTACTTCCGCACCACTTTCCGCCAGACCTCTGGCAATAGCGAACCCGATCCCGCCGGTTGAGGCCGTCACCAGCGCCACTTTCCCCGCAAAGTCGATTTTCATCATCCACTCCTTATCGTTTTAACGTTCGGACCTTAAAGCGTAGCAGGTGGTGATGATGGCTCATGGCTAAAAAGGTGCACCAGCGTCTCAACCTGCTCATCAAGCGGGGTGAGGGAGCGTTTAACAATCAGGTGAAGCGGCGTTGCTCTGCGCGCGCCGTGGCTCAGCGGCAGATGTTTCAGTACACCTTGATCCAGCTGGGTCTGGATGTGTTCTGCTGGCAGCCAGCCGTAGCCAACCTGAGAGACAACGGCCTCAATGGCGGCATCAATGGTGGAAAACGTCCACGACTCGCCGGCAGCGCGCGCGGTAGTCTGGTTGTCCGCAATCTGGATGAGCGGCCACGGGCGCAGCATGTCATCGTTAAGCGGTACGTCGAGGGTGAAAAGGGGATGCTGATGATGCGCCACGGCGACAAAGTCGATATTCATCAGCCATTCGCCGAGCCCTGTCATGTCCTGGCGGCGCGTCAGAACCATGATATCGGCTTCGTCATTTATGGCATCGGCACGGGACGTTTCAAGCACTTCGGTGAGGCGTACGTGGGTTTGTGGATACTGCTGCTGGAACTGACGCAGAATGGCGAACAGGCGGCGACGCGGGAAAACCGTGTCTACGACCAGATCCAACCGTGTGCGCGTGCCGTTGCGAAGGGTACCTGCGCGCGTCTCAACATACGAAAACGCTTTCAGCAACGGTTTCACCTGGTTGAGAAGAAGTTCTCCGGCTGGGGTTAGCACCGCTCGTCGTCCTTCCGGCGCCAGCAGCGCCACGCCCAGCCTCTCCTGCAACAACGCCAGGTTATAGCTGACGGAGGACTGGCTGCGATGGGTTTCTTCCGCTGCTTTGGCAAAGCTACCGGCCTCAACCACTTTCATCAGTAAAGACCATTGTTCCAGCGTCGTCTTGTGCATGACATATCTAAATTTTGGATGAGTTTGATTAAAACATAGCGTTATTCATCCATTTTTTGAAGGGGTACGATCGTCTCATCAAAACAAAGGAGACATCTTATGAACACCTTCGACAAACACGACTTAAGCGGCTTCGTTGGCAAACACCTTGTTTATACCTATGACAATGGCTGGAACTACGAGATTTACGTAAAAAATGAGACCACCCTTGATTACCGTATTCATAGCGGTCTTGTGGCAAACCGTTGGGTAAAAGATCAGCAGGCCTATATCGTACGGGTAGGGGAGAGTATCTATAAAATTTCCTGGACAGAGCCAACCGGGACGGATGTGAGCCTGATTGTAAACCTGGGCGATAAACTGTTTCACGGCACCATCTTCTTCCCGCGCTGGGTCATGAACAATCCGGAAAAAACCGTCTGCTTCCAGAACGATCATATTCCTCTTATGAATAGCTATCGCGATGCAGGTCCGGCCTATCCAACTGAAGTGATTGATGAGTTTGCTACGATCACTTTTGTACGCGATTGCGGTGCGGATAATGAAAGCGTTATTGCCTGCGCAGCCAGTGAATTACCAAATGATTTCCCTGCTAATCTTAACTAAGCGCGACAGTTGATTCCGCGACAATTCATATTAATAAAAAGTTCCCGGAGGACGGTCTATTTCCGCCGAAACCGCCGGGATTTTAATTTTGGTTGAGTATTCATTTACTTTTCTTATAATCTCAATGTAAAAGAAATGAAATATTGTCGTAAGTGTTGTGAGGCTTCCCACAAAAACGTGAAAAATTTAACATGACAGCTATCTTGCTGTTGTAAAAAGACTTCTTGTCATTCTTAATGTGCTGTCCCCCTTCTGCTTCTCACCTGTCTTAATTTTTTCCTAAGAAAACACCGCTACTTTGTTTCAGTTGATGGTTTGTTGACATAACTGTTATAGCGACTTAATTTTATTTGGTCTTTATTTAATAACCATCTTGCATGATCCCATTGAGCTGCCCATTACGACAGCGCAGTAAAAGATGACGCCTTTAATACAGCAAGGAAATTAATAATGAGTGATTTTCTGCCTTTTTCGCGACCGTCGATGGGCGCTGAGGAAATTGCGGCGCTTCAGGACGTTTTGATGTCGGGCTGGATCACCACGGGGCCTAAGAATCAGGAACTTGAAGAGGCATTCTGTCAACTTACCGGGAACCAGCATGCAATTGCCGTTTGTTCTGCAACAGCAGGAATGCATGTCACGCTGATGGCGCTGGATATTGGCCCGGGCGATGAAGTCATTACCCCCTCCCAGACCTGGGTCTCCACTCTGAATATGATTGTTTTACTGGGCGCAACGCCGGTAATGATTGATGTGGACAAAGATACCTTGATGGTGACACCCGAAGCGGTTGAAGCTGCCATCACCCCGCGTACCAAAGCGATTATCCCCGTTCATTATGCCGGCGCACCATGTGAAATCGACGCCATCCACGCCATTGGTGAACGCCACGGTATTCCGGTGATTGAAGATGCGGCTCATGCAGCCGGTACTTACTATAAAGACCGTCATGTCGGCTGGAAGGGAACGGCGATTTTCTCTTTCCACGCCATTAAAAATATGACCTGTGCAGAAGGCGGTCTCGTGGTGACGGATAACGCGCAACTTGCTGCGCGGATCCGCAGCCTGAAATTCCACGGCCTGGGTGTCGACGCGTATGACCGCCAGACGCACGGTCGTGCGCCGCAGGCAGAAGTGATTTCCCCGGGCTATAAATACAACCTGGCGGATATCAACGCCGCGCTGGCGCTGGTGCAGTTGGGCAAACTGAAGGAAGCCAACAAACGACGCAAGGAAATTGCTGAACGCTACCTGCGGGAGCTTGCCGATACGCCGTTCCAGCCGCTCACCATTCCGTCATGGCCGCATGTGCACGCCTGGCACCTGTTTATCATTCGCGTTGATGAAGCGCGCTGCGGGATTTCACGCGACAACCTGATGGCAGCGCTGAAAGAGAAAGGCATCGGTACTGGCCTGCACTTCCGCGCGGCGCATACGCAAAAATACTACCGCGAGCGTTTTCCTGATGTATCGCTCCCGAATTCAGAATGGAATAGCGCGCGTATTTGTTCTCTCCCTCTTTTCCCGGACATGACTCATGACGACACAACCCGCGTCATTACCGCGCTCCATCAGCTTGCAGGAAATTGATATGTTCAGTGCACCGCCTGTACAAAAAGTTTCTGTGGTGATCCCTGTTTATAACGAGCAGGAGAGCCTGCCTGAACTGATCCGCCGCACAACCGCCGCCTGCGACACCATGGGCAAAGCGTATGAAATTCTGCTGGTGGATGATGGCAGCAGTGATAATTCCGCCCTGATGCTGACCGAAGCCGCACAGGTAGAAGGCAGCCATGTTGTGGCCGTGTTGCTCAACCGTAATTACGGCCAGCACTCCGCCATTATGGCCGGGTTCAGCCACGTCACGGGCGATCTAATCATCACCCTGGACGCTGACCTGCAAAACCCGCCGGAAGAGATCCCGCGCCTGGTGGCGAAAGCCGATGAAGGCTATGACGTCGTCGGCACGGTGCGTCAAAACCGTCAGGACAGTATGTTCCGTAAGCTGGCCTCACGCACCATCAACCGCCTTATCCAGCGCACCACCGGTAAAGCGATGGGCGATTATGGCTGCATGCTGCGCGCCTACCGCCGCCATATTGTCGACGCCATGCTTCATTGCCATGAACGCAGCACCTTTATTCCGATTCTCGCTAACACCTTTGCCCGCAAGGCCACGGAAATTCCAGTTATGCACGCCGAGCGCGAGCATGGGGAGTCGAAGTACAGCTTTATGCGCCTCATCAACCTGATGTACGACCTCATCACCTGCCTGACCACCACACCGCTGCGCCTGCTGAGCGTTTTCGGCAGCATCATCGCCGTGGCCGGGTTTGCGCTGTCCGTACTGTTGGTCGTGCTGCGCCTGGTCTTTGGCCCGCAGTGGGCGGCGGAAGGGGTCTTCATGCTCTTTGCCGTACTGTTTATGTTCATCGGCGCCCAGTTTGTCGGAATGGGCCTGCTGGGTGAATACATTGGCCGTATCTATAACGATGTTCGCGCACGTCCGCGCTACTTTATTCAACGTGTTGTCCGTCAGGAACACAAAGCATCTCAAGAGGAAATCCACCCATGAAAGCTGTTGTATTTGCCTATCACGATATGGGGTGCACGGGCACGCTGGCCCTGCTGGAAGCGGGCTACGACATTGCTGCGATCTTTACTCATCCGGACACGGCGGGAGAGAACAACTTTTTCGGCTCTGTAGCGCGTATCGCCGCTGAACGTGGTATTCCGGTTTATGCACCGGACGATGTAAACCACCCGCTGTGGGTGGATCGCATCCGCGTGCTCGCGCCTGATGTTATCTTCTCGTTCTACTACCGTAACCTGATTTCCGACGAGATCTTAGGTCTGGCCGCCAAAGGGGCATTCAACCTTCACGGCTCCCTGCTGCCGGCCTATCGTGGCCGCGCGCCGCTGAACTGGGTACTGGTCAATGGTGAAACCGAAACCGGCGTGACCCTGCACCGTATGGTGCATCGTGCGGATGCGGGTGCTATCGTGGCACAGCAGAAAGTGGCTATTGATGCCGACGAGACGGCGCTGCAGCTGCATCAAAAGCTGAATGCAACCGCGCAGACGCTGCTGCGTGATGCACTGCCAGCGATCCTTGGCGGTACGTTCAGCGAGACTGCGCAGGATGAGAGCAAAGCGAGCACCTTTGGCCGCCGCGCACCGGAAGATGGTCGTCTGGACTGGAACAAACCCGCTCGCCAGCTGCACAACCTGGTGCGTGCGGTGACCGATCCATGGCCGGGCGCTTACAGTTTTGCGGGTGTCAGCAAATTTATCGTCTGGAAATCCCGCGTGCGCGACGACATTCCGGCGGCAAAACCGGGTACCGTTGTCTCTGTCTCCCCGCTGATCGTGAGCTGTGGTGAGCAAGCTCTGGAGATCGTTACCGGACAAACCGATAACGGTCTGTATGTTCAGGGTACTCAACTGGCACAGTCTTTAGGTCTGGTGACCGGGGCGCTGATCACCAGTGCGCCAGTTGTTGCCATCAAACGCCGCACTCGCGTGTTGATCCTCGGCGTGAACGGCTTTATCGGGAACCACCTGACCGAACGTCTGCTCAAAGACGATAACTACGAAATCTATGGTCTGGATATCGGCTCTGATGCGATCAGCCGTTTCCTTGATAACCCGCGTTTCCACTTCGTGGAAGGGGATATCAGCATCCATTCCGAATGGATCGAATATCACATTAAAAAATGCGACGTGGTGCTGCCGCTGGTTGCCATTGCTACGCCGATTGAGTACACCCGTAACCCGCTGCGCGTGTTCGAGCTGGACTTCGAAGAGAACCTGAAGATCATCCGCGATTGCGTAAAATACGACAAACGCATCATCTTCCCGTCCACCTCTGAAGTGTACGGCATGTGTACCGACAAAAACTTCGATGAAGACACCTCCAATCTGGTGGTCGGGCCGATCAACAAACAGCGCTGGATTTATTCCGTCTCCAAACAACTGCTGGACCGCGTGATTTGGGCCTACGGTGAGAAAGAAGGCCTGCGCTTTACCCTGTTCCGTCCGTTTAACTGGATGGGTCCACGTCTGGATAACCTGAACGCGGCGCGTATCGGTAGCTCACGTGCGATCACGCAGCTGATCCTCAACCTGGTTGAGGGCTCCCCAATCAAGCTTATCGAAGGCGGCAAACAGAAACGCTGCTTTACTGATATCAGCGATGGTATCGAAGCGCTGTTCCGCATCATCGAAAACAAAGATAACCGCTGCAACGGTGAGATCATCAACATCGGTAACCCGGACAACGAAGCGAGCATTCGTGAACTGGCAGAGATGCTGCTGGCAAGCTTTGAGCGCCATCCACTGCGCGATAAATTCCCGCCGTTTGCCGGTTTCCGTGAAGTGGAAAGCAGCAGCTACTACGGTAAAGGGTATCAGGACGTTGAGCACCGTAAGCCAAGCATTCGCAATGCGAAACGCTGCCTGAACTGGACGCCGACGGTGAAAATGGAGCTGACTATTGATGAGACGCTCGATTTCTTCCTGCGCACTGTGGAGCTGTCGGAACAGGACTCATGAAAAAAGTCGGTTTACGCATTGATGTCGACACCTTCAGGGGGACGCGTGACGGCGTACCCAAACTGCTGGAACTGCTGAGCAAGCACGATGTGCGTTCAAGCATTTTCTTCAGCGTGGGGCCTGACAACATGGGACGCCATTTATGGCGTCTGATTAAACCGGCGTTTCTGTTCAAAATGCTGCGCTCACGCGCAGCATCCCTCTATGGCTGGGATATTTTGCTGGCCGGGACCGCATGGCCCGGCAGGCGTATCGGTGCGGGCAATGAAGCGATTATCCGTGAAGCGACACGGCAACACGAGGTCGGCCTGCATGCCTGGGATCACCATGCCTGGCAAGCGTGGGCTGGCGTCTGGGACATATCGCGCCTGACCCGTGAAGTCGAGCGCGGTATGTTGGAGCTGGAGGCGATTACCTGCCAGCCTGTGCGCTGCTCCGCCGTGGCGGGATGGCGTGCGGACCAACGTGTTGTGAAAGCTAAAGAATCCTTCGCATTCCGCTACAACAGCGACTGTCGCGGGACCGGGCCATTTTTACCGCTGTTAGGGGAAAATCGCAACGGGACGGTGCAGATCCCGGTCACGCTTCCCACCTGGGATGAAGTGGTTGGCCGCGAGGTGAAGGCAGAGGATTTCAATCGCTATATTCTGGACCGCATGCATCGCGATACCGGTACGCCGGTGTATACCATCCACGCAGAAGTGGAAGGGATTGCGTATCAGCATGATTTCGATGAGCTGCTGACGATGGCTGCTCAGGAGGGGATTCAGTTCTGTCCGTTGAGTGAACTGCTGCCAGACGATCTCAGCGTCCTGCCCGTGGGCAAAATAGTACGTAATGAACTGGCTGGCCGGGAAGGCTGGCTTGGCTATCAACAAACCGTGAGTCCGGCCCCATGAAAACAGCCCGTTATGGCTTAGCGCTTCTCGCACTGTTTATCGTTTACTACCTCATCCCTGTCGATATCCGCCTGCTGTGGCAGCCTGATGAAACGCGCTATGCGGAAATTAGCCGCGAAATGCTGGCATCAGGAGACTGGGTTGTCCCGCATTTCCTGGGGCTGCGTTACTTTGAAAAACCGATTGCGGGCTACTGGATCAACAGTATCGGGCAATTGTTGTTTGGGGATACCAACCTTGCCGTGCGTGCCGGGGCCATATTCTCCACCGGGTTTGCGGCGCTGCTGGTCATCTGGATGGCCTGGCGTCTGTGGCGAGATAAACGTATTGCCATATTCTCCGGTCTTATCTTCCTGACGCTGTTCCTGGTGTATGGCATCGGTACGTATGCCGTGCTGGATCCCATCATCACCCTGTGGCTGGTGGCGGCGATGTGCAGTTTCTGGCTAGCATCCCAGGCTGAGACGGTTGCCGGAAAAGCAGGGGGGTACGTGCTGCTTGGGCTGGCCTGCGGTATGGGGGTGATGACCAAAGGCTTCCTGGCGCTGGCAGTACCGGTGATTGGCGTACTGCCGTGGGTCATTGCCCAAAAGCGCTGGAAAGAGGTGCTGATTTTTGGCTGGCTGGCAATCCTGAGTTGTGTGCTGATTGTCCTGCCCTGGGCACTGGCGATTGCCCATCGTGAGCCTGATTTCTGGCGTTACTTCTTCTGGGTTGAGCATATTCAGCGTTTTGCCCAGAGCGATGCCCAGCACAAAGCGCCATTCTGGTATTACCTGCCGTTCCTGGTCGCGGGTAGTCTGCCGTGGTTAGCGTTGTTGCCAGGCGCGTTCCGTCTTGGCTGGAATGACAGACAAAACGCGGCTGGCGGGTTCTATCTGTTGGGCTGGGTGGTTATGCCGTTGCTGTTCTTCAGCATTGCCAAAGGCAAGCTGCCGACCTATATCCTGCCTTGTTTTGCCCCGCTGGCGATTCTGATGGCGCGCTATGCCTGCCTCGCGGCGGAAAAAGGTGCTCGCGTGCTGCGCATTAACGGGGGGATCAACGTGGCATTTGGCGCCATTGGCGTGGTGGCTGCTCTGGTTGTCTCACCGTGGGGGCTCTCTAAACACCCGGTCTGGACGTCGGTTGAGCTGTATAAAGTCTTCTGCGCGGTGGTCGCGTTCCTGATTTGGGCCGTGGTGGGCTGGTTTACGCTCAGGCAGAGTCAGCAGCGCTGGTGGCTAGCGGCGTTGTGTCCTGCCGGGCTGGCGTTGTTGATTGGTTTTGCCATTCCTAACCTGGTGGTGGATTCCAAACAGCCGCAGTCGCTGGTCGACACCGTGCGCGATCCGCTGCAGGACAGTCGGTTTGTGCTGGCCAATAACGTCGGTGTGGCCTCTGGCCTGGCGTGGGAGCTTAAGCGTAATGACATCATTCTGTTTGGTCAGAGTGGAGAACTGCGCTATGGCCTGGATTACCCTGATGTGAAAGACCGTTTTGTGGGTAAAGCTGATTTCGCAGAGTGGCTGGCGGAACATCGACAGCAGGGGCGCATATCGCTGGTGATTCTGCTGTCAAAAAGCGACGATCTTAAGCGGGCTAATTTGCCAGAACCGGACAGCGTGTATATCCAGGGTCGTCTGGCCTACCTTCAGTATCTACCGAAGTGATGACCTGGCTCTGGCTGATACTGGCAAGCTTGCTCAGCTGTGCGGGACAACTTTGCCAGAAACAAGCCACCCGTCCGGCGAAAGCCGGGCGGCGTGGTGTACATATCGCGCTGTGGCTTGGCCTGGCCCTGTTGGCATTGGGCTGCGGGATGCTGGTCTGGCTGGTGGTCTTACAACGTATGCCTGTGGGCATTGCTTACCCGATGTTAAGCCTCAATTTTGTCTGGGTGACGCTAGCGGCGAAGACCGTCTGGCGTGAGAACGTTGCTTCGCATCACTGGCTGGGTGTTGGGTTTATCATCATTGGCATTATTGTGCTGGGAGGAAGCCTGTGAAAGGAACGTTCTGGGCCCTATGCAGCGTACTGTTAGTCAGCGCCGCGCAGCTGCTGCTGCGAAGCGCCATGCAGGCGCTCCCCCCCGTCAGTGATGTCCTGGCGTTAATTTCTGCCCTCTGGCATTTCTCATCCGGTACCGGTGCGCTGCTGCTGGGGTTAACGGGGTATGTCGCCTCAATGGGGTGCTGGTATCTGGCCTTGCATCGTATGGCGCTCAGCAAAGCGTATGCCTTGCTGAGCCTCAGCTATATCCTGGTGTGGGGCGCTGCAATCTTGTTGCCGGGCTGGGAGGAACGCTTCTCCTGGCACGGGCTGGTGGGGGTGGGGTTTATTATTCTGGGCGTGCTGACTATTTTCCGACCAGCGCGTCGTCAACCGAGTGAATCCGCGCGGCAGTGAGTTCGTAGGGTGTTGCGGTGCAAACGGCAAGGCTGAGTAAACCGACCTGGCACTGGCTTGATGAATGGAGCGCGCGGGCTGAACTGTCAATGCTGACCATCTGCCAGGCATGACCGTCGCGTTGTTTAAGAATCGCCTTTTTTCGCGTCCAGATGCGCCAGAATGCAGTAAGCTGGCCTTCTGGCGTTTCCTTTTCCAGCTCATCGTGTTCGGCATTGCTGAACACGGCATTGGCAAGCGTACGCCAGTTATCCTGCTGGCGAATGTGTTCCAGTGAACAGCCAACATCGCCTTCATCACTGATAATTAAAGCAATATCGTCGCCCGAGTGGCTACTGCTGAACCACAGTGGATAGTCGCCAGCAAAAATGGCTTTCCCTTGTTCGCTGTAGATAATCTCCGGGAGTTGTTCTGGAGCCAACAGCCGAGAAAGCAACCCGCGATCGGCCAGCCAGCGAGCACGCTGAGCGCCTTCCGGCGCGTGTCGGGAGAGTGCTTCAGCCCAGCAGCTTGTGCTCAGCGAGGAAATTTTTCCCAGAAAAACCTGGTACATATAGCGTCTGGCCTTCAGTTAAAACGATGATAGCCGTAAAGTTGAGCGGCGAAACTATTACTATAATCCATTGCCCCCTTGAATTGCTAACCAGACAGGGATGCTCACCCTGGTAATCGGCTTTTCGGTCGCCCTGGCCCGAGCAGGATCGCCAGCTTGCTTCCGCCTTTGGTGGTTTCCATCCAGATCTTACACACACTGGTTAGCGGGACCGACAGTAGCATCCCGACCGGGCCCAGCAGCCATCCCCAGATCAGTAACGATAAGAATACCACCAGCGTCGACATGCCCAGCCGGTGCCCCATCATGCGCGGTTCGAGAATATTCCCCAGCACCATATGCACGACGAGGAAAAGTGCCCCGACCAACATGCATTCATAGAAACCATTAAACAGGAATGCCTGAATCATCGGTGGTACGGCGGAGAGTACCGCGCCAATATTGGGCACATAGTTGAGCAAAAACGCCAGTACGCCCCACATCAACGCAAACTGCACGCCCATCAACATCAACCCCAGCCAGACAATCACGCCGGTCCAGACGCTCAACAGCGTTTTCAGCGCCAGATATTTGGAGACGCCCTTTAACGCGCGGTGTAATCCGGCGATGTGAATTTGAGGATTATTCAGCGCAAAGCGCAGCTTATAGGGGACGTGGCGCACTTCGAACAGCATAAACACCACCGTCATGACCAGCAGAAGCATACTGGCCATCGCGCCGGAAAGTCCCGTCATCAGGGTGGTGGCGTAGGTCATGACTTTCTCTGAATCCATCCGGCGCAGCATCCGCTCTGGCGAGATATGCAGATTAAGGAAAGGCACCATCTCCTGCAGCGCCACGATCTTCCGCGTCAGCGCTTTGTTGTACTGTGGCAACATCGTGGAGAATTCGCTCAGCGAAGCCGCCAGCACGCCGAAAAGCGCCGTCAGGGCAATTAGCATCACGATGACGACGATGGTGATGGCCACCGGGCGACTGACGCCCCGACGTAAAAACCAGCTCACCAGTGGATTAAGCACAATGGCAAAAAAGAGCGCCAGCAGGAGCTGCACAATAATGTCAGCCGCGGCATGGATACCCGCAAGGATAACCACCAGGCAGGCGAGTTTTAATAAGATGTGGAGCCCAGCTTTGTCGGACGGGTTAGCGATCATACGCGTTCCTTAAAATGATGACCCGGTAAGTTTAGTGTCCGCGGTTCGCTTCGTCTGGGGCTGTTAATCTGAAAGTCGGTGCTGATTTTCTTATTGTGTCGTGGTAATAGTGAAACACTGTTGTAAAAATCCAGGTAGAACCTCATGCCCGAACCTGCCGCTGAACCGGCGCTGAGCGGACTGCGCCTCAATCTGCGCATCGTCTCCGTTGTTATTTTCAATTTCGCCAGTTATATGACCATTGGCCTGCCGCTGGCGGTTTTGCCTGGCTATGTCCATGACGTGATGGGCTTTAGCGCCTTCTGGGCGGGGCTGGTGATTAGCCTGCAGTATTTCGCCACGCTCCTGAGCCGTCCGCATGCCGGGCGTTACGCGGACCTTTTCGGCCCAAAAAGCATCGTGGTTGTAGGGTTGTGCGGCTGCTTTCTGAGTGGCCTGAGCTATTTTCTGGCCGCCACCACCAGCCACTGGCCCCTGGTTAGCCTGGTACTGCTCTGCCTGGGTCGCGTGATCCTGGGTATCGGTCAAAGTCTGGCGGGAACCGGTTCGACACTGTGGGGCGTGGGGGTGGTAGGCGCGCCGCACATTGGTCGGGTTATTTCATGGAATGGCATTGTCACCTACGGCGCAATGGCGCTGGGGGCGCCGCTTGGTGTGGCCTGTTATGCGTTTGGTGGTCTGTATGGGCTGGCGATTACCATTATGGCGGTTGCGGCTCTGGCGATCCTCTTTGCGCTGCCGCGCCCGAAAGTGAAGGCCAGCAAAGGCAAACCACTGCCGTTTCGGGCGGTGCTCGGGCGCGTCTGGCCGTATGGTATGGCCCTGGCGCTGGCGACAACGGGGTTCGGTGTGATTGCGACCTTCATTACCCTTTTCTATGACGCCAAAGGATGGGACGGCGCAGCTTTCGCGTTAACCCTGTTTAGCTGCGCGTTTGTTGGCGCGCGTTTGCTTTTCCCGAACGGTATCAACCGTCTGGGCGGGCTGAACGTGGCAATGATCTGCTTTGCGGTAGAGATAGTCGGGCTGCTGTTGACCGGCATAGCGATGATGCCATGGGTCGCAAAAGTGGGCGTCTTCCTTGCGGGAGCAGGCTTTTCACTGGTCTTCCCGGCGCTGGGGGTGGTGGCGGTAAAAGCCGTGCCGCAGCAGAACCAGGGGGCGGCGCTGGCAACCTACACGGTATTTATGGATATGTCTTTGGGCATTACCGGCCCGCTGGCAGGGCTGGTGATGACCTGGGCAGGAGTACCGGTTATTTATCTTGCTGCGGCGGGTCTGGTGGTTATCGCCTTGATGCTGACATGGCGGCTAAAAAAATGGCCCCCGGTGCAGGCACCGGAGGCCACGTCATCCTCGTGAAGGATTACTGGATCACGAGGGTGTTAATGATGTTTTCAGCCGCAGTCTGCGCTTTCTGCTGATCGTCCGCTGGCAGGGTGATCTGCATAGTCAGCAGTTTGTTATCGACCTTACCCAGCACCACAGACGAGTACGCGGTCTGGCCTTTTGCGGAGATGATGCTATCCAGCTGTTGCAGCGTGTGGCCTTTCAGTTCGATGGACTTATTGGTCACCACCTGCAGCTGCGGGTCGCGGCTGCGCTGCTGATCTTCCAGACGTTTTGACAGTACGCTCAGATCTTCGCTGGTGTCGTCACCCACAATCACAATGACGGCTTTCTGCCCGGTTGCGTCGGAATAAACGTGCATATTGTTCGCCTGAGTGCCCAGCTTACCGCTCTGGTCAGTCATATCGGCTGGCAGAGAGAAACTGAGTTTGCCATCCAGCAGATTCACCGGCTGACCGGTCGCATTGCTCTCTGCAGATGCACCCTGAGCAGGCGTTTTCGTGTCGCTGTTATCACAGGCTGCAAGACCCACAACCAGCAGGCCAATCCCGACATATTTAACCAGATTGCGCATTGACTTCTTCCTTTCGATAAACGGCCATAACGGCTCATTCGCTCATCTTATCACAACTGATAAAGCGAACCCTTAACCAGCCTGCAATGCCGTGATTTCAGATTTATCTGCCAGCCTTTTCAGCAGCATATTCAGCAGCACACCGTACATTGGCAGGAAGAAGACAATACTGATGAGCACCTTGAAGCAGTAGTCCACCAGGGCGATCTCCATCCAGTGCTCGGCCATGAACGCATCCGGGCTGTGCCAGAAGGCGATGAAGAAGAAGGCCAGCGTATCGCTCACGTTACCGAACAGCGTCGAGGCGGTCGGGGCCATCCACCAGCGGTGATTCTGACGCAGGCGGTTAAACACATGCACGTCGAGGATCTGCCCCAGCGCATAAGCCATAAAGCTTGCGGTGGCGATTCGGGCGACAAACAGGTTGAAGTGGGTTAGCGCCTCAAAACCCTGCCAACTGCCCATATAGAACAGGGACGAAATCACGTAAGACACGAACAGCGCCGGGAGCATGACCGCAAAAATAATGCGGCGAGCCAGCGGTGCGCCAAAAATTCGCACGGTCAAATCGGTGGCGAGGAAAATAAACGGAAAACTGAACGCCCCCCAGGTGGTATGAAAACCAAAAATGGAGATGGGAAGCTGTACCAGATAGTTGCTGGAGGTGATCACCAGCAGATGAAAAAGCGAAAGCCAGAACAACGCTTTTACGCGCTGAGATTCAGAAAACTGCGTCATATTGTGACCTTTTTATACGTTGGGGTGAGGGAACCCAATAAAAACCGCAGCATGATACTGCTTTGGGCAGACATTGCAATGGTTAGTTTTTACGCAATCGTTAACCTGGTTTGCATTGATCGCTACGGGGCGTAAACTACAGCCGTTTTTACCTGACCGAGAAAATCATGACCGACCTGTTTTCCAGCCCGGACCACACTCTTGATGCCCAGGGCCTTCGCTGCCCGGAGCCGGTAATGATGGTGCGCAAAACCGTGCGTAACATGCAATCCGGCGAAACGCTGCTGATCATCGCCGACGACCCGGCGACCACCCGCGATATCCCCGGATTTTGTACCTTTATGGAGCATGAGCTGGTGGCTCAGCAGACTGAAGCGATGCCGTACCGGTATTTGATTCGTAAGGGGTAGATGGGCAGCCCCTGCGGCCTGATGCCCTCACTCCGACCCTCTCCTTTCGGGAGAGGGAGAACGTCACCCCTTCATCCACGTCCGTATCCCGTCCAGGAACATCTGCGTCGCCATCATCACCAGAATCAGCCCCATCAGGCGTTCCAGCGCGTTCACCCCTTTCTCACCCAGCAGGCGCAGGAACAGGGACGACTGCAGCAGGATGATAAATGTCCCACCCCAGGCGATCAGCAGGGCAATCACCAGATGGCTCATCTGGTTCGGATACTGATGTGACAGCAGCATCAGCGTCGCCAGAATGGTCGGCCCGGCGACGAGAGGAATCGCCAGCGGCACAATAAATGGCTCTTCACCCGCAGGCAGGCCGCTGCTGCTGCCTTCCGCGCTCGGGAAAATCATCTTTATGGCAATCAGGAACAGGATAATCCCGCCGGAAATCGACACGGTTTCGGCACGCAGGTTCAGGAAGGCGAGGATTTTTTCGCCCGCAAACAGGAAGATAAACATCACCAGCAGCGCGATAAGCAGCTCGCGGATCATGATCGCCCGACGGCGCTTTGGCTCGGTGTGCTTCAGCACCGACATGAAGATCGGCAGGTTTCCGAGTGGATCCATTATCAGGATCAATAAAACCGCCGCGGAAATGATTTCACTCATGTAAATTATCCCTGAAACTCTCTATGGTTATTATGATGATTAGCTCTTTTTCTGATTGCCGGGCAATCATCGATTAATTTCGCTTGCGACTTTGGCAGCATTTTGTAATGTGAAGCATATCCCAGTTCAATACTGGCTTGCACAAACAGCACACACCCTCTGCAGGAAAAAAATGCTATGAAAAACGTTGGTTTTATCGGCTGGCGCGGTATGGTCGGCTCTGTACTCATGCAACGCATGGTTGAAGAGCGCGATTTCGACGCTATCCGCCCGGTCTTCTTCTCCACTTCCCAGCTCGGCCAGGCTGCTCCGTCCTTTGGTGGTACCACAGGCACGTTGCAGGATGCTTACGATCTGGAAGCGCTGAAGGCACTCGATATTATTGTCACGTGCCAGGGCGGCGATTATACCAACGAAATCTATCCAAAGCTGCGTGAAAGCGGCTGGCAGGGCTACTGGATTGACGCGGCCTCTTCGCTTCGCATGAAAGACGATGCCATCATCATTCTTGACCCGGTTAACCAGGGCGTGATCACCGACGGCCTGAACAACGGCGTGAAAACCTTTGTTGGCGGTAACTGCACCGTCAGCCTGATGCTGATGTCTCTGGGCGGCTTGTTCTCGCAAGATCTGGTGGAGTGGGTCTCCGTGGCGACGTACCAGGCGGCTTCCGGCGGCGGTGCGCGTCATATGCGCGAGCTGCTGACCCAGATGGGCCAGCTGCACCAGAGCGTCGCGACCGAGCTGGCAGACCCGGCGTCCGCGATTCTGGATATCGAGCGTAAAGTCACCCAGCTGACCCGCAGCGGCGAGCTGCCGGTGGATAACTTCGGCGTACCGCTGGCCGGTGGCCTGATCCCGTGGATCGATAAACAGCTGGATAACGGCCAGACTCGCGAAGAGTGGAAGGGCCAGGCCGAGACCAACAAAATTCTCGCCACCGCGAATACTATTCCGGTTGATGGCCTGTGCGTGCGCATTGGCGCGCTGCGCTGCCACAGCCAGGCCTTCACCCTTAAACTGAAAAAAGATGTGTCTATTCCGACCGTGGAAGAGCTGCTGGCTGCACACAACCCGTGGGCGAAAGTGGTACCAAACGATCGCGATATCACCATGCGTGAACTGACCCCTGCAGCCGTGACCGGCACGTTGACCACGCCTGTCGGCCGTCTGCGTAAGCTGAACATGGGGCCGGAGTACCTCTCCGCGTTCACCGTTGGCGACCAGCTCTTATGGGGTGCCGCCGAGCCGCTGCGCCGCATGCTGCGCCAGCTGGCGTAATAATTTGTTAACGACCGGGGGTGATTTTCACCCCCTTTTTTTGCGTACTACATGGAGTAAAACGCGTATGTCTTATTTTTTATCAGGAGTCATTTAGAGCGTTGGCTATGCTTTAAGGAAGAGTCATTTCTTACCTGAGGTTAGGACGGGCTGTGAGGATGCTCGTTCAGGTCACATTAAAGTCGTCCCAGGCGCTAAAAAAGGACGACATAAAAAACAGGATGAATACCATGTCCGATCGTGTGGATAGAGACGTGATTAATGCGCTTATTGCGGGTCATTTTGCCGACCCCTTTTCCGTGCTGGGGATGCACCGTACAGAGACCGGGCTGGAAGTCCGGGCGTTGTTACCGGATGCGACAGAAGTGTGGGTTATCGAACCCAAAACCGGCCGCAAAGTGGGCAATCTGGAATGCCTCGACTCGCGTGGTTTCTTCTCTGGCGTGATGCCCCGTCGTAAAAACCCTTTCCGTTATCAGCTCGCCGTCATCTGGCACGGCCAGCAAAATCTCATTGATGATCCCTACAGCTTTGGTCCTCTTTTGCAGGAGATGGACGCATGGCTGCTGTCTGAAGGAACCCATTTGCGGCCTTATGAAACGCTGGGTGCCCATGCAGACACGATGGATGGTATCACCGGCACGCGGTTTGCCGTGTGGGCACCCAACGCCCAACGCGTCTCCGTTGTCGGACAATTCAACTACTGGGACGGCCGTCGCCACCCGATGCGCCTGCGCCGGGAAACGGGGATCTGGGAGCTGTTTATCCCCGGTGCGCACAACGGACAGCTCTACAAATTCGAGATGATCGATGCCCACGGCAAGCTGCGCATTAAAGCCGACCCGTACGCCTTTGAAGCCCAGATGCGCCCGGATACGGCATCGCTGATTTGTGGCCTGCCAGAGAAGATCACTCAGACGGAAGAGCGCAAACAGGCCAACCGCTTCGATGCACCTATCTCCGTCTATGAAGTGCATCTTGGCTCATGGCGCCGCCACACCGATAACAACTTCTGGCTCAGCTACCGGGAGCTTGCCGACCAGCTGGTGCCGTATGCCAAATGGATGGGCTTTACTCACCTTGAGCTGTTGCCGGTCAACGAGCATCCGTTCGATGGTAGCTGGGGTTATCAGCCAACCGGGCTGTATGCGCCTACGCGCCGCTTTGGCACGCGCGATGACTTCCGTTATTTCATCCATGCCGCGCATGCCGCCGGGCTGAATGTGATCCTCGACTGGGTGCCAGGCCATTTCCCGTCGGATGACTTTGGTTTGTCAGAGTTTGATGGTACGAAGCTGTACGAGCACAGCGACCCGCGAGAAGGTTATCACCAGGACTGGAATACGCTGATCTACAACTACGGTCGCCGCGAAGTCGCGAACTACCTGGTCGGAAATGCCCTGTACTGGATTGAGCGCTTTGGCATTGATGCTCTGCGTGTTGATGCGGTGGCATCCATGATCTATCGCGATTACAGCCGCAAAGAGGGAGAGTGGATCCCGAATGAGTTTGGTGGCCGTGAAAACCTGGAGGCGATTGAGTTCCTGCGCAGCACCAACCGCATTATCGGTGAGCAGGTGGACGGCGCGGTAACAATGGCAGAAGAGTCGACCGACTTTGCGGGCGTCTCCCGTCCGCCTTCATTAGGCGGTCTGGGGTTCTGGTACAAGTGGAACCTGGGCTGGATGCACGACACGCTCGACTACATGAAGCTCGATCCGGTATATCGTCAGTATCATCACGACAAGCTGACGTTCGGGATGCTCTACAACTACACCGAAAACTTCATGCTGCCGCTGTCGCATGATGAAGTGGTACACGGCAAAAAATCCATTCTTGACCGCATGCCGGGCGATGCGTGGCAGAAATTTGCCAACCTGCGCGCCTACTACGGCTGGATGTTTGCGTTCCCGGGCAAAAAACTGCTGTTTATGGGCAATGAGTTCGCTCAGGGACGCGAGTGGAACCACGACGCCAGCCTCGACTGGCATCTGCTGGAAGGCGGTGACAACTGGCACCACGGCGTGCAACGTCTGGTGCGTGACCTGAACCTGACCTATCGTCATCACAAAGCGCTGCACGAACTCGATTTTGACCCGTACGGCTTTGAGTGGCTGGTGGTGGATGACCATGAGCGCTCGGTGTTTGTCTTTGTGCGGCGAGATAAAGCGGGTAACGAGATCATCGTCGCCAGCAACTTCACGCCGGTGCCGCGCCAGCACTATCGCTTCGGCATTAACCAGCCGGGTAAATGGCGCGAAATCCTGAATACCGATTCCATGCACTACCACGGAAGCAATACCGGTAATGGTGGTCTGGTGCAAAGCGATGCTATCGAAAGTCACGGGCGGCCAAACTCTCTGAGTCTCACGCTACCGCCGCTTGGCACCATCTGGCTGATGCGGGAGGGGGAATGACGCAGCTTACGGCAGGTCAACCCGAACCGCTCGGGGCGAGTTTTGACGGAAAGGGTGTGAATTTCACCCTCTTTTCTGCTCACGCTGAGCGGGTAGAACTGTGTGTTTTTGACGGTGAGGGTAACGAGCACCGTTACGATTTACCGTCGCGCACGGGGGATACCTGGCACGGTTACCTGGCCGGAGGACGGCCAGGTATGCACTATGGTTTTCGCGTTCATGGTCCGTGGGAACCTGCGCAAGGGCACTGGTTTAACCCTGCAAAGCTGTTGATTGATCCGTGTGCGCACCGCGTGGACGGTGAGTTTAAAGACGACCCGATTTTCCATGTTGGTTATGGTGAGCCTGACCATCGCGACAGTGCCCATGTGGTGCCAAAAAGCGTGGTAGTGCACGATCTCTATGACTGGGAGGACGATGCGCCACCGGCCACGCCGTGGGGCAACACCGTCATTTACGAGGCCCATGTCAAAGGGCTGACGTATCTGCATCCGTCCATCCCCAAAGAGATGCGCGGCACCTACAAGGCGCTTAGCCATCCGACCATGATCGCCTACCTGAAACACCTCGGCATCACCGCTCTTGAACTGCTACCCGTCGCCCATTTTGCCAGCGAGCCGCGTCTGCAGCGGCTGGGGTTGAGCAACTACTGGGGTTACAACCCGCTGGCGATGTTCGCGCTCGAACCCCGCTATGCCGTCCATCCGGAAAAAGCGCGGGACGAGTTTCGCGATGCGGTGAAAGCGCTCCATGCTGCGGGAATTGAAGTCATTCTGGATGTGGTGCTGAACCACAGCGCAGAAAGCGATCTCGATGGTCCAACGCTCTCCATGCGCGGAATTGATAACCGTAGCTATTATTGGATCAGGCAGGGTGGCGATTACGAGAACTGGACCGGCTGCGGTAACACGCTCAATCTCAGCCATCCGGCGGTCACGCATTTTGCTTATGAATGCCTGAAATACTGGGTGGAAACGTTCCACGTGGACGGTTTTCGTTTCGACCTGGCACCCGTGATGGGACGCATGCCGGCGTTCAGCCAGCAGGCGCCGCTGTTTGAGGCGATAAAAAACTGTCCGGTGCTCTCGCAGGTCAAGCTCATCGCCGAGCCGTGGGACATCGGTGAAGGAGGCTATCAGGTCGGGAATTTCCCGCCGCTGTTTGCCGAGTGGAACGATCACTATCGCGATGCCGCGCGCCGCTTCTGGCTGGAGCGAAATCTCTCGCTGGGGGAATTTGCCGGGCGCTTTGCCGCGTCAAGCGATCTCTTTAAGCGCGACGGTAAGCGACCGTCGGCCACCGTCAACCTGTTGACGGCGCACGACGGTTTTACGCTCAGGGACTGCGTTTGTTTCAATCAGAAACACAATGAGGCGAACGGCGAAGAGAATCGCGATGGCACTAACAATAACCATAGCTTCAATCATGGTATAGAAGGGTTAGGCGGAAGCCTTGACGTTATCGAGCGGCGGCGCGCCAGCGTTCATGCGCTGCTGACAACGCTTCTGTTGTCGCAGGGGACACCGATGCTGCTGGCGGGCGATGAGCACGGCCACAGCCAGCACGGTAACAACAATGCGTATTGCCAGGACAACACCTTAACCTGGCTTGACTGGGGGGAGGCGAACAGCGGGCTGATCCATTTTACCGCTGCGCTGATCCACCTTCGCCAGCAAATCCCGGCCCTGACCACCGACCGCTGGTGGGAAGAGGGGGACGGAAACGTTCGCTGGTTGAATAAAGACGCGCAACCACTAAGCGCGCAAGAGTGGCAACACGGTGTACCACGGCTGCAAATCCTGCTTTCGGATAAATGGCTGGTTACGCTGAACGCGACGGATGATGTCGCAGAGATTGTTTTACCTGAAGGGGAATGGCGCGCCGTTCCCCCCTTTGCCGGAGCGGATAATCCGGTAGTAATGGCTGTCTGGCACGGGCCTGCGCACGGAGTGTGTGTATTCCAAAGATGATAAAAAAGGAGTTAGTCATGGTTAGATTAGAGAAGAACGATCCCTTAATGTTGGCACGCCAGCTACCATTAAAAACGGTTGCCCTGATACTCGCTGGTGGGCGTGGTACCCGTCTGAAAGATTTGACCATCAAACGCGCCAAGCCGGCTGTTCACTTTGGTGGTAAGTTCCGTATCATTGATTTCGCACTCTCCAATTGCCTCAACTCTGGCATCCGCCGCATTGGCGTCATTACGCAGTATCAATCACACACGCTGGTGCAGCATATCCAGCGTGGCTGGTCCTTCTTCAGCGAAGAGATGAATGAGTTTGTCGATCTTCTTCCGGCCCAGCAGCGCGTTCACGGCGAAAACTGGTACCGGGGCACGGCGGATGCGGTGACGCAAAACCTTGATATCATTCGTCGTTATAACGCGGAATACATCGTGATCCTCGCCGGGGATCATATTTACAAGCAAGACTACTCCCACATGCTCATCGACCATGTCGAAAAAGGGGCGCGTTGCACCGTGGCGTGTTTGCCGGTGCCCGTTGCTGAAGCGACGGCATTTGGCGTAATGCACGTGGATGCGGACGACAAAATTATCGACTTCGTCGAAAAACCTGCAAACCCACCGACCATGCCGGGAGATGATACGAAGTCACTCGCCAGTATGGGGATCTATGTCTTTGATGCAGATTACCTTTATGAACTGCTCGAAGAAGACGACAAAGACGAAAACTCCAGCCATGACTTTGGCAAAGATATCATCCCGAAAATTACGCAAGCTGGCATGGCGTATGCACATCCCTTCCCGTTGTCCTGCGTGCAATCCGACCCAAATGCGGAACCTTACTGGCGCGATGTGGGAACGCTGGAGGCGTACTGGAAGGCGAACCTCGACCTGGCTTCGGTGACCCCTGAGCTGGATATGTACGATCAGAACTGGCCGATTCGTACTCATATGGAATCGCTGCCGCCAGCCAAATTCGTTCAGGACCGTTCAGGTAGCCACGGTATGACACTGAACTCGCTGGTCTCTGGCGGATGCATTATTTCAGGGTCGGTGGTGGTGCAGTCAGTGCTGTTCCCCCGCGTGCGGATAAATTCATTCTGTAATATTGATTCGGCAGTCTTATTGCCGGATGTCTGGGTAGGACGTTCGTGTCGCCTGCGTCGTTGCGTTATCGACCGCGCCTGTGTCATTCCTGAGGGGATGGTCATTGGTGAAAATGCGGAAGAAGACGCGCGTCGCTTCTACCGTTCGGAAGAGGGAATCGTGTTAGTAACACGGGAAATGTTGCGGAAGCTGCAGATCAAACAGGAGCGATGATGCAGGTTTTACACGTATGTTCTGAGATGTTCCCGTTGTTAAAAACGGGCGGCCTGGCGGATGTTCTTGGTGCATTACCGGCGGCGCAAATCGCCGGAGGGGTGGATACCCGAGTCCTGCTGCCCGCATTTCCGGATATCCGGCGTGGTATTCCTGATGCAAAAGTGGTGACGCGTCGTGAGACTTTTGCCGGGCGCATCACCCTGCTGTTTGGACATTACAACGGCGTTGGGATCTACCTGATTGACGCGCCGCACTTATACGACAGGCCCGGGAGTCCGTATCACGACACCAACCTGTTTGCTTACCCGGACAACGTACTGCGCTTTGCGTTGCTCGGCTGGGTCGGTGCAGAAATGGCGACGGGGCTGGATCCGTTCTGGCGTCCGGATGTGGTGCACGCGCACGACTGGCACGCCGGGCTTGCCCCGGCGTATCTGGCCGCGCGCGGCCACCCGGCCAGGTCAGTCTTTACCGTGCATAACCTGGCATATCAGGGGATGTACTATGCCCATCACATGCATGAAATCGATCTGCCATTGTCGTTCTATAACATGCACGGGCTGGAGTTTAACGGGCAGATCTCGTTCCTGAAAGCCGGGCTTTACTATGCCGATCATATTACCGCCGTGAGCCCGACTTACGCCCGGGAAATTACCCAGCCGGAGTTTGGTTATGGTCTGGAAGGGCTACTGCGACAGCGGCATCGTGAAGGGCGCCTGTCGGGTATTTTGAACGGTGTGGATGAAAAGATCTGGAGCCCGGAAACCGATCTCCTGCTGGCGTCGCGCTATGGCCGTGATTCGGTCGAGGACAAAGCCGAAAACAAGCGCCAGCTGCAAATTGCCATGGGTCTGAAGGTGAACGACAAAGTCCCGTTGTTCGCCGTGGTCAGCCGTCTGACCAGCCAGAAAGGGCTGGATCTGGTGCTGGAAGCGCTGCCTGGTTTACTGGAACAGGGAGGGCAACTGGCTCTGCTCGGCGCGGGCGACCCGGTATTGCAGGAAGGTTTTCTGGCTGCGGCGGCGGAACATCCCGGTCAGGTTGGGGTGCAGATTGGCTATCACGAGGCGTTTTCGCACCGCATTATGGGCGGCGCGGACGTCATCCTGGTGCCAAGCCGTTTCGAACCCTGCGGCCTGACGCAACTCTACGGCCTGAAATACGGCACGTTACCGCTGGTGCGTCGCACGGGTGGGCTGGCTGACACGGTTTCCGACAGCTCTCTGGAAAACCTGGCGGACGGTATCGCCAGCGGGTTTGTGTTTGAAGACAGTAATGCCTGGTCGTTGTTACGGGCGATTCGGCGTGCTTTTGTTTTATGGTCCCGGCCTTCCTTGTGGCGTTATGTTCAGCGCCAGGCGATGAGCATGGACTTTAGCTGGCACGTTGCGGCGCAGTCATACCGCGATCTTTATCAACGCTTGATGTAACAAGGCGGAGTCACTGATATGAATGCACCTTTTAGCTACTCTTCACCCACACTCAGCGTTGAGGCGTTAAAGCACTCTATCGCCTACAAGCTGATGTTTACCATCGGGAAAGATCCGGTCATCGCGAACAAACACGAGTGGCTGAACGCCACCCTGTTTGCCGTGCGTGACCGTTTAGTTGAACGTTGGCTGCGCTCCAACCGTGCCCAGCTCTCACAGGAAACGCGTCAGGTTTATTACCTGTCGATGGAATTTTTGATTGGCCGCACACTTTCCAATGCGCTGTTGTCGCTCGGTATTTATGACGACGTCAAAAACGCCCTGGAAGAGATGGGGTTAGATTTAGAAGAACTGATTGACGAAGAGAATGACCCGGGTCTCGGTAACGGCGGCCTGGGACGCCTTGCAGCCTGCTTCCTGGATTCGCTGGCGACTCTGGCGCTGCCGGGTCGTGGTTACGGTATTCGCTATGACTACGGCATGTTCAAACAGAACATCGTCGACGGACGTCAGAAAGAGTCGCCGGACTACTGGCTGGAATATGGCAACCCCTGGGAGTTCAAGCGTCACAATACGCGCTACAAAGTGCGCTTCGGTGGACGTATCCAACAGGAAGGGAAAAAATCCCGCTGGGTGGAAACCGAAGAGATCCTGGCCGTGGCCTATGACCAGATCATCCCGGGCTACGACACTGACGCCACCAACACGCTGCGCCTGTGGAGCGCCCAGGCCAGTAGCGAAATTAACCTCGGTAAATTCAACCAGGGTGACTACTTCGCGGCGGTGGAAGATAAAAACCACTCCGAGAACGTGTCCCGTGTCCTTTACCCGGATGACTCAACCTACTCCGGGCGTGAGCTGCGCCTGCGCCAGGAGTATTTCCTGGTGTCCTCGACGATTCAGGATATCCTGAGCCGTCACTACCAGCTGCACAAAACCTACGCCAACCTGGCGGAGAAAACCGCGATTCACCTCAACGACACCCACCCGGTGCTCTCCATTCCTGAGCTGATGCGCCTGCTGATCGACGAACATAAGTTCAGCTGGGATGATGCGTTTGAAGTGACCTGTCAGGTGTTCTCATACACCAACCACACGCTGATGAGCGAAGCGCTGGAAACCTGGCCGGTGGATATGCTCGGCAAAATCCTGCCGCGCCATCTGCAGATCATCTTTGAGATTAACGATTACTTCCTCAAGACGTTGCAGGAGCAGTACCCGAACGATACCGGCCTGCTGAGTCGTACGTCGATCATTGATGAGTCGAACGGCCGCCGTGTGCGCATGGCCTGGCTGGCGGTGGTGATCAGCCACAAGGTTAACGGAGTGTCCGAGTTGCACTCAAACCTGATGGTGCAGTCGCTGTTTGCTGACTTCGCGAAGATCTTCCCGACACGTTTTTGCAATGTGACCAACGGCGTGACGCCACGACGCTGGCTGGCGCTGGCCAATCAGCCGCTCTCTGAGGTGCTGGATGAGAATATCGGTCGCACCTGGCGTACCGATTTGAGCCAGCTGAGCGAGCTGGAACAGCACATTGATTTCCCGACGGTCAACAAAGCCGTGCGTGAAGCCAAGCTGCTGAACAAAAAGCGTTTGTCAGTATATCTTGCACTACACCTGAACGTAGTCGCCAACCCGAAAGCGCTGTTCGATGTGCAGATCAAGCGCATCCATGAGTACAAACGTCAGCTCATGAACGTGCTGCATGTGATCACCCATTACAACCGCATCAAGGCCGACCCTACGGCTGAGTGGGTGCCACGGGTGAAGATCTTTGCCGGCAAGGCGGCTTCCGCCTACTACATGGCCAAGCATATCATTCACCTCATCAATGATGTGGCGAAGGTGGTCAACCTGGATCCGGAAATTGGTGACAAGCTGAAGGTGGTGTTCATCCCGAACTACAGCGTCAGTCTGGCGCAGCTGATCATCCCGGCGGCGGATCTCTCTGAGCAGATTTCCACGGCAGGTACCGAAGCGTCCGGTACCAGTAACATGAAGTTTGCCCTTAACGGCGCGCTGACCATTGGTACGCTGGACGGGGCGAATGTCGAGATGCTGGAGCATGTCGGTGCAGATAACATCTTTATCTTCGGTAACACAACGGAAGAGGTCGAAGCGCTGCGTAAGCAGGGTTACTCGCCGCGTAAATATTACGAAGAGGATGAAGAGCTACGCCAGGTATTGACGCAAATCGCCACCGGCGTGTTTAGCCCTGACGAGCCTGGCCGCTATCGTGACCTGGTAGATTCGCTGATTAACTTTGGCGATCACTATCAGGTGCTGGCGGATTATCGCAGCTACGTGGATTGTCAGGATAAAGTAGACGAACTGTACCGGCAGCAGGAGAAATGGACCATTGCCGCGATGCACAACATCGCCAATATGGGGTATTTCTCGTCAGACAGGACCATCAAAGAGTATGCCGAGACGATCTGGCATATTGATCCGGTGAGGTTGTAAAAACAAAGCCGGGTGGCGGCTTCGCCTTACCCGGCCTACTTGATCCCGTAGGCCCGGTAAGCGTAGCCCCACCGGGCATTTTTTCACATCAGGACGCTAGCGACAGCTCACGCTTCCCCGCATTTTGCAGTAACCACTGCGCCACGCGAGACTGCTGCTCGGCATCCAGCCACATCCCTTCTTTAGTACGACGCCAGATGGCGTCATCCAGGCGGCGCACCCACTCGTGTTCAACCAGATAACGCAACTCGGCTTCGTACAGTTCATGGCCGAAATGTTCGCCCAGATCGGCAATCTCTTTGGCTTCACCCAGGATCCACTCCGTGTTGCTACCGTAAGTACGGGCATAATGGCGTGCCATCCCTTCGGTGATGAACGGATAGCGGCGACGCAGCTTCGCGGCATAATCATCGCGGTTATCCCCGATATCTCCGCCAGGGAGCACGGCACCTTTGGTCCATGCCGGACCAATGCCTTTATAGTACGGCACCAGTTTTTCCAGCGCGTGCTCGGCCAGCTTACGATAAGTGGTGAGTTTGCCGCCAAACACCGACAGCAGCGGTGCCTGCCCATCTACGTCGTGAATATCAAGCGTATAGTCGCGGGTGATGGCCTGCGGTGAATCCGATTCGTCATCGCACAGCGGACGCACGCCGGAGTAAGTCCAGACCACATCATTACGAGACAGCTGTTTCTTAAAGTGCGCGTTATACACTTTCAGCAGGTAGTTGACCTCGCTCTCGTCGATCTCAACGTTTTTCGGATCGCCTTTGTACTCCACGTCGGTGGTGCCGATAATCGAAAACTCGTCCATCCACGGGATCACAAACACGATGCGTTTATCTTCGTTCTGCAGAATATAAGCCTGCTTCTGAGTATGTACGCGCGGCACCACAATATGGCTGCCTTTGATCAGGCGAATACCGTACGGTGAAGGTAGGTGCATGCCTTCGTCAAAGAACTGTTTCACCCACGGACCGGTGGCGTTGACCAGGCCGCGTGCTTTCCAGCTGAATTTCTCGCCGGTATCGATGTCTTCCGCGTCGACAATCCACAGACCGTTTTCACGACGAGCAGAGGTCGCGCGGGTGCGGGTTTTCACCTCGCCGCCTTTCTTCACCACCATCTGTGCGTTCGCCAGAACCAGACGCGCATCGTCCACCCAGCAGTCGGAATATTCGAATCCGCGCACGATTTCAGGTTTAAGGACCGATTCTGAACCAAAACGCAAACCGTTCGAACCCGGCAGACTGGTGCGTTTACCCAGGTGATCGTACATAAACAGACCGATTCGGATCATCCAGGCCGGACGCAGATGCGGGCGATGGGGCAGACGGAAACGCATCGGAATCGCCAGATGCGGTGCCATTTTCAACAATACTTCACGTTCAGCCAGCGCTTCGCTGACCAGGCGGAATTCGTAGTGTTCCAGGTAGCGCAGGCCACCGTGAATCAGTTTGGAGCTGGCGGACGACGTCGCGCAGGCGAGATCGTTAGCTTCCAGCATCAGTACGGATAATCCGCGTCCTGCGGCATCGACCGCAATACCGGCACCGTTGATGCCACCGCCTATCACAATCAGATCTTTGGTTTCCATAACACCCTCATGCACTTTCGTTAAAGCTCAGAAATGTTCGATATCGCTCATAATAGCAAAGGAACGCGCTTTTGGTAACATCAAAAAAACAATTTAGAGTGATATGGATAACATAATGGCGTTTACCCGCCGCCAGGACGTACACTACGGGGTAAAATAGTGCCGTTGACCAATGTAAAGAGAACACCATGGATCAGTTTGAATGTATTAACGTAGAAGAAGCCCATCAGAAAATGCACCAGGGAACGGCGGTGCTGGTGGACATCCGCGATCCGCAGAGTTTTGCGATGGGCCACACGCCGGGCGCGTTCCACCTTACCAACGACACGCTGGGCGCGTTTATGCGCGATAACGACTTCGACACACCGGTGATGGTCATGTGCTACCACGGCAACAGCAGTAAAGGTGCGGCGCAGTACCTGCTTCAGCAGGGTTATGATGCGGTATACAGCGTCGACGGCGGATTCGATGCCTGGCATCGCCATTTCCCGGCAGAAGTTGAGTACGCGTTTGAGCGCTGATCCCGCTATACTGTCCCCTTTTGTGTGGAAATAAGCGACCGCTACCCATGTTGATGATCACCTCTTTTACCAACCCGCGTGTCGCCCAGGCGTTTGTCGACTACATGGCGACGCAGGGTGTTATTCTGACCATCCAGCAACATACTCAGACCGATGTCTGGCTGGCCGACGAGAGCCAGGCAGGGCGGGTAAACGAGGAGCTGGCGCGTTTTCTTGAGAACCCCGGCGACCCGCGCTATCTGGCTGCCAGCTGGCAATCTGGCCAGACGGGCAGTGGGTTGCATTATCGTCGTTTTCCTTTCTTTGCCACCGTGCGTGAACGTGCTGGGCCGTTTACGCTACTGCTGATGGCGGCCTGTATTGTCGTCTTTATCATTATGAACGTGGTGGGTGACCAGAGCGTGATGATCGCTCTGGCGTGGCCGTACGACCCTTCTCTGGAGTTTGATGTCTGGCGCTACTTTACCCACGCGCTGATGCACTTCTCGGTGATGCACATCCTCTTTAACCTGCTGTGGTGGTGGTATCTCGGCGGTATCGTTGAGAAGCGGCTCGGCAGCGGCAAGCTGATCGTTATCACCATTATTAGCGCCCTGCTGAGCGGCTATGTGCAGCATAAATTCAGCGGTCCGTGGTTCGGTGGGCTGTCTGGCGTGGTATACGCCCTGATGGGCTACGTCTGGCTTCGCGGGGAGCGCGACCCGGAAAGCGGCATCTATTTGCAACGCGGGCTCATAACCTTTGCGTTAATATGGCTAATTGCCGGATGGTTTGATCTGTTTGGTATGTCTATCGCCAATGGTGCACACGTCACTGGCCTGGTTGTCGGGTTGGCAATGGCCTTTGCCGACACGCTCCATGCGCGAAAACGAACATAATTCTCAGGGATAATTGATGAAACAAACACAACGTCATGACGCCATTATCGAACTGGTAAAAAAACAGGGATACGTCAGTACTGAAGAGCTGGTTGAGCAGTTTGCCGTCAGCCCGCAAACCATCCGTCGTGACCTGAACGATCTGGCCGATCAGAACCGTATTCTGCGCCACCACGGCGGGGCGGCGCTGCCGTCCAGCTCGGTCAACACCTCCTGGCACGATCGTAAAGCCACGCAGACGGCAGAGAAAGAACGCATTGCCCGTAAGGTCGCCAGCCAGATCCCTAACGGGGCGACGCTGTTTATTGATATCGGCACCACGCCGGAAGCGGTCGCCCATGCGCTGCTGGATCATGAGAACCTGCGCGTGGTCACCAACAACCTGAACGTCGCCAACACCCTGATGCAGAAAGACGATTTCCGCATTATTCTCGCGGGCGGCGAACTGCGCAGCCGCGACGGCGGGATTATCGGCGAAGCGACCCTCGACTTTATCTCTCAGTTCCGCCTCGATTTTGGCATTCTCGGGATCAGCGGCATCGACAGCGACGGCTCGCTGCTGGAGTTTGATTATCACGAGGTGCGTACCAAGCGCGCGATTATTGAAAACTCACGTCATGTGATGCTGGTGGTAGACCATTCGAAGTTTGGCCGTAATGCGATGGTAAACATGGGCAGCATCAGCATGGTGGATGCGGTGTATACAGACGTGATGCCGCCAGCGGGCGTGATGCAGGTGATTAAAGATAATAATTTGCAGCTGGAATTGTGCTAGGAATTGTGTCGGGTGGCGCTGCGCTTACCCGACCTACAAAACTCCGTAGGCCCGTGCAAGCGTAGCGCCGCCGGGCAATGAATTACACTCCGTACCCCATCATCTTCAACAATCGCTGCGCATGCTGCACCGCATCCTGACGATGCGCCACGCCCAGCTTTTGATACAGGTTGCGGATATGCGTTTTGATGGTGGTCGCCGCCACCGCCAGTTCACCCGCAATTTGTTCATTGCTGTAGCCGGAGTAGATCAGCCCCAGTACCTGCCATTCACGCTGGGTGAGCGGGCTGGTGCGGATAAGCTCCGGTACTTCCGGGTGGTTCAACAGACGTTCGACAAAGTTCTCATCGAAATGCGCAAACTTATGGCGATGGTGCTGGTTGATTTCACGCAGAATACGTTGAGCGCGATGCTGATCGAGTTCCGGCAGCGTATTAAGCTGAATCAACTGACGCAGCTGCTGCGCCATCACTTCACCTTCAATCACAAAGTGGCTGATAAACCCGGTGCGGTTCGCGAGTTGCAGCGCTTCCAGCAGTACACGCTGAGCATCATTTTTACGACCCGCCTGCCAGTAGAGCTGGTTTTGCAGCAGCAGGTTGCGGTTCAGATCGCTCATCAGACGCAGGCCGCGCGCGTTCTCGTTCAGCTCTTCCAGCACAATCTCCGCGGGCTCTAATTCACCGAGCAGGATCTGCGCGCGGGCAATGTTGCGCCACTGGCTCTGCAGGAAGTGGTTGTTAGCAAATTCCGGTTTTGGCGTCTGACGCAGCCAGTTGGCGGCGGATTTTTTATCGCCTGTCATTTGCCAGTAAATCACCCGGACCTTATCGGCGTTCGATACCCAGTCGCTATGATACTGACCGTTGCCCAGCAGGTTTTCGAGACGGTTAAGATGATTACGGGCGTTATCGAGATCGCCACGCGCCAGCGAACACTGCACCAGCAGCGCCAGACACTGCAACTGTAGCTGCGGCTGGAAGCCAGAAAGCACGTCCACACCCTGGCGGGCGCAACTTTCAGCTTCATCCAGACGTGACCATGCCCACAGGAGCTGAGCGCGAATACGCAACAGGAACTCGTGCATCGGCAACTGTTCCAGATGCTGTTCCCGAATCAGCTGGAAGGCTTTTTCCTGATTTTCCCAGGCAGCCTGCAGGAACCCCTGAGCGAACAGAATTTCGCTTTGCTGGATCAGGCTCCACAACGCGTAGTGCCAGACATCATGGCGCCGTGCCATTTGTTCAGTTTGCTGCATCAGCGAAAGGGAGCGCGTCAGCTCGCCTTTGCAGTGCAGCACTTCACCGTGTACCGACGTGGCAACGATCCGGCTGTAGAAGTTGGCCAGCGGCAGTTCATCCAGTGCGACCATCGCCAGGCGTTCGGCTTCATCCGGGTCGCCGTCGTTAATCGCCACCTGGGCCCGCAGGGCGTTAAATTCACCGTGCAGGGGCGTGTCCATGTTGCTTTCCATCTCCTGCTCCGCACGTGCCAGCAGGGTATTCACTTCGCTATAGCGATGTTGGCTCTGCATCAGCCAGGCCTGCAGCAACACCAGACGCGGGTTCTCCAGCAGACTTTCCCACGGCAGCGCTTTGAGAGACTCTTCAAGCAGCGTCAGCTCGCTGTGGTTGAACAAGCCCCACGCATGGTTGAGGAGAATATCACGCAGCATGTTGGCATCACCTGCGGCCAGCGCATGATGGATCGCCTCGCTCGGGAAGCCTTGTGCCATCCAGCTTTCGGCGGCAGCGCGATGAATTTCCGGCAGTTCAACCGCAAGCTCCCACTGGCAACGCTGGCGCAGGAAACTGCCAAACAGCGGATGGTAGCTGAACCATTCGCCGGGATCGTCCATACGCGTCAGGAACAGGCCCTGACGTTCAATTTCTTCAAGCTGTAGCTGGCCGTTTTCGCAGCCCGTCACGCGCACAATCAGCGCGTCGTTCATGGAACGCAGCAGGGAGCTTTTCAGCAGGAAGTTACGGGTAGACGGATCGACGCTGTCCAGCACCTCATCCACAAGATAATCAGAAAGATGGCTGGCATTGATCCCTGCCAGTCGACGCGCTGACTGATGCGCCGGGCTGTTGTTTTGCCGGGCAGAGAGGGCAATTAACTGCAGTGCAGTGGCCCAGCCTGCGACATCGTCACACATCCGGCTGCTTTCTGATGCCTCAATGGGGGAGGTCAGACGGCAGTCAAAGAACTGTTTCGCTTCCTGATGAGTAAAAGCCAGCTGCTGGCTGCCCACTTCCAGAAGTTGATCGCGCACGCGCAGGTTGGCAATACCCAACTGCGGCAGGTTGCGTGACAGTACCACCAGGGTCAGGTTTTCCGGTTGATGGCGCAGGAAGAAACGCATCGACTCATGAATTACCGGGTTAGTGATGAGATGGTAATCATCAATCACCACATACAGCGGGCGATGCCATTCGGCCAGTTCAATAAATAGCTGAGAGAAAAGGGAGGACATGCTGGCGTACTGGCGCTTTTGCACCATCACTTCACTGGCGACGCAGTGTCCATTGGTGGCCTGTTGAATAGCGGCAATCAAATAGCTGGCAAAACGCTCTTGCTGGTTATCGCCCTCATCAAGGGAGTACCAGCCAAGATCGCTCTTACCTGCGGCCCATTGCGAAATGAGCGTTGTTTTTCCATAGCCTGCAGGGCTCGTAACCAGCGCCAGTCGGAAATTATGCGCGCCGGAAAGTTTAGCCAACAGGCGCTCGCGGACCACTGTATGGTCAAGGCGAACCGGGCGACTTAATTTAGACGGAATCAACATAGGTTTCACTTCACTGTGGGGAACGAGAGATTTTATTTTTTTTGCGCTTCGTAATTAATACGATATAAGGTCGGCCAGAAAGAGAACTATTGCAAGTTATGTCTGGATTTGGTGGCTCTGAATTTGCACTCTGTCACAAAACATTCAGACAGATGATGGAACTTTCTGGAATGGGCTTTAACACCGCGTCAATGCTGGCTTGTATGGTTCTGGTACGGCTGCGCTGAAACTGGTTTCAGAAAGGGATAGTGACGTCAAATGTAATAAAGTTCGGGTAAAATTATAAGTGATTAATAATCTCCTTAGTTATTACCCGATTGCAGAAATATTATTCTACGTAAGTAATCATTTCAGAGGGGTTTAATTAACCCCCGAAACTGCATTTCATTTCTTTGACATTCTCCCCGGTTACTTTTTTATCTTCAGGGCACACTCGAACTATGCTCTGAGAGTGGCCTCGATCACATTTTCATGCTCATCCCCGCTACTCATCCCTGTCTAATCCCCCACAGGAGGAGGAAGAGGTGAAATGAGCCAGGCACACTAGCGCCAACTTGTGTTTTCTTTCTAAAGGATGCCGATCCCCTATGTCACAGCCTACCTTCAACAAAGCTCAATTCCAGGCTGCCCTGACGCGTCAGTGGCAGCGTTTTGGCCTTCATGCGGCAAACGAAATGACGCCTCACCAGTGGTGGCAGGCGGTGAGTGGTGCGCTCGCGGAACAGCTGGATGCTCAGCCTTTGGCAAAGCCGGTGAAAAACCAGCGACACGTGAACTACATCTCGATGGAATTCCTGATTGGCCGTCTGACGGGCAACAACCTGCTGAACCTTGGCTGGTATCAGGACGTTGGTGATGTGCTCAAAGAGCATGACATTAATCTGACCGACCTGCTTGAAGAAGAGATTGACCCCGCGCTGGGTAACGGTGGACTGGGACGTCTGGCTGCCTGCTTCCTTGACTCCATGGCGACCGTTGGCCAGTCAGCAATTGGCTATGGTCTCAACTACCAGTACGGCCTGTTCCGTCAGTCATTTGCCGATGGTCATCAGATGGAAGCGCCGGACGACTGGCACCGCAATACTTACCCGTGGTTCCGCCACAACGCGCAGCTGGATGTGCAGGTCGGGATTGGCGGGAAAGTGACGAAGCAAGGTCTCTGGGAACCGGCATTCACCATTACTGGCGAAGCCTGGGACCTGCCGGTGCTGGGTTACCGTAACGGCGTGGCGCAGCCTCTGCGTCTGTGGCAGGCGAAGCACGCGCATCCGTTCAACCTGACCAAATTCAACGACGGCGATTTCCTGCGTGCTGAACAGCAAGGTATCGACGCCGAAAAACTGACAAAAGTCCTCTACCCGAACGACAACCATCTGGCGGGTAAAAAACTGCGTCTGATGCAGCAGTACTTCCAGTGTGCCTGTTCCGTGGCGGATATCCTGCGTCGTCATCATCTGGAGGGCCGCAAGCTGGCGCAGCTGCCTGATT
Source organism: Enterobacter ludwigii (assembly GCA_023023105.1). NCBI lineage: Bacteria > Pseudomonadati > Pseudomonadota > Gammaproteobacteria > Enterobacterales > Enterobacteriaceae > Enterobacter > Enterobacter ludwigii. The sequence continues at coordinate 4,364,581 of CP083824.1, read as the reverse complement.
TCGAAGTGATTCAGCTCAATGACACACACCCGACGATCGCAATCCCGGAACTGCTGCGCGTGCTGATCGACGAGCATCAGCTGAGCTGGGATGACGCCTGGGCGATTACCAGCCGTACCTTCGCTTACACCAACCACACCCTGATGCCAGAAGCGCTGGAGTGCTGGGACGAGAAGCTGGTGAAAACACTGCTGCCGCGTCATATGCAGATCATCAACAAGATTAACGACAACTTTAAAGTGCTGGTGAAAAAGACCTGGCCTGGCGACAAAGAAGTCTGGGCGAAGCTGGCAGTGGTTCATGACAAACAGGTGCGCATGGCGAACATGTGCGTGGTAAGCGGCTTTGCCGTAAACGGTGTGGCAGCGCTGCACTCGGATCTGGTGGTAAAAGATCTGTTCCCGGAATATCACCAGCTGTGGCCGACCAAATTCCACAACGTGACAAACGGCATCACGCCGCGTCGCTGGATCAAGCAGTGCAACCCACTGCTGGCAGGGCTGCTGGACAAAACCCTGAAGAAAGAGTGGGCCAACGATCTGGACCAGCTCATCAACCTGGAAAAATACGCCGACGACGCGAAATTCCGCGAGCAGTACCGTGCGATCAAGCGGGAAAACAAAGTTCGCCTGGCAGCGTTTGTCAAAGCGCGTACCGGAATTGAGATCAACCCGAATGCCATTTTTGACATTCAGATCAAACGCCTGCACGAGTACAAACGTCAGCACCTGAATCTGCTGCACATTCTGGCGCTGTACAAAGAGATCCGCGAGAACCCGCAGGCTGACCGCGTACCACGCGTGTTCCTGTTCGGTGCGAAAGCGGCACCGGGCTACTACCTGGCGAAAAACATCATTCTGGCAATCAACAAAGTTGCTGAAGTCATCAACAACGATCCGAAAGTCGGCGACAAGCTGAAAGTGGTGTTCCTGCCGGATTATTGTGTCTCGGCGGCTGAAATGCTGATCCCGGCGGCAGATATCTCCGAGCAGATTTCTACGGCAGGTAAAGAAGCATCCGGTACCGGCAACATGAAGCTGGCGCTTAACGGCGCGCTGACGGTTGGCACACTGGACGGTGCAAACGTCGAAATCGCCGAGAAAGTGGGTGAAGAGAATATCTTCATTTTCGGTCATACCGTGGAAGAGGTGAAAGCCATCAAGGCCAAAGGCTATGACCCGGTGAAATGGCGTAAGAAAGACAAAGTGCTTGATGCGGTGCTGAAGGAACTGGAAAGCGGTAAATACAGCGACGGCGACAAGCACGCGTTTGACCAGATGCTGCACAGCATGGACAAGCATGGCGGTGACCCGTATCTGGTGATGGCGGACTTCACAGCCTATGTCGACGCACAAAAACAGGTTGATGTTCTGTATCGCGACCAGGAAGCCTGGATCCGGGCGTGCATTCTGAATACCGCCCGCTGCGGTATGTTCAGCTCTGACCGCTCAATTCGTGATTATCAGGCCCGTATCTGGCAGGCAAAACGCTAAGGAAGCGCGATGGAGAGTAAACGTCTGGACAGCGCCGCGCAGGCGGCGGGGATCAGCCTCAGTTACATTAATGCTCACGGCAAACCGCAGTCTATTGGCGCAGACACCAAAAGACGTTTGCTGGATGCCATGCACAAAACCGACGCGAAAGCGTCGGTTGCGCCGGTGCCGAATGTGAAGGTATTCACCGCAGGCAAAAAGATGCCTCTGGCGGTGGAGGGGCAGGGCGAGTTTAGCTGGCTGCTTACCACCGAAGAGGGGCATCAGCACAAAGGTCACGCCACCGGCGGCAAAATGCTAAACCTTCCGGCAAAACTGCCGGAGGGCTATCACACCTTAACGCTCACCCAGGACGACCAGCGATACCCTTGTCGGGTGATTGTGGCGCCAAAACGTTGCTATGAACCGCAGGCGTTGCTTGAAGGTAAAAAGCTGTGGGGTGCCTGCGTGCAGCTCTACACGTTGCGTTCCGACAGCAACTGGGGCATCGGTGATTTTGGCGACCTGAAAAAAATGCTGGCATCGGTGGGGGAGCGCGGCGGCGCATTTATTGGTCTTAACCCTATTCACGCGCTCTATCCGGCCAACCCGGAGAGCGCCAGTCCGTATAGCCCGTCGTCCCGTCGCTGGCTGAACGTCATCTATATCGACGTTAACGCGTTAGATGACTTCAAAAACAGCAAAGAAGCGCAGGCATGGTGGAAACTTCCGACCACCCAGCAGATGCTGAAACAGGCTCGTGACGCGGAATGGGTTGATTACTCTACGGTTACCTCGCTGAAGATGGCGGCTTTACGCCTGGCGTGGAAAGGTTTTGCCCGGCGCGATGATGAGCAGATGGCGGCTTTTCGTCAGTTTGTTACCCAGGAGGGCGAAAGCCTTTACTGGCAGGCGGCATTTGACGCATTGCACGCATACCAGGTGAAAGAGGATGAAATGCGCTGGGGCTGGCCGGTATGGCCGCAAGCGTATCAATCTGTTGATACCCCGGAAGTGAAAGCGTTCTGTAAGAAGCATGCTGACGAGGTGGATTTCTACCTGTGGCTGCAGTGGCTGGCGTACAGCCAGTTTGCTGCCTGCTGGCAGGTAAGCCAGGGCTACAAGATGCCGATCGGCCTGTATCGTGACCTGGCCGTGGGTGTGGCTGAAGGCGGGGCGGAAACCTGGTGTGACCGTGAACTTTACTGCCTGAAAGCCTCTGTGGGGGCGCCACCGGATATCCTTGGCCCGCTCGGTCAGAACTGGGGCTTACCGCCGATGGATCCGCACGTGATGGCGGCGCGTGCTTACGAGCCGTTTATCGACCTGCTGCGCGCTAACATGCAGAACTGCGGGGCGCTGCGTATCGACCATGTGATGTCCGTGCTGCGTCTGTGGTGGATCCCATACGGTGAAACGGCGGACCACGGGGCGTATGTACAGTATCCGGTTGACGATCTGCTGTCGATCCTGGCGCTGGAAAGTAAGCGCCATCAGTGCATGGTGATCGGTGAAGATCTGGGTACTGTGCCAGTGGAGATTGTCAGTAAACTGCGTGATAGCGGTGTGTATTCCTATAAAGTGCTCTATTTTGAAAACGACCATGAGAAAACCTTCCGCGCGCCGAAAGCGTACCCTGAACAGTCAATGGCAGTCGCGACGACGCATGATCTTCCTACGCTGCGTGGCTATTGGGAAAGCGGTGATCTGACGCTCGGTAAAACGCTGGGGCTGTATCCTGATGAAGAGGTGTTACGCGGTCTGTATCAGGATCGTGAGCTGGCGAAGCAGGGCTTGCTGGATGCCTTGCATAAGCATGGCTGTCTGCCGAAACGTGCCGGGCATAAGGCGTCGCTGATGGCGATGACCCCGACGCTCAACCGTGGCTTGCAGCGCTATATTGCTGACAGCAACAGTGCCCTGCTGGGTCTGCAACCGGAAGACTGGATTGATATGGCCGGGCCGGTGAACATTCCGGGAACCAGCTATCAGTACAAGAACTGGCGTCGCAAGTTGTCCGTGAGTCTTGAGAAGATGTTTGCCGATGATGGGGTGAACAAGCTGATTAAGGATTTGGATAAGCGCAGAAGAGCAGTAGTGAAGAAGAAATAAAAAAGAACCCGCCAGTTGGCGGGTTCTTTTTTTACATCAGATAACCATATTCAACAGCAGAACCCCGACCAGACCGCACACTGAAATAATGGTTTCCAGCGCAGACCAGGACTTGATGGTTTCACCGATAGTCAGGTTGAAGTACTCCTTGAACAGCCAGAAGCCCGGATCGTTTACGTGAGAGAAAATCACGCTACCGGAACCGACTGCGATAACCATCAGCTCAGGGCTAACACCTGTCGTGGCAATCAGCGGCGCAACGATACCACCGGCGGTGATGGCGGCCACGGTCGCAGAACCGAGTGCAATACGCAGAACCGCGGCGATAGACCAGGCCATCAGGAGCGGTGACACGTTAGTTTCATGCATCATGGCCGCGATGTATTTATCCACGCCGCTGTCGACCAGTACCTGCTTGAACGCACCGCCACCGCCGATGATCAGGAGCATCATGGCAATGATTTTGATGGAGGAGGTCAGCGTGTCGTTGATCTGATCCATTGAACGACCACGGTTCAGACCAAAGGTGAACATCGCGATCAATACCGCAATCAGGGTTGCCATCACCGGGTCGCCCAGGAACTCCGCAACGGACAGGAACGGGTGACCTTTCGGCAGGATCATCTCTGCCACGGCACGCATCGCCATCAGGATAACCGGCACCAGAGAGGTCCAGACGCTGACGCCAAAGCCAGGCATCTCTTCTTCGGTGAAGGTTTTTGCGCTGTATAGACCTTCCGGGATTGGCTTATCAATGCCTTTCAGGAAACGGGCATACACCGGGCCTGCCAGGATCACTGTTGGGATAGCGAGAATGGTGCCGAACAGCAGCGTTTTACCCATATCGGCGTGGAAGATGGTCGCGATAGCGGTTGGACCCGGGTGCGGTGGCAGGAAGCCATGCGTCACGGACAGCGCTGCGGCCATTGGTACACCGACATACAGCAGAGGGATGTTTGCCGCCGCCGCAATGGTGAACACCAGTGGCAGCATCAGCACAAAGCCTACTTCATAGAACAGCGCGAAACCGACGGTAAAACCGGTTAATACCACCGCCCACTGGATGTTCTTCTTACCAAATTTGGCAATGAGCGTGGTGGCAATACGTTGAGCACCACCGCAGTCCGCCAGCATTTTGCCGAGCATGGCACCGAAGCCCATGATCAACGCCAGGCTGCCGAGCGTCCCGCCGACACCGGCTTTAATTGAGCTGATGACTTTCACCAGCGGCATCCCTTGCATCAGACCGACTGCAAGTGCCACCAGAACCAGAGCGATAAATCCGTTCATTTTGAAACGGATCATCAAGAGCAGTAATAACACAACACCGATAGCAACGATGACTAATGGCATGATTTACCTGGCCTTTGAATTGTTATGGGTAACGTCATTGTTTCAACGACAAATTCCGATTGTCCCAACTGGGAACAGAGTGATTACGGCACTAGTACTGATACCTTGGAAACCAATAAGTTTAGTCGGCTGTTATGAGAGTGCTTAGTGCCCATGAGAATGATACGGGTAACATGATGTGATTGAGAATCACCCTGGGAGGCTAAATTTGAATTATGAGACGCAGGTCAACATATGGAGGGAATGAAGGGGGAGAAGCGAGGCCCGGTAAGCACAGCGCCACCGGGCGATTAAGACGGGCACTGAATCAGTAGTAAGAGTGCTCGCCGCGCTGGTGTTCGGTCAGATCACGCACGCCTTTCAGTTCCGGGAATTCGTTCAGCAGCTGCTTTTCGATCCCTTCTTTCAGGGTCACATCGACCATGGAACACCCGTTACAGCCGCCGCCAAACTGCAGAATGGCGAAGCCTTCGTCGGTGATTTCCATCAGGGAAACACGACCACCGTGGCCCGCCAGCTGTGGGTTGATCTGGGACTGCAGAAGACACTCTACGCGCTCCATCAGCGGTGCATCGTCTGCCACTTTACGCATTTTCGCGTTTGGCGCTTTCAGGGTCAGCTGAGAACCCAGCTGGTCGGTGACGAAGTCGATCTCCGCATCTTCAAGATACGGTGCGCTCAGCTCATCAACGTAGGCGGTGAGCTGTTCAAATTTAAGGGCTGTGTCAGTTGCTTCTACCGCATCCGGCGGACAATAAGAGACACCACATTCTGCATTCGGAGTGCCTGGATTGATCACAAACACGCGGATCTGCGTCCCTTCTTCCTGATTTGCCAGCAGTTTGGCAAAGTGCGCTTGTGCAGAATCGGAAATACGGATCATAGCTTTGGCCTAATAGTTGACTAAATTACCTGGGTATAATCATACGCCCATTGAAGAAGGGCTACAAGGTACGGCACAGACACCATACCTGAACCGACGCGGCGCCGCTTCGCAAAAGCAGTCGGGAAAGTTCAGCAACGGTACTGCCTGTGGTGACGACATCATCCACAATCGCGATATGGAGGCCTTTGACCGCTAATTCAAGGCGAAAGGCATTTTTGAGGTTTTTTTTGCGAAGCCGGGCGTTGAGCTGATGCTGGATGGCGGTGGCATGGACACGCGTGATCGCGGCGGCATCATACTCACAGCCGAGCCAGCGGGCGAGTGGGCGACATAGCAGGTCACTCTGGTTGTGGCCGCGCCGCCAGTGTCGGCGTCGGTATAAGGGGACATTCACCACCCTGTCGATTTTCGGCAGGGTGCGGCTACGACGAGCCTGTAACACCGCCAGCAATAACAGGCGGGCGAGAGGTTGCGCCAGCGAACTCTGACCGGAAAACTTCAGGGCGTGAATGAGCCTGCTCAACGGTGGAACATAATCATCCACCGCCACCAGCGCGCTCCAGGGCGGGGATTTTTTCAGGCAGCGTCCGCAGGGTATATGTCGGCTCGTGGCCGGTAAACCACATTGTGGGCAGACCGTGAGACGTCCTTCCAGCGACCGCGTACAGACGGAACAGATCCCCCACCCACTGAGTGCAAGTGGCATTTGGCATAGCCAGCACAAGCCGGGCACTGTTAGCATGTGCAACCTCCATGTGAAATAAAGAGAACAGTAACTGATGAAGACGCTGTGGTGGCAGACTGTAGGGACAGGAAATTGCCATCTTGTGCTGCTGCACGGATGGGGCCTGAATGCGGAAGTATGGAATTGCATAAACGAGGAACTGGCCTCGCATTTCACGCTGCATCTGGTGGACTTACCGGGTTTTGGTCGCAGCCGTGGTTTTGGCCCTATGTCGCTTGATGAGATGGCGCAGCAGGTTCTGGCCGCCGCGCCACAAAACGCTATCTGGCTGGGCTGGAGCCTGGGCGGGCTGGTGGCAAGCCAGATTGCGCTCTCCCGACCAGAACGCGTGAGCGCGCTGGTGACCGTGGCCTCGTCGCCATGCTTTAGTGCACAAGCGTCGTGGCCGGGTATAAAACCGGATGTGCTGGCGGGCTTCCAGCAACAGCTGAGTGAAGATTTTCAGCGGACCGTTGAACGGTTCCTCGCATTGCAAACGATGGGGACCGAAACCGCACGTCAGGATGCGAGAGCATTGAAGCAGACCGTGCTTTCCCTGCCGATGCCGGACGTGGCGGTGCTTAACGGTGGTCTTGAGATCCTGAAAACGGTTGATCTGCGTGAACCGCTGTCTGCGCTGACGATGCCGCATCTGCGTATCTATGGCTACCTCGACGGACTGGTGCCGCGGAAAGTGGTTCCATTGCTGGATTCGCTCTGGCCGGAAAGTGAATCGCAGATCATTGCCAAAGCGGCCCATGCCCCGTTTATCTCTCATCCGGCGGAGTTTTGTGCAGCGCTCATTGCGTTAAGTCAACGTTTAGACTGATTAATTTCTATCCAGCCTGGAAAAAGTGATACACCGCAACCATACTCCAGAGGTCGTTGCGGTGGTTCTGCCTACGACAATCAAAACAACAATCCTAAGGAGAGTCAGGCTATGAAACTTGTTACAGGTATTGTCACTTCTCTGGTTATTGGGTCACTTTCATTTGGCGTCTTTGCGGCAAAAGAGCTGGAAAAAGATAAAGTTGCCGGGATGAATCTGACCAAAATTGGTGAGATTTCTACGTCTGACACCACCGCGCCGATGGACGCTCGCAGAGAGTTGTCGAAGAAAGCGGATGAACTGGGCGGGAAGTATTATGTGGTAACCAGTGCGAATAAAGATACAAAAAACGTGCGCGCAACGGCGGAAGTGTATAAGTAATACGATAAAGCCGGGCATCTCTGCCCGGCTTTATTAACGCAAAGCCCACCACTCCTTGAGGCAGGCTTTACCTTCCGGGCAGCGTTTACAACTGCCGGAGAGACAGCCGTCCGCGTCTTCCTGAATCCGCACGGCTTTCCCCATGGCTTCCAGTCTTTCCAGCATGGCATCGATCATCGGCTGCGGCGTATGCAGGCTGAGGCTCAGCTGTTTCGCCTCCATCCGCCCTTGTAATGCCAGCAGATCACGAACCTGAATCAACGATGCCATGGCTTACTCCTTAGTGACAGTCACCCGCCGGGCTGCTGCAACAAGTGGCGGCGGTTTTACGGTTTGCCAGCAGGTCGATATCGACGCGGCTGCGTGCCCGGCGTAGCAGACTGATAACTAACACGTTAAAGAGGACAACTGCCAGAATACAGACCAGGCTATAACGCGGGTGCTGGCTAAAGTTAACGGCCTGGTAAAAGAGCGTCGCCAGCGAGTAAGCAATGTTTAACCCCCACAGAATGGAGAATCCCATCCAGCCACGGCTGGACTCACGGGAAATCGCCCCCATCACGGAGATGCACGGAATATAGAGCAGGACAAAGATGAGGTAGCTGTAAGCTGCAGACTCGCTGCCAAACTTCTCACTCATCACGCCCATAGCCCCCGTCGCCATTTCACCGTCGCCTTTGCTGGCTTCAATAGGGTTTGCCAGCACGCTCAGGCTGAAGGTGTCTTTCAGGCTCTGCCAGGTTTCCTCTACTGCACCCAACAGTTCGTTACCGAGGTGAAACTCTGCCGGATTAAATTCCTGCTCCTGAATGTTCTCAGCGGTGTAAAGCGTGTTCAGGGTGCCGACAACCACCTCTTTTGCCATCGCACCCGTGAACAGGCCAACCGTCGCCTGCCAGTTATCCTCATGCACGCCAATCGGTTTGAAGACTGGCGTGATGACGCGGCTGACGGAGGCAAGAGCAGAATCGTTGATGTTATCTGCCGCCTGCCCGCTGAGGGTGAAGCTGTTCAACGCGCTCAGGAAAATGCTGACGATGACAATTACCTTACCGGCGCGCAGCACAAAGCCTTTCAGGCGCTGCCAGGTCTGGATCGCCAGGCTTTTTAGATGCGGCACGTGATACACCGGCAGCTCCATCACAAACGGCGACGCTTCACCGCGCATGATGGTGTGCTTCAGCATCAGACCGGTGAGGATCGCCATCACGATACCCAGCACATACAGCGAAAAGACCGCCAGCGCGCCCTGTTGGCCAAAGAAGGCTGCCGCAAAAACCGCAAAGATGGCCAGACGGGCACCGCAGGACATAAACGGCGCCATCATGATGGTCATCAGACGTTCACGCGGTGCATCCAGGGTACGTGCGCCCATCACCGAGGGTACGTTACAGCCGAAGCCAACAATCAGCGGGACGAAGGATTTACCCGGCAGACCCAGCGCCTGCATCAGACGATCCATCACGAACGCGGCGCGCGCCATGTAACCGGAATCCTCCAGGAAGGAGAGGAACAGATACATCATGCCAATTTGCGGCACCAGTGGCAGAACGGTATTGATACCGCCACCGATCCCCTGGGCAAGGAAAATGGTTAGCCATTCCGGGAAGTGCAGGGTGTAACCCACCCACTGAATACCGTGTACGAAGACCGCGACGGAACCCGCATCGAAAATAGGCTGCAGCGCGCCACCGATGTTAATGGCGAGCAGGAACATTACGTACATCACCAGCAGGAAGATCGGCAAACCCAGGAAACGGTTAAGCACAATCTTGTCTACCGCAGCGGTAAAACGGCTCGGTTCCGCCGTAAGGGCGTTACTGACAACGTCGCAAATTGAGGCAATTGCCTGGTAACGTGCATCGGCGATGTGCAGGGCCGGGTCATCCAGCTCGTCGCTAAGACGGGCGATTGTGACATCCAGTTTATCTGCCGCATGCCCGGCGTATGCACGGCTGTAGATATCCCCTTCCAGCATCTGCAGGCCGAGCCACAAACGCTGTTTTTCGGGCATGCTTTTGTCCATTTCCTCTGCCAGAAGACCAGCTTCGCGCAGAAGTGGTTGCGCGTAATGCACCAGCTCAACGTCGCGATTCCCCGTATGACGGTCAATCGCCAGCTTCAGCGCATCAATGCCGCGAGCACGCGTCGACACCAGCGGAACCACCGGGCAACCCAGGCGCGCTGAGAGAGCATCGACGTCGATGCGCAGCTTCTGTTTCTCGGCAATGTCGAGCATGTTAAGCGCCACGATGCAGGGAATACCCAGTTCCAGCAGTTGCAGCGTCAGATAGAGGTTACGCTCAAGATTGGAAGCGTCGACCACGTTGATCAGGAGATCCGCGTCGCCGCCAAGAATATAGTGGCAGGCAATTTGCTCATCGAGCGAGGTTTGCGACGAAATGGTGGTTAAGGAGTAGGTGCCGGGAAGGTCAACCAGCGTCACCTGGTTGTCTGTCGTCGTGAACTGGCCTTCTTTACGCTCAACCGTCACACCTGCCCAGTTACCCACGCGCTGACGCGCTCCGGTTAACTGGTTAAATAACGTGGTCTTGCCGGAATTTGGATTACCAATTAAGCCAATAGTTAATTTTTTCATTTTAGTAGACTCACTGAAACCGCTGGCTTGTTATTGAGATAAGGCTTCGACTTCTATTAATGCGAGGTCTTTCTTACGCAGCACCAAATTCACGCGGCGGGTTTCGATATGAACGGGATCACCTAACGGGGCAACGCGCACGACCTGGAAAGACGAGCCGGGTAGCATGCCCAGTGACAGCAGCTTTTGCCGATAGGCCGGGCTAATTTCACGGGTAAAACCGGTAATTTTCCATGCACTGTCTGGAGTGAATTGCATAATGCCTGATCCCACGAAGGTTAAATAATCTACTATGCGATGATAATGAGAATAGTTTGTATCAGCAATAATAAAACTGTGACGGAATGTTGTTTGCGGGAATAATTTACGGCCTGTTTGACCTTGCTCAATATTTGCTGAATATGCGGCGACGAGAGAAGCGGCCTATTTGTTAATGGCGTGCTAATTATTGGTTTAAATAAAGGAGTGAGAGAATAAACCGTACTGCGCGATCCCCTCTCCCCTGTGGGGAGAGGGTGAGAGGTTAGCGTTTTTTACCCATCGCGGCCGCCAGCGCATCCATCATCGCGCTGTTGCCTGCAGGCTGAGCATCACGCCCACGCGGTTTCGCGGCTTTAGCAGCCGGGCGCTGTTGTTCGCGGCCACCACCATTGCCGCCACGGCGCGCGTTGGTTTCGCCCGGCTGCTCGTCCAGACGCATGGTCAGGGCAATTCGTTTGCGCTGTAAATCCACTTCCAGCACTTTGACCTTCACGATATCGCCCGCTTTGACCACGGTGTGCGGGTCTTCAACGAACTTATCGGCAAGGGATGAGATATGGACCAGGCCATCCTGATGCACGCCGATATCCACAAATGCGCCAAAGTTGGTGACGTTGGTCACCGCGCCTTCCAGCACCATGCCTGGCAGCAGGTCGTTCATGGTCTCGATGCCGTCGGCAAAGGTCGCGGTTTTGAACTCAGGACGTGGATCGCGGCCCGGTTTTTCCAGCTCTTTGATGATGTCAGTGACGGTTGGCACACCAAATTTATCGTCGGTGAAATCCGCGGCTTTCAGGTTGCGCAGCGCACTGTTATCACCCATCAGGTCTTTCAGTGCCTGTTGAGTGGCAGCCAGAATGCGTTCTACCACCGGGTACGCTTCCGGGTGAACGGTTGAGGCATCCAGCGGGTTATCACCGTGGTTGATGCGCAGGAAGCCCGCACACTGCTCAAAGGCTTTCGGTCCCAGACGGCTCACCTTCAGCAGTTGCTGACGGTTCTGGAACTGACCGTTCTCATCACGCCATGCGACGATGTTCTGCGCCATCATGCGGGTTAAGCCTGCAACACGGGTCAACAGGGGAACTGAGGCGGTATTCAGGTCTACACCGACGGCGTTTACGCAGTCTTCCACCACCGCATCTAGCTTACGGGCGAGCTGAGTCTGGCTCACGTCGTGCTGATACTGGCCCACACCGATGGATTTCGGGTCAATCTTCACCAGTTCTGCCAGCGGATCCTGCAGACGACGAGCGATAGAGACCGCGCCGCGCAGAGAAACGTCCAGGTCCGGGAACTCCTGCGCCGCCAGTTCAGATGCGGAATAGACGGATGCCCCCGCTTCACTGACGATCACTTTCTGCGCCGTTACTTTCGGGAATTGTTTCTGCACGTCGAGGTAGAAACGTTCGGTTTCGCGGGACGCCGTACCGTTGCCGATAGCAACCAGCTCCACGTTGTATTTCTCGCACAGTGCCGCCACTGCGACAGCCGCTTTCGCTGCCTGGCCAGTGTGTGGATAGATGGTGTCGGTTGCCACCAGCTTACCGGTGCCGTCAACTACCGCCACTTTTACGCCCGTACGCAGACCCGGATCGAGCCCCATGGTGGCGCGAAGGCCCGCCGGGGCGGCCATCAGCAAGTCGTGCAGGTTGCGGGCAAACACATTGATCGCTTCATCTTCGGCGCGCTCGCGCACGGTGCCCATCAGCTCGGTTTCGAGGTGCATCAGCACTTTGATACGCCACGTCCAGCTCACCACGCCTTTACGCCAGCTGTCCGCCGGGGCGTTGTTCAGACGCAGGCCGAGGTGATCGATGATGATCTGCTCGCAGTGGCTCTCTTTCGGCGGCTCGTCAAACTGCGGGTCGGCATTCAGGGAAAGCTGCAGCACGCCTTCGTTGCGGCCGCGGAACATTGCCAGCGCACGGTGAGACGGGGTCGTTGAAATCGGTTCGTGGTGATCGAAGTAGTCGCGGAATTTCGCGCCTTCGTCCTCTTTACCCGCGACGACGGTCGAGACGATGTGGGCATTCTTCCACAGGTAATCACGTACTTTGGCGAGCAGGGCGGCGTCTTCGGCAAAGCGTTCCATCAGAATATAACGCGCGCCGTCGAGGGCGGCCTTGGTGTCCGCTACGCCTTTGTCAGCGTCGATGAATTTCGCCGCTTCGGTATCTGGATCGTGGGAAGGTTCGTTCCACAGCAGGTCGGCCAGCGGCTCAAGACCCGCTTCAATCGCAATCTGCCCGCGCGTGCGGCGCTTTGGTTTGTACGGCAGATAGAGGTCTTCGAGTTCGGTTTTGCTCAGGGTACCGTTAATAGCGTTTTCCAGCTCGCTGGTCAGTTTACCCTGTTCGCCGATGGATTTGAGGATCGCCTGACGACGTTCTTCCAGTTCGCGCAGATAACCCAGACGGGTCTCCAGGTTACGCAGCTGTGTGTCATCCAGACCGCCGGTGACTTCCTTACGATAACGTGCAATAAACGGCACGGTGTTCCCTTCATCAAGCAGGCGAACGGCAGCTTCTACCTGTTCGGCTCTGGCCTGAAGTTCACCCGCAATAATGCGGCAGAGCGAATCTTTCATCATGGCTTTATCATCTTGTGGGTCAAAAATCAGGGGATAGTTATACGGGCTGACACGGCAAAATGCCAGCCGTGGAGGGCGCTCTCGGACTATTTTACGTACTCGATCTCATTGACGTACCAGCTGGCTTCACCGCCGGGTGTCTGAACGACGGCTAAATCGCCCACTTCCTTTTTCAACAGCGCACGGGCCATAGGGGAGTCGATGGAGATGTAATCCTTACGACCAAAAATTTCATCGTAGCCGACGATGCGAAAACGCAGGGTATCGCCGTTATCGTTTTCAATCTCCACCCATGCGCCGAAGAACACTTTGCCTTCCTGCTGCGGGGAGTAATCGACAATTTTAAGGTTCTCAAGGCATTTCGTCAGATAGCGTACCCGACGGTCGATCTCACGCAGCCGCTTCTTGTTGTACTGATAATCAGCATTTTCGCTGCGATCGCCGAGGCTCGCGGCCCAGGTGACTTTTTTCGTCACTTCAGGACGCTCTTCGCGCCACAGGTAATCCATCTCTTTTTTGAGTTTTTCGTACCCTTCGCGGGTGATCAGGGGCGTTTTCATGGTAAAGCCTTTGCTGCCGGTTTTCTGTCTTGCGCACAATACGTACCACACAGTGTAACAGACAGGATTAATAATGATTTATGTGATGAAATGAGCAGATAAGCTGCTGTTAAATATGCTTTGTAACAATTTCGACTAGAATTTATACCAGAATTAGCTGGTCGAACACGTGCACTTTTTTAGAATACGCTGTTACAAAGACTATCCGAACCTTTGGGAGTAAATACAATGCAAGAGAACTACAAAATTCTGGTCGTGGATGACGACATGCGCCTGCGTGCGCTGCTGGAACGTTATCTGACCGAGCAGGGCTTCCAGGTTCGTAGCGTCGCGAACGCTGAGCAGATGGATCGTCTGCTGACCCGTGAATCTTTCCACCTGATGGTGCTCGACCTGATGCTGCCCGGCGAAGACGGGCTCTCTATCTGCCGTCGTCTGCGTAGCCAGAGCAACCCGATGCCAATCATCATGGTGACGGCGAAGGGCGAGGAAGTTGACCGTATCGTGGGCCTCGAAATTGGTGCTGACGACTACATTCCAAAACCGTTTAACCCGCGTGAACTGCTGGCGCGTATTCGTGCTGTGCTGCGCCGTCAGGCGAACGAACTGCCTGGCGCACCGTCTCAGGAAGAAGCCGTCATTGCCTTCGGCAAGTTCAAACTGAACCTCGGCACGCGCGAGATGTTCCGTGAAGACGAACCTATGCCACTCACCAGCGGCGAGTTCGCAGTTCTCAAAGCACTGGTTAGCCACCCACGTGAGCCGCTGTCCCGTGACAAGCTGATGAACCTGGCGCGTGGCCGCGAATACTCCGCAATGGAACGCTCCATCGATGTGCAGATCTCTCGTCTGCGCCGCATGGTGGAAGAAGATCCGGCGCATCCTCGTTATATTCAGACCGTTTGGGGTCTGGGCTACGTGTTCGTTCCGGACGGCTCTAAAGCATGAGGCGAATGCGCTTCTCGCCGCGAAGCTCGTTTGCCCGCACCCTGTTACTGATCGTCACCCTGCTGTTCGTCAGCCTGGTGACGACCTATCTGGTGGTGCTGAACTTTGCGATCCTGCCGAGCCTCCAGCAGTTTAATAAGGTCCTGGCCTACGAAGTCCGTATGCTGATGACCGATAAACTGCAGCTGGAGGATGGCACGCAGCTGGTTGTCCCCCCTGCCTTCCGTCGTGAAATTTACCGTGAGCTGGGTATTTCTCTCTACTCAAACGAAGCGGCGGAAGACGCGGGCCTGCGCTGGGCGCAGCATTATGAATTCCTTAGCCAGCAGATGGCGCAGCAGCTCGGCGGCCCGACGGAAGTGCGCGTCGAGGTCAACAAAAGCTCGCCTGTTGTCTGGCTGAAAACCTGGCTGTCACCCAATATCTGGGTTCGCGTTCCGCTGACCGAAATCCATCAGGGCGACTTCTCACCGCTATTCCGCTACACCCTGGCGATTATGCTGCTGGCGATAGGCGGAGCCTGGCTGTTTATTCGTATACAGAACCGACCGCTGGTCGACCTGGAGCACGCTGCGCTGCAGGTCGGTAAAGGGATTATTCCTCCTCCATTGCGTGAGTATGGTGCCTCTGAGGTCCGTTCGGTGACGCGTGCGTTTAACCATATGGCGGCCGGTGTGAAGCAACTGGCAGATGACCGTACGCTGCTGATGGCCGGTGTGAGCCATGACCTGCGCACACCGCTAACGCGTATTCGTCTGGCGACGGAGATGATGGGGGAAGAGGACGGCTATCTTGCCGAGTCCATCAACAAGGACATCGAAGAGTGTAATGCCATCATTGAGCAGTTCATCGACTACCTGCGTACCGGCCAGGAGATGCCAATGGAGATGGCGGATCTGAACGCGGTGCTGGGCGAAGTGGTGGCGGCGGAAAGCGGCTACGAGCGCGAGATTGATACCGACCTTCAGGCGGGAGAGATCCAGGTCCGCATGCATCCGCTCTCTATCAAACGTGCGGTTGCCAACATGGTGGTCAATGCGGCGCGTTACGGTAATGGCTGGATTAAAGTCAGCAGCGGGTCTGAACTTAACCGCGCCTGGTTCCAGGTGGAAGACGATGGTCCGGGCATCAAGCCTGAGCAGCGTAAGCATCTGTTCCAGCCGTTTGTGCGTGGCGACAGCGCGCGCAGCACCAGCGGTACAGGTTTAGGTCTGGCGATTGTACAGCGTATCATCGATAACCATAACGGGTTGCTGGAGATTGGCACCAGCGAGCGGGGCGGGTTGAGCATTCGCGCATGGTTGCCGGTACCGGTGACGCGCGGGCAGGTGAAAGAGAGTTGACAAAAGGGTGCGGCCTGATGCCCTCACCCCGGCCCTCTCCCGCCGGGAGAGGGAGAAAACATTAAAAAAGGCAACTTTCGTTGCCTTTTTGCTTTTACCTACAGCTTCGGTCCCGCGCTCACCAGCGCTTCACCCGCCGGGGTATCGGTGTACTTCTCGAAGTTCTCAATAAACAGCTTCGCCAGCGATTCCGCTTTCTCGCGCCACTGTTCCGGCGAACCGTAAGTGTTGCGGGGGTCGAGGATATGCGTATCCACACCCGGCAGCTCTGTTGGGATCGCCAGATCAAACATTGGCAGCGTGAAGGTTTCAGCGTTATCCAGAGAACCATCCAGAATGGCGTCGATAATGGCGCGCGTATCTTTGATGGAAATACGCTTGCCGGTACCGTTCCAGCCCGTGTTCACCAGGTACGCCTGCGCGCCGGAAGCCTGCATGCGTTTTACCAGCACTTCAGCGTACTGCGTCGGGTGCAGCGACAGGAATGCCGCGCCGAAGCAGGCTGAGAAGGTTGGGGTGGGTTCTGTCACGCCGCGCTCGGTACCCGCCAGCTTAGCGGTGAAGCCAGAGAGGAAGTGGTACTGTGTCTGGCTGGCGGTCAGGCGAGACACCGGCGGCAGCACGCCGAACGCATCTGCCGTCAGGAAAATGACCTTCGTGGCATGACCCGCTTTTGACACCGGCTTCACGATATTGTCGATGTGGTAGATCGGGTAAGAGACGCGGGTGTTTTCCGTTTTCGACGCATCGTCGAAGTCGATGGAGCCATCGGCACGCACGGTGACGTTTTCCAGCAGCGCATCGCGACGAATAGCGTGGAAGATATCCGGCTCGGCCTCTTCAGACAGTCGAATAGTCTTCGCGTAGCAGCCGCCTTCAAAGTTGAATACACCATCGTCATCCCAGCCGTGTTCGTCATCGCCAATCAGACGACGTTTCGGATCGGTGGACAGAGTGGTTTTCCCGGTACCGGACAGTCCGAAGAACACCGCCACGTCACCTTTTTCACCGACGTTAGCCGAGCAGTGCATGGAGGCGATGCCCCGCAGCGGCAGCAGGTAGTTCATGACGGAGAACATCCCTTTCTTCATTTCGCCGCCGTACCAGGTACCGCCGATCAGTTGGATACGCTCGGTCAGGTTGAAGGCAACAAAGTTTTCGGAGTTCAGACCCTGCTCTTTCCACTGTGGGTTAGTGCATTTCGCACCGTTCATCACGATGAAATCCGGGGTGAAATTCTTCAGCTCTTCGTCGGTTGGACGAATAAACATGTTTTTCACGAAATGCGCCTGCCAGGCCACTTCGGTGATAAAACGTACGGAGAGACGGGTGTCGGCGTTAGCGCCACAGAAAGCATCGACAATGAACAGACGCTTGCCGGAAAGTTGATGGGTGACGAGCCCTTTCAGATGCTGCCAGGTTTCCGGGGAGAGCGGTTTGTTATCGTTCTTCCCTTTGCCCTTGTCAGCCCACCACAGCGTATCGCGGGTGGTTTCGTCGCGGACGATATACTTATCTTTCGGCGAACGACCGGTAAAGATACCGGTATCGACGGCGATAGCACCAAGATTCGTCAACACACCACGCTCGTATCCTTCCAGGGCTGGATTGAGCTCTTCCTGATACAGCGTATCGTAGTCGGGGTTGTAGACGATTTCCTGGACGTCGTGAATACCATAAGCCTTGAGATCTTGCGGGGTTAAACCAGTAACACGCATATCACTGCTCCTTAGCCAATATGTACTGCCTGAAATTGTAGGGTTTTTCTGAGGTTGTTAACCGCGACGGGGCTCATAGATTTACGCATCTGGACAAAACCCTTACTAACGGAAAACGCTGCGACTCCAGTCACAGGGCAGGCGGATTATCGCAGGAATCGCTTTTTGGTTGGGGAAAATGTTCCGAAAAGGTTAAAGGCTGGTGATATTATCGGAAGGAATGTGAATGTAATCGCATACACGTAAGAAAATTACGTAAGAGTTACATTATGAAAACGATTCAGCATGGGCGGGGATTTTACCCCTCCCCCAAAGGGGAGAGGGGAAAAGTATTAGTGAACCTGTGGGTCTGCCGGGGAGGCGTTATTGCGGATCTCAGCAATATCCATCGAATTGAACACATAGTGCGTACCGCAGTAGTCACAGTGCATATCAATTTCGCCATCTTCCGCCATGATGCTGTCGATCTCTTCATCCGGCAGCGTCTTCAGTGCGCCGGCACAACGTTCACGTGAACAGGTGCACTTAAACTCCACTGACTGCGGGTCGTAAACGGTCACTTCTTCTTCGTGATACAGACGCCACAGCACGTCGGTCGCCGACAGGTTGAACAGCTCTTCCGCTTTGATGGTTTCAGTCAGCGTCGCCAGGTGTTCAAAATCATTGGTCTGCGCGTCCTGAGCCGGCAGAACCTGCAGCAGCATACCGCCCGCAGCAGGCTGGCCGTCCACTTCACCGGTGCGAATGAACAGGCGGGTTGGCAGCTGTTCAGAACGCATGAAGTAATCTTCCAGGCAGGCCGCCAGCGTATCGCCTTCCAGACCGACCACGCCCTGATAGCGTTCACCTTCCTCAGGGGAGATGGTGATCACCAGGTAGCCATTACCCACCAGCGTTTTCAGATCTGCATTTTCAGGTACATCGCCCTGAACGCGTGCCACGCCGCGCATCTGCTGCTGGTTATTACCGTTGATCACCGCCAGCGTCATCGGGCCATCACCCTGCAATTGCACGGTGATATCACCCGCGAATTTCAGCGTTGCCGTCAGCAAGCTGGTGGCAACCAGTAGTTCGCCCAACAGGGTCTTCACCGGCAGCGGGTAGTTGTGGTTTTCCAGAATCTGTTTCCAGGTTTCGGATACGGTGACCAGCTCGCCGCGCACGGCGAATTGTTCAAACAGATAGCGGTGTAATTGGTCGTGTTGGGCCATTTTAGTCTCTCGTGCGGGTGAGATTACTCAGTCTCACCGTGTTTAAATTTCATCAGATCGCGGCGCTCTTTTTTATCCGGCCGCCGGTCCGGGTGTGGCATAGTCAGCGCGTTAATTTTGCGCGCCAGTGCGGTTTTCTCACGCTTTTCAATGCTTTCAGCCGTCTCTTCATAAAGCAGTACGGCTTCGGTTGCGGGCCGTCGTTGTTCGGTAATGGCTTTAATCACCACCGTTCGTTCATCGTTGCCCTGACGCAGCGTCAGGGTGGCATTCAACTCAACCAGCTTGCTCGGTTTGCTGCGCTGGCCGTTGTAATGCACTTTTCCGCCGTCAACCATCTCGCGGGCAAGGGCGCGTGTTTTATAAAAACGCGCTGCCCACAGCCATTTATCCAGTCTTACCCCATCAGAGGGTTTTTCTTTCATGGCGTCTCCTTCACGGTGAGTGAGGGGATCATCTGGCGGTAGTCGTTCAACCCCGGATGGCGCAGATAGCTTTTTTCAGCCATGCCAGAGTCAGGATTCGTAACCCCCAGACAATAGCGAATGCCAAAGGTGGCTGCGGAATCCAGAATGGGCTCGCTGTCGTCAATAAACAGCGTACGTTCAGGCTGCAAACCTGTCTCTTCCTTCACCGCGTGCCACAACCGCTGATCCTCTTTCGGATAACCAAATGTGTGGGTAGAAAGTAATAAATCAAGGTGTGAAGCCAGACCCGTATGTTCCAGCTTTACCGCCAGATTATGAGGATGCGCATTGGTCAGCAAAATACGGCGCTTGCCGCTGGCTTTCAGCGCATCCAGAAAAGGTACAGTATCTTCACGCAGCACGGCGCGTGGACCCTGAGCGGTAGTCATGGCACAAATATCCAGACCGAGGCGTTCGCTCCAGTAGTCAAGACAGTACCAGTTTAGCGTATGCTGCACCGCGCTATATTGCGAACGAATGAATGCCTGCGCTTCTGCCGGGGAGATCCCCTGCTGTTCGCCATAGGTTTCCGGAACCAGCTTTTGCCAGAAATAGTTATCAAAGGCGAGATCGAGCAGTGTGCCGTCCATATCCAGCAGAACGGTATCAACCTCCTGCCAGGCGATATCAAGATGCATAAGGGGTACTCCAGCCAGAAGAAACGTGCGCGACAGGGTAGCACATCTTGTCGCGCAAGGACGTTATCAGATCAGGCTCTCAGAGGAGGGGAGCAGCTTAGGATTGAGGCAATTTTCGTAATATTGCTGGATGTCAGCCAGCCGGGTGCGTGAACGCTGGTAGCGACGCAGGGCCATAAAACCGTTCCAGAAGATGGAGAACAGCATGGCTAGCATCAGCAGCGAGGTACCAATGTAGCGCCACAAACCTGCGCTATCCGGCATCTGGTGCAGAACGATATGACGGGTACCGTTGGCATCAGTATAAATACTCGTGACGATCCCTTCGGCACTGAACGGCGTTTGCATCAGCATCTGCGCCAGGCGCTGAAATTGGCTCCACTGCTCTTGTGCCGGGTAATCATAAAGCGCAACCTGCGGATAAGGTTGATCGACCAGGTCGCTGCCTTCATCACTGACAATGACAAAGCCACCCGGTGCCGGGCTGTTCAGCGCCTGAGCCGCACGTGTGGTTTCGCGCATCATGAACGGTGCCGTCGAAGTGGCCACCAGGTTGTCCAGCGATTCCGCGCTAACCGGACGCAGCAGCACGTTGACGCCATCCAGCCGACCCGCTTCGGCACGTTTCACCAGCGCGTCCCAGTCTTTACTGTTCCCCAGGTTTACCAGGGCGTTTTTGAGACGCACACACTCGTCCTGCGAGGAGCATAAATCCTTCGTTTTTAGAACGATGTCGCCAAAATCATCCAGCAGAACCATGCCTGATTTCTGAATGGCTGAGCGCAGCGCAGGGCTGACGCGCGAATCATCATCCGGCTTCGGATGTAACTGGCGGTTGACCGTCTGAGTGAGGGCGGTAGCTTTATTCACCACTTCGGATTCCGGCAACGGCAGCGGCGGCGCGTCGTTCCAGATGATTTGCGAGCAATCGAACGGCATGAACGGTGAGTTCTGGCGCGTATTCCACGCCCCTGGGGTATGAATATTACACATCCCGGTTCCCTTCAGGCGCAGCGTGTCTCCTACGCGCACACCGGCTTCATCCAGTTTGTTGACGCTGGTCGCTTCGATGGTTTGCGCCCCTTTGATCCACGAAAGGGTGAATTTGATGGGCATATCCAGCGGCACGAAAAACAGCAGCATGACAAAGACCAGCGCGGCGCCTCCGGCAATAACCGTGCTACGTAACCAGTGCTGGAGCGGGAAATTTTTCACTTCATCATGCAGAGATAAAAATCGGCCCTGACGCACAACGTGGCGGTCAAGGTAGATATCAATATCGGTTTTCTGTCCTAAATCCTGCGCAATCCATGGTTGCCAGTGGCGCGGGTAGATAAGGTCGATAATGCCGAGTGAGATATTGTTGAGATGCTCCTGATCGTTTTCACCAAACAGACCCCAGCGCTTCGGCGTACCGCGCAGGCAGTGTATCTCACGCAACGAGGTTTTTGCTGGTGGGGCAAAAAGCCCCCAAAGCCCGGCAGCCAACAGTAACACCGCTCCGCCAGCCAGCCAGGGCACAAACACATCCGGCGTCAGCAGACAGCAGAAAAAGAGCAGGAAAGCGGCAACGATCAGGATGGCTTCACGAATGCCATCCGGGCGGCTCAGGGCATATTCTTCATGCGTCTCCTGGCGGATATTCAGCAGCTCGATCTGCTCTGACTCTTCGCCACGGATGGAAGCCTGGGTTGAACTTGCACGCTCCAGCGCAAAGCGCGGTGCTTCCTGAAGGTATTCACTTAGCGTGTGACCGTTAAGCGAGATGACCAGAGGTAATGAATCGGTGTGGATCAGTTCAACGCTGTTTTCGTCAGTAATGTATTGCTCCCAGGATGGGGGCAGATGCACTTCGACAGAATCAAGGTAATAGCGCCATTTGTTGGGATCATCGGTGGTGATGCCATAGCGCGTGATGGAGCGTGTCAGGCACAGCACGGTATCACTTTGCGCATTAAGCTTAAGTGAGACTGGCGCAGCAGTAGCTCCCGTCGGCCCAGGGGTTAACTGAGAACGGTTCAGCGTTTCGAGATAGTTTTCAACTGCATCGCGTTCGTCCTGCGTGAGTTTACGCGTCGTTGCGCCAGCGAACGCATTTAAAAAAGGCAACCGGTAACGGCGTTGTATGCGACGCCTGTATACCCATCCTGCAAACAATGCGCCGGCCAGCATAGCAGCGAGAACAATCAAAATGGTGCTCATGCTTTCCCCATCTTACTTATCTTCTTACAGGTGTAGTCTGTAGCACCTTTAATATTGAATGAGAGTCTGTGGTTGGCTATCGGCAAGTATGGAGTCGAACTTGAGCATTCTGAAGCGCATCCCAGTGACCGATGATGATAGCAAAGCCTGTGATGGCGCGATATCAGCAAATTCCTGGAAACATTTCAACCTCTTGACATTTGTTTTGAATTGAGGATTGATCTTTATTACGTTGCATAAATGTAAATAAAGAACGATTGACATTGCCGAAACCGTGCGGCATATCGCACAATAAAGCCCGTTCTCACTGCTAAGACCCATCAAGATGAGCAAACCACTACAAAAACCCACCATTCTGAATGTTGAAACTGTCGCAAAATCGCGCCTGTTTAATGTCGAAAGCGTGGACCTGGAGTTCAGCAACGGTGTGCGTCGCGTTTATGAGCGTATGCGCCCCTCGTCGCGCGAAGCGGTGATGATTGTGCCGATTGTCGACGATCATCTGATTTTGATCCGCGAATACGCTGTGGGAACGGAGTCTTACGAGCTTGGGTTCTCGAAAGGGCTTATCGACCCGGGTGAAACCGTCTTTGAAGCGGCAAACCGCGAGCTGAAAGAAGAGGTGGGGTTTGGCGCGAATGAGCTGTCGTTCCTGAAAAAACTGAGTATGGCACCCTCTTATTTTTCCAGCAAAATGAATATTGTGGTAGCCGAAGATCTCTATCCAGAATCGCTGGAAGGAGACGAGCCGGAGCCGCTGCCGCAGGTTCGCTGGCCGTTAGCACACCTGATGGATTTGCTGGAAGACCCGGACTTTAACGAAGCGCGTAATGTGAGTGCACTGTTCCTGGTACGGGAGTGGTTGAAGGGGCAGGGGCGACTGTAGTGGCCTGATGCCCTCACCCCAACCCTCTCCCACGGGAGAGGGAGCAAACACCAAAACGGCAACCAGAGGTTGCCGTTTTGCTTTGTTGTCAGAACAGCTCGTGCGTTTCGCCGTTATCAATAATCTCTGTACCCACCTCATGCACCGCCTGTGTGGTTGGCTGCGTGCCCTCGATGAAATACTCTTCGCGACTATTCCCGCCGTTGGCGAGCTGGCCCGTACTGCGGTCGATATTGACTGTCACCACGCCTGGCGGTGGCGTCAGCGGCTGCTCTGGAACACCTTCCAGAACAGATTTCATATAGGCATCCCAGGCAGGTTGCGCACTTTTCGCACCGCCTTCATAGCCGGAAATCTGATCTTTAATCGCACCAGATGCCGTTGTACGGCCTAAGTCGCGACGATGATCGTCGAAACCGATCCAGACTGAGGTCACCACACCCGGCCCGTAGCCGGAGAACCACGCATCTTTCGAGCTGTTGGTTGTCCCTGTCTTACCGCCGATGTCATGACGCTGCAAATCACGTCCTGCACGCCAGCCGGTACCTTGCCAGCCTGGTTCACCGAAGATGTTAGTATTCAGCGCGCTTTTGATCAGGAACGACAGCGGCGTGTTGATCACATGCGGGGCATACTCCTGTGCACCTGTCTGCGCCACCAGCGCCTGGTTCGCCTGTTCCAGTTGTGGCTGCGGTACTACGCCGTTCTGCTGCTCCTGAGACACGGCAACGTCTTCCATGTCCTTGTTCTCAAGCACGTCAGATTTCGGCGTATTGCCGTAAATGACCGGAATATCGCAGTCAGGACAGGCAATTTTCGGCTTCGCTTCAAACAGTACGCCGCCCTGATCGTTCTCGATTTTACTGATGAAATACGGATCAATCAGGAAGCCACCGTTGGCCATTACCGAGTATCCGCGTGCAACCTGAAGCGGCGTAAAGGAGGCTGAGCCTAACGCCAGCGATTCGGTGCGAACGATGTTCTGCGCCGGGAAACCGAAGCGTTGCAGATACTCGGCAGCATAGTCGACGCCCATGGCGCGCATGGCACGCACCATTACCACGTTTTTCGATTGTCCCAGACCCTGACGAAGACGAATAGGGCCGGCATATTCCGCCGGAGAGTTCTTCGGCTGCCAGTCGGAACCGGCACCGGCATCCCAGCGAGAGATGGGAACGTCGTTAAGGATGCTGGCAAGGGTCAGGCCCTTATCCATCGCGGCAGTGTAGAGGAACGGCTTGATATTGGAACCGACCTGACGCAGTGCCTGGGTAGCACGGTTAAATTTGCTCTGGTTAAAATCGAACCCACCGACCAGGGCCATTACAGCTCCGTTCTGAGGATTAATGGAGACCAGAGCCGAGTTAACGTCCGGAACTTGCGCCAGCCACCAGGCCTCACCTACCTTGCGCACCCAGATTTGCTGTCCGGTTTGTACCGCATCGGTCACTTTACGCGGCGTTGCACCTTGCAGGGTATCTGAACGGTACGGACGCGCCCAACGGATGCCATCCATACGCAGGGAGACTGAGGTGCCGTCCGCGAGCGTCGCAACGGCTTCCTGAGGATCGGCTTGAGTGACCACGGCAGGAAGGAGCGGACCATAGGTTGGCAGCGCTTTCAGCGTACCGGTGATTTTTTTGCTGTCCCACGCGCTTTCGCCCACTTTCCAGAGCACGTTTGACGGGCCGCGATAGCCGTGACGCATATCGTAATCCATCACGTTATTACGCACCGCTTCCTGTGCTGCCTGCTGAACCTTGCGGGTAACAGTAGTGTAAACGCGATAACCATCTTCGTAGGCCTTATCACCATAACGATTCACCATTTCCTGGCGAACCATTTCGGTCAGATAGGGGGCAGAGAAGGCGATCTCAGGGGCGTGATAGTTGGCATCAATGACATCATTACGCGCCTGGTCGTACTCGCTCTGGCTGATATAGCCTTCACTCAACATACGGGACAGAACGACGTTACGACGCGCGGTGGCGCGATCGAGCGAGTAGAGCGGGTTAAACGTAGAAGGCGCTTTCGGCAGACCCGCGATGGTTGCCATTTCGCTTAAGGTGAGTTGCTCAACTGGTTTACCGAAGTACACCTGTGCGGCAGCCCCTACACCATAGGCGCGGTAGCCCAAATAGATTTTATTGAGGTACAGCTCAAGGATCTCGTCTTTGCTCAACAGCTGCTCGATACGGATCGCAAGGAAGACCTCTTTGATCTTACGGATCAGCGTCTTTTCCGGACTGAGGAAGAAGTTACGTGCCAGCTGTTGCGTAATGGTACTCGCCCCCTGAGAGGCATGACCGGAGAACAACGCAATGCTTGCGGCACGGAAAATTCCCACCGGATCGACACCATGGTGCTCGTAAAAACGGCTGTCCTCAGTGGCGATAAAGGCTTTCACCATAACAGGTGGAATTTGGTTTAAGGTCAGCGGAATACGGCGCTTCTCGCCATACTGCGCCATCAACTCGCCATCGGCGCTATAGACTTGCATCGGGATCTGGAGTCGTACATCGCGAAGCGTGGCGACATCAGGTAGCTGTGGCTCAATATATTTGTACAAACCGTAAATCGAGCCTGCTCCCAGCAGAATGCAACAGACTGCAAGGATGAATAAATACTTTACGAACTTCACCGGAGATTTCCCATTTGGTTTCACTTGGGCAGTTTCTAAACAATCGCGCGGTAGTATAAAGGCAAGCCTGATTCATTGATATAGCCGTCACGGTGACGGGCGATAAGGAGATCGTGAAGCATGGCTTTCAAAACATGGCAAACGGGCGTTCATATTCAACAGGATAGGGTGCTCATCGTCGCATTGGCCCGGGAGAGAACTGGCTGGTGCTTGCGTCGCTGGTGGGTAATCCCTCTGACCGAAGGCGTCATTCGGGAAGGTAAAATATGCCAGCCAGAACAGCTGGTTGACGCGTTGCGCGACTGGCGGAAGACGTTGCCGCACCACCACCGTGTGTTCCTCTCTTTCCCGGCAGCACGCACCCTGCAACGCTCACTTCCCCGCCCGGGCATTGCGCTGCGCGACAGCGAGCAACTTTCATGGCTGGGCGCGGCACTCTCGCGCGAACTGGAGATACCAGCAGAAACGCTCTGTTTCGATTACGTGCAGGACACGTTCAGCAACACATTTCATGTTACCGCCGCACAAAACAAAGAGGTTGAAACTCTCCTGGCGCTGGCGAAAACGCTACGTTTGCGGCTGGTTACGATTACCCCGGATGCCAGCGCACTGGCGAACCTTCTTCCCGCAGTTGCCCCGGCGTATTGCGTCGCCTGGCGAGATGAACATCAGTGGCTTTGGGCTATGCGTCATCAGTGGGGACGCCGCTTTACCACAGAAGCTGCAAACGTGACGGAACTGGCGGCGCTGCTGGCTCTGAGTCCGGGCGATATCGCGCTGTTTGATAGCCGACGTGACCCATGGGAAACCCTGGAGCGCTGCCATGCCCCGCTACCGGAATGCGGTGCTGATTACACCGTCGCGCTGGCGTTGGCCATGAGCGAGGTCCCTGAGTGAACATGACGAACTTTATACCGTGGCGACAGCAACGGCGGGCGCGTTGTCTGCGTTTCTGGGGCGCGATGTTCGTCGGCGCATGGCTGGTGATGCTGATGGTCATTTTCTGCCTGAGGATAAACCACCTGGTGAGGCTGCACGCTCTGCGAGCTGAACTGGCGGGAATGCAGTCCGTGCGTCACACGCTTATGTCTCGCCAGACGCTGACCACAGAGGTGCCGATGCCTGCACTGAAACGTCAACGACACGCATGGCAACCGGTGCTGGAATCACTTGCCAGCGTCATGCCGCCGCAGGTCTGGCTGACTGAACTGCGTTACCAGCCTCCTGCTCTGATGCTTATCGGGTATGCCACTACCCTGCCAGCTCTTTCTGCGCTGCGTGACGTACCTGGACAACTCGACGGGTTCACGACAGGACCCGCAGGGGAGATCCGCCAGGATAGCCAGGGACACTGGATGTTCACATTTAATCTGAAAAGTGAGAGGTAACGTGTGGACACCCTGTTGGAACGCTGGTGTGAAAACCGTCCATGGCATCGGGTGCTTTGCTGGTGTCTGAGTATTCTCTTTGCCGGGCTGGCCGCATGGAGCATGTTGCTCCACCCAGTAGACAGGCTGTGTGCTGAGCTCCAGCGGCAATTGATGCAGGATGCGCGGGCTAATGCATCGCTATGGCCCGCAGCCAGTAAGATACCTTTTAGCCCAGCCTCTCCGAAAGTGCAGGAGATGCAGCCCTTTTCACCGCTCGATTTTCAGGGGGACGGTATGAAATTGGTTCACTGGAAGCCGTCGCAAAGGGGAGGAGAACTGACGCTGGATGCTGAATGGCCGGCGATCCCGACCATTTTTTCCCTGCTGGCACAGCGGGATGTGCAGGTCGCGGCTTTCGCTATTGCGCCACAGGATGCGTTGTTACGCCTGCGGCTGGAGCTGGAGTCAGATCATGCGAAATAGTGTGCGTTGCTTGCTGGTTTGTTCGGTGCTGACATTGACCGGTATGCGCGATCCGTTTCGCCCGCCGGACGATCCTTGCAGTCGTGGTCAACTGTTGCAGTGGCACTACCGCGGTATGGTGGCGGGTCATGAAACGGTTGGCATCTTACAGGATGGGCAAAAGCGCTGGTATCGCCTGAAAACGCATCAGCGCTTCCCGGTGGGCTGGCAGGTAAAAGCCATCAATGAGTCAGCACTGGTTGTTGATGTGGGTGACACATGTGAACCTGGACAATGGACGTGGCAACGAGAAGGAACGATTAAAAATGAACTTAAGGATAATGCTGTTGCTGCTGGCGTTCTGCCAACCGCTGTGGGCCACCGTACCAAAACCCGTCACGCTGGTGGTGGATGATGTTCCTGTGGTTCAGGTGCTACAGGCACTGGTCGCGCAGGAGAACCGTAATCTGGTGGTATCACCGGATGTTAGCGGCTCGCTTTCACTTAACCTGACGCGCATCCCCTGGCGACAAGCGCTACAGACGGTGGTCACCAGCGCCGGACTTGTTATACGGGAGGAGGGTGGCATTTTTTATGTCCATACTGCGGCCTGGCAGCGCGAACAGCGGGAGCGTTCAGAGCAGGAGCGGACGCGTCGGCAGCTGGATGCCCCGCTGGTCTCACAAAGTCTCTCATTTTCTTACTCCGATGCCGGGGAGCTACAAAAAGCAGCCGAAAAACTCCTGAGCCCAAAGGGAAGTTTATCACTCGACAAGCGCACTAACCGCCTGTTGGTTCGGGATAATAAGACGGTGGTGGATACGCTGCAGCGCTGGGCCGCTCAGATGGATATTCCCGTCGAGCAGGTAGAGCTTGCGGCGCATATTGTGACCATCAATGAAAAAAGCCTGCGTGAGCTAGGGGTGAAGTGGAATCTCGCCGACGCCACCGACGCGGGCAAAGTTGGTCAGTTCACCACTCTTGGCAGCGATCTTTCCGTAGCCAGCGCCACCAGCCACGTGGGTTTTAATATCGGGCGAATTAATGGTCGGCTGCTGGATCTGGAGTTGTCAGCACTGGAGCAAAAACAGCAGGTTGATATCATCGCCAGCCCGCGACTGCTGGCCTCGCACATGCAACCGGCCAGCATCAAACAGGGGAGTGAGATCCCGTATCAGGTTTCAAGCGGTGAAAGCGGGGCGACCTCCGTTGAGTTTAAAGAGGCGGTATTAGGGATGGAGGTGACGCCCGTGGTATTGCCGGGGGGACGCGTGCGTCTGAAATTACACATCAGTGAAAATATGCCGGGGCAGGTGCTGCAGCAGGCTGACGGTGAAACGCTGGCGATCGACAAACAGGAGATCGAAACGCAGGTGGAGGTAAAAAGCGGAGAAACACTGGCGCTGGGTGGAATTTTTTCGCAGAAGAACAAAACCGGCAGCGATAGCGTGCCGGGATTGGGTCGCATCCCCTGGATTGGGCAGCTTTTTCGTCATGATGGAAAAGACAACGAACGGCGTGAGTTAGTGGTGTTTATTACACCACGTCTGGTCGGTATTCACTGACGGGTAACGATCCCCGCAATGATTTTGCATTCAGTTTGTTGCAGATGTTTGACGTGGGGCATGAATTAGCATACAAGGAGTACCGATTTGAGTTGGACTTACGTCTTATTACCTTATGCGCCCGGCGCGGTGATTTAATCAGTTGCCAAACAAGCCGGAGTATTGAGATAATTTTTAGTCTGACTCTCGCTCTATTGCATATGAGGTTTCAGTTCATGTCCTGCTACGCTGGGTGTCTGCGAAGCGGGGATTACCATTAACGAATAGTCTTAGTAGTACCGATAAAATGGCAGAGAAACGCAATATCTTTCTGGTTGGGCCTATGGGTGCCGGCAAAAGCACTATTGGGCGTCAGTTAGCTCAACAACTCAATATGGAATTTTACGATTCTGATCAAGAGATTGAGAAACGAACCGGAGCTGATGTGGGCTGGGTTTTCGACGTAGAAGGCGAAGAAGGTTTCCGTGACCGAGAAGAAAAAGTGATCAACGAACTCACGGAAAAACAGGGCATTGTGCTGGCAACAGGCGGCGGCTCTGTAAAATCTCGCGAAACCCGCAACCGTCTCTCCGCCCGTGGCGTAGTGGTCTATCTTGAAACGACCATCGAGAAACAGCTGGCACGTACGCAGCGTGATAAAAAGCGCCCGCTGCTGCAGGTTGAAACGCCACCACGCGAAGTTCTGGAAGCGTTGGCCGATGAACGCAATCCGCTGTACGAAGAGATTGCTGATGTGACCATTCGTACTGACGATCAGAGCGCTAAAGTGGTTGCAAACCAGATTATTCATATGCTGGAAAGCAACTGATTCTGGCTTTATATACACTCGCCTGCGGGTAAAAGCATTAAAGGTGGATGTCGCGTCATGGAGAGGATTACAGTTACTCTCGGGGAACGTAGTTACCCTATCACCATCGCGGCTGGTTTGTTTAACGACCCAGCTTCCTTTTTACCACTGAAAGCGGGTGATCAGGCGATGCTGGTCACCAACGAGACGCTGGCTCCGCTTTATCTTGACCGTGTACGCCACCTGCTAGAGCAGGCGGGCGTAAAAGTCGACAGTGTCATTCTGCCCGATGGCGAGCAGTATAAAAGTCTGACGGTACTGGATACCGTCTTTACCGCATTGCTGCAAAAACCGCATGGTCGCGATACAACATTGCTTGCCCTGGGCGGCGGTGTTGTGGGCGATCTCACCGGCTTTGCGGCTGCAAGCTATCAACGTGGTGTCCGTTTTATTCAGATTCCGACTACGTTGCTGTCTCAGGTCGACTCTTCTGTTGGCGGCAAAACTGCGGTCAACCATCCGCTTGGCAAAAACATGATTGGCGCATTCTACCAGCCCGCATCGGTGGTGGTGGATCTCGACTGTCTGAAAACGCTGCCGAAGCGCGAGCTGGCTTCGGGTCTTGCGGAAGTGATCAAATACGGCATTATTCTGGATGGCGAGTTCTTTGACTGGCTTGAAGAGAATATGGATGCGTTGCTGCGCCTGGATGAGGCCAAACTGGCATATTGCATCCGTCGTTGTTGTGAGCTGAAAGCGGAAGTTGTCGCAGCAGACGAGCGTGAAACGGGCTTACGTGCTTTACTGAATCTTGGGCATACGTTTGGTCACGCGATTGAAGCCGAAATGGGTTACGGTAACTGGCTTCACGGTGAAGCGGTTGCTGCCGGAATGGTGATGGCTGCTCGCACCTCTGAACGTCTGGGGCAGTTTAAACCGGATGAAACGGCGCGCATCATCGCGCTGCTTGAGCGTGCAGGCTTGCCGGTGACCGGGCCGCAAGAGATGTCGGCACAAGCGTATTTACCCCACATGATGCGCGATAAAAAAGTATTGGCAGGTGAGATGCGTCTTGTACTCCCGCTTGCAATAGGGAAGAGTGAAGTGCGCGGCGGAGTGCCGCACGATGTCGTTCTTGGCGCTATCGCTGATTGTCAGCAGGCGTAACAACTAGAAAGGTCAGGCCACTGTTGCAGGTGGTCGTTTAGCTTCAGGTGAAATGCAAAGTCGTTGGCATAAGCCTTTGAGTGGGGTGTTAAATGGATGAATTCAAACCAGAAGACGAGCTGAAACCCGATCCCAGCGATCGTCGTACTGGTCGTTCTCGTCAATCTTCAGAACGTGATAACGAGCCGCAGATCAACTTTGACGATGTTGATCTGGATGCAGACGATCGTCGCCCCTCGCGCAGCCGCAACGCGCACGATGAGCGAGCAGAAGAGGATTATGAGTCCGAAGAAGATTCAATGGACGAAGAGCCTGTAGAGCGTCGCCCGCGTAAACGTAAGAAAGCCGCTGCACCAAAACCGGCTTCCCGCCAGTATCTTATGATGGGGCTTGGCGTGTTGGTACTTGTGCTGCTGATTGTCGGCATTGGTTCTGCACTTAAAGCACCATCAACGAACTCAACCGAGCAAACCGCTTCCGCTGAGAAGAGCATCAACCTCTCCGGTAACGATGCGGCTAATCAGGCAAATGGCGCGCAGCCTGCACCGGGTACTACCCCTGCAGAGCAGACCGCAGGAAACACCACAGCACCAGCACCACAGGATGTTTCTCTGCCGCCCGTTTCCTCAAACCCAGCTCAGAGCCAGGCACCTGTTACGCCTGAAGGTCAGCAGCGTGTAGAAGTTCAGGGAGACCTGAATAATGCACTGACGCAGCCGCAAAACCAGCAGCAGATGGATAACGCCGTGGTTAACTCTACGCTGCCAACTGAACCTGCAACCGTTGCCCCGGTTCGCGGTGGTAACGCTCAGCAGCAAACTGCTGCGACCGAAACCAAGCCGCGCCAGACGCAGACTGCAACACGTCCTGAACGTAAGCAGGCGGTGATTGAACCTAAACGCGAAACTAAACCTCAGGCAGTGGTGAAAGCGCCTGAAGTGAAAGCTGTTCCGGCGCAGCCGAAACATACTGAAACGGCTGCGGTGAGCGAGCCAGCAAAAGCGCCAGTTACACAGACTGCACCGAAAGCCACGGCGAGCACGACAGCACCGACGACGACTGCTGCACCTGCGGCATCTGCAACAGCCTCCAGCGCTGCAGCAGGCAAAACAGCAGGTAACGTAGGTTCGCTTAAAGCTGCACCTTCCAGCAACTACACGCTGCAGCTGAGCAGTTCGTCTAACTATGACAACCTCAACAGTTGGGCGAAGAAATCCAATCTGAAAAACTACGTGGTTTATCAGACGACCCGTAACGGCCAGCCGTGGTATGTGTTGGTCAGCGGCGTTTATACGTCTAAAGATGAAGCGAAGCGTGCCGTAGCGACGTTGCCTGCTGATGTTCAGGCGAAAAACCCGTGGGCGAAGCCGATTCATCAGGTTCAGGCCGATCTGAAGTAATGTTTAAAGCGCAGGATGCTGTCGGAGCTTTCTCCACAGCCGGAGAAGGTGTAATCAGTTAGTCAGCATGAAAAAAAATCGCGCTTTTCTGAAATGGGCAGGGGGGAAATACCCCCTGCTCGATGATATTAAAAAGCACCTGCCGAAAGGTGAGTGTCTTATCGAGCCCTTCGTGGGCGCGGGATCGGTGTTCCTGAACACCGATTTTTCTCGTTATATCCTGGCGGATATCAACAGCGACCTTATCAGCCTCTATAACATCGTCAAACTGCGTACCGATGAGTATGTCGCAGAGGCGCGTAAACTGTTTACGCCTGAGAACAATAACCCGGACATTTACTACCAGTTCCGCGCGGAGTTCAATCAGAGTGAGGATTCGTTCCGCCGGGCGTTGTTGTTCCTCTATCTTAACCGACATGGCTACAACGGCCTGTGTCGGTATAATCTTCGTGGTGAATTTAACGTGCCTTTTGGACGCTATAAGCGGCCGTATTTCCCACAGGACGAGCTGTATCACTTTGCTGAAAAAGCACAGAATGCTGAGTTTCACTGCCTCTCCTATGAAGAGTGTATGGAACTGGCAGGCGTAAACTCGGTGGTTTACTGTGACCCCCCTTACGCGCCGCTGTCTGCGACGGCGAATTTCACTGCCTATCACACCAACAGCTTCAGCCCTGCCGAGCAGGCGCGCCTGGCTGAGATGGCGGAAAAGCTGGTCAGCAAAAGAATTCCGGTGTTAATTTCGAATCACGATACCCCTGATACGCGCGAATGGTACAAAGCCGCGAAGCATTTTCAGGTTAAGGTGCGGCGTAGCATCAGCAGCAACGGCGGCACACGTAAAAAGGTGGACGAACTCCTGGCTCTTTATCGCCCCTGAGCCGTTTTGCCCGCCGGTAAACACATTTCAAGGAGAAGCGGATGAAACAGTTTTTGATTGCTCCCTCAATTCTGTCGGCCGATTTTGCCCGCCTGGGTGAAGACACTGCCAACGCACTGGTGGCAGGCGCGGATGTCGTCCATTTCGACGTGATGGATAACCACTACGTTCCTAACCTGACCATCGGTCCGATGGTGCTTAAGGCGCTGCGTAACTATGGCATTACCGCCCCGATCGACGTACACCTGATGGTGAAACCGGTTGACCGCATCGTGCCGGATTTTGCCGCAGCGGGAGCCAGCATCATCACCTTCCACCCGGAAGCCTCTGAACATGTGGATCGCACGCTGCAGCTGATCAAAGAGAACGGCTGTAAGGCGGGTCTGGTGTTTAACCCGGCAACGCCGCTGAGCTATCTTGATTATGTGATGGATAAGCTGGACGTAATTTTGCTGATGTCCGTTAACCCAGGCTTTGGCGGCCAGTCGTTCATTCCTCACACGCTGGATAAGCTGCGTGAAGTGCGTCGTCGTATTGATGAATCAGGCTACGACATTCGTCTGGAAGTGGATGGCGGTGTGAAAGTGAATAACATTGGTGAAATTGCGGCAGCGGGCGCGGATATGTTCGTTGCAGGTTCGGCAATTTTCGACCAACCGGATTACAAAAAAGTCATTGATGAAATGCGCCGTGAACTGGCAAAGGTAAGTCATGGATAAATTGCAGACAATTCGGGGTGTGGCATTCGACCTCGACGGCACGCTGGTCGACAGCGCGCCGGGCTTAACAAGCGCCGTTGATCAGGCGCTGTATGCGCTTGAACTCCCCGTTGCGGGTGAAGAGCGTGTGGTAACGTGGATCGGCAACGGCGCTGACGTGCTGATG
This sequence comes from Enterobacter ludwigii, assembly GCA_023023105.1. NCBI lineage: Bacteria > Pseudomonadati > Pseudomonadota > Gammaproteobacteria > Enterobacterales > Enterobacteriaceae > Enterobacter > Enterobacter ludwigii. The sequence goes on along the minus strand of CP083824.1, from coordinate 4,330,241 downwards.
GAGCGTGCGTTGACGTGGGCTCGCCAGGAGCGTGCGTCGCAGCGTTCGGCGCAGGGTAAACCGAGCGTCGATCATGCCGACATCCCGAAGGACGAGCAACTGCGTATTCTGCGCAAACTGTTCGATCGTTTCTATGAAGAGACCGTCGAGGAAGGGAGTTTCCTGTTCCCGGACGTCCAGGAAACCCTGAGCACACTGCATGCGAAAGGCATCCCGCTGGGGCTGGTAACCAACAAGCCAACGCCGTTTGTTGCACCTCTGCTTGAAGCGCTGGATATCGCGAAGTATTTCACTGTCATTGTCGGCGGTGATGACGTGCAAAACAAAAAGCCGCATCCGGAACCGCTTCTGCTGGTGGCAGGAAAATTATCCTTAACGCCTGCGGAGCTGCTCTTTGTTGGTGATTCACGCAATGATATTCTGGCTGCCCGGGCGGCTGGGTGTCCTTCCGTCGGGTTAACCTACGGCTACAACTACGGTGAGGCCATCACGCTAAGTGAGCCGGACGTCGTGTTCGACCACTTCAAAGATTTGTTGCCCGCACTCGGGCTTTCACACAGTGAACATCAGGAATTGAATAATGACTAAGCCCATCGTTTTTAGTGGCGCACAGCCTTCAGGTGAATTGACCATTGGTAACTACATGGGTGCGTTACGTCAGTGGGTCAGCATGCAGGATGATTACCATTGCATTTATTGCATCGTCGATCTTCATGCGATTACCGCGCGTCAGGATCCTGAGAAACTGCGTAAAGCCACGCTGGACACCCTGGCGCTGTATCTGGCCTGCGGCATCGATCCTGAGAAGAGCACCATTTTCGTTCAGTCTCACGTGCCAGAGCACGCACAGCTGGGCTGGGCGCTGAACTGCTACACCTACTTCGGTGAGCTGAGCCGCATGACTCAGTTCAAGGATAAATCTGCACGCTATTCTGAAAACATCAACGCCGGTCTGTTTGACTATCCGGTACTGATGGCTGCAGACATCCTGCTGTATCAGACTAACCAGGTTCCTGTTGGTGAAGACCAGAAGCAGCACCTGGAGCTGAGCCGTGATATTGCCCAGCGCTTTAATGCGATTTATGGCGATGTGTTCAAGGTACCAGAGCCATTCATTCCGAAATCCGGTGCACGCGTGATGTCACTGCTGGAACCGACCAAAAAGATGTCCAAGTCTGACGATAACCGCAACAACGTTATCGGCCTGCTGGAAGATCCGAAATCGGTCGTGAAAAAGCTTAAGCGTGCGGTAACTGATTCCGACGAGCCGCCTGTCGTGCGCTACGACGTGCAGAACAAAGCGGGCGTGTCCAACCTGCTGGATATTCTCTCCGGGGTTACTGGTCAGAGCATTCCTGAGCTGGAACAGCATTTTGAAGGCAAGATGTACGGCCACCTGAAAGGTGAAGTGGCGGATGCCGTTTCTGGCATGCTGACTGAGCTGCAGGAGCGCTATAACCGCTATCGTAATGACGAAGCTTTCCTGCAGAAGGTGATGAAAGACGGCGCGGAAAAAGCCAGTGCGCGCGCATCTGAAACCCTGAAAGCGGTGTATGAAGCGATTGGGTTTGTGGGTAAGCCTTAAGTAAAAGCAAAACGGTAACCACGTTACCGTTTTTAGGGTTTGTTCCCTCTCCCCGTGGGAGAGGGCCAGGGTGAGGGCATCAGGCCGCACTTCCCTAAATAAAAAACCGGGAAATTCCCGGTTTTTTTACGCCTGAAAAACGCTTACTGCTGTGCCGCCGGGCCGCAACCACCGATGATCTTCGAAATGGAGATCGCCGGGTGCAGCAGATAATCGTAGCTGCAGTTATTTTTCGTGTTTTCTACACGACCGGTGCAAGCCGTCAGAGTCGATAACAGGCCGACCAGAACGGCGGCTTTTGCCAGTTTAAACATACGCATTCCTTGTCTGAAAACGAAAATGAGATGTAACTCAAGGGAATAAAGGGGAAAGTTCCACTTCGGGGCGGTATGTTATCGACAGCAGTAAGAGGGGAGTAGTCCGCTTAAAGACTACTCAGGGAAGGAATAATATGCGTTAGTGGTTGGAGAACCAGTTGAGTTTACCGCGCAGTTCCACCACGCGACCCACTACAATCAGCGCCGGGCTTTCAACCTGTTGCGCCAGTTCACCAAGCTGCGTCAGCACGCCATTTACCACGCGCTGCGTAATGGCGGTACCGTTTTCCACCAGTGCGACAGGCATATCTGCATCCATGCCGTGCTCAAGCAGTTTCGCCTGAATTGTAGCGGCCTGGTTCAGCCCCATATAGAACACCAGCGTCTGTTTTTCTGCGGCCAGGTTATGCCAGTCCAGCTCGCTGCCGGTTTTCAGGTGGCCCGTCACCAGACGCACGCTCTGAGCGTAGTCCCGGTGTGTCAGCGGAATGCCTGAGTAGGCTGAGCAACCGGATGCCGCCGTAATGCCGGGCACGACAGAGAACGGAATACCCGCGTCACACAGGGTTTCCAGCTCTTCGCCGCCACGGCCAAAGATAAACGGATCACCACCTTTCAGACGCACCACGCGTTTTCCCTTTTGCGCCTCGCGCAGCAGGATCTGGTTAATCTCTTCCTGCGGCACGCAATGGTAGCCCGCGCGTTTGCCTACGAAAACACGGTCGGCGTCGCGGCGAACCAGGTTCATGATGTCATCGGAGACCAGGCGATCGTAAACCACAGTATCGGCCTGCTGGAGCTGCTGGAGGCCTTTCAGCGTCAGCAAGCCTGCATCTCCCGGCCCTGCACCCACCAGCACCACTTCACCGCGGTGATCAAGCGGTTCGGCCAGCAACTGTTCGGTCGTCTCTTCAACGGCTTTCGTGTCCTGATTCGCCAGCGACTGCGCCAGCCTGTCGTTGACAAAGAATTTTTCCCAGAACCGACGTCGCTCAGCTACGGTTGCGAAGGTTTGCTTCACGCGTGAACGCAGCTGCCCGGCATAATGCGCAATCTGACCAAGATGCTGTGGCAGCACAGCCTCCAGTTTTTCCCGCAGCAGGCGAGCAAGTACCGGGGAGCGGCCACCGGACGACACCGCAATCATCAGCGGGGAACGGTCGATAATCGACGGCATGATGAAGCTGGCTTCTTTCGGCGCATCCACCACGTTGCAGAAGATACGGCGTACCTCACAGGCATCGCTCACGCGTTGGTTCACTTCATCGTCGTCCGTTGCGGCAATCGTCAGCCAGCAGGTATCCAGCAGGGATTCATTAAACTCACCCTGCTGCAGCGTGAGCATTCCTGCCTGGGCCCAGACCTCAAACTGTGGGGCAAAGTCGAGGGCGTTGACGGTCAAACGGGCACCCGCTTCTAACAGCAGGCGCGCTTTGCGTTCGGCCACATCGCCGCCGCCCACGAGCAGGCAGTCGCGGTTGCGTAATTGACAAAAAATCGGCAGGTGATCCACGACGTTACCTCGTAGCATTTATGGAAGGGGTAAGAATTGACGTCAGGATAACAGCAGGGATCGTAAGGAACATACGAATTTCCTGCCGTTATCCCTAAAAGGGCGGAGGTTAGCCTTTCAGCTGCACCATGCCGTCCTTCACGCGGGCGTCGTAGTGCTTCACAGAGCGGCTCTCATCTTCCATGCAATAGCCATCGCTTAAGCGGAAACGCTGCTTTTTCAACGGGCTTGCGACCCACAGCTCGCCCTGATGCTCCGCAATCAACCCGCGGGACAGCACGCTGGCCTCGAAGAACGGATCGATATTGCTGATGGCAAAAACCTGTTCATCATGGCGAGGACGGAAAATCGCGACCTGCTCTTTACCCAGCAGCGCGCAAACGCCGGTGGCAGGCAGGATGTCGTTAATATTGCAGATGTTTACCCACTGGCTCATGCGTTTTCCTCCACCAGAGTCACCGGAATACGTTCATAAGGCGTCGCCGGACGATGTTGTTCGCGCTCTGCCACAACCTGCACGTTCGGGTCGCGCTGGGTGCTGTTGATAAAGTGTTTGAAGCGCGTCTGTGCCGCCGGGGTGTTCACGGTTTCAGTCCATTCGCAAATCACCGCGTCGCGCAGGCGAGCCATCTCGGCTTCAAGCTGTTCGTTTAGGCCCAGTTTGTCGTCGATGATGACTGACTTCAGGTAGTCGATGCCGCCTTCCAGGTTGTCCAGCCAGGAAGCGGTACGGGTCAGCTTGTCGGCGGTACGGATGTAGAACATCATGAAGCGGTCGAGATACTGAATCAGCGTATCGTGGTCGAGATCCGCTGCCAGCAGGTCTGCGTGACGGGGTTTCATCCCGCCGTTGCCGCATACGTACAGGTTCCAGCCTTTCTCGGTAGCGATAATACCCACGTCTTTACCCTGTGCTTCTGCGCATTCACGAGTACAGCCGGAGACGCCGAACTTCATTTTGTGCGGCGTGCGGATGCCTTTGTAGCGATTTTCCAACTCCACGCCGAAGCCCACGCTGTCGCCCACGCCGTAGCGGCACCAGGTGCTACCCACGCAGGTTTTGGCCATACGCAGCGCTTTGGCATACGCATGACCGGTTTCGAAGCCCGCTTCAATCAGCTGACGCCAGATTTCCGGCAGATCGTCTTTCTGCGCACCAAACAGGCCGATACGCTGGGAACCGGTGATTTTGGTGTACAGGTTAAATTCACGTGCGATGCGACCTACGGCGACCAGCCCTTCCGGGGTGATTTCACCACCGGCAGAGCGTGGGATAACGGAATAGGTCCCGTCTTTCTGGATGTTTGCCAGGAAGTTGTCGTTGGTGTCCTGAAGCGGCGTATGTTCTGGTTTGAGAACGTACTCATTCCAGCAGGAGGCCAGCAGAGAACCGACGGTCGGTTTACACACTTCGCAGCCATAACCCTGGCCGTGTTTTGCGAGCAGTTCGTCGAAGGATTTGATGCCCTCCACGCGGATCAGATGGTAAAGCTCCTGGCGAGAGTAAGAGAAGTGTTCGCACAGGTTGTTGTTCACTTCGATGCCCTGTTTCGCCAGTTCGGCGTTCAGCACCTGGGTGACCAGTGGAATACAACCGCCGCAGCCGGTACCGGCTTTGGTTTCCGCTTTCAGTGCCGCCACGGTGTGGCAACCTTTGTTGATAGCGGAAATCAACATGCCTTTGGTGACGTCGAAGCAGGAGCAAATCTGCGCGCTGTCCGGCAGTTTATCGACACCGATAGACGGCTTGCCGCTGGAGGCATGAGCAGGCAGAATCAGGGCGTCCGGGTTTTCCGGCAGCTCGATGGCATTCAGCACCAGTTGCAGCAGGTTGCCATAATCGCTGGTGTCGCCTACCAGCACCGCGCCGAGTAGAGTTTTATTATCCTGGCTGACGATGAGTCGTTTGTAGACCTCTTTGCTTTCGTCGAGGTAGACGTAGCTGCGCGAGTTCGGGGTACGACCGTGCGCATCGCCAATACCGCCAACGTCTACGCCCAGCAGCTTCAGCTTGGCGCTCATGTCTGCGCCTTCGAAGGCGTTCTCCGTTCCAAGGATATGGTCAACGGCAACCTGCGCCATTTTGTAGCCGGGGGCGACCAGCCCGTACACGCGGTTGTTCCAGCTGGCGCACTCGCCAATTGCGTAGATGTCCGGGTCAGAGGTCTGGCAGGTATCGTTAATCATGATACCGCCGCGCTGAGCAACGGCCAGTCCACACTGGTTAGCCAGCTTGTCGCGCGGACGTATCCCGGTGGAGAAGACGATAAAGTCCACTTCAAGCTCGCTGCCGTCGGCAAAACGCATGGTTTTGCGCGCTTCAGTGCCTTCCTGGACGATCTCTTTGGTGTTTTTGCTGGTGTGAACCTTCACGCCCATGCTTTCGATTTTACGACGTAACTGGTCACCACCCATGTGGTCCAGCTGCTCGGCCATCAGCATCGGGGCAAATTCGATGACGTGAGTTTCAACGCCGAGGTTTTTCAGTGCGCCTGCGGCTTCCAGACCCAGCAGGCCGCCACCAACTACTGCACCGCGTTTGCTACGACGTGCACAGTTTTCAATGGCTTTGAGGTCTTCAATGGTACGGTAGACGAAGCAATCCTGGGTTTCCGAGCCTTTGATTGGCGGGATCCACGGATAGGAGCCCGTCGCCATGATCAGCTTGTCGTAAAAAACCGTGCGTCCGGCGCTGGAGTGGATCACTTTTTCCTGGCGGTTGATGGTGATAGCGCGTTCTCCCACCAGTACTTTTACGCCATGCTTCTCGTAGAAACCCTCACGCACCAGAGAGAGCTCTTCAGCGGTATGATGTGAGAAGTAGGAAGACAGGTGCACACGGTCGTACGCCTTGCGGGGTTCTTCACAGAACACGGTAATGTCGAACTGGGCAGCGTCAGCTTTATCGAGAAGATCCTCAATAAAGCGGTGGCCGACCATGCCGTTACCGATGATAGCGAGTCTGACTTTGCTCATTATTGCCTCGATTTCTTTTCTATTACTGCCTACCTTAACGATTCAGCTATGGCGATTATTGATGCAAATCAAATACGTCTTCGCCTACTCCTTAGGTGGTATGCGACTGATTTGTCAGGGTTTTTATAAGTGGCGGAAATCGAAGGCTTTTCGTTGTCGTTGAATTTGTGTACAACTCAGGGACGATCGTTGAAAAATCGGTACGCCTGAATATCAGCTGCGTTTTTTAGGGGAAAGGTATGTCTACAACACCGTTATGGCTTGTTCAGAATGTTCGTTTACCGGGTCGGGAAGGGCTGTGGCAACTCGCCATTGAGAACGGGCGATTTGGTGACATTACCCCAATGGACGATACCCACGCCGAAAGTTATGAAGTCTTAAATGCCCGTGGAGGGCTGGCGATCCCGCCGTTTATTGAGCCGCATATTCATCTTGATACCACCCAGACGGCAGGTGAGCCGAACTGGAACCAGTCCGGCACGCTGTTTGAAGGGATTGAGCGCTGGGCGGAGCGTAAGGCGTTGCTCAGTCATGACGATGTCAAAGCGCGTGCCTGGAAAACGCTGAAGTGGCAAATTGCCAACGGCATTCAGTTTGTCCGCACCCATGTAGATGTCTCCGACCCGACGCTTACTGCTCTTAAGGCGATGCTGGAGGTGAAACAGGAGGTTGCCCCGTGGGTGACGCTGCAAATTGTCGCGTTCCCGCAGGAAGGTATTCTTTCGTACCCGAACGGCGCGGCGCTGCTGGAAGAGGCGTTAAAACTGGGGGCTGACGTGGTGGGGGCGATCCCGCACTTCGAATTCACCCGGGAATATGGCGTGCAGTCTCTGCATATCGCCTTCGAGCTGGCGAAGAAATATGACCGCCCGCTGGATATCCACTGTGATGAAATCGACGACGAGCAGTCCCGCTTTGTGGAGACGGTCGCCACGCTGGCGTATGAGGCCGGTATTGGTGCGCAGGTAACGGCCAGCCATACCACCGCTATGCACTCTTACAACGGTGCATACACCTCGCGGCTGTTCCGACTGCTGAAGATGTCGGGCATTAACTTTGTGGCGAATCCGCTGGTGAACATTCATCTGCAGGGACGCTTTGACGACTATCCGAAGCGTCGCGGCATCACCAGGGTGAAGGAGCTGCAGGAAGCGGGCATCAACGTCTGCTTCGGCCATGATGATGTGTTTGACCCGTGGTACCCGCTCGGCACCGGCAACATGCTGCAGGTGCTGCATATGGGACTGCATGTTTGCCAGATGATGGGCTATCCGCAAATCGACAGCGGGCTGAACTTGATTACACACAACAGTGCCAGAACCTTTGGTCTGAGTGATTACGGTATCGCAACGGGGAACCCGGCAAACCTGATAATCCTGCCGGCAGAGAGCGGATTTGAAGCGGTGCGCTGCCAGGTGCCGGTGCGCTGGTCGATTCGTCAGGGGCGGATTATTGCCACCACGCAGCTGGCGCAGACGTGGATCCAGATGGACAGCGGTGGGGAAGAGGTGAGCTTTGCCAGAAACAGCCCCTCTGATTAAGCAAAGGGGCAAGGCGATTAGTGAGAAGCTGCCGCCACGTTATGCTGGCGGTGGCGGGTCACGAAGCCCAGGACGAGGCACATGATAAACACCACGGCATACAGACCGTTCGCGGTGTGCAGCGCTGCCAGAGGACCGCTGTGCGCTACAATCGGGCCCGTGACGACGAAGGTCAGCATGGTGCCGATGGTGCCGCAGGTCAGCACGAAGTTCACCAGTTTTGGCGAGGCCACTTTCGTCTGCAGCGAGCCCAGCGTGATGATTGATGTGTAAATCGCGCTGGAGAAGAAGCCCAGGGTCAGGATGAACCACGGCATATGTTCCGGCGACCCGTTAATGAACAGGTACATCAGCACGGTTGCCATGCCTGCCAGCACGGTCAGAATGCGCTGCAGGTCGAAGAAGCGCAGGATGAAGCTAAACGCCCACATGCCGAACATGTAAGACATCCAGAAATCGCTCACCAGTTTGCCCGCATCGTTCAGGCTCATGCCCAGACCTTTAGCGTATTCCGGTACCCAGGAGATAAAGCCCAGCTGACCCAGGATGTAGCACAGGGCGGCAATAGAGAGGAACAGCACGCCGATACCCCATTTCTCTTTCGCGACAGGTTCTGCCGTGGTCTGCGCTTTTTTACCCAGCACCGGGAATTCACAGCCGAAGGTCAGAATAAAGATCGCCACGTAGACCAGCCCGATGCAGGCATAGACCCAGTACCACTCAATGCTGCGTGCCAGCAGAACGGCGGCAACCATCGGGAAAATCATCCCGGCCATGCTGAAGAAGGAGTCAGTAAACAGCAGACGCGCGCCGCGCTGACGGCCTTCATACATGTGGGTAATGAGGAACGTACCGATCGACATGGTGATCCCGCTGACCAGACCGAGCACAAACATGGCGGCGGAGAACAGGGCGATGCTGTGGCTCAACATCAGACCCGCCACGGCGGCGACCATCAGCACAAAGCCAAAACGCAGCTGCGTTTTCAGCGGAACAATTTCCATCAGCCAGGCATTCAGGAAGATAGAAATCAGGATCCCCGCGTTGAGGAAGGTGAAAGTGTTACTCATGCTGGATACGGGCAGCTGGAAGTAGTCTGCGATATTCCCCATCACCATCCCGGTGACGATCACCAACGCGCCGGTCAGGGCGTAGGAGAAGAAGCTGATCCATGTGAGCTTGATGCGATTGCTGTTAGTCATGTCTGGCCTGTTCAAAAAAGAAAAGCGCCCAGAGGGCGCTGAGAGCGGGCAGATTTTAGACATTAAAGTGATCCATTCATATCTTTTAAGAGAAATTAGAACTTCATTGCATTATTTTGTGTGATAGCGATCACAAAATATGGCGCTAAAGCCAACCGTTTGCGTGGTTACAACTGTTTCAAATTCGTAAAATTAGGTAAAAGGCTGGTCTCCGTTCATACTGCTCTTTAGAATCATGCCATTCGCTTTTTATACTGCGCTTTGTTAAGGAATTCTCATGCTCAAATCAACACTGGCGGCTGTCGCAGCTGTGTTTGCTCTTTCTGCCGTTTCCCCTGCTGCGCTGGCAGCAAAAGGAGATCCTCACGTCCTGCTGACCACCTCCGCCGGGAACATTGAGCTGGAGCTGAATAGCCAGAAAGCCCCTGTTTCCGTGAAAAACTTCCTCGACTACGTGAACAGTGGTTTCTATAACAACACCACTTTCCACCGCGTGATCCCGGGCTTTATGGTTCAGGGTGGCGGCTTCAATGAGCAAATGCAGCAGAAGCAGCCGAACCCGCCTATTAAAAACGAAGCGGACAACGGTCTGCTGAACAAGCGCGGTACCATTTCCATGGCGCGTACAGCAGATAAAGACAGCGCGACAAGCCAGTTCTTCCTCAACGTGGCGGATAACGCCTTCCTCGACCACGGCCAGCGTGACTTCGGTTATGCCGTCTTCGGTAAAATTGTGAAAGGGATGGATGTGGCGGACAAGATCTCTCAGGTGCCTACCCATGATGTCGGCCCATACCAGAATGTGCCGTCAAAGCCTGTCGTTATCCTCTCCGCAAAAGTTCTGCCATAACGTTTTTTGACACGGGCGTCCCCCGCCCGTGTTTTGCCCCTCCCTGCGAAAGCGCGTTTTGCTGCTTATACTTGTGGCAAACGGACTATTCAGGGAGGCGTTAAGTGAAAAAACTCACCGATAAGCGAAAATCCCGTCTCTGGGAGCAGCAGCGTAACGTCAATTTTCAGGCCAGTTGCCTCCTTGAAAAAGGTAATGGTCCTTCAGAGCCCCACATTGAGACGCTGGAACTGGGGCCTTCTGCCCCCGGTTTGCCCCATCTGTGCCTTATTCACCGCCATTTGTACCGCAGAGAGATGAAGCGGGCAGGCGAGTTACGTACCGACGATATTTTTAAGGGCGACATTCCTTTCTGCCATTTCGAATACATCGAGAAGATGGGTAACGAGCTGATGGCGGCGCTGGAAAGCGAAAAGTATCTCGTGGGTCTTGAGAAAGCGGCGTTTGTTGACAGAGTTAGCCACTATTACTGCGAAATCAACATGCTGCATCCGTTTATGCGCGGCAACGGTATTGCCCAACGCGTTTTCTTCGAGCAGCTGGCGCTCCACGCGGGCTACTCGCTGGACTGGCGCGATATCGATCCCGACCAGTGGGTGGTGGCTAACCGAAGTGGCGCAACGGGAGATTTAACCGCGCTAAACGCTATCTTTGCCAAAGTAGTGAGCGAAGCGCGGGAATCTGAGTAGAATAGGGCGGCATTTTTTTCGGGAGCCGCCATGATTCTGCTGATTGATAACTACGATTCCTTCACCTGGAACCTTTACCAGTATTTTTGTGAGCTGGGTGCAGAGGTGGTTGTCCGCCGCAACGACGACATTAGCCTGGCGGATATTGAAACACTGGCTCCGCAGAAAATCGTGATTTCACCCGGCCCCTGCACCCCGTCGGAGTCGGGTATTTCGCTGGAGGTTATCCAGCACTATGCCGGCAAGCTGCCGATCCTCGGCGTCTGTCTTGGCCATCAGGCCATTGCGCAGGTGTTTGGTGCCACTATCGTGCGCGCCGCGAAAGTGATGCACGGTAAAACCTCTCCGGTCACCCACACTGGCGTTGGGGTATTCAGCGGGCTCAATAATCCGTTAACCGTGACGCGCTACCATTCACTGGTGATTGACCCGTCGACGCTGCCTGACTGCTTTGAGGTGACCGCCTGGAGCGATACGCAGGAGATCATGGGGATTCGTCACCGCGAATGGGATCTCGAAGGCGTACAGTTCCACCCGGAAAGCATCCTCAGCGAACAGGGCCACGCGCTGCTGGCAAATTTCCTTAAACGCTGAATATTGATTGCCTTGTCGTGATTTTTTATGCATATTTTGTGATTATATTTTCACAATCAATGTGACATAAAATGGATGGGCATGACATGGCAACTGAACAACCTGCAATTACCCGCGCAACATTTGATGAAGTGATTCTGCCGATTTATGCACCGGCTGAGTTTATCCCGGTAAAAGGAAAAGGCAGCCGCGTCTGGGATCAGCAGGGCAAAGAGTATGTTGATTTCGCGGGCGGTATTGCAGTGACGGCGCTGGGCCATTGCCATCCTGCCCTGGTTGAGGCGCTGAAAACCCAGGGCGAAACGCTCTGGCACACCAGCAACGTTTTTACCAACGAGCCGGCGTTACGCCTCGGCCGCAAGATTATTGATGCGACGTTTGCCGAGCGCGTGCTGTTCATGAACTCGGGCACCGAAGCAAACGAAACCGCCTTCAAGCTGGCGCGCTACTACGCAACCACGCGCCACAGCCCGTACAAAACCAAAATCATTGCCTTCCACAATGCCTTCCACGGACGCTCCTTCTTTACCGTCTCCGTCGGCGGCCAGCCGAAGTATTCCGACGGATTTGGCCCGAAACCGGCCGACATCGTCCATGTGCCGTTTAACGATCTGCATGCGGTGAAAGCGGTGATGGACGACCACACCTGCGCGGTTGTTGTCGAGCCGATCCAGGGTGAAGGCGGCGTGACGGCGGCGACGCCAGAATTCCTGAAAGGTCTGCGTGCGCTGTGCGATGAGCATCAGGCGCTGCTGGTGTTTGATGAAGTGCAGTGCGGGATGGGACGTACCGGCGATCTGTTTGCCTATATGCACTACGGCGTGACGCCGGATATTCTCACCAGCGCCAAAGCGCTCGGCGGTGGTTTCCCGGTGAGTGCGGTACTGACGACTCAGGAGATTGCCTCCGCGTTCCACGTTGGTTCTCACGGTTCCACCTATGGCGGGAACCCGCTGGCGAGTGCCGTGGCGGGCGCGGCATTTGATATTATCAATACACCTGAGGTTCTGAACGGCGTCATCGCCAAGCGCGAGCTGTTTGTGAAACACCTGCAGCAGATTGACGATCGGTTTGACGTGTTCAGCGAGATCCGCGGGATGGGGCTGCTGATCGGTGCCGAGCTGAAACCGCAGTACAAAGGTCGCGCGCGCGATTTCCTGCATGCCGCCGCCCGCGAAGGGGTGATGGTGCTGAACGCGGGACCGGATGTGATGCGTTTTGCGCCGTCGCTGGTGGTAGAAGACAAAGACATTGAAGATGGATTAACCCGTTTTGCCGCGGCAGTCGAGAAAATCGTAAAAGGTTAATACTCCGTCCGCTTTAATATCCGCGTTAACCAAATCCCGTGATGCGGACGCTGACGCCATGCCACCGACGAAATGGTGTGCATGGTGTTCAGATGCCCCAGAATGCGCTGTAAATGCTGCTCCAGCGTGCTCATTGGCCCGTGGGTTAACGTCTCCGGCGCTTCCAGAATATTCGAGTCGCCCGACTCGCCCGGCGCGTCATACTCCAGACGCTGCTGACACCGCTGTAAGGCAATTTCACACGACTGCAAATAGCGCTGCGCCAGATCCGGCGTCAGCATCGTGTGCTCGCGCGCCAGCGTGGTCATGGCGTTAATGTGCTCGACGATAAACTGGCTGTGCGTCACCCAGAGCTTCATATCCGCCAGATAGTGCGAGTTAAAGCCTGGTTCCTGCATTGCCTGGTTGAGCGAGTTAAACAGGGCGTTGTGCGCCTGGTTGACCTTCATCCGCTGATACGCCAGCGGGGAGGGTTGCGGATCGTCGCTCAGGATCAGACGAATGGCCTGCTGGTCGGCCTCCAGCGCGTCGTGGGCGTTCTGGCGCAACAGTCCGCTTTGCCATTGCGGCCACAGCCAGACCATGCCGCCAAAGGCAATCAGACAGCCAATCAGGGTATCGATCAGTCTGGCGACAATAAATTGTTCGCCATTGAGCGTGAGCAGTTGCAGGGTGTATACCGCCGTTACCGTAAAGCCCACCATCGCCCAGCCATAGTTTTTGCGGATAATCAGGTAGCTCACCAGCGTAATTATCAGCATTCCCGCCAGGGTATAACCTTCCGGCACGTGAAAGTGCAGCGTGACGCCCGCAATAATCAGCCCGGCCATCGTTCCCCCCGCCCGGTGCAGAATACGCACGCGCGTGGCGCCATAGCCGTTCTGGGTGACAAACAGCACGGTCATTAAGATCCAGTAGGGTTTAGGTAGATGCAGCGCCATGCCCATCAGGCTGGCGGTACTGAGCATGACGCTAATCCGTGCGGCGTTGCGCAGAGCGGACGATTTAAGAGACAGATAGCTTCTGAGCGCCGGCAATAACGGCAGACGTTTTTGTTTATCCGCCATGAGATCGCGGGGATAAAGCGGGCGTTGGGTGCGCAACACGCGGGCGATACGGCTGAAATGCCAGGCGGCAAACTGGCCCACCGGGTTGTCCTCATGCTGGCGGGCGATTTTCTCCAGCGCGCCGAGTTGTTTGTCCATGTTAAAACGCGTGGGATAGCGGTGATATAAAATGTCATCAGCCAGCACCCGCAGACGCGCAGAGACGGTTTGCGCATTCCAGCGGATCACCGCTTCGGCATGGCTGCGCTCGACCAGCTTTTGCACCTCCTGAGGATGATGCAGGCTCACGGAGATATGTTCTTGCAGATCCAGCCCCACCTGGAAGGTACGCAGCAGCCGTTTGTATTCGTGATTCTTGTTGGCGGCGAGCATGTGTAGTTGCTGATAACACTGGCTTATCAGATCCACCACCTTTTGCTGGCGCGTCAGCAGCGGCGGTAACGATTTTTCCGGATCGGTATGCTGGGTGAGCAGGGTGTATTTGGCCTCGCAGTAATCCGCAAGTTGCACATAGAGCAGGCTCAATGATTCACGCAGGGGCTGTTCCCGCCACAGCCAGAACCAGAACCAGTTAAACAGCCCATACCACAGCGTACCCAGGGCGTAGATCAGTAGCGGCTCCCACACCGGCATGTTACCCGCGAGGCTCAGCGTGAAGATGGCCGCTATCAGTGAGGCGGGAAGCAGGCGCGCATGAAGGGAACTGATTTCGGCGGTGACGCCGAGCGTCATCGCCAGCACGGTCAGGATTAACGGCAGCGGAATATCGCGGGCGAGTAAGAGCTGCACGGCGAGGCTACAGCCAGCAAACAGCGAGCCGCCAATAATCAGACGTTTAAAAAAGCGCTTATGCGGTGTGTCCAGGCCAGCAATGTTGCAGCAGGCGGGCACGAGAGAAAACAGCAGACCTTGCTGAAGATGTCCGAGGATCAGGCCGATGGCTACAGGAAGACACAACACCAGCGTTTGTCGCAGTGCATAGTTAACTTCCGGGTGATAAATCAGCCTACGCCACATGGGGAAGAGAGACAAAAACGGCGTGACACCTTGCGATGGCACGCCGTTTGAGTGGAATTAACGCGTTCCGTAGACCACGATGGTTTTACCGTGGGCGGAGATCAGGTTCTGATCTTCCAGCATTTTCAGAATACGGCCCACTGTTTCACGGGAGCAGCCGACGATCTGGCCGATCTCCTGACGGGTAATTTTAATCTGCATGCCGTCAGGGTGGGTCATCGCATCAGGTTGTTTTGCCAGGTTAAGCAGAGTCTGCGCGATACGACCGGTAACGTCCAGGAAGGCGAGGTTACCCACTTTCTCAGATGTAACCTGCAGACGGCGAGCCATCTGGGAAGAAAGACGCATCAGGATATCAGGGTTAACCTGAATCAACTGACGGAATTTCTTGTAAGAAATTTCAGCCACTTCACATGCTGTCTTTGCACGAACCCAGGCACTACGTTCCTGGCCTTCTTCAAACAGGCCCAGTTCACCGATGAAATCGCCCTGGTTCAGATAAGAAAGGATCATCTCTTTCCCTTCTTCATCTTTGATCAGCACTGCCACCGAGCCTTTTACGATGTAATACAACGTTTCCGCTTTTTCACCCTGGTGAATCAGCGTGCTCTTCGATGGGTACTTATGAATGTGGCAATGAGACAAGAACCATTCGAGAGTCGGGTCTGTTTGCGGTTTGCCAAGCACCATGCGCTGTTATCCTCTGTTATAAGCTGTCACCAGAGTCATCAGATGCATCCGGACTCTGGGGTTGCAATCGAATTCTTACCCATACCCTGGGAAGTCGGCTATCGTAACGTTTCGCAGCCAGTAAAGTTTGATGTCCTCTGCATACATGTGTAACGTCAATGTATTACTGTAGCATCCTGAGTGTTTTAGCATAGCTTTCGCCGCGTGTCTCCTGGTGTCTCGCTTCAGCATGATGCAGGTCGCCTTCCATTGCGAGAAATGTAACGCACGCGTAATCTGTCACCAAAAATGCAACGTTGGAGTTAATGAATATGCAAGCGCGCGTGAAATGGGTTGAAGGTTTAACGTTCCTGGGCGAGTCCGCTTCAGGGCACCAGGTTTTGATGGATGGTAACTCCGGCGATAAAGCACCAAGCCCGATGGAGATGGTATTGATGGCAGCCGGTGGATGCAGCGCGATTGATGTGGTGTCGATTCTGCAAAAAGGCCGTCATGATGTAACGGATTGCGAAGTTAAACTCACGTCGGAACGCCGTGAAGAGGCACCACGCCTGTTCACCCATATTAACCTGCACTTTGTGGTCACCGGTAAAGAACTGAAAGACGCGGCCGTTTCACGCGCGGTGGACCTGTCTGCGGAGAAATACTGCTCTGTGGCGTTAATGCTGGAGAAAGCGGTAAAAATCACACATTCGTATGAAGTGATCGAGGCGTGATTGATGGGGCATCGTGCGTGTTGATGCCCTCACCCTAACCCTCTCCCACCGGGAGAGGGAATATGATCACGCGATCTGCTTCCCTTCCATCAACCGCTGTACCAGCGGCGTCATGATGAGCTCCATCGCCAGCCCCATTTTTCCGCCCGGCACCACTAATGTATTCATGTGCGAAATAAACGAGCCCTGCAGCATGGCCAGCAGCCAGGGGTAATCAATGCCTTCGAGGTTGCGGAAATGGATCACCACGAAACTCTCATCCAGCGACGGGATGCTTTTGGCCGCGAATGGGTTGGAGGTGTCGACTGTCGGTACTCGCTGGAAGTTAATATGGGTACGGGAGAACTGCGGCGTCAGGAAGTTGATGTAATCCTCCATGGAGCGCACCACGGAGTCCATGACCGCTTCTCGTGAATGGCCGCGCTCGCTCATGTCACGCGTCAGCTTCTGGATCCACTCCAGGTTAACGATCGGTACCACGCCAACCAGCAGATCCACATGGCGCGCCACGTCGTGATGGGGAGTTACCACGCCGCCATGCAGCCCTTCATAAAACAGCACGTCGGTGGGTTCCGGCAGGGGTTGCCAGGGGGTAAAGGTGCCCGGCACCTGGTTCCATGGCACGGCTTCATCGTAAGTATGCAGATACTTGCGGGATTGCCCTGTGCCGCTCTTGCCATATTCGACGAAGGTTTGCTCCAGCAGGCCGAAGTCATTGGCTTCCGGGCCAAAGTAGCTGATGTGTTTACCCAGATCGCGCGCTTTACGGATGGCCATGTCCATCTCCGGGCGCGTATAGCGGTGAAAGCTGTCGCCTTCGACCTCCGCCGCACGGAGATTCAGCTGGGCGAAAATCTTGCGAAATGCGAGGCTGGTGGTGGTGGTTCCCGCACCACTCGACCCCGTAACGGCAATAACCGGATGTCTGGCAGACATAGCAACTCCCTGACTGGAAAGGTTGAAAGATCAGCCGTGAAACGCGTTGCGGGGCATGATATTGACCGTCTCATGCAGTTCTGACCATACCAGCACCACGTCGCCGCTTTTGAGCTGGCGCTTTACATCGTTGACCTTTTGCTCGAGCGAGCGTTCTTGTTCACCATAATCTGTGCCTTCGCGTAATACAAAGCTTTCAATCAGATTATCGAGCGTTTCGGGAGCCAGATCCTGCCAGGGAATGATCATTTTGCACCGTCCAGATACGGGGTTAACCAGTCAGGAATACGCGTCTCAAGCCACATTTTCGGGCGACGCAGTGTGCCACCGATAAACCCGACGTGGCCGCCATGCTCCGTCAACTGATAGTGAACGTTGTCGGGCAGGAATTCCTGAGCGGGAATCGAATGATGATCCATAAACGGGTCATCTTTGGCATGAATGATCAGCGTCGGCTGCGTAATCTTGCTGAGCAGCGGCATGGCGCTGCACTGACGATAGTAGTCAATCGCGTCGGCAAAGCCGTGGATTTTTGCAGTGATCAGATCGTCGAACTCGCGAATGCGACGCACTTTTTTTAACTGACGCAGACTTATCGGAAGCGTCTCCGGGTAGGCTTTCAGTTTGCGCGCCGCGTTTGCTTTCAGCAGGTTAAGCAGGTAGCGCTGATAGACGCGGGAAAAACCTTTATCCATATGGTAGCTACACTGCTCCAGCATAAATGGTGCAGAGACAATGACGGCGGCATCCAGCGGGACGCTTTCGCCCTCTTTGGCCAGCAGACAAGCCAGCATATTCCCGCCCAGCGAGTAGCCCACGGCTGCCGTTGGCACGGTGCCATAGTTTTCCCGCAGCCAGTGTAAAAACCACGTACCGTCCTCGGTTTCACCCGAGTGATAAATGCGTTTCTGGCGATTTGGCTCGCCGCTACAGCCGCGAAAATGCATCACCACACCGAGCCATCCACGCGCTTTTGCCGCCTCAATTAACCCGTGCGCATACGGACTGTGCAGGCTGCCTTCCAGACCGTGAAAGACCACCAGACGCGGCTTATGGTGAGCCTGTTCCGGTTCCTCGCTCCAGGCGAGATCCAGAAAGTCTCCGTCCGGTAAATCCAGCCGTTGCCAGTGCGGGGTGAACTGAACCTTGCGACGGATAAGCCGTGGCAGCATGGTCTGTAGGTGGCGATTGGACACGCCGCGCATGGGCACGAACTCAGCGCTCTCTTCAGTAGCTATGTCGAAGTCTGATGGAATGATTTGGGTCATAACGATGCGATGCTAATTCTTGTCAGTTATTTACTATAATCGCTTCCAGCTGTTCCTGAGCGTCCAGCCACGCCATCTCGCACTCTTCGAGGCTGGATTTCGTTTTGGCCTGAGTTTGCAGACAGTCAGTCAGCTCAGCTTTGCGGCTCTGGTCATACAGACCGCTATCGCCCAGCTTCTCTTCAACGGTAGCGAGTGTCGCATTAAGTTTTTCCATCTCTTTTTCGAGACGGGCGATCTCTTTGCGTAGCGGCTGTGTCTGGGTGCGAAGTTCCGCGTCGCGGCGCTTTTGGTCTTTACGCGCCTGCGCGCTGTTGGCGTTCTCTTTCGCGGACTCTTCCGGCTGGTTTTCCAGCTTCTGCACGTCGGTCAGCCACTGCTGGTAGTCTTCCAGGTCACCGTCGAATGGTTCAACTTTGCCGTCATGCACTAAGTAGAGATCGTCCGTGGTGGAGCGGATCAGGTGGCGATCGTGCGAGACGACAACCAGCGCGCCTTCAAACTCAATCAGCGCTTCAGTTAGCGCCTGACGCATATCGAGATCCAGGTGGTTAGTCGGTTCATCAAGAAGCAGCAGGTTCGGACGTTGCCAGACGATCAGTGCCAGCACCAGACGGGCCTTTTCGCCACCGGAGAAGCGCTCGGTGTTTTCGGTGACCTTATCACCCTGGAAGCCAAAACCGCCGAGGTAGTCACGTAGCTTCTGCTCCATCTCCTGCGGCGCCAGACGCGCGAGGTGCTGAATCGGGGATTCATCCGCGCGTAAAAATTCCAGCTGATGCTGGGCGAAGTAACCCAGCTTGATGCCCTTCGCGAGACCGATTTCACCGCTGACCGGGTTAAGCTCGCCCGCCAGCAGTTTGATCAACGTTGATTTACCTGCACCGTTGCGTCCCAGCAGGCCAATGCGCGAACCCGGCACCAGGTTGAGCTTGATGGAGTCGAGAATAGTGCGTTCGCCGTAGCCCGCGCTGACTTTTTCCATCTTCAGCAGTGGGTTTGGCAGGCTTTCCGGCGCGCGGAAGCTGAAGTGGAACGGGTTATCCACGTGCGCCGGGGCAATCATCTCCATGCGTTCCAGCATTTTGATGCGGCTCTGGGCCTGTTTCGCTTTTGACGCTTTGGCCTTGAAGCGATCCACAAAGCTTTGCAGATGCGCCACGCGCTGCTGCTGGCTTTCATACATGGACTGCTGCTGGGCAAGACGCGTCGCGCGCTGGCGCTCGAAGGAGCTGTAGTTGCCGGTGTACTCGAACATCGTTTGCTGTTCGATATGAATGATTTTATCCACCACCGGGTCGAGAAAGTCGCGGTCGTGGGAGATCAGAATCAGAGTGCCCTGATAGCTCTTGAGCCACTTCTCCAGCCAAATAACCGCATCGAGATCCAGGTGGTTCGTCGGTTCATCGAGCAACAACAGATCGGAGCGGCAGATCAGTGCCTGCGCCAGGTTGAGGCGCATACGCCAGCCGCCCGAGAAGTCGCTGACCGGGCGTTCCAGCTGTTCATTGCTGAAGCCCAGGCCGTGCAGCAGGCTGGAGGCGCGGGAGCGAATGGTCCATGCGTCGATGGCGTCCAGCTTGCCGTGAACGGTGGCGATGGCGTGACCGTCGTTGCGCTCGTTGGCGGCGTTAAGTTCCGCTTCCAGCTTACGGTATTCACGGTCACCGTCGATAACATAGTCGAGAGCCGGTTCGCTCAGGGCGGGCGTCTCCTGGTTCACCCAGGCGAGCTGCCAGTTCCCCGGGAAGGTAAAGTTACCGCCATCCGCGCTAATCTCGTTTTTCAGCAGCGCCAGCAGAGTGGATTTACCACAGCCGTTTTTGCCGACCAGACCCACTTTTTGGCCAGGGTTGATGGTTGCAGTGGCGTTATCCAGCAGGACGCGCACGCCGCGACGAATTTGTAACGAGGAGAAAACAATCATAGAAGCGCCGTATGTTCCGACTATGTTAATTTGTCATTATGATAATGTAAGGTGTGGGCTATTTTCCGCACCGGGCCGCCATGGTAGCCCAAAACAACGACAATACACAAAAACAGAAACAAGACCGGGAGGGGAATGATGTCTCAGACAGCAAAAGTGCTGCTGCTGTATGCCCATCCGGAATCTCAGGACTCGGTGGCAAACCGGGTGCTGCTTAAGCCGGCCACACAGCTCAGTAACGTGACGGTGCACGATCTTTACGCGCACTATCCTGATTTCTTTATTGATATCCCTTACGAGCAGGAACTGCTGCGTCAGCACGACGTCATTGTGTTCCAGCATCCGCTTTATACCTACAGCTGCCCGGCGCTGCTAAAAGAGTGGCTGGACCGCGTGCTGAGCAGGGGATTCTCCAGTGGGGTAGGGGGCAACCAACTGGCGGGAAAGTACTGGCGTAGCGTTATTACTACCGGTGAACCGGAAAGCGCATACCGTTATGACGGGCTGAACCGCTATCCGATGAGTGACATCCTGCGTCCATTCGAACTGACGGCAGCGATGTGTCGTATGCACTGGATGAGCCCGATTATTATCTACTGGGCACGTCGTCAGGATCCGAAAGAACTGGCAAGCCACGCCAGAGCGTATGGTGAATGGCTGGCGTCACCGATTCCGGCAGGAGGACGTTAATGGAAGGATCGAATCTGCTCCTTGCCGGAGTGCTGTTTTTATTTGCGGCCGTCGTCGCGGTTCCGCTTGCTGCACGTATTGGAATAGGTGCAGTGCTGGGCTATCTGCTGGCAGGGATCGCGATTGGCCCCTGGGGACTTGGATTCATCAGCGATGTAGATGAGATTCTCCATTTCTCCGAGCTGGGTGTGGTGTTCCTGATGTTCATCATCGGCCTTGAGCTGAACCCCTCTAAATTGTGGCAACTCAGACGCTCTATCTTCGGTGTGGGTGCTGCACAGGTGCTGTTCAGCGCCGCGATTCTGGGGGGCCTGTTAATGCTGACCAACTTCTCCTGGCAGGCGGCGGTGATCGGTGGGATAGGTCTTGCGATGTCGTCGACGGCAATGGCGCTTCAGTTAATGCGCGACAAAGGGATGAACCGCAACGAAGCAGGGCAACTGGGTTTTTCGGTGCTGCTGTTTCAGGATCTGGCGGTGATCCCCGCGCTGGCTCTGGTGCCGCTATTGGCAGGCTCCGGCGACGATCACTTTGACTGGGCAAAAATCGCCATGAAGGTGCTGGCCTTCGCCGGTATGCTGATTGGCGGACGTTTCCTGTTACGCCCTGTGTTCCGCTTTATTGCCGCGTCGGGCGTACGGGAGGTGTTCACCGCTGCGACGCTGCTGCTGGTGCTGGGATCGGCGCTGTTTATGGATGCGCTGGGGCTGTCGATGGCGCTCGGGACCTTCATTGCCGGGGTGCTGCTTGCTGAGAGCGAATATCGTCACGAACTGGAAATTGCCATCGATCCCTTCAAAGGGCTGCTGTTAGGGCTTTTCTTTATTTCGGTGGGTATGGCGCTTAACCTTGGCGTTCTTTATACCCATCTGCTGTGGGTTGTCGTGAGCGTTGCCATTCTGGTGGCGGTGAAAACACTGGTGCTGTATGTCATGTCGCGCATTTACGGGCTACGCAGTTCGGAACGTATGCAGTTTGCCAGCGTATTAAGCCAGGGAGGCGAGTTCGCGTTTGTGCTGTTTTCCACTGCATCTTCCCAGAAGCTGTTTAAAGACGATCAGATGGCTCTGCTGCTGGTGACGGTGACGCTGTCCATGATGACCACGCCGCTGTTGATGAAGCTGGTGGATAAACTTCTGTCACGCCGCCTGAATCCCGCTGATGATGAAGACGAAGCGCCGTGGGTGGAAGACGATAAGCCGCAGGTGATTGTGGTGGGCTTTGGCCGTTTCGGACAGGTTATCGGACGTTTGCTGATGGCGAACAAAATGCGCATTACGGTGCTGGAGCGTGATATCAGCGCGGTTAATCTGATGCGTAAATATGGCTACAAGGTGTATTACGGCGATGCGACCCAGCTCGAGCTACTGCGCTCGGCGGGAGCGGAGGCAGCAGAGTCTATCGTGATTACCTGTAACGATCCGGAAGACACGATGAAGCTGGTGGAGTTGTGTCAGCAGCATTTCCCGCATCTGCATATTCTGGCGCGTGCGCGGGGACGTGTTGAAGCCCACGAATTGTTGCAGGCGGGTGTGAAACACTTCTCCCGTGAGACGTTCTCCAGTGCGCTGGAGCTGGGACGCAAGGCGTTGATCTCGCTCGGTATGCATCCACATCAGGCGCAGCGTGCGCAAATGCACTTCCGCCGGCTGGATATGCGAATGCTGCGTGAGCTGATGCCGGTACATACGGATACCGCGCAGATCTCACGCGTGCGGGAAGCGCGTCGCGAGCTGGAGGAGATTTTCCAGCGAGAGATGCAACTGGAACGACGCCAGCTTGATGGCTGGGATGAATTTGAATAAAGGGTAACGAAAGATGGCTGTACGTAAACGCTTTATTGCGGGTGCAAAATGCCCGACCTGCCAGGCGCAAGATACTCTGGCGATGTGGCGGGAAAATAATATTGATGTTGTTGAGTGTGTTAAGTGCGGTCACCAGATGCGTGAGGCTGATAAAGAGGCCCGCGATCACGTTCGCAAAGAAGAGCAAGTGATCGGGATTTTTCATCCGGACTAGCGATATGTCCTGAGTTTTTTTAAGCTAAAGGGTACACGGGTGCAGATTTCCGCTACAATCTGCGCCAGCAATTTTCCCACGCTCAGGAGATATCATGAAAGTAGCAAAAGACCTGGTGGTCAGCCTGGCCTATCAGGTACGTACAGAAGACGGTGTGTTGGTTGATGAGTCTCCGGTGAGTGCGCCGCTTGACTACCTGCATGGTCACGGTTCCCTGATTTCCGGCCTGGAAAACGCGCTGGAAGGTCATGAAGTTGGCGACAAATTTGATGTTGCTGTAGGCGCGAACGACGCTTACGGTCAGTATGATGACAACCTGGTTCAGCGCGTTCCTAAAGACGTGTTCATGGGCGTTGACGAACTGCAGGTTGGCATGCGCTTCCTGGCTGAAACTGACCAGGGTCCGGTTCCTGTTGAAATCACCGAAGTGGAAGACGACCACGTTGTGGTTGACGGTAACCACATGCTGGCTGGTCAGAACCTGAAGTTCAACGTAGAAGTTGTTGCGATCCGTGAAGCAACCGAAGAAGAACTGGCTCATGGCCACGTTCACGGTGCGCATGGTCACGACCATGACCACGATCACGGCCACGACGGCTGCTGCGGTGGTCACGGCCACGATCACGACCACGGTAAAGGTGGTTGCGGCAACGGTGGCTGCGGTTGCCACTAATTCCGCCAGGCGGAAAATAAAAAAGCGGGAGATTCCCGCTTTTTTTACGCCTCAATAATGAGGTGGTGGCGTCTCTTCTGACTGAGAGGCAATGTTCGACGGCTGCGTAGCCTTCAGCTTTTCCGTCAGCAGGCGCATATGATCCCGCAGTTTTGCCATTTCGAGCTCATGTGCAGTCACGGTCTGGTTTAGCTCTTCGATGGTGATGTCCTGAAAAGCCAGGCGGCTTTCCAGCTCAGCCATTCTCGCTTCTAATGCAGTATCCTTCATCATTCACCTCGTTTATTTCAGATTCACCATAATGGCCCAGCGGCGGCGCAGTTTAACTGAGTTTATCCTGAAGTACAGTCTGCATCCCTTTGGCAGGAAACTTATTTAAACAAAAATAGTCTGAAAAGTGGCGAGAATTGGAAGTGTCTGTCTGTAGATTTCTTCCGCAACGTTTTATAGTACGTAACTCATTTACGTTTAACGCTGGGGTGAGAGTCCCCAGGCCCTGGAGATATGGATGAAATCACTGTTTAAAGTAACGCTGCTGGCGACGACGATGGCTGTTGCGCTGAACGCGCCGCTGTCATTCGCTGCTGATACTGCTGCGAAGCCTGCTGCCACTGCAGACAGCAAAGCGGCGTTCAAAAATGACGACCAGAAATCCGCCTACGCACTCGGCGCATCTCTGGGTCGTTACATGGAAAACTCTCTGAAAGAACAAGAGAAACTGGGCATCAAACTGGATAAAGCTCAGCTGATCGCGGGCGTTCAGGACGCATTTGCTGATAAGAGCAAGCTGTCTGACCAGGAGATCGAACAGACTCTGCAGGCGTTCGAAGCGCGTGTGAAAGGTGCCGCTCAGACTAAGATGGATGCGGACGCTAAAGAAAACGAAGCCAAAGGCAAAGCCTATCGCGATACCTTTGCTAAAGAGAAAGGTGTGAAAACCTCCTCTACTGGCCTGGTGTACAAAGTTGAGAAAGAAGGCACCGGCGATGCGCCTAAAGACAGCGACACTGTTGTCGTGAACTACAAAGGTACGCTGATCGACGGTAAAGAGTTCGATAACTCTTACACCCGCGGTGAGCCGCTCTCCTTCCGTCTGGATGGTGTGATCCCTGGCTGGACTGAAGGCCTGAAAAACATCAAAAAAGGCGGCAAGATCAAGCTGGTTATCCCACCAGATCTGGCGTACGGCAAAACCGGCGTTCCGGGTATCCCTGCCAATTCTACGCTGGTCTTTGACGTAGAGCTGCTGGATATCAAACCGGCACCGAAAGCGGACGCTAAAGCAGACGCACCGGCTGACGATAAAGCCGCTGCTGCTAAGAAGTAACGCTGAAAAAAAACCGCCGCCTTTAAGGCGGCGGTTTTTTTATTATGGGGCAGATATAATTAACACTGGAAAGCGTTATACCCGCTGTATTAATTTAGTTGTCCGTGTAGATAATGAGCCTGCCCTGAAAACCTAACGACAGGCTCCTGAAAAGGAGTGTTTTTTTCATGTCCAGGTCGCTTTTAACCAACGAAACCAGTGAACTTGATTTGCTGGATCAACGTCCTTTTGACCAGACCGACTTCGATATTCTGAAATCGTATGAAGCGGTGGTGGACGGGTTAGCGATGCTCATTGGCTCCCACTGCGAAATCGTATTGCACTCCTTGCAAGATCTGAAGTGTTCCGCCATCCGCATTGCCAATGGTGAGCATACTGGCCGTAAAATTGGTTCGCCAATCACCGACCTTGCATTGCGTATGTTGCATGACATGACCGGCGCGGACAGCAGCGTCTCCAAATGCTATTTCACCCGCGCCAAAAGCGGCGTGCTAATGAAATCAGAAACTATCGCGATTCGAAACCGCGAGCATCGTGTGATTGGACTGCTGTGCATCAACATGAACCTTGATGTGCCATTCTCGCAAATCATGAGCACCTTTATTCCACCAGAAACGCCAGATGTTGGCTCTTCCGTTAACTTTGCCTCTTCTGTTGAAGATCTTGTGACTCAGACGCTTGAGTTCACCATTGAAGAGGTGAACGCCGACCGCAACGTATCGAACAACGCCAAGAATCGCCAGATCGTGCTGAATCTCTATGAGAAAGGGATTTTTGATATTAAAGACGCCATCAACCAGGTTGCCGATCGTCTGAATATCTCCAAGCACACGGTTTACCTCTATATTCGCCAGTTCAAGAGCGGTGATTTCCTGGGGCAAGACAAGTAATGCGTTTTGCGTTAATGGTGACAGGCCCGGCGTACGGTACTCAGCAGGCCAGCAGCGCGCTGCAGTTTGCGCATGCGCTGCTGAAGGCCGGACATGAACTGGTGAGCGTCTTCTTTTATCGGGAAGGGGTGTATAACGCGAACCAGTTTACGTCACCGGCGAGTGATGAGTTTGACCTGGTGCGTGCCTGGCAGGCATTAAACGAAAAGCAGGGCGTTGAACTGCATATCTGCGTGGCGGCGGCACTGCGCCGCGGCGTGACCGATGCAACCGAAGCCGCGCGTCTTGGTTTATCGGGTTCTAACCTGCAGCCCGGTTTTTCGTTGAGTGGTCTGGGTGCACTGGCACAGGCAGCGTTAACCTGCGACAGAGTGGTGCAATTCTGATGAAGCGTATCGCGTTTGTTTTTTCCTCAGCGCCGCACGGTAGTGCGTCCGGCAGAGAAGGGCTGGATGCGCTGCTCGCGACCTCAGCATTGACTGAAGATATCGGCGTCTTCTTTTTGGGGGACGGTGTGTTCCAGCTTCTGGCGGGTCAACAGCCGCAAGCCGTTCTCGCGCGCGATTACATCGCGACGTTCAAAGTGTTACCGCTGTACGATATCGAAACGTTCTATGTCTGCACCGACTCTCTGGCCGCACGGGGTTTAAACGAGGCCACGCCTTTCGTGCTGGATGTGACGTGTCTGTCCTCCATAGCACTGCGCGAACACCTTTCCCACTACGATACCGTTCTGACTTTCTGAGGCTGCCATGCTCCATACTCTGAGCCATTCACCGTGGCAATGTGATATCGACGCGTTACTGAGTATGCTGCGCGAAGGTGATGACCTGCTGCTGATTCAGGATGGCGTACTTGCCGCACTGGAAGGCAGTCGTTTCGTTGAAATGCTCACGAATGCCCCCATAACTGTCTCTGCGCTGAAGGACGATCTGGATGCGCGGGGTCTTTCTGGTCAAATTTCAGCCAAAATTGACGTGGTTGGCTATACTGATTTCGTCAATCTTACTGTGAAGCATGCCAGTCAAATGAACTGGTGATTTGAGATCGCTGTATATTTCTTGACACCTTTTCGACGTAGCCCTAAAATTTCGCGTCCTCATATTGTATGAGGTCGATTTATTACGTGTTTACGAAGCAAAAGCTAAAACCAGGAGCTATTTAATGGCAACAGTTAACCAGCTGGTACGCAAACCACGTGCACGCAAAGTTGCGAAAAGCAACGTGCCTGCGCTGGAAGCCTGCCCGCAGAAACGTGGCGTATGTACTCGTGTATATACCACCACTCCTAAAAAACCAAACTCCGCACTGCGTAAAGTATGCCGTGTGCGTTTGACTAACGGTTTCGAAGTGACTTCCTACATCGGTGGTGAAGGTCACAACCTGCAGGAGCACTCCGTGATCCTGATCCGTGGCGGTCGTGTTAAAGACCTTCCGGGTGTTCGTTACCACACCGTTCGTGGTGCGCTGGACTGCTCAGGTGTTAAAGACCGTAAGCAGGCTCGCTCCAAGTACGGCGTGAAGCGTCCTAAGGCTTAATGGTTCTCCGTTAAGTAAGGCCAAACTGATTTATCTTAATGTCACACTAAACTCTTTGAGTTTTGGACAATCCTGAATTAACAACGGAGTATTCCCATGCCACGTCGTCGCGTCATTGGTCAGCGTAAAATTCTTCCAGATCCGAAATTCGGATCAGAACTGCTGGCAAAATTTGTAAATATCCTGATGGTAGATGGTAAAAAATCTACTGCAGAAGCAATCGTATACAGCGCGCTTGAGACCCTGGCTCAGCGTTCTGGTAAAAATGAACTGGAAGCTTTCGAAGTCGCTCTCGACAACGTTCGCCCGACTGTAGAAGTTAAGTCCCGCCGCGTTGGTGGTTCTACTTATCAGGTTCCAGTTGAAGTTCGTCCGGTTCGTCGTAATGCTCTGGCAATGCGTTGGATCGTTGAAGCTGCTCGTAAACGCGGTGATAAATCCATGGCTCTGCGTCTGGCGAACGAACTTTCTGATGCTGCAGACAACAAAGGTACTGCAGTTAAGAAACGTGAAGACGTTCACCGTATGGCAGAAGCCAACAAGGCGTTCGCACACTACCGTTGGTAATCCCTTCGGAGTATTAGTCACCAGGCGGGCGCTTCAGAGAAGCCGCCCGCTCTGGGTAACTTAACTGAACGCCTAAAGATATAACGAGGAATCAAATGGCTCGTACAACACCCATCGCACGCTACCGTAACATCGGTATCAGTGCGCACATCGACGCCGGTAAAACCACTACTACCGAACGTATTCTGTTCTACACCGGTGTAAACCATAAAATCGGTGAAGTTCATGACGGCGCAGCCACCATGGACTGGATGGAACAGGAGCAGGAGCGTGGTATTACTATCACCTCCGCAGCGACTACTGCATTCTGGTCAGGTATGGCTAAGCAGTACGAACCGCATCGCGTAAACATCATCGACACCCCAGGGCACGTTGACTTCACCATCGAAGTAGAACGTTCCATGCGTGTTCTTGACGGCGCGGTAATGGTTTATTGCGCAGTTGGTGGTGTTCAGCCACAGTCTGAAACCGTATGGCGTCAGGCGAACAAATATAAAGTTCCACGCATCGCGTTCGTTAACAAAATGGACCGTATGGGTGCTAACTTCCTGAAAGTTGTTGGCCAGATCAAAACCCGTCTGGGCGCGAACCCTGTTCCGCTGCAGCTGGCAATTGGTGCTGAAGAAGGCTTCACCGGCGTTATCGACCTGGTGAAAATGAAAGCCATCAACTGGAACGATGCAGACCAGGGCGTTACCTTCGAATACGAAGATATCCCAGCTGCAATGCAGGACCTGGCTGACGAATGGCACCAGAACCTGATCGAATCCGCTGCTGAAGCTTCTGAAGAGCTGATGGAGAAATACCTGGGTGGTGAAGAACTGACTGAAGAAGAGATCAAAAAAGCTCTGCGTCAGCGCGTTCTGAACAACGAAATCATCCTGGTAACCTGTGGTTCTGCGTTCAAGAACAAAGGTGTTCAGGCGATGCTGGATGCGGTAGTTGACTACCTGCCATCCCCGGTTGACGTTCCTGCGATCAACGGCATCCTGGACGACGGTAAAGATACTCCGGCTGAGCGTCACGCAAGCGACGAAGAGCCATTCTCTGCACTGGCGTTCAAAATTGCTACCGACCCATTCGTGGGTAACCTGACCTTCTTCCGCGTTTACTCTGGTGTGGTTAACTCCGGTGACACCATCCTGAACTCCGTGAAAGCGGCGCGTGAACGTTTTGGCCGTATCGTACAGATGCACGCTAACAAACGTGAAGAAATCAAAGAAGTTCGTGCGGGCGACATCGCTGCAGCTATCGGTCTGAAAGACGTGACCACTGGTGACACCCTGTGTGACCCAGATCACCCAATCATTCTGGAGCGTATGGAATTCCCTGAGCCGGTAATCTCCATCGCAGTTGAACCAAAAACCAAAGCTGACCAGGAAAAAATGGGTCTGGCTCTGGGCCGTCTGGCGAAAGAAGATCCATCATTCCGCGTATGGACTGATGAAGAATCTAACCAGACCATCATCGCTGGTATGGGTGAACTGCACCTGGACATCATCGTTGACCGTATGAAGCGTGAATTCAACGTTGAAGCGAACGTGGGTAAACCTCAGGTTGCTTACCGCGAAGCGATTCGCGCGAAAGTTACCGATGTTGAAGGTAAACACGCTAAGCAGTCTGGTGGTCGCGGTCAGTACGGTCACGTTGTGATCGACATGTACCCACTGGAGCCGGGCTCTAACCCTAAAGGTTACGAGTTCATCAACGACATCAAAGGTGGTGTAATTCCTGGTGAATACATCCCAGCCGTTGATAAAGGCATCCAGGAACAGCTGAAAGCGGGCCCTCTGGCTGGCTATCCGGTTGTTGACATGGGTATCCGTCTGCACTTCGGTTCTTACCACGACGTTGACTCCTCTGAACTGGCGTTTAAACTGGCTGCGTCTATTGCCTTTAAAGAAGGCTTTAAGAAAGCAAAACCAGTTCTGCTTGAGCCAATCATGAAGGTTGAAGTAGAAACTCCTGAAGAGAACACCGGTGACGTTATCGGTGACTTGAGCCGTCGTCGCGGTATGCTGCGTGGTCAGGAATCCGAAGTAACTGGCGTTAAGATCCACGCTGAAGTTCCACTGTCTGAAATGTTCGGATATGCAACTCAGCTGCGTTCTCTGACCAAAGGTCGTGCATCATACACCATGGAATTCCTGAAGTATGATGATGCGCCTAACAACGTTGCTCAGGCCGTTATTGAAGCCCGTGGTAAGTAATCCACAGGATTAAAACCTAAGTCCCGTGCTCTCTCCAAAGGGGAGAGCACTATAGTAAGGAATATAGCCGTGTCTAAAGAAAAATTTGAACGTACAAAACCGCACGTCAACGTTGGTACTATCGGCCACGTTGACCATGGTAAAACTACCCTGACCGCTGCAATCACTACCGTTCTGGCTAAAACCTACGGTGGTTCTGCTCGTGCATTCGACCAGATCGATAACGCACCAGAAGAAAAAGCTCGTGGTATCACCATCAACACCTCCCACGTTGAGTACGACACCCCGACTCGCCACTACGCACACGTAGACTGCCCGGGCCACGCCGACTATGTTAAAAACATGATCACCGGTGCTGCGCAGATGGACGGCGCGATCCTGGTTGTTGCTGCGACTGACGGCCCAATGCCTCAGACTCGTGAGCACATCCTGCTGGGTCGTCAGGTAGGCGTTCCTTACATCATCGTGTTCCTGAACAAGTGCGACATGGTTGATGACGAAGAGCTGCTGGAACTGGTAGAGATGGAAGTTCGTGAACTGCTGTCTCAGTACGATTTCCCAGGCGACGATACCCCAATCGTTCGTGGTTCTGCTCTGAAAGCGCTGGAAGGCGACGCAGAGTGGGAAGCGAAAATCATCGAACTGGCTGGCTTCCTGGATTCTTACATCCCAGAACCAGAGCGTGCGATTGACAAGCCATTCCTGCTGCCAATCGAAGACGTATTCTCCATCTCCGGTCGTGGTACCGTTGTTACCGGTCGTGTAGAGCGCGGTATCATCAAAGTTGGTGAAGAAGTTGAAATCGTTGGTATCAAAGAGACTGCGAAGTCTACCTGTACTGGCGTTGAAATGTTCCGCAAACTGCTGGACGAAGGCCGTGCTGGTGAGAACGTTGGTGTTCTGCTGCGTGGTATCAAACGTGAAGAAATCGAACGTGGTCAGGTTCTGGCGAAGCCAGGCTCAATCAAGCCACACACCAAGTTCGAATCTGAAGTGTACATTCTGTCCAAAGACGAAGGCGGCCGTCATACTCCGTTCTTCAAAGGCTACCGTCCACAGTTCTACTTCCGTACTACTGACGTGACCGGTACCATCGAACTGCCAGAAGGCGTAGAGATGGTAATGCCAGGCGACAACATCAAGATGGTTGTGACTCTGATCCACCCAATCGCGATGGACGACGGTCTGCGTTTCGCAATCCGTGAAGGCGGCCGTACCGTTGGCGCGGGCGTGGTTGCTAAAGTTCTGGGCTAATTAATTATCCCCGAATAAAAAAGGACGCTTCGGCGTCCTTTTTTGTTTTCTGCCACTCAAGCACTGTCACAAAATTTCGCATTTTTTGCCTGCTCCCGCCCCGTATTGTGGCGTTTGTGCTATTGTAATCATAACCATTCTCACTTACACTTTGCGCATAATTTGAACGGGAGTCTCTATGTACGTTTGTTTATGTAATGGTGTAAGCGACAAGAAAATACGTCAGGCCGTTCGCCAGTTTCAGCCTCAGTCATTTCAGCAGCTACGCAAATTTGTTCCGGTGGGAAATCAATGTGGTAAATGTGTACGTGCTGCGCGAGAGATCATGCAGGACGAATTGATGCAGATCCCGGAATACAAAGAGATCGCGTAAGCGCCCATCTTTTTTTTGACATCCCTGTAGCCCGATCTACGCTTCAATGAGTGGAAGCGGAGGGACTATATAATGAAAGGTGATGTTAAAATCATAAGTTATCTCAATAAATTATTGGGAAATGAGCTTGTCGCAATCAACCAGTACTTTCTTCACGCGAGAATGTTTAAAAACTGGGGACTTAAACGTCTAAACGACGTTGAGTACCATGAATCTATTGATGAGATGAAACACGCTGATAAATATATCGAGCGTATTTTATTCCTTGAAGGCATTCCAAACCTGCAGGATCTCGGAAAGCTGGGCATCGGAGAAGATGTCGAAGAGATGCTGCGTTCTGACCTCAGGCTCGAACTTGAAGGCGCCAAAGATCTCCGTGAAGCTATTGCCTATGCGGATAGTGTCCATGATTACGTCAGCCGCGACATGATGATCCAGATCCTGGCCGACGAAGAGGGTCATATTGACTGGCTGGAAACTGAGCTGGATCTCATCGCTAAGATTGGCCTGCAAAACTACCTTCAGTCGCAGATTAAAGTGGAAGAGTAACCAGCGTCTTCCAGCCAACGCATAAACCCGCAGCTGCCAGAAATGGCCCAAAAGGCAGCGGGTTTTTTATTGCCTCTTTATCAGAGGTGAGTAATGAAAAAACAAGAATGCTAAGTAATGCCATAAGCGCAGCGAGTAATGCCAGGGTTGGCAGCACGCACCAACCATGCCAGGCGCCAAGCGCAGACAGGTATTTAACATCGCCATATCCCATCCCTTCACGCCGGCAGATAAATCGATAGCCCCAGTAAATAACGGCAAAGCCAAAATATCCTGCCATTGCCCCCATCACCGCACTCGCCAAAAAATCAGGATGGATACAAAGCTGAAAGAGCAGGCCTACCCATAGCAGCGGACAGAGAAATTTATCGGGAAGCAGTCCGTAGCGAATATCAGCATGAACAAGAAAGGCAGTCAGCGAAGAATAGATCAGCAAAAAGGTGAGGGTGGTTAACATCGAAAAGGCCTCAAAGGGGTTTGAGCGCATACTCGTTGTAACCTGCTTAACCGGCAATACACAAAAGCAGCAATTGCGTAGCGGGTCCAGACAAAGATTCGACAAGGAATACATTGCATAAAAAGTTGCGCGCCCTTACGCAAGCTGCGTCTTTGGCGCTTAATTTCTAAACGACACTTGCGTCTTGCCCAGATTTACGTATAATGCGCGGGCTTGTCGTAATTGACGGCGGGTTCAATCAGAACCAGAGTAGCTCATTTTGTTACTCAACAATGCTCCCAATTGGGGAGCTACGTAAGAACGGTTACACTCTCCCATCAATCGTAATGGGTTTGAGGAGTAATCATTTTCGTTTATAAAATAATTGGAGCTCTGGTCTCATGCAGAACCAAAGAATCCGTATCCGCCTTAAAGCGTTTGATCATCGTCTGATCGATCAATCAACCGCGGAAATCGTCGAGACTGCTAAGCGCACTGGTGCGCAAGTCCGTGGTCCGATCCCGCTGCCGACCCGCAAAGAGCGCTTCACCGTTCTGATCTCCCCGCACGTTAACAAAGACGCGCGTGATCAGTACGAAATCCGCACTCACAAGCGTCTGGTTGACATCGTTGAGCCAACTGAGAAAACCGTTGATGCTCTGATGCGTCTGGATCTGGCTGCCGGTGTAGACGTGCAGATCAGCCTGGGTTAATCAGGTCATCGAGCGATTGAGAGGTTGAAACAATGATTGGTTTAGTCGGTAAAAAAGTGGGTATGACCCGCATCTTCACTGAAGATGGCGTTTCTATCCCAGTAACCGTAATCGAAGTTGAAGCAAACCGCGTTACTCAGGTTAAAGATCTGGCTAACGATGGCTACCGCGCTATTCAGGTTACCACTGGTGCTAAAAAAGCTAACCGTGTAACCAAACCAGAAGCGGGTCACTTCGCTAAAGCTGGCGTAGAAGCTGGCCGTGGTCTGTGGGAATTCCGTCTTGCTGAAGGCGAAGAGTTCACCGTAGGTCAGGACATTAGCGTTGAGCTGTTTGCTGACGTTAAAAAAGTTGACGTAACCGGTACCTCTAAAGGTAAAGGTTTTGCTGGTACCGTTAAGCGCTGGAACTTCCGTACCCAGGACGCTACCCACGGTAACTCCTTGTCTCACCGCGTTCCGGGTTCTATCGGTCAGAACCAGACTCCGGGCAAAGTGTTCAAAGGCAAGAAAATGGCAGGTCAGCTGGGTAACGAACGTGTAACCGTTCAGAGCCTGGACGTAGTACGTGTTGACGCTGAGCGCAACCTGCTGCTGGTTAAAGGTGCAGTTCCGGGTGCAACCGGTAGCGACCTGATCGTTAAACCAGCTGTGAAGGCGTAAGGGGATAGCAATGGAATTAGTATTGAAAGACGCGCAGAGCGCGCTGACTGTTTCCGAAACTACCTTCGGTCGTGATTTCAACGAAGCGCTGGTTCACCAGGTTGTTGTTGCTTATGCAGCTGGTGCTCGTCAGGGTACTCGTGCTCAGAAGACTCGTGCTGAAGTAACTGGTTCCGGCAAAAAGCCATGGCGCCAGAAAGGTACCGGCCGTGCGCGTTCAGGTTCTATCAAGAGCCCGATCTGGCGTTCAGGTGGCGTGACCTTCGCTGCGCGTCCACAGGACCACAGTCAAAAAGTTAACAAAAAGATGTACCGCGGCGCGCTGAAAAGCATCCTGTCCGAACTGGTACGTCAGGATCGTCTGATCGTTGTCGAGAAGTTCTCTGTAGAAGCGCCTAAAACTAAGCTGCTGGCACAGAAACTGAAAGACATGGCTCTGGAAGATGTGCTGATCATCACCGGTGAGCTGGACGAGAACCTGTTCCTGGCCGCACGTAACCTGCACAAGGTTGACGTACGCGATGCGACTGGTATCGACCCGGTTAGCCTGATCGCCTTCGACAAAGTCGTAATGACTGCTGATGCTGTTAAGCAAGTTGAGGAGATGCTGGCATGATTCGTGAAGAACGTCTGCTGAAGGTGCTTCGCGCACCGCACGTTTCTGAAAAAGCGTCTACTGCGATGGAAAAAACAAACACCATCGTTCTCAAAGTTGCTAAAGACGCGACCAAAGCAGAGATCAAAGCTGCTGTGCAGAAACTGTTTGAAGTCGAAGTCGAAGTCGTTAACACCCTGGTAGTTAAAGGGAAAGTTAAACGTCACGGACAGCGTATCGGTCGTCGTAGCGACTGGAAAAAAGCTTACGTCACCCTGAAAGAAGGCCAGAATCTGGACTTCGTTGGCGGCGCTGAGTAAGTCGGAGGAGTAATACAATGGCAGTTGTTAAATGTAAACCGACATCTCCGGGTCGTCGCCACGTAGTTAAAGTGGTTAACCCTGAGCTGCACAAGGGCAAACCTTTTGCTCCGTTGCTGGAAAAAAACAGCAAATCCGGTGGTCGTAACAACAATGGCCGTATCACCACTCGTCACATCGGTGGTGGCCACAAGCAGGCTTATCGTATTGTTGACTTCAAACGCAACAAAGACGGTATCCCAGCAGTTGTTGAACGTCTTGAGTACGATCCGAACCGTTCCGCGAACATCGCGCTGGTTCTGTACAAAGACGGCGAACGCCGTTACATCCTGGCCCCTAAAGGCCTGAAAGCTGGCGACCAGATTCAGTCTGGCGTTGATGCTGCAATCAAAGCAGGTAACACCCTGCCGATGCGCAATATCCCGGTTGGTTCTACCGTTCATAACGTAGAAATGAAACCAGGTAAAGGCGGTCAGCTGGCACGTTCCGCTGGTACTTACGTTCAGATCGTTGCTCGTGATGGTGCTTATGTCACCCTGCGTCTGCGTTCTGGTGAAATGCGTAAAGTCGAAGCAGACTGCCGTGCAACCCTGGGCGAAGTTGGCAATGCTGAGCATATGCTGCGCGTTCTGGGTAAAGCAGGTGCTGCACGCTGGCGTGGTGTTCGTCCTACCGTTCGCGGTACTGCGATGAACCCAGTCGACCACCCACATGGTGGTGGTGAAGGTCGTAACTTTGGTAAG
Source organism: Enterobacter ludwigii (assembly GCA_023023105.1). Lineage (NCBI taxonomy): Bacteria > Pseudomonadati > Pseudomonadota > Gammaproteobacteria > Enterobacterales > Enterobacteriaceae > Enterobacter > Enterobacter ludwigii. Next base: position 4,294,486 of record CP083824.1, on the reverse strand, counting down.
CACCCGGTAACTCCGTGGGGCGTTCAGACCAAAGGTAAGAAGACCCGCAGCAACAAGCGTACTGATAAATTTATCGTACGTCGCCGTAGCAAATAATTTTAGAGGATAAGCCATGCCACGTTCTCTCAAGAAAGGTCCTTTTATTGACCTGCACTTGCTGAAGAAGGTAGAGAAAGCGGTGGAAAGCGGAGACAAGAAGCCCCTGCGCACTTGGTCCCGTCGTTCAACGATCTTTCCTAACATGATCGGTTTGACCATCGCTGTCCATAATGGTCGTCAGCACGTTCCAGTCTTTGTTACCGACGAAATGGTTGGTCACAAACTGGGTGAATTCGCACCGACTCGTACTTATCGCGGCCACGCTGCTGATAAAAAAGCGAAGAAGAAATAAGGTAGGAGGAAGAGATGGAAACTTTAGCTCAACATCGCCATGCTCGTTCTTCTGCACAGAAGGTTCGCCTTGTTGCTGACCTGATTCGCGGTAAGAAAGTGTCGCAGGCCCTGGACATCCTGACCTATACCAACAAGAAAGCTGCGGTATTGGTCAAGAAAGTACTGGAATCTGCCATTGCTAACGCTGAACACAACGATGGCGCTGACATCGACGATCTGAAAGTCGCGAAAATTTTCGTAGATGAAGGCCCAAGCATGAAGCGCATTATGCCGCGTGCGAAAGGTCGTGCAGATCGCATCCTGAAGCGCACCAGCCACATTACTGTGGTTGTGTCCGATCGCTGAGACTCTGGAGACTAGCAATGGGTCAGAAAGTACATCCTAATGGTATTCGCCTGGGTATTGTAAAACCATGGAACTCTACCTGGTTTGCGAACACCAAAGAATTCGCTGACAACCTGGACAGCGATTTTAAAGTACGTCAGTACCTGACTAAGGAACTGGCTAAAGCGTCTGTATCTCGTATCGTTATCGAGCGTCCAGCTAAGAGCATCCGTGTGACTATCCACACTGCTCGTCCTGGCATCGTTATCGGTAAGAAAGGCGAAGACGTAGAAAAACTGCGCAAGGTCGTAGCGGATATCGCTGGCGTTCCTGCACAGATCAATATCGCTGAAGTTCGTAAGCCTGAACTGGACGCTAAATTGGTTGCTGACAGCATCACTTCACAGCTGGAACGTCGTGTTATGTTCCGTCGTGCTATGAAGCGTGCTGTACAGAACGCAATGCGTCTGGGCGCTAAAGGTATCAAAGTTGAAGTTAGCGGCCGTCTGGGCGGCGCGGAAATCGCACGTACCGAATGGTACCGTGAAGGTCGCGTACCGCTGCACACTCTGCGTGCTGACATCGACTACAACACCTCTGAAGCGCACACCACTTACGGTGTAATCGGCGTTAAGGTATGGATCTTCAAAGGTGAGATCCTGGGTGGTATGGCTGCTGTTGAACAACCGGAAAAACCGGCTGCTCAACCTAAAAAGCAGCAGCGTAAAGGCCGTAAATAAGGAGCGTCGCTGATGTTACAACCAAAGCGTACAAAATTCCGTAAAGTGCACAAAGGCCGCAACCGTGGTCTGGCGCAGGGTACGGATGTTAGCTTCGGCACTTTCGGTCTGAAAGCTGTTGGCCGTGGTCGTCTGACTGCACGTCAGATCGAAGCAGCACGTCGTGCAATGACCCGTGCAGTTAAGCGTCAAGGTAAAATTTGGATCCGTGTATTCCCGGACAAACCAATTACCGAGAAGCCGCTGGAAGTTCGTATGGGTAAAGGTAAAGGTAACGTGGAGTACTGGGTTGCCTTGATCCAACCGGGCAAAGTCCTGTATGAAATGGACGGTGTTCCGGAAGAGCTGGCCCGTGAAGCCTTCGGCCTGGCAGCAGCGAAACTGCCTATCAAAACCACCTTTGTAACTAAGACGGTGATGTAATGAAAGCAAAAGAGCTGCGTGAAAAAAGCGTTGAAGAGCTGAACGCTGAGCTGCTGAACCTGCTGCGTGAGCAGTTCAACCTGCGTATGCAGGCTGCAAGTGGCCAGCTGCAACAGACTCACCTGCTGAAGCAAGTGCGTCGCAATGTTGCACGCGTTAAGACTTTACTGACTCAGAAGGCGGGTGCGTAATGACCGATAAAATCCGTACTCTGCAAGGTCGTGTTGTTAGCGACAAAATGGAGAAATCCATTGTTGTAGCTATCGAACGTATTGTGAAACACCCGATCTACGGTAAATTCATCAAGCGTACGACCAAACTGCACGTACATGACGAGAACAACGAATGTGGTATCGGCGACAAGGTTGAAATCCGTGAATGCCGTCCACTGTCCAAGACTAAGTCCTGGACGCTGGTTCGCGTTGTAGAGAAAGCGGTTCTGTAATACAGTACGCATTCTCAATACGAATAAACGGCTCAGCGATGAGCCGTTTATTTTTTCTACCCATATTGCAGAAGCGGTGTTATAATGCCGCGCCCTCGATATGGGGCTTTTTAACGGCTCTGATTTTAGAGTCTCAGGTAGTAGTTGACATTAGCGGAGCACTAAAATGATCCAAGAACAGACTATGCTGAACGTCGCCGACAACTCCGGTGCACGTCGCGTAATGTGTATCAAGGTTCTGGGTGGCTCGCACCGTCGCTACGCAGGCGTAGGCGACATCATCAAGATCACCATCAAGGAAGCAATTCCACGTGGTAAGGTCAAAAAAGGTGATGTGCTGAAGGCGGTAGTGGTGCGCACCAAGAAGGGTGTTCGTCGCCCTGACGGTTCTGTCATTCGCTTCGATGGTAATGCATGCGTTATTTTAAACAATAACAGCGAGCAGCCTATCGGCACGCGTATCTTTGGGCCGGTAACTCGTGAACTTCGTACTGAGAAGTTCATGAAAATTATCTCTCTGGCACCAGAAGTACTCTAAGGAGCGAATCATGGCAGCGAAAATCCGTCGTGATGACGAAGTTATCGTGTTAACCGGTAAAGATAAAGGTAAACGCGGTAAAGTAAAAAATGTTCTGTCTTCCGGCAAACTCGTCGTTGAAGGTATCAACCTGGTTAAGAAACATCAGAAGCCGGTTCCGGCCCTGAACCAACCAGGCGGCATCGTTGAAAAAGAAGCTGCTATTCAGGTTTCTAACGTTGCAATCTTCAATGCGGCTACCGGCAAGGCTGACCGTGTAGGCTTTAGATTCGAAGACGGTAAAAAAGTCCGTTTCTTCAAGTCTAACAGCGAAACTATCAAGTAATTTGGAGTAGTACGATGGCGAAACTGCATGATTACTACAAAGACGAAGTAGTTAAAAAACTCATGACTGAGTTTAACTACAATTCTGTCATGCAAGTCCCTCGGGTCGAGAAGATCACCCTGAACATGGGTGTTGGTGAAGCGATCGCTGACAAGAAACTGCTGGATAACGCAGCAGCTGACCTGACAGCAATCTCCGGTCAAAAACCGCTGATCACCAAAGCACGCAAATCTGTTGCAGGCTTCAAAATCCGTCAGGGCTATCCGATCGGCTGTAAAGTAACTCTGCGTGGCGAACGCATGTGGGAGTTCTTTGAGCGCCTGATCACTATTGCTGTTCCACGTATCCGTGACTTCCGTGGCTTGTCCGCTAAGTCTTTCGACGGTCGTGGTAACTACAGCATGGGTGTCCGTGAGCAGATCATCTTCCCAGAAATCGACTACGATAAAGTCGACCGCGTGCGTGGTTTGGATATTACCATTACCACTACTGCGAAATCTGACGAAGAAGGCCGTGCTCTGCTGGCTGCCTTTGACTTCCCGTTCCGCAAGTAAGGTAGGGTTACTGAATGGCTAAGCAATCAATGAAAGCACGCGAAGTAAAGCGCGTAGCTTTAGCTGATAAATTCTTCGCTAAACGCGCTGAACTGAAAGCGATCATTTCTGATGTGAACGCTTCCGACGAAGATCGTTGGAATGCGGTTCTCAAGCTGCAGTCTCTGCCGCGTGATTCCAGCCCGTCTCGTCAGCGTAACCGCTGTCGTCAAACAGGTCGTCCACATGGTTATGTGGGCAAGTTTGGGTTGAGCCGTATCAAACTGCGTGAAGCCGCCATGCGCGGTGAAGTACCAGGCTTGAAAAAGGCTAGCTGGTAATTACCAATTGAATCACGGGAGTAAAGACAGATGAGCATGCAAGATCCGATCGCGGATATGCTGACCCGTATCCGTAACGGTCAGGCCGCGAACAAAGTTGCGGTCACCATGCCTTCCGCCAAGCTGAAAGTGGCAATTGCCAACGTGCTGAAGGAAGAAGGTTTTATCGAAGATTTTAAAGTTGAAGGCGACACCAAGCCGGAACTGGAACTTACTCTCAAGTATTTCCAGGGTAAAGCTGTTGTAGAAAGCATTCAGCGTGTCAGCCGCCCAGGCCTGCGCATCTATAAGAAAAAAGATGAGCTGCCAAAAGTTATGGCTGGTCTTGGTATCGCAGTTGTTTCTACCTCTAAAGGTGTTATGACTGATCGTGCAGCGCGCCAGGCTGGTCTTGGTGGCGAAATTATCTGCTACGTAGCCTAATCGGAGGAAAGAATGTCTCGTGTTGCTAAAGCACCGGTCGTTATTCCTGCCGGCGTTGATGTAAAAATCGACGGTCAGGTTATTACGATCAAAGGTAAAAACGGCGAGCTGACTCGTACCCTCAACAAAGCTGTTGAAGTTAAACATGCAGATAACGCTCTGACCTTCGGTCCACGTGATGGTTTCGTGGATGGATGGGCTCAGGCTGGTACCGCGCGTGCCCTGCTGAACTCAATGGTTGTTGGTGTTACCGAAGGCTTCACTAAAAAGCTTCAGCTGGTTGGTGTAGGTTATCGTGCAGCTATCAAAGGGAATGCAGTAGGCCTGTCTCTGGGCTTCTCACACCCTGTTGAGCATCCGCTGCCGGCCGGTATCACTGCAGAATGTCCGACTCAAACTGAAATCGTGCTGAAAGGCGCTGATAAACAGCTGATCGGTCAGGTTGCAGCAGATCTGCGCGCCTACCGTCGTCCTGAGCCTTACAAAGGCAAGGGTGTTCGTTACGCCGACGAAGTCGTGCGTACCAAAGAGGCTAAGAAGAAGTAAGGTAACACTATGGATAAGAAATCTGCTCGTATCCGTCGTGCGACCCGCGCACGCCGCAAGCTCAAAGAGCTGGGTGCAACTCGCCTGGTGGTACATCGTACCCCGCGTCATATTTACGCACAGGTAATTGCACCGAACGGTTCTGAAGTTCTGGTAGCTGCTTCTACTGTAGAAAAAGCTATTGCAGAACAATTGAAGTACACCGGTAACAAAGACGCCGCTGCAGCTGTAGGTAAAGCTGTTGCTGAACGCGCTCTGGAAAAAGGCATCAGCAATGTTTCCTTTGACCGTTCCGGGTTCCAATATCATGGTCGTGTCCAGGCACTGGCAGATGCTGCCCGTGAAGCTGGCCTTCAGTTCTAAGGTAGAGGTGTAAGATGGCTCACATCGAAAAACAGGCTGGCGAACTGCAGGAAAAGCTGATCGCGGTAAACCGCGTATCTAAAACCGTTAAAGGTGGTCGTATTTTCTCCTTCACAGCTCTGACTGTAGTGGGTGATGGTAATGGTCGCGTTGGTTTTGGTTACGGTAAAGCGCGTGAAGTTCCAGCAGCGATCCAGAAAGCGATGGAAAAAGCCCGTCGCAACATGATTAACGTCGCGCTGAACAACGGCACCCTGCAGCACCCAGTTAAAGGTGTTCACACGGGGTCTCGTGTATTCATGCAGCCAGCTTCAGAAGGTACCGGTATCATCGCCGGTGGTGCAATGCGCGCTGTTCTGGAAGTTGCTGGGGTTCATAACGTACTGGCTAAAGCATATGGTTCCACCAACCCGATCAACGTGGTTCGTGCAACTATTGATGGCCTGGAAAATATGAATTCTCCAGAAATGGTCGCTGCCAAGCGTGGTAAATCCGTTGAAGAAATTCTGGGGTAATTGACCATGGCAAAGACTATTAAAATCACTCAAACCCGCAGTGCAATCGGTCGTCTGCCGAAACACAAGGCAACGCTGCTTGGCCTGGGTCTGCGTCGTATTGGTCATACCGTTGAGCGCGAGGATACTCCTGCTATTCGCGGTATGGTCAACGCGGTTTACTTCATGGTTAAAGTTGAGGAGTAAGAGATGCGTTTAAATACTCTGTCTCCGGCCGAAGGCTCTAAAAAGGCGGGTAAACGCCTGGGTCGTGGTATCGGTTCTGGCCTCGGCAAAACCGGTGGTCGTGGTCACAAAGGTCAGAACTCTCGTTCTGGCGGTGGCGTACGTCGCGGTTTCGAGGGTGGCCAGATGCCACTGTACCGTCGTCTGCCGAAGTTCGGCTTCACCTCTCGCAAAGCAGCGATCACAGCGGAAATCCGTCTGTCTGACCTGGCGAAAGTTGAAGGCGGCGTTGTAGACCTGAACACGCTGAAAGCAGCAAACATTATCGGTATCCAGATCGAGTTCGCGAAAGTGATCCTGGCTGGTGAAGTTTCTACTCCGGTAACTGTTCGTGGCCTGCGTGTTACTAAAGGTGCTCGTGCTGCTATCGAAGCTGCTGGCGGTAAAATTGAGGAATAAGTAGCAGATGGCTAAGCAACCGGGATTAGATTTTCAAAGTGCCAAAGGTGGATTTGGCGAGCTGAAACGCAGACTGCTGTTTGTTATCGGCGCGCTGATTGTGTTCCGTATTGGCTCTTTTATTCCGATCCCTGGTATCGATGCCGCTGTACTTGCCAAACTGCTTGAGCAACAGCGAGGCACCATCATTGAAATGTTCAACATGTTCTCTGGTGGTGCTCTCAGCCGTGCTTCTATCTTCGCTCTGGGTATTATGCCGTACATTTCGGCATCTATTATTATCCAGCTGCTGACGGTCGTTCATCCGGCCCTGGCAGAGTTGAAGAAAGAAGGGGAGTCTGGACGTCGTAAGATTAGTCAGTACACCCGTTACGGTACTCTGGTGCTGGCAATATTCCAGTCGATCGGTATTGCTACCGGTCTTCCGAATATGCCTGGTATGCAGGGCCTGGTATTAAACCCAGGCTTTGCATTCTATTTCACCGCTGTTGTTAGTCTGGTCACAGGGACAATGTTCCTGATGTGGCTCGGCGAACAGATTACTGAACGTGGTATCGGTAACGGTATCTCGATCATTATCTTCGCCGGTATTGTTGCGGGCCTCCCGCCAGCCATCGCCCATACTATCGAGCAAGCGCGTCAAGGCGACCTGCACTTCCTCCTGTTGCTGTTGGTTGCAGTATTAGTATTTGCAGTGACGTTCTTTGTTGTCTTCGTTGAACGTGGTCAACGCCGCATTGTGGTGAACTACGCTAAACGTCAGCAAGGTCGTCGTGTCTATGCTGCACAGAGCACACATTTACCGCTGAAAGTGAATATGGCAGGGGTAATCCCGGCGATCTTCGCTTCCAGTATTATTCTGTTCCCGGCGACCATCGCGTCATGGTTCGGGGGCGGGACTGGTTGGAACTGGCTGACAACAATTTCGCTGTATTTGCAGCCTGGGCAACCACTTTATGTGTTACTCTATGCGTCTGCGATCATCTTCTTCTGTTTCTTCTACACGGCGTTGGTCTTCAACCCGCGTGAAACAGCAGATAACCTGAAGAAGTCCGGTGCATTTGTACCAGGAATTCGTCCGGGAGAGCAAACGGCGAAGTATATCGATAAAGTAATGACTCGTCTGACTTTGGTTGGTGCGCTTTATATTACTTTTATCTGCCTGATCCCGGAGTTCATGCGTGATGCAATGAAAGTACCGTTCTACTTCGGTGGGACCTCACTGCTTATCGTTGTTGTCGTGATTATGGACTTTATGGCTCAAGTGCAAACTCTGATGATGTCGAGTCAGTATGAGTCTGCATTGAAGAAGGCGAACCTGAAAGGCTACGGCCGCTAATTGGTCGCCTGAGAAGTTACGGAGAGTAAAAATGAAAGTTCGTGCTTCCGTCAAGAAATTATGCCGTAACTGCAAAATCGTTAAGCGTGATGGTGTCATCCGCGTGATTTGCAGTGCCGAGCCGAAGCATAAACAGCGCCAAGGCTGATTATTTCGCATATTTTTCTTGCAAAGTTGGGTTGAGCTGGCTAGATTAGCCAGCCAATCTTTTGTATGTCTGTACGTTTCCATTTGAGTATCCTGAAAACGGGCTTTTCAGCATGGTGCGTACATATTAAATAGTAGGAGTGCATAGTGGCCCGTATAGCAGGCATTAACATTCCTGATCAGAAACATGCTGTGATCGCATTAACTTCGATCTACGGCGTCGGCAAGACCCGTTCTAAAGCCATTCTGGCTGCAGCGGGTATCGCTGAAGATGTTAAGATCAGTGAGCTGTCTGAAGAACAAATCGACACGCTGCGTGACGAAGTTGCCAAATTTGTCGTTGAAGGTGATCTGCGCCGTGAAATCAGCATGAGCATCAAGCGCCTGATGGATCTTGGTTGCTATCGCGGTTTGCGTCATCGTCGTGGTCTGCCAGTGCGCGGTCAGCGTACTAAGACCAACGCACGTACCCGTAAGGGTCCGCGCAAACCGATCAAGAAATAATCGGGGTGATTGAATAATGGCAAAGGCACCAGTTCGTGCACGTAAACGTGTAAGAAAACAAGTCTCTGACGGCGTGGCTCATATCCATGCTTCTTTCAACAACACCATCGTTACTATTACTGATCGTCAGGGTAACGCATTGGGTTGGGCAACAGCCGGTGGTTCCGGTTTCCGTGGTTCTCGCAAATCCACTCCGTTCGCAGCTCAGGTTGCAGCAGAGCGTTGCGCTGAAGCCGTAAAAGAATACGGCATCAAGAATCTGGAAGTTATGGTTAAAGGTCCGGGTCCGGGTCGTGAATCTACTGTTCGCGCTCTGAACGCCGCTGGTTTCCGCATCACGAATATTACTGATGTGACTCCGATCCCTCATAACGGTTGTCGTCCGCCGAAAAAACGTCGCGTATAACGCTCGTTTTTTAGGTTAGTTGGAGATAGAAAATGGCAAGATATTTGGGTCCTAAGCTCAAGCTGAGCCGTCGTGAGGGCACCGACTTATTCCTTAAGTCTGGCGTTCGCGCGATCGATACCAAGTGTAAAATTGAACAAGCTCCTGGCCAGCACGGTGCGCGTAAACCGCGTCTGTCTGACTATGGTGTGCAGTTGCGTGAAAAGCAAAAAGTTCGCCGTATGTACGGTGTGCTGGAGCGTCAGTTCCGTAACTACTATAAAGAAGCAGCACGTCTGAAAGGCAACACGGGTGAAAACCTGCTGGCTCTGCTGGAAGGTCGTCTGGACAACGTTGTATACCGTATGGGCTTCGGCGCTACTCGTGCTGAATCACGTCAGCTGGTTAGCCACAAAGCAATCATGGTAAACGGTCGTGTTGTTAACATCGCTTCTTATCAGGTTAAAGCGAATGACGTTGTTAGCATTCGTGAGAAAGCGAAAAAGCAATCTCGCGTGAAGGCCGCTCTGGAGCTGGCTGAGCAGCGTGAAAAGCCAACCTGGCTGGAAGTTGATGCTGGCAAGATGGAAGGTACGTTCAAGCGTCAGCCAGAACGTTCTGATCTGTCTGCGGACATTAACGAACACCTGATCGTCGAGCTTTACTCCAAGTAAAGCTTAGTACCAAAGAGAGGACACAATGCAGGGTTCTGTGACAGAGTTTCTAAAACCGCGCCTGGTAGATATCGAGCAAGTGAGTTCGACGCACGCCAAGGTGACCCTTGAGCCTTTAGAGCGTGGCTTTGGCCATACTCTGGGTAACGCACTGCGCCGTATTCTGCTCTCATCGATGCCGGGTTGCGCGGTGACCGAGGTTGAGATTGATGGTGTACTTCATGAGTACAGCACCAAAGAAGGCGTTCAGGAAGATATCCTTGAAATCCTGCTCAACCTGAAAGGGCTGGCGGTGAGAGTTCAGGGTAAAGATGAAGTTATTCTTACTCTGAATAAATCTGGCATTGGCCCTGTGACTGCAGCCGACATCACCCACGACGGTGATGTTGAAATCGTCAAGCCGCAGCACGTGATCTGCCACCTGACCGATGAGAACGCAGCGATTAGCATGCGTATCAAAGTTCAGCGCGGTCGTGGTTATGTGCCGGCTTCTGCCCGAATTCATTCGGAAGAAGATGAGCGCCCAATCGGCCGTCTGCTGGTCGACGCATGCTACAGCCCTGTAGAGCGTATTGCCTACAATGTTGAAGCAGCGCGTGTAGAACAGCGTACCGACCTGGACAAGCTGGTCATCGAAATGGAAACCAACGGCACAATCGATCCTGAAGAGGCGATTCGTCGTGCGGCAACCATCCTGGCAGAACAACTGGAAGCTTTCGTTGACTTACGTGATGTACGTCAGCCGGAAGTGAAAGAAGAGAAACCAGAATTCGATCCGATCCTGCTGCGCCCTGTTGACGATCTCGAATTGACTGTCCGCTCTGCTAACTGCCTCAAGGCAGAAGCTATCCACTATATCGGTGATCTGGTACAGCGTACCGAGGTTGAGTTGCTGAAAACGCCGAACCTGGGTAAAAAATCTCTTACTGAGATTAAAGACGTGCTGGCTTCACGTGGTTTGTCTCTGGGCATGCGCCTGGAAAACTGGCCACCAGCTAGTATTGCTGACGAGTAACCGGATCACAGGTTAAGGTTTTACTGAGAAGGATAAGGTCATGCGCCATCGTAAGAGTGGTCGTCAACTGAACCGCAACAGCAGCCATCGCCAGGCTATGTTCCGCAACATGGCAGGTTCACTGGTTCGTCATGAGATCATCAAGACGACCCTGCCTAAAGCGAAAGAGCTGCGTCGCGTAGTTGAGCCGCTGATTACTCTTGCCAAGACTGACAGCGTTGCTAATCGTCGTCTGGCATTCGCCCGTACTCGTGATAACGAGATCGTGGCAAAACTGTTTAACGAACTGGGCCCGCGTTTCGCGAGCCGTGCCGGTGGTTACACTCGCATTCTGAAGTGTGGCTTCCGTGCAGGCGACAACGCGCCGATGGCTTACATCGAGCTGGTTGATCGTTCAGAGAAAGCAGAAGCTGCTGCAGAGTAATCTGCAGTAACGTAAAAAAACCCGCCTCGGCGGGTTTTTTTATATCCGGTAGATCCCCAACTTCTCTACAATGTTTGTATCAAATCTGTTCTTTCTCTGGAGCTGATAATGTGGTTGCTCGATCAGTGGGCAGAACGCCATATTCGCGATGCCCAAAAAAAAGGTGAATTTGATGATCTTCCAGGAAGTGGCGCTCCCCTTGTGCTGGAAGACGATTCGCACATCGCGCCAGAATTACGTGCAGGATACCGATTACTGAAAAATGCAGGTTGTCTTCCTCCTGAACTCGAACAGCGCAGGGAGGCGGTTGAGCTTGCTGATCTACTCAGAGGTATCCGTCAGGACGATCCTCGACATTCTGAACTTTCCCGTCGGCTCGCCCTGATTGAACTCAAGCTTCGCCAGGCTGGAATGAATACTGACTTTCTGCGCGGTGAATACGGCGAAAGATTGATGCATAAAATAAACGAGGAATAGTTATGTACCGTATCGGTGAACTTGCAAAGCTCGCGAACGTAACGCCGGATACCATCCGATACTATGAAAAGCAGCAGATGATTGATCATGAAGTACGCACTGAAGGCGGTTTTCGCCTTTATACCGATAACGATCTACAACGTCTGCGCTTTATTCGTTATGCGCGTCAGCTTGGTTTCACACTGGATTCGATCCGCGAGTTATTATCGATCCGTATTGATCCGGAACATCATACCTGCCAGGAGTCGAAGAGTATTGTTCAGGCCCGCCTGGATGAGGTTGAAGCGCGCATTCAGGAGTTGCAGACTATGCAGCGTTCTTTACAAAGGCTGAATGACGCCTGCTGTGGTACGGCGCACAGCAGTATCTATTGTTCAATTCTGGAAGCCCTTGAACAGGGGGCCAGTGGAGAAATGGAGGGCAGTTGATTTTTTGTCCGCCCGGGTCTAGACTTCCGTCGACATAAACCATGCTCAGGAGAAATGATGAGCCGCTATCAGCATACGAAGGGACAAATTAAAGATAACGCTATTGAAGCTTTACTACATGACCCGCTCTTCAGACAGCGCGTCGAGAAAAGTAAAAAAGGGAAAGGTAGTTATCTGCGTAAAGACAAGCATGCAAAACGGGGTAACTGGGAGGCCAGTGGCAAACAAGCGGATCGCTTTTTTACCACTGGCCTTCTTGCTTTTAGTTTCTGATCAAGAGCGATTATTCTGCTCTTTTAACAGATCGCGAATTTCTGCCAGCAATACTTCTTCTTTTGTTGGTGCTGGTGCTGCTGCAGGCTCTTCTTTTTTACGATTTAACTTGTTGATAAGCTTTATGGCCATAAAAATGGCAAACGCCACAATCACGAAGTCGAATATGTTCTGAATGAACACACCGTAATGCATTACGACCGCCGGGACATCGCCCTGCGCATCCCGGAGCGTGACGGCAAATTGTTTGAAATCAATGCCCCCGATTAATAACCCCAACGGTGGCATGATAATGTCGGCAACTAATGATGAGACGATCTTACCGAACGCCGCACCAATAATGACACCCACTGCCAAATCCACCACATTCCCGCGCATCGCAAATTCGCGAAACTCTTTAATAAAACTCATTATGCTCTCCTTGTGCCAGCTGACGATTATAAGTTTAACAAATGATTAGCTATTTGCCATTGGGGATAAATAATCGTTATGAAAAATAAAAGGCATGTTAAATAGAGGGATTATGTTCAGGTGCTCTTTGAGGAGCACCTGAATGATTACAGGAAGAATGGACTTGGCTGGAACAGGCGTTCGACATCGGTAATAAATTTTTTATCGGTAAGGAACATAATAACGTGGTCCCCTTGCTCGATACGTAAATTATCATTGGCAATCATGACATCATTCCCCCGTACTACGGCCCCGATAATTGTCCCCGGGGGAAGTTTAATCTCATCAATGGCGCGTCCCACAACGCGTGATGTGGTTTCATCACCATGAGCTACGGCTTCAATGGCTTCTGCCACACCGCGACGCAGAGATGAAACGCCGACAATATCCGCTTTGCGAACATGGCTCAGGAGGGCGGAAATGGTCGCTTGCTGTGGCGAAATGGCGATATCAATGACACTCCCCTGAACAAGGTCAACATAAGCCCGGCGCTGAATAAGCACCATCACCTTTTTTGCCCCCATTCGTTTGGCGAGCATGGCCGACATGATATTTGCTTCATCGTCGTTGGTGACGGCAATAAACAGATCAACCTGATCAATATGTTCTTCAGCCAGTAGTTCCTGATCCGACGCATCGCCATAAAATACGATCGTGTTCTGCAACTTTTCTGCCAGTTCAGAAGCTCGTTGCTGATCGCGTTCGATCAATTTCACGCTGTAATCTTTTTCCAGTCTACGCGCCAGGCCAGCACCGATATTGCCACCACCGACCAACATAATACGTTTATATGGCTTCTCGAGACGCTGAAGCTCACTCATTACTGCGCGAATATGCTGAGAGGCCGCAATAAAGAAGACCTCATCACCGGCTTCGACAATGGTGGAGCCTTGCGGACGAATCGGTCTGTCGTGACGGAAAATGGCTGCGACACGAGTATCAATGTGCGGCATATGCTCACGCATTGTGGAGAGCGCATTGCCGATTAATGGCCCACCGTAATAGGCCTTAACCACTGCAAGACTCACTTTACCTTCGGCAAAATTCACCACCTGCAGTGCGCCAGGATATTCGATCAGGCGATAGATATTGTCGATAACCAGTTGCTCTGGCGCGATGAGATGATCAATCGGGACCGCTTCGGAATTAAACAGTTTCTCTGCATCGCGGACATAGTCAGGAGAACGGATGCGCGCGATTCGGTTTGGTGTGTTGAAAAGTGAGTAAGCCACCTGACAAGCAACCATATTGGTTTCGTCAGAGCTGGTTACAGCAACCAGCATGTCGGCATCATCGGCACCCGCTTCACGAAGGACCCGTGGATGCGAGCCGTGACCCTGCACAACACGAAGGTCAAACTTGTCCTGCAACACGCGCAGCCGATCGCCGTTGGTATCAACAATAGTGATGTCATTGTTTTCACCAACCAGGTTTTCCGCCAGCGTTCCACCAACCTGTCCTGCACCCAGAATGATAATTTTCATATCTCGTGACCTGTTCTCAACATCACTCTTTGATTAGCTTAGCGTAAAAGAAACCATCACCCTCTTCTGCACCTGGCAGGTTCTGCTGACCGGGGCGTTCAGGCGTCCCCGTATCTCTTAATGCAGCGTCCGGAGTTCGTTTAAGGAAGGCCGCGATTTGCTGACTGTTTTCTTCCGGCAGTACGGAACAGGTTGCATAGACCAGCGTTCCGCCTGGTTTAAGATGTGGCCAAATGGCGTCAAGAATGTCGGATTGCAGCTGGGCAAGTTCCTTAATATCACGGTCACGACGCAGCCACTTAATATCCGGATGACGGCGAATAACACCGGTTGCCGAGCAGGGGGCGTCCAGCAAAATACGATCAAATTTCGTCTCGCCACACCATTCTGCGGGTTTGCGTCCATCACCTTGCTTAACCTGCGCCTTCATACCCAGACGTTTCAGGTTGTCGTAGACGCGTGAAAGACGTTGTTCATCAACGTCCACTGCCAATACGCTGGCCTGAGGCGCAACTTCCAGAATATGCGTGGTTTTGCCGCCTGGCGCGGCGCAGAGATCGAGGATCTGCTCTCCATTTTGTGGTTCAAGCCAGGTTATGCAACCCTGGGCAGAGGCATCCTGTACAGTTACCCAGCCTTCGTCAAAACCGGGTAATGCATGTACTGGTGCAGGCGATGCTAAACGTACGGCATCAGGATAGGCGTCATGTGTGAAGCCGTTCATTCCAGCCTCTTCAAGCAAGGCCAGCCAGGCATCGCGAGAATGATGATTACGATTCACGCGCAACCACATTGGTGGGCGCTGGTTATTGGCTTCGGCAATGTCCTGCCACTGCTGCGGATAAGCTTTTTTCAGGCGATTAAGAAGCCATTCCGGGTGCAGGAAACGTGTTTCACTTTGAGCAAACTCAGTAAGAAGCTCTTCCTGCTGTCGCTGGAACTGACGCAGTACTCCGTTGATCAGACCTTTCAGTTGGGGACGTTTGATCGCAACAGCACCTTCCACTGTCTCAGCCAGAGCGGCATGAGGTGGAATACGGGTATGAAGAAGCTGATAGAAACCTACCATAATTAAATAATGTACGGTGCGTTGCTTGCCGGTCATTGGCCGCGACATCAACTTATTGATCAACCACTCAAGCTGAGAGAGTGTGCGCAGGACGCCAAAGCAGAGCTCCTGAAGCAGGGCTTTGTCTTTATCAGAGACTTTTTGTTGCAGCGGAGGCAGGACGTTACTCAAAGACTGGCCCTGCTCGATAACCTGCTCAACGGCCTGGGCCGCCATACTGCGTAGATTTTGTTTTTTCATAGCCGTAAAAATAAAAATGCCCGGAAACACCGGGCCTTAAGGATAAATTTTCTCAGGCAAGACGTTTGCCGGGGATAAACCATTCGCGACGGGAATTTAACAGGTCCTGAGCGCTCATGGCTTTCTTACCGGCCGGTTGCAGTGCTTCAAGATTCAAGATCCCTTGGGCGGTCGCTACCTGGATACCGTTCTTGCTGACATCAATAATCGTACCGGGTTCAGCCGTGGTATTGCCGCAAATGACCGAGGCTTTCCAGACTTTCACTGGCTGCTCATCGATCTCCATCCAGCTCATTGGCCATGGATTAAACGCACGAATGCAGCGTTCGAGTTGAGCAGCTGACAGGGACCAGTCGATCCGCGCTTCTTCTTTGCTTAGCTTTTCGGCATAGGTAACAAGCGTTTCATCCTGAACTTCAGGTTGCGCCGTATTATCCGCAAGCTGTTGCAGCGTCTCGAGGAGACCCTGAGGGCCAAGGTCCGCCAGCTTGTCGTACAGCGTTGCGCTGGTGTCTTCCGCGGTAATCGGGCAGGCGAGTTTATAGAGCATGTCGCCAGTGTCTAAACCTACGTCCATCTTCATGATAGTGACGCCAGTCTCTGCATCACCTGCCCATAAAGAACGCTGGATAGGCGCGGCGCCACGCCAGCGAGGCAGCAGAGAACCGTGCACATTTACACAGCCCAGGCGAGGCATATCAAGCACAGCTTTGGGCAGAATTAAACCGTAAGCCACTACCACCATAACGTCGGCATTCAGGTCAGCAACAAGTTGCTGATTTTCCGGTGAACGCAGGGAGGCTGGCTGGAATACCGGTAATCCATGCTCTTCTGCCAGCATTTTTACCGGGCTTGGCATCAACTTTTTGCCGCGGCCAGCCGGACGATCTGGTTGAGTAAATACACCCACAATCTGGTGATCAGAAGACAACAGCGCGTCAAGATGACGCGCTGCAAAATCAGGCGTTCCTGCAAAGATAATACGTAGCGATTTAGACACGTTATTCCTTGTATCCCGGGGTGTTATGCACGCGAGCGCATACGATCCAGTTTCTCTACTTTCTGGCGAATACGCTGCTGTTTCAGTGGTGAGAGGTAATCGATAAACAGTTTACCGACCAGGTGATCCATCTCATGCTGAATACAAATCGCCAGCAGGTCGTCTGCTTCCAGCTCGAACGGATTACCGTCACGATCCAGAGCGCGAATTTTCACTTTTTCGGCACGTGGCACTAAAGCGCGCTGTTCCGGAATGGAAAGACAGCCTTCCTCAATACCGGTTTCGCCACTTTTCTCAAGCAACTCAGGATTGATCAGCACCAGACGACCATCGCGATTTTCAGAAACGTCGATCACGATAATGCGCTTGTGAATGTCCACCTGAGTCGCCGCGAGGCCAATGCCTTCTTCGGCGTACATGGTATCGAACATATCATCTACGATACGCTGAATTTCTGCATTCACTTCTTTAACCGGTTCAGCGACGATGCGAAGGCGCTCGTCCGGAATATGTAACACTTGCAAAACTGCCATAAATTTCCAGAGTCGTGTTCAGGAGTTGATAACAATAATACCTCTATTCTAGACAAATCCCCCATTGATTGACAGCATCAGTGACCAATCGCAATGATTGCGGAGGCCGCTTATGGCAGGGGAAAGGATGACATCTACCGAGATATGGTTACGGTTAATACATACAGGGTCTCTTTGTGGTGATGCAATGCTGGACGCCGTCGCACGGCTACAGAATCAGAAAAGCATAGATGTTCCTGTTCTCAGAAACGCCGGGCTGACAGCAAAGCAAGCTGAAAGGTTCTTTGCTCCAGATGAAAATGAGCTGGAACGCAGCCTGATGTGGCTTGAGCAGCCGGACAATCAATTATTAACGGCACATGATCCGCTTTATCCTCCCTTGCTTCGAACTATTCCTGATTATCCGGGGGCGTTATTTGTAAAAGGCAACCCAGAGGCGCTTAACACTATCCAGTTGGCTGTTGTAGGTAGCCGTGCGCCGTCATGGTACGGCGAGCGATGGGGGAAAATTCTGTGCGAGCAGCTTTCTCAAAGCGGGTTCACGATCACCAGCGGGCTGGCCTGTGGTATTGATGGCGTTGCCCACAACGCTGCGCTGTCAGTAAAAGGTCGTAGTGTAGCCGTGTTGGGGAACGGTCTTTTTAGCATTTATCCCCGTCGGCATCAGGCTTTGGCTATACGTCTCATCGAATCTGGCGGTGCGATAGTGTCTGAGTTCCCTCTTTCGGCGCAGCCCAGACCAGCAAACTTTCCGCGTCGTAATCGAATTATCAGCGGGCTTAGCAGAGGCGTACTGGTCGTTGAAGCGGCGCGGAGAAGCGGTTCACTGGTCACAGCTCGATGCGCGCTCGAACAGGGGCGAGAAGTCTTCGCCCTGCCTGGTCCGATAGGCAATCCCGGATGCGAGGGGCCCCACTGGCTGATTAAGCAAGGGGCAACACCGGTAACGGAAGTCGGGGACATTCTTGAAAATTTGCAATATGGGTTGCAATGGCTGCAGGAAGATCCCGAAAAGCGACAATATTCATCAGATCAGGGAAAGGTGGCATTGCCATTTCCCAAGCTCCTGGCTAACGTAGGAGATGAGGTAACACCTGTTGACGTTGTCGCTGAACGTGCCGGCCAACCTGTGCCAGTAACGGTAGCACAGCTACTCGAACTGGAGTTAGCAGGGTGGATCGCAGCTGTACCCGGCGGCTATGTCCGATTAAGGAGGGCATGCCATGTTCGACGTACTGATGTATTTGTTTGAGACTTACATCCATAACGAAGCAGAAATGCGAGTGGATCAGGACAAATTGACACAGGATCTTACCGATGCGGGGTTTGAGCGGGAAGATATCTATAATGCGTTGATGTGGCTGGAAAAGTTAGCTGATTATCAGGAAGGCCTTGCCGAACCTATGCAGCTTGCTTCTGACCCATTGTCTGTACGCATCTATACCGCTGAAGAGTGTGAAAGGCTGGACGCCAGCTGCCGGGGATTCATTTTATTCCTTGAGCAGATTCAGGTGCTAAACCTCGAAACGAGAGAAATGGTGATAGAGCGCGTCATGGCGCTGGATACAGCAGAATTTGAACTGGAAGACCTCAAATGGGTGATCCTGATGGTTCTGTTTAATATTCCAGGCTGTGAAAATGCCTATCAGCAGATGGAAGAATTACTCTTTGAAGTGAATGAAGGTATGCTGCATTAATTCAATATGCAGCACCAAGAGTTGTTATGGCCAAATCAGCACTATTCACGGTGCATAAAAATGAGCCCTGTCCGCAGTGCGGGGCTGAACTTGTTATTCGGTCCGGGAAACACGGCCCGTTTCTCGGTTGTTCACAGTATCCGGAATGTGATTATGTCCGTCCCCTGAAAAGCCAGGCGGACGGACATATCGTTAAAATTCTGGAGGGGCAGCTTTGCCCTCTCTGCGGCGGTGAGTTAGCGCTGCGTCAGGGGCGTTTCGGCATGTTCATTGGATGTAGCCGTTACCCTGCATGCGAACATACAGAACAAATTGATAAACCGGATGAAACGGCTATTGCTTGTCCTCAATGCCAGCGTGGGCAACTGGTACAGCGTCGTTCTCGTTTTGGTAAGACCTTCCATTCTTGCGATCGCTATCCTGAATGCCAGTTCGTTATCAATTTCAAACCGGTAGCGGGCGTCTGCACTCATTGCAATTATCCGCTACTTATTGAGAAGAAAACGGCGCAAGGTATGAAACGCTTTTGCGCCAGTAAACAATGTGGAAAGCCGGTTTCGGCGGATCAAAATAGTGAATAATAACCTGCCATCAGGCTCCATTGCGCATGCGGTGGATGTCCTGAAAAATGAAGAAGTCATCGCCTATCCAACTGAAGCTGTCTTTGGGGTCGGTTGCGATCCTGACAGCGAGACGGCCGTTGGCCGATTACTGGCACTCAAACAGAGGCCCGTCGAAAAAGGGCTGATTTTAATCGCTGCCAATTATGAACAACTAAAGCCTTATATTGATGATTCCATGTTAACACCGGCTCAGCGGGAGACTGTCTTCTCCGCGTGGCCAGGGCCTGTGACCTTTGTTTTTCCGGCGCAACCTTCGACACCGCGCTGGTTAACCGGAAAGTTTGATTCCCTCGCCGTCCGCGTCACCGACCATCCGCTGGTGGTGGAACTGTGCCTGGCGTTTGGCAAACCACTGGTCTCAACCAGTGCCAACCTGACCGGGCTGCCTCCGTGCCGAACAACTGAAGAAGTACTGGCGCAGTTCGGGAGCGATTTCCCGGTAGCATTGGGTGAAACGGGTGGTCGACTGAATCCGTCGGAAATCCGCGACGCTTTGACCGGCGAACGTTTTCGCCAGGGGTAATATGATGGAAGCTTATGCTGTTTTTGGTAATCCGATAGCGCACAGTAAGTCACCCTGGATCCATCAGCAGTTTGCTGACCAGCTCCAGATAGTTCATCCCTATGGCCGCGTGCTGGCACCTGTTGACGCATTTGTTCCGACCCTGAATGCTTTTTTCGACGCGGGCGGTAAAGGTGCAAATGTGACGGTACCTTTCAAAGAAGAAGCTTTTGAACGGGCAGATGAACTGACTGAACGTGCTTCTCTTGCCGGTGCCGTGAATACGCTAAAACGGCTTGAGGATGGGCGGTTACTTGGCGATAACACGGATGGTATCGGGTTGCTTAGCGACCTGGAAAGACTGTCATTTATTAAACCGGGTTTTCGAATTCTACTGATAGGTGCGGGCGGGGCTTCTCGTGGCGTACTGCTTCCTCTCTTATCTTTTGATTGTGCTGTGACAATTACCAACCGCACGTTTTCCAGAGCAGAAGCGTTAGCGGGGTTGTTCGCACATACCGGCAGTGTAAGCGCAGTTGCGCTTGATGATCTGGCGGGTCACGAGTTCGATCTGATCATTAATGCTACCTCTAGCGGCATTGGTGGCGAAGTTCCGGCGATCCCTTCTGCACTGGTGAGTCACCACATCTATTTCTACGACATGTTTTATCAGAAAGGGAAGACACCTTTCCTGAACTGGTGTGAGCAACACGGCGCGAAGCATCTGGCGGATGGACTGGGTATGCTGGTGGGGCAGGCGGCACATGCGGTGCTGCTCTGGCACGGAGTGCTACCTGCGGTCGAACCGGTGATTGAAAAGCTGAAGCAGGAATTGACTGAGTGAACCAGGCAATTCATTTTCCTGATAGAGAAGTCTGGGATGAGAGCAAACAGGCTGTCTGCTTTCCGGTGCTGGTGCACGGGATGCAATTGACCTGTGCGATCGGCGGAGAAACGCTGCTGAGTCGCTTTGGCGGTTCTCATCCACTAGACGTCTTTTGTGAGAATCGCTGGGATCTCGAAGAGGAAGCCAGCGATTTGATCCGCGATCAGCAGGAAGACGATCAGGGCTGGGTCTGGTTGTCCTGAGCCAAATACTCATCTTTCCATTTCACATAGTTATTCGCTGAGTATCTCAACCCTTCTATTTCCGCCTCTTTTAAGGGGCGGATCTGTTTCACCGGGCTACCTAAATAGAGATAACCGCTTTCCAGATGTTTGTTTTGCGGGACAAGACTTCCAGCGCCAATCATTACATCATCTTCTACTATCACACCATCCAGCAAAATCGAGCCCATCCCCACAAGCACCCGATTACCGATAGTGCAGCCGTGAAGCATCACTTTATGGCCGATAGTGACATCCTCTCCAATGATGAGCGGATTGCCCTCAGGGTTGTATGAGGATTTGTGCGTGACGTGCAGAACGCTACCATCCTGAATATTGGTACGGGCACCAATCGACACATAGTTGACATCCCCCCTGATGGCGACAAGTGGCCAAATACTGACATCAGCGGCTATTCGCACATCACCAATGACCACGCTGCTGGCATCGATCATCACGCGATCGCCTTTTTTGGGGAACAGATCTTTATAGGGACGTAATACTGAGGGCATATCTACCTCTATGGATGAGCGCTATATAGAAGACTTTGATCATAATATTGGATCGAGGCAAGGTAAAATGCGTCAATATTTAAGCAGATCGGGTGGGTTTTCAGCGAAAAGCGCGGAAAATCGTCAGTCGGAAAAAAAGATCCAAAAAGTACTTGTGCTAAAAAATGGGATCCCTATAATGCGCCTCCATCGACACGGCGGATGTGAATCACTTCACAAACAACCCGGTCGGTTGAAGAGAAAAAATCCTGAAATAACGGGTTGACTCTGAAAGAGGAAAGCGTAATATACGCCACCTCGCAACGATGAGCTGAAAGCCGCGTTGCAACTGCTCTTTAACAATTTATCAGACAATCTGTGTGGGCACTCAAAGTGACATGGATTCTTAATGTCTTCGGACACTAAATGAATACCAAGTCTCAACGAGTGAACACGTAATTCATTACGAAGTTTAATTCATTGAGCATCAAACTTTTAAATTGAAGAGTTTGATCATGGCTCAGATTGAACGCTGGCGGCAGGCCTAACACATGCAAGTCGAGCGGTAGCACAGAGAGCTTGCTCTCGGGTGACGAGCGGCGGACGGGTGAGTAATGTCTGGGAAACTGCCTGATGGAGGGGGATAACTACTGGAAACGGTAGCTAATACCGCATAACGTCGCAAGACCAAAGAGGGGGACCTTCGGGCCTCTTGCCATCAGATGTGCCCAGATGGGATTAGCTAGTAGGTGGGGTAACGGCTCACCTAGGCGACGATCCCTAGCTGGTCTGAGAGGATGACCAGCCACACTGGAACTGAGACACGGTCCAGACTCCTACGGGAGGCAGCAGTGGGGAATATTGCACAATGGGCGCAAGCCTGATGCAGCCATGCCGCGTGTATGAAGAAGGCCTTCGGGTTGTAAAGTACTTTCAGCGGGGAGGAAGGTGCTGAGGTTAATAACCTCAGCAATTGACGTTACCCGCAGAAGAAGCACCGGCTAACTCCGTGCCAGCAGCCGCGGTAATACGGAGGGTGCAAGCGTTAATCGGAATTACTGGGCGTAAAGCGCACGCAGGCGGTCTGTCAAGTCGGATGTGAAATCCCCGGGCTCAACCTGGGAACTGCATTCGAAACTGGCAGGCTAGAGTCTTGTAGAGGGGGGTAGAATTCCAGGTGTAGCGGTGAAATGCGTAGAGATCTGGAGGAATACCGGTGGCGAAGGCGGCCCCCTGGACAAAGACTGACGCTCAGGTGCGAAAGCGTGGGGAGCAAACAGGATTAGATACCCTGGTAGTCCACGCCGTAAACGATGTCGACTTGGAGGTTGTGCCCTTGAGGCGTGGCTTCCGGAGCTAACGCGTTAAGTCGACCGCCTGGGGAGTACGGCCGCAAGGTTAAAACTCAAATGAATTGACGGGGGCCCGCACAAGCGGTGGAGCATGTGGTTTAATTCGATGCAACGCGAAGAACCTTACCTACTCTTGACATCCAGAGAACTTTCCAGAGATGGATTGGTGCCTTCGGGAACTCTGAGACAGGTGCTGCATGGCTGTCGTCAGCTCGTGTTGTGAAATGTTGGGTTAAGTCCCGCAACGAGCGCAACCCTTATCCTTTGTTGCCAGCGGTCCGGCCGGGAACTCAAAGGAGACTGCCAGTGATAAACTGGAGGAAGGTGGGGATGACGTCAAGTCATCATGGCCCTTACGAGTAGGGCTACACACGTGCTACAATGGCGCATACAAAGAGAAGCGACCTCGCGAGAGCAAGCGGACCTCATAAAGTGCGTCGTAGTCCGGATTGGAGTCTGCAACTCGACTCCATGAAGTCGGAATCGCTAGTAATCGTAGATCAGAATGCTACGGTGAATACGTTCCCGGGCCTTGTACACACCGCCCGTCACACCATGGGAGTGGGTTGCAAAAGAAGTAGGTAGCTTAACCTTCGGGAGGGCGCTTACCACTTTGTGATTCATGACTGGGGTGAAGTCGTAACAAGGTAACCGTAGGGGAACCTGCGGTTGGATCACCTCCTTACCTTAAAGAACCTGCCTTTGCAGTGCTCACACAGATTGTCTGATGAAAAGTAAATAGCAAGGCGTCTTGCGATTGAGACTTATACGTCCCCTTCGTCTAGAGGCCCAGGACACCGCCCTTTCACGGCGGTAACAGGGGTTCGAATCCCCTAGGGGACGCCACTTGCTGGTTCGTGAGTGAAAGTCACCTGCCGTCATATCTCAAAACTGACTTGCGAGTCATGTTTGAGATATTTGCTCTTTAAAAATCTGGATCAAGCTGAAAATTGAAACGACACACATGTTATGTGTGTTCGAGTCTCTCAAATTTTCGCAAGTCGATGATGAATCGAAAGAAACATCTTCGGGTTGTGAGGTTAAGCGACTAAGCGTACACGGTGGATGCCCTGGCAGTCAGAGGCGATGAAGGACGTGCTAATCTGCGAAAAGCGCCGGCGAGGTGATATGAACCTTTGACCCGGCGATGTCCGAATGGGGAAACCCAGTGTGATTCGTCACACTATCGTTAACTGAATACATAGGTTAACGAGGCGAACCGGGGGAACTGAAACATCTAAGTACCCCGAGGAAAAGAAATCAACCGAGATTCCCCCAGTAGCGGCGAGCGAACGGGGAGCAGCCCAGAGTCTGAATCAGCTTGTGTGTTAGTGGAACGGTCTGGAAAGTCCGGCGATACAGGGTGACAGCCCCGTACACGAAAATGCACAGGTTGTGAACTCGAAGAGTAGGGCGGGACACGTGGTATCCTGTCTGAATATGGGGGGACCATCCTCCAAGGCTAAATACTCCTGACTGACCGATAGTGAACCAGTACCGTGAGGGAAAGGCGAAAAGAACCCCGGCGAGGGGAGTGAAAAAGAACCTGAAACCGTGTACGTACAAGCAGTGGGAGCACCTTCGTGGTGTGACTGCGTACCTTTTGTATAATGGGTCAGCGACTTATATTCTGTAGCAAGGTTAACCGTATAGGGGAGCCGAAGGGAAACCGAGTCTTAACTGGGCGTTAAGTTGCAGGGTATAGACCCGAAACCCGGTGATCTAGCCATGGGCAGGTTGAAGGTTGGGTAACACTAACTGGAGGACCGAACCGACTAATGTTGAAAAATTAGCGGATGACTTGTGGCTGGGGGTGAAAGGCCAATCAAACCGGGAGATAGCTGGTTCTCCCCGAAAGCTATTTAGGTAGCGCCTCGTGAACTCATCTTCGGGGGTAGAGCACTGTTTCGGCTAGGGGGCCATCCCGGCTTACCAACCCGATGCAAACTACGAATACCGAAGAATGTTATCACGGGAGACACACGGCGGGTGCTAACGTCCGTCGTGAAGAGGGAAACAACCCAGACCGCCAGCTAAGGTCCCAAAGTCATGGTTAAGTGGGAAACGATGTGGGAAGGCACAGACAGCCAGGATGTTGGCTTAGAAGCAGCCATCATTTAAAGAAAGCGTAATAGCTCACTGGTCGAGTCGGCCTGCGCGGAAGATGTAACGGGGCTAAACCATGCACCGAAGCTGCGGCAGCGACGCTTATGCGTTGTTGGGTAGGGGAGCGTTCTGTAAGCCGTTGAAGGTGTCCTGTGAGGGATGCTGGAGGTATCAGAAGTGCGAATGCTGACATAAGTAACGATAATGCGGGTGAAAAGCCCGCACGCCGGAAGACCAAGGGTTCCTGTCCAACGTTAATCGGGGCAGGGTGAGTCGACCCCTAAGGCGAGGCCGAAAGGCGTAGTCGATGGGAAACAGGTTAATATTCCTGTACTTGGTGTTACTGCGAAGGGGGGACGGAGAAGGCTATGTTAGCCGGGCGACGGTTGTCCCGGTTTAAGCATGTAGGCGGAGGTTCCAGGTAAATCCGGTACCTTATTAACGCTGAGGTGTGATGACGAGGCACTACGGTGCTGAAGTAACAAATGCCCTGCTTCCAGGAAAAGCCTCTAAGCATCAGGTAACATCAAATCGTACCCCAAACCGACACAGGTGGTCAGGTAGAGAATACCAAGGCGCTTGAGAGAACTCGGGTGAAGGAACTAGGCAAAATGGTGCCGTAACTTCGGGAGAAGGCACGCTGATATGTAGGTGAAGCCCCTGCGGGTGGAGCTGAAATCAGTCGAAGATACCAGCTGGCTGCAACTGTTTATTAAAAACACAGCACTGTGCAAACACGAAAGTGGACGTATACGGTGTGACGCCTGCCCGGTGCCGGAAGGTTAATTGATGGGGTTAGCGGTAACGCGAAGCTCTTGATCGAAGCCCCGGTAAACGGCGGCCGTAACTATAACGGTCCTAAGGTAGCGAAATTCCTTGTCGGGTAAGTTCCGACCTGCACGAATGGCGTAATGATGGCCAGGCTGTCTCCACCCGAGACTCAGTGAAATTGAACTCGCTGTGAAGATGCAGTGTACCCGCGGCAAGACGGAAAGACCCCGTGAACCTTTACTATAGCTTGACACTGAACACTGGTCCTTGATGTGTAGGATAGGTGGGAGGCTTTGAAGCGTGGACGCCAGTCTGCGTGGAGCCGCCCTTGAAATACCACCCTTTAATGGCTGGTGTTCTAACGTAGACCCGTAATCCGGGTTGCGGACAGTGTCTGGTGGGTAGTTTGACTGGGGCGGTCTCCTCCCAAAGAGTAACGGAGGAGCACGAAGGTTAGCTAATCCTGGTCGGACATCAGGAGGTTAGTGCAATGGCATAAGCTAGCTTGACTGCGAGAGTGACGGCTCGAGCAGGTGCGAAAGCAGGTCATAGTGATCCGGTGGTTCTGAATGGAAGGGCCATCGCTCAACGGATAAAAGGTACTCCGGGGATAACAGGCTGATACCGCCCAAGAGTTCATATCGACGGCGGTGTTTGGCACCTCGATGTCGGCTCATCACATCCTGGGGCTGAAGTAGGTCCCAAGGGTATGGCTGTTCGCCATTTAAAGTGGTACGCGAGCTGGGTTTAGAACGTCGTGAGACAGTTCGGTCCCTATCTGCCGTGGGCGCTGGAGAATTGAGGGGGGCTGCTCCTAGTACGAGAGGACCGGAGTGGACGCATCACTGGTGTTCGGGTTGTCATGCCAATGGCACTGCCCGGTAGCTAAATGCGGAAGAGATAAGTGCTGAAAGCATCTAAGCACGAAACTTGCCCCGAGATGAGTTCTCCCTGACTCCTTGAGAGTCCTGAAGGAACGTTGAAGACTACGACGTTGATAGGTCGGGTGTGTAAGCGCAGCGATGCGTTGAGCTAACCGATACTAATGAACCGTGAGGCTTAACCTTACAACGCCGAAGCTGTTTCGGCGAACGAGAGACAGAAGATTTTCAGCCTTGATACAGATTTAACAGAATTTGCCTGGCGGCTTTAGCGCGGTGGTCCCACCTGACCCCATGCCGAACTCAGAAGTGAAACGCCGTAGCGCCGATGGTAGTGTGGGGTCTCCCCATGTGAGAGTAGGGAACTGCCAGGCATCAAATTTAGCGTGCTGATATGGCTCAGTTGGTAGAGCGCACCCTTGGTAAGGGTGAGGTCCCCAGTTCGACTCTGGGTATCAGCACCACTTTATACTTAGGTTAAAGTTCGGCAAGAAGTAAAAGAATTTGTCTGGCGGCTTTAGCGCGGTGGTCCCACCTGACCCCATGCCGAACTCAGAAGTGAAACGCCGTAGCGCCGATGGTAGTGTGGGGTCTCCCCATGTGAGAGTAGGGAACTGCCAGACATCAAATAAGTGAAAAGGCCATCCGAAAGGATGGCCTTTTTGCGTTTATGTGCAGAAAAAACGGTAGGCCGGGCAAGGCGCAACCCCCACCCGGCAGAGAAAACGACTAATGAATCACCTGCGACAAGAAGGTCCGTGTGCGTTCTGACTTCGGATGAGCAAAGAATTCATCTGGTGGTGCCTGCTCGACAATCTCGCCACGATCCATGAAGATCACCCGATCTGCTACGGTTCTGGCAAATCCCATTTCATGTGTCACGCACAACATGGTCATCCCGGATTGTGCCAGCCCAATCATAGTATCCAGGACTTCCTTCACCATTTCAGGATCCAGTGCTGAGGTAGGTTCATCAAACAGCATGATTTTAGGCTTCATACAAAGCGAGCGGGCGATAGCCACACGCTGCTGTTGACCACCCGATATCTGGCCTGGAAATTTATTGGCATGCTCTGCAATGCGGACGCGTTCCAGATAGTGCATCGCCAGTGCTTCGGCCTCCTTTTTGGGCAACTTTTGAACCCAGATTGGTGCCAGCGTGCAGTTCTGCAGGACGGTCAGATGTGGGAACAAATTAAAGTGTTGAAACACCATTCCTACTTCCTGACGAACACGTTCGATATTGCGGATATCTTCATTCAGCTCAATACCATCAACCACAATGCGTCCCTGTTGATGTTCTTCCAGATGGTTAATACAGCGAATTGTCGTGGATTTACCTGAACCTGAAGGTCCACAAAGTACGATGCGTTCGCCCTGTTTAACCTTCAGGTTGATGTCTTTCAGGACATGAAACTGTCCGTACCATTTATTTACGTCTTCCAGCGTAATCATCGCGTCGGCGGGTGTCATAGTAATTTGGCTCATAATTTCCTCAGTGCGGTGTACGCCCGGTGTTAAAGCGCTTTTCCAGATGCTGGCTATAGCGCGACATGCTAAAACAAAAGATCCAGTAGATTAGGGCAGCAAAGACATATCCTTCGGTGGACATTCCCAACCAGACGGGGTCCACGGTGGCCTGCTGCACGCTGCTAAAGAGATCGAACAATCCGATAATGATTACCAGACTGGTATCTTTGAAGAGGGCAATGATCGTGTTAACCAGACCCGGGATAACCAGCTTGAGTGCCTGGGGAAGAATGACCAGCCCCTGCGTTTTCCAGTAACCGAGCGCCAGTGATTCCGCTGCTTCGTACTGGCCTTTAGGCAACGCCTGCAGACCACCGCGCACAACTTCAGCGACATAGGCGGACTGGAAGAGAATCACACCGACCAGGGCGCGGATCAGTTTGTCGATCGTTGTACCTTCTGCCATAAACAGCGGTAGCATGACCGACGACATAAACAGAACGGTAATGAGCGGTACACCGCGCCAGAACTCAATGAAGATAACGGAAAGGACACGCACGACAGGCATTTTTGAACGCCGTCCCAGGGCAAGTAAAATCCCCCACGGCAGAGCACCGGCTATTCCCACTGAAGCGATAATTAGCGTTAACGTTAGACCGCCCCACTGGCGGGTTTCAACGCGTTCCAGCCCCAGGAAACCGCCATACAACAGCACCCAGACAATAATCGGATAGACCACGGCCCAGACGGCAATATAGCGTCCACGATGAGGCAGCTTTTTCCAGAACATGATAGCGATTGATAGCAGGCCAATAACCAGCGCCAGATTAATCCGCCAGCGCTGTTCGTGCGGATACAATCCATACATGAATTGCCCGAAACGCTCATGAATAAACACCCAGCAGGCACCGGATTTTGTGCAGTCTGCACGGGTTGAACCGACCCAATTGGCCTGTAAAAACGCCCAGTTCAGCAGTGGAGGAATCAATTCCCACATGAGCCACAGGCAGACAATCGTCAACAGGCTGTTACTCCAGCTGGAGAACAGATTCTTACGCGCCCAGAGAATGAAACGTCCACCTGTCGAGTGGGCAGGGCGCGAGGAGTGCGACAGTATCGCTTTTGTCATCATAGTTCCTTAGCGCTCGACCAGTGCTATACGACGGTTATAGAGGTTCATCAGCAATGAAATCACCAGGCTGATGATCAGATAGACAGACATGGTGATGGCGATGGTTTCAATGGCTTGCCCTGTCTGGTTAAGCACGGTTCCAGCGAACAGTGACACCATATCGGGGTAACCAATGGCAGCGGCCAGCGATGAGTTTTTGACAATGTTGAGGTACTGGCTGGTCAGGGGTGGAATGATGACCCTTAATGCCTGAGGTATGATGACCTGGCGAAGCGTCACGGTATGGGGCAACCCCAGAGAGCGTGCTGCCTCGTGTTGTCCATGCGGTACGGCCTGGATCCCTGAACGGATAATCTCAGCGATAAATGCGGACGTATAAATCGAAAGTGCCAGCGTCAGGGATGCCAGTTCAGGGATCAATACCATCCCGCCCTGAAAGTTAAAACCACGCAGATGTGGAACATCCCAGTGTAGTGCGGCACCAAAGAGCCAGTGTGTCAAAAGCGGCAGGCCGATAACCAAGGCAGCAGCCGTTGGCCAGGTTTTACGAAGCTGGCCGGTTTTGATCTGATGCTTGCGGTTAAAGCGGAATACTGCAACAGAAAGGGCAAGCGCTATCACTATCGCGCCAATGAAAGCGTAAAGTCCTTCGCCTGGCAGAGGTGAAGGAATAGACAACCCTCGGTTACTCAGGAAAAACAGATCAAACGCGTCAACGGCCTGGCGGGGACCGGGAAGGTTACGCAGTACGGCGAAATACCAGAAGAAAATCTGCAGCAACGGGGGGATATTGCGGAACGTCTCGATGTAGACAGTTGAAAGCTTCCGCAGTAGCCAGTTTTCAGAAAGACGCGCCAGACCAATAAAGAAGCCCAGTATCGACGCGAAGACGATACAAAGCGCCGATACCAACAGCGTATTCAGTAAACCGACCACGAACACGCGTCCGTACGTGTCACCTTCCTGGTAATCAATAAGGTGCTGAACAATGCCAAACCCCGCGCTGCGATCTAAAAACGCAAAACCGGAGGTAATACCGCGGTTATTCAGGTTGGTGATGGTGTTATGGATGAGATACACGGCGATGAGAACAACCGCAACAATAGCAATAATCTGGAATAGCCAGGCGCGGACCGCGGGATGAGAAAAGGATAGCGATCCTTTTACGGCTGAGCGGCGATGGGACATAAAGAAACCTCAGTAACCATGACTCTGGAGTGGGCACTGCCGAAACAGTGCCCGTTACAGCTATGACTTAACGTACAGGTGGCGCGTACTGAATACCGCCGTTGTTCCAGAGATTGTTCTGGCCGCGTTTGATCTTCAGCGGGCTTTCCGATCCCACGTTGCGTTCAAAGATCTCAGAGTAGTTGCCCACCTGTTTGATGATGTTGTAGGCCCACTTGTTATCCAGCTTCAGATCCTTGCCGAAATCACCTTCTGTACCAAGCAGGTGTGCCATATCCGGGTTGGATGGTTTAGCCGCTTTCTCATCGACGTTTTTCGAGTTGATGCCCATTTCTTCCGCATTCAGCATGGCAAACAGCGTCCAGCGAACGATGGAGAACCAGTCTTCATCGCCACGGCGGACAACCGGTCCAAGAGGTTCTTTCGAGATCACTTCCGGCAGGACAATCCACTCCGCTGGATTGCTCAGCTTAATACGTAACGCATACAGCTGTGACTGGTCAGAGGCCAGTGTGTCACAACGACCAGATTCCAGCGCTTTAGCTGATTCATCGGAGCGGTCAAATGTGACAGGGGTGTATTTCATGTTATTGGCTTTGAAATAATCCGCGACGTTCAGCTCGGTATCGGTGCCCGCCTGAATACAAACCGTGGCACCATCCAGTTCCTTCGCGCTTTTCAGGCCAGCTTTATTGTGGGTAAGGAAGCCGATGCCGTCATAATAGGTTACACCGGTAAATGACATGCCCATACCTGCATCACGGGAAGAGGTCCAGGTCGTATTGCGGGAGAGCATGTCGACCTCGCCGGACTGCAGCGCCGTAAAGCGTTCTTTCGCCGTCAGCGGGGTATATTTTACTTTGCTGTCATCGCCAAAAACGGCGGCGGCGACGCCACGGCAGACATCCACATCAATCCCGGTAAATTTGCCATTAGCATCGGCATAAGAGAAGCCAGGCAAACCGTCACTGATACCACATTGAACAAAACCTTTCTTTTTAACGGCATCCAGTGTCGTTCCCGCATGGGCTTGACCGGCTACGGCAAACATCATGCCTGCAGCGGCCATGCTGGCTATCATCGTCTTTTTCATAATGCATCCTGTGTGGCGAAATTTATCGTTATAGAGGCGTTTTTAAACGCTTTACCTGTCTGTGGCTTTGGCCAACGTTTATAAAGCAAACGTAATGCCAGTTTTGCGTTCGACAAAATAAGAGACGAGTGAACGCTTAATGCTGAGTGTAGACAGGCTTAAATAAAACGAGCGCCCCGAAACGGTGCAAAATTACAACCTGTGCCACAAATCGGAGCAAAAGTTTCAATGCTATTTGGATTGGAAGAGTAGATAGTTTCATGGGTGAATATTGGCAGGGTATTAAATGCTATTAATATGTGAAAATCATCACGATAGGGTGTGCAATTTAAATGGATTCACTAAAAAGATGTGATTGCCTTCAGGCTTGAATTAATCGCGAGGATAAATACAGGGCTATTTTTTTACTTATTTGAAAATAGTGCACTAATTAAAAGCAAAAGCGCGGCTTTGGCCGCGCTTTTTGAACAGATGTTACTTCGTCAGGGCAACAATACCCAGCGTCAAGCCCGCGACTGCGGCAGCACCGCCGGCGATAGCGCCTGCTGTTTCCCAGTTATCCTGGGTGGTGCCTTTCATACAGGTATTGGTATGAACCAGTCGGCCCTGGTCGTCGTAAACCGGTACACATGGAGAATCGTGCGCGCAACCAGCAAGCAGCGCAGCGAGTAGTGCAACGGAAATGAATCTTTTCATGATGTTACCTCAGTATTATTTCTCATCCGCTATAAAGCTAGGAGGGCTATTAACGAACTGGAGGTTATTTTACCACCAGGGTAAGCCCTCGTTACACGAGGAATAATCTCAAATTATGTAGTTTGTAAAAATCGTGGAGAAAAGTCATTTTCAAGGTGAATTAATGGAGGGATTGTGGAGTTGCAAGAAGCTGTTTTTACTTAATGCAAATAACCGTTTTTTTAGAGGGTTATTTTTTAATGCCTAATTCATTGTTTACGTTAAAAATAAAAAAGGCACCAGAGGTGCCTTTCAGGGAAACATTAATCCTTATGGCGAGTAAATCTTCGCCGGACAACCACAAAGAAGACCGGCACGAAGAAAATCGCCAGAAGGGTTGCAGAAAGCATACCTCCCATAACGCCCGTACCGACGGCATTTTGCGCGCCGCTCCCGGCCCCGGTGCTGATCACCAGCGGCATGACACCCAGAATAAAGGCAAGGGACGTCATCAGAATCGGTCGAAGGCGCATTCTTGAGGCTTCCAGCGTGGCTTCAATGAGGCCTTTACCTTCTTTATCCATCAGGTCTTTAGCAAATTCGACGATCAGAATGGCGTTTTTCGCCGATAAACCGATCGTCGTCAGCAGGCCGACCTGGAAATAGACGTCATTGTTTAGCCCACGCAATGATGCTGCGAGAAGTGCACCAATGACACCCAGCGGCACTACCAGCATGACGGAGAAGGGAATGGACCAGCTTTCGTACAGGGCTGCCAGACACAGGAACACCACGATCAGTGAAATGGCGTATAGCGCAGGCGCCTGGTTACCGGAAAGCCGCTCCTGGTATGACATTCCCGTCCAGTCATAGCCGATGCCGGAAGGCAGTTTTGCCGCGAGGCTCTCCATCATAGCCATCGCTTCACCGGTACTTTTACCCGGTGCCGACTCACCAAGAATCTCCATGGAAGGCATCCCGTTATAGCGTTCCAGGCGAGGCGAACCATACACCCAGTGAGCGTTGCTAAAGGCTGAGAACGGGACCATTTCCCCATTCGCGCTGCGTACGTAGAGGCTGTTAATGTCCCCTGGCAACATACGGAATCGGGCATCGGCCTGCACGTAAACCTTTTTCACGCGACCATGATCGATAAAGTCGTTCACATAGGTGCCACCCAACGCAGTCGAGATCGTCTGGTTAACGTCAGAAAGGCTGACACCTAACGCCTGGGCTTTCTCCTGGTCAACATCCAGTTTGAACTGAGGGGTATCTTCCAGACCGTTAGGACGCACGCGCACCAGCAGGTCAGGGTGCTCTTTCACCATGCCGAGAAGTTGATTGCGTGCCTGTGTCAGTTGGGTATGCCCCAGGTTAGCCTGATCAATCAACTCAAAGTCGAAGCCCGTTGCGGTACCTAACTCAATAATGGCAGGCAGGTTAAACGGGAACACAAGGCCGTCTTTAATCTGACTGAAGGCTTTCGTCGCGCGACCGACAATGGCCTCGACGCCATTTTTCTCCCCCGGGCGCTCCTCCCAGGGCTTCAGGCTGACGAACGCAATACCGGAGTTCTGACCCTGGCCGCTGAAGCTAAAGCCGTTAACGGTAAAGACGGACTCAACATTTGCCTTCTCTTTGTTCAGATAGTAGTCCTGAACCTGATCGAGAACCTGCTGAGTCCGCGTCTGGGTCGCACCTGCCGGGAGTTGAACCATCGTCATAAACACCCCCTGATCCTCTTCGGGCAGGAAGGAGGTGGGTAAACGCAGGAAGAGCACCGCCATCCCACCGACAATAATGACGTACACCACCAGATAGCGCCCGGTCTTACGCAAAATACCGCTCACGCTGTTGCTGTAGTGTTCCACGCTCTGATCAAAGCGCGCATTAAACCAGCCAAAGAAGCCCCCTTTTTTTTCATGGTGGCCGCTGGAGACTGGCTTAAGCAATGTTGCACACAGCGCTGGCGTAAGGATCAGCGCGACAAGCACAGACAGCGCCATCGCCGAAACGATAGTCAGTGAGAACTGGCGATAGATCGCCCCCGTCGAGCCACCAAAAAAGGCCATTGGAATAAAGACCGCCGAGAGCACCATGGCTATACCCACCAGTGCCCCCTGGATCTGCCCCATTGATTTCTGCGTTGCCTCTTTTGGCGGCAGTTTGTCCTCAACCATGACACGTTCAACGTTCTCGACAACCACGATAGCGTCATCAACCAGCAGACCTATCGCCAGCACCATCCCGAACATCGTGAGGGTATTGATTGAGAAGCCGAATGCTGCCAGCACCGCAAAAGTGCCCAGCAGGACGACCGGCACCGCGATAGTCGGGATGAGCGTCGCCCGCAGGTTTTGCAGGAACAGGTACATGACCAGGAAGACGAGAACGATCGCTTCAAACAGGGTCTTCACCACTTCGTGGATGGAGATTTTCACAAACGGCGTGGTGTCATACGGGTAGACAACCTTCAGACCTTGCGGGAAGAATTGTTGCAACTGCGCCAGTTTGCTCTTGATGGCTGCTGCCGTATCCAGCGCGTTTGCCCCGGTTGCCAGTTTAATCCCCAGACCTGTTGCCGCCTGCCCGTTGATTTTGGTCACCATATTGTAGTTTTCGCCACCCAGTTCAATGCGAGCCACGTCCTTCAGGTGAACCATGGAACCGTCCTGGTTCACCTTGAGCGTCACGCGGCCAAACTCTTCCGGTGATTTCAGACGGGTTTGTGCGATGATCGAGGCATTCAACTGCTGTCCTGGGATGGATGGCGTCCCGCCCAACTGGCCTGCCGCTATCTGGTCGTTCTGCGTTTTCAACTGGTTGATAATATCCAGCGGCGTCAGCTGGTATTTGTTCATCGCATTGCTGTCGAGCCAGATGCGCATCGCATATTGGGCGCCAAACAGCTGCACGTCACCGACACCAGACGTTCGGCTGATGGCATCTTTGACGTTCGAAGCGACATAGTCGGAGATGTCATTCTGCGTAAGGTTTTTATTGTCTGATACAAAACCGGCGACCAGCAGGAAGCTGCTGCTGGATTTCTCCACGCCAATCCCTTGCTGCTGCACCTCTTGCGGCAGCAGCGGCATGGCGAGCTGCAGCTTGTTTTGTACCTGCACCTGGGCGATGTCCGGATCGGTTCCTGACTGGAAAGTCAGGGTGATAGTGACGTTACCCGCTGAATCGCTGGTGGAGGACATATACATCAGGTTATCAATACCGTTCATGTTCTGTTCGATAACCTGGGTCACGGTATCCTGCACCGTTTGAGCATCTGCTCCCGGGTAAGTTGCGGATATGGCCACGGCGGGAGGGGCGATGGTCGGATACTGTGCGACGGGAAGTTTGAGAATGGCCAGCCCGCCTGCAATCATCAAAATGATGGCAAGTACCCAGGCGAAAACAGGCCTCTGAATAAAGAAATTAGCCATGTCGTCGTCCCTTAACCGGCTGGTGTCGTGGTGGTATCCGGCGTGGCGACGACGGTAGCCCCCGGTCTGACTTTCTGTAAACCGCTGACAATCACACGGTCACCGTTTTTTAAACCTCCTGTCACCAGCCACCGATCGCCAATCGCCTGAGGCGCAACAACGGTACGCGACTCCACCTGGTTTTTGTCGTTAACCAGCAGTACGGTAGCGTCGCCCTGTGGTGTGCGTGTCACACCTTGTTGTGGAACCAGAATGGCATCCGGTTGTATGCCTTCATCAATACGGGCGCGAACAAACATACCGGGTAACAGCAGGTGTTGAGGATTAGGGAAAATGGCACGCAGAGTAATCGAACCGGTACTTTCGTCGACGGTAACATCAGAGAATTGCAATGTGCCTTTCAGCGGATAGGGCTGACCATTCTCCATCAGCAACTCAACGGTGCTGGTGGCATCGCCTTTCTGCAGGCTGGTCTGTTTCAGTCGCATGAAATCATTGCTGGACTGTGTGACATCGACATAAATCGGATCAAGCTGCTGGACTGTTGCCAGTGCGGTGGCCTGTCCGCTCGTAACAAGCGCTCCCTCGGTTACGCTGGATTTACCGATGCGACCAGCGACAGGTGACGTCACTTTGGTATAGGCAAGATTGATACGTGCAGATTCCACACCTGCCTGGGCGGCGGCAACGCTGGCGTCTGCCTGTTGAGCCGCCGCCACTGCCTGATCGTATTCCTGTTTGCTCACATATTGTGTGCCAACCAGCGGGAGATAACGCTTCACCGTCAGATGCGCGATATTCGCTGCTGCCTGAGACTTCAACAGTTCGGCTTTGGCGTTGTCATAGGCCGCCTGCCAGGTCGCGGGATCAATCTGGTAAAGTGACTCACCTGCTTTAACATCGCTCCCTTCCGTGAAATTGCGACGGAGGATTATGCCGCTAACCTGCGGGCGAACCTCCGCAACGCGAAATGCATCTGTTCTGCCCGGGAGTTCAGTGGTGACAGCCAGAGGGGCGCTTTTCACTATATGGACGCTGACCTGAGGTGCCTGTGGATGTTGTTGATGATTTTCCTGTCCATCGCATCCAGTGAGCAGTACCGCACAGACAATGAAACCGGATAAGGGTAAGCGTCTGAAATGATTTGTCATTACTGTTCCTTTAAATACCCATTAACCGATATTTGCCGTGGCTCGGTAGCTGGGGCAGAGGGATAAAAATAAAATGTAGCTGCGTATAATAATGAGGGTATTTAATGTTTTTTAATTTATAAGTGAGAATGACCAACTATGTTGGAAAAATCAGAATCAGACCCGGTGTAATCAGCGTTATACTTCTGGCGTGTTAATCAGATAAATAGAGTTTAATTTCTCATGCTATTCATTTGGTGAATTTAATTGTGCTTATGTATTTACCTTAATTATAAATTAAGTTAATTGACTTTTTTTGTGCAAAATTAAAACTGATTTTGGTGAATACTTTCCTTCAACTGAACCCGGTATGACGTACAAATCTTGTGAGTAACGAGTAGTTATCTATGGCGCGTAAAAAGAAAGAAGAGGCTCAACAAACCCGACAGCAGCTGATCGAAGCGGCTATTGAACAGTTTGCGATGCGTGGCGTGGCCAACACGACGCTGACGGATATCGCTGATGCTGCTAAGGTTACGCGCGGTGCGATCTACTGGCACTTTACCAGTAAATCAGAAATATTTAATGCCATCTGGGAACAGCAATTACCACTTCGGGACATTATTCGCGACAGACTTTCTGTTTCTGAAAATGATGATCCGTTGTTAATACTTCGTGAGCAATTTATTACTGCATTGCAATATATTGCGCGTGAGCCCCGACAATGTGCACTTTTACAAATTTTGTATCATAAGTGTGAATTCAGCAATGATATGACTCAAGAGAGTGAAATCAGAAAGCGCATTGGATTCAATTATGACTATTTACGTGCCACGCTGGAGGCATGTATTGCGCGAAAAAACATTTCGGCACAGGTAAATGTTGATCTTACTTTGATTGTATTTCACGGTTTTTTTAGCGGAATAATTAAAAACTGGTTAATGAATAACGACAGTTTTAATCTATATCAGCAGGCTCCGGCACTGGTCGATAGCATTCTGGCGACACTCCCTGTCATCCGAGTATCGCCCGATGATGCTTACTGCTCAGCGTCAGGTAACATTTCTCCCCTGGCACAAAGCGCCTCTATGGTCTGTGCGCTGACAGGTTTACCTAACAGATAACCCTGAAGGGTGTTACAGCCTAGCTCTGTCAAAAAGGTTTGCTGTGCTTCGGTTTCTACACCTTCAGCCACGACTTTCAGGTTGAGTGTTTTTGCGAGAGCCACAATCGCCGAGACAATGGTTGCATCTCCGCTTTCCCCACTTAACTCTTTCACAAATGCTTTGTCGATCTTCAATTCACAGGCCGGTAAACGCTTGAGATACAGCAGGCTCGAATATCCGGTACCAAAGTCATCAATGGAGGCTTTCACACCCGCATCGGTCAGCTCCGTCAACACACGTACACTCTCATCCGGGTTACTCATTGCCGTGGTTTCCGTCACTTCGAGGATCAACTTTTCCGGTGGCACATTGTGGTGCGCCAGACAGTCGAGAACGGTTTTTACCAGTGACGGTTGTTCAAACTGCAATGTCGAGAGGTTTACGGCCATCGACCAGCTTTGATGGCCCTGAAGATGCCATTCCCTCAACTGGCGACAGGCTTCATTGATTACCCAGTTACCGATGGGAATGATGAGCCCCGTTTTTTCCGCCAGCGGCAGAAAAAGGTCTGGCGTCAGTAATCCTTGTTTCGGGTGTTGCCAGCGCAGTAACGCCTCGAAACCGAGGACAGGGCCAGCTGGCGCGTGAAATTTTGGCTGATAAACAAGGCGGAGCTCATCACGATTAATAGCCATCCACAGGTCGTTCATTAACTGGAGATGGGTCTGCGCCAGAGTGTTCATGGAGGGCTGGAAGAAGTGGTAGCCATTTCGTCCCATATGTTTGGTGTGGTACATCGCTGCATCCGCATTAAACATCAGCTCACGCTCGGTTTTGCCGTCGTGAGGATACAATGCGATACCAATGCTGAGTGTCACCATCAGTTCATAGGGATCGAGATTGAACGGGCTATCTATCGCGTGAACCAGTGAGTTTGCCAGAGAAGCCGCATCGTCCGGACCTTCTCCTTCTGCAAGCAGAACAAACTCATCACCACCGATACGTGCAAGGGTGAACTGGCCTTTCAGGGGAAGCAACAGACGCTGCGTCACGGCGACCAGCAGCTTGTCACCGATATCATGGCCGTAGGCGTCATTGATGGCTTTAAAACCGTCAAGATCCATGAACATCAAGGCAAAATTGCTGCCTTCACGAGCGGCTTTGCAGATGGCCTGATCGAGTCGGTCTTCCAGCAGTACACGATTGGGCAGACGCGTTAGCGTATCTTGCAGCGCCAGCTGCGCGAGTTCCCGGTTAGCCTCTGCAAGCGATGAGGCAAGAAGGGCGGTACGTGCCTGAAGGCGGGCATCCAGCATCGACACCAGCAGGCTGATCCCAAGAATAGAGAGAGCAACAACGCTGACCAGCACCGCCAGCCAGCTCCCGTTAATGCCGTCATGGTGCACCATCGTCGACATTGGAAACTGTGCGGCTTTCATTCCGGCGTAGTGCATACCGGCAATGGCAATCCCCATGGTGATGGCAGCACCCATGCGCATCAGTACGACCTGAGCGGCTTCCTGGCGCAAGCGGAACGTCAGCCACAATGCCGCGAGTGAAGCGGCAAGTGCAATGGCGACCGAAATGGCGACCCATAGCTTGTCCCAGATAATACCCGGTGTGACCTCCAGCGCTGCCATACCGGTGTAATGCATGGCCACGATGCCACTTCCCATCACTAACGCCCCGGGCAATAGACGGCGTAAACGCAATCGCTCGCAGCTGACGAGCCATAGAGCAAACAGTGACGAACCCACCGCTATGATCATGGATAACACCGTCAGATTGGCGTTGTAACTCATGCTCATGGAGAGGTCCATCGCCAGCATGCCGATGAAATGCATCGCCCACACGCCAATACCCATGGCAATCCCGCCACCAGCCAGCCAGATACGGGCTGCGACACCCTGGCTCCCGGCAACGCGCGCGGCCATATTCAGCGCGGTATACGCGGCAAGGATAGCAACAACAAAGGAGAGGACTACAAGGATATGGTTGTATTGGCTAACCAGCATGGTCGGTTCTACTCGAGTTTGACGTTACGCCAGAGCGGTTGAGAAGGGCGAGACATTATCATCGGAAAGTAATGGCTCAAAGGGATTTAAATCCCTGTTTTTAGTGTGTAATAACAGGGAGGCTGGCGGGGAAAGAGGCTTAGTCGAGTTCTGAACAGTTCACTAATTTCAGCGGATTGACGGAGTTCATATTGCGACACTTATCGGTTTCGGTGCTCATCAGTTCAATCCACTGCATCAGGAGTGCATCGAAAATGAAAATGGAGATTGCGAAGACAACCAGCCACCAGTATTTACGAATCATTGTGTCATTCCGCGAGAAGAGAGTCAGTAATGTGGTGGAAATATACACGAAACGTCGCGGTTTAAAAGCGGGATAAGTGAAGGTTTACAAAGCATTGACGGTCACAGGTGCGGGCAATAAAAAAGGCGCATCCCCATGCCAGGTAGCGCCTTTTTAAACATGCATTTCGCTAATCGGAATTAGTTCATGCCGTACTGTCATATTAGCTGTTTTCATGCTTTTAGATGATTATAATATTCATATAATAATCAATGTGTTGTATAAATTCATGCCTGTATATTGTTCCAGTGTTTTTCTTTGTTTATGCTATTATGCAAGCAATTCTGTATAAACATTTGTATAAACACTTTGGGCTGGGTGGTCTATGGCTGGCGAACTTAACAAACTGAGCGACAGGAAGTTAAAGGGATTACATGGTATCCCGGCCAGTAAGATTG
The DNA here is from genome assembly GCA_023023105.1 of Enterobacter ludwigii. Classification (NCBI taxonomy): domain Bacteria; kingdom Pseudomonadati; phylum Pseudomonadota; class Gammaproteobacteria; order Enterobacterales; family Enterobacteriaceae; genus Enterobacter; species Enterobacter ludwigii. The sequence goes on along the minus strand of CP083824.1, from coordinate 4,253,994 downwards.
AGTTCTATGCTGATGGTGCCGGGCTGAGCGCCAAGGTAACGAAAGCTGGTGGTATTAGCTGGGTGTTTACTTACCGACTCGACGGGCAGAAGCTGCATCGTCTTACTCTGGGACGATACCCGGATATGAGCCTCAAAGAAGCCCGTTCTTCGCGTGATAAATGCCGCCAATGGCTGGCCTCAGGTAAAGATCCAAAGCACCAGTTGGCGCTGACCACTCAGGAAACGCTTAAACCGGTCACTGTTAAGGAAGCTATAGAATACTGGATACGCGAATATGCAGAAGAGAACCGCGCGAATGTTGAACGGCACAAAGCGGAGCTGCGAAAACACATTTATCCTTATATAGGGAAAATGGCGCTCGCTGACTGTGAAACACGATACTGGCTTGACTGCTTTGACAGGATGAAAAAGAAAACTCCAGTCGCCGCAGGTTATGTGTTCCAGATGTGCAAACAAGCCCTGAAATTCTGCCGGGTTCGTCGCTATGCTGTGAGTACCGCGCTTGAAGATTTAACAATTCCAGATGTCGGTAAAAAACAGGCAAAAAAAGACCGGGTATTAAACGATAAAGAGGCTGGCGATTTATGGGCTGCCATTTCCTCTGGCACTTGCTTCATGCCTTACTACACCAGGCTACTGACAATCCTAATGGTGTTTGGGTGCCGAACGCAGGAGGCCAGGCTATCAGAGTGGAGTGAATGGGATATGGATGCCTGGGTCTGGACAGTTCCCAAAGAGCACAGCAAGGGCGGCGAGAAGATTGTAAGACCTGTGCCGGATGCCATGCGCAAATTCATTGAAATACTGCATGATGAAACGAAACGATCCGGCCTTTTGCTTGGGTCGGTTAAAGGCAGTGAAGCGGTAAGTCAGTGGGGCCGCGGCGTTTATAAAAAGCTGGGGCATTCTGAACCATGGACACTGCACGATCTAAGACGAACTTTAGCAACGCATATGAATAATATGGGTATAGCACCACACGTTGTCGAACAGTTGTTGGGGCACTCAATGCCGGGCGTCATGGCGATTTACAACCGTAGTCTGTACTTGCCTGAGAAACTGGATGCGCTGAATAAATGGTATGACCGTCTCGATATTTTGGCGGGTAATCACTCGAATATTGTTATTTTAAAGGCTGGTGAGAAATGAAAAAGATAAATAAAATGACCGATTTGCCGAAATGGTTTTCATTGGACAATTACAATTCTATCAATGGGCTGAGTGATCTTGATTTAATTAATCAGTTAGCTATGAGAATGGAAGTTGCTAATGATGATTTTGAATGGCTTGATACCTATCCCGGAGCAAGAAATGAGTTCGCTTCATTTATGGAAGAAAGATTTAGTAACCCAATTCGGCCGCTGAGCGGAAAATTATTTGCAGAGAAAATAAAAAGAAAAAAATATTCTGAATGGCAAATGGATGCCGTCGGAGGTGTTGAGCCTTTAAGATTAATTGATGTGATGCAGTTGTCTAAGAAAGCCTCTCATTATATTGATGAAAATAAAATTAATCGCTCATTGCGTGGACAAAAAAGGTCTGTAAGTAAGACCATAAGCGATAATGATCAAATGCACATTACTTTAGATTTGTCTTGGCCTGATGAAATTTTATTAAGCGATTTGGCTGCATTGTTGCCAATATGGCGAATGGATCTTGAAAGGAAAAGTGAAAATAGTTGTAAGTTAAGTAATAGCTGGAGTGTAATCAAAAAGAAAATATTCGATTACAAGATATTGCCAATGTTAGACCTTATGGAGTGGGCTAAAATTAACAATGCAACAATCACTAACAGAGTTTTATCTTTAGCCCTGTTTCCTAATGCAGAGTATGACGCCATTGGTATCGCTCAAACGATCAAACCGTTCATTAGAAATTTTTCCGCAGATTTTTCTATAGAAATATTAAAGCGCAAAGCTATGGATTCATTTTAATCGGGAAATCCATATAGAAATAATTAAAAATTATCTAATAGTGAACCATGCTTTTTAATAGCAAATAATAGCCTCCACAAAACGTAGAAACAGTGGAGGCAACATGCAAAATATCACCTTTACCCCGCCAAATCCTGAGCAGCGCCGCACCCTTTTAGAAGAGTACGGCTTTAAGTTCGACCGTCGGATCCGTGAAGAAGAATGTAGCGAGATCACCAGCCTTTCCCGTTCCAGCCGTTGGAAAATGGAGCAGCAGGGGCGTTTCCCGCCACGCTGCCACTTCGGCCGCAATAGCTGTGCCTGGCTTCTTTCTGATGTGCTCTGGTGGGTTCGTAATCCGCCTGCAGTAGAGAACGTCAATAACCCATACAGCCGCAAATCTGCTTAATTAACCACAGGTAATCAGAGATGAAAAAAATTAATGCCCTCAACGGGCAGGGATTCGCTCACCCTGAAGCCAGCCAGAGCGATATTTTAATTAATCACAAATCGGAGCCGCGTATAGATTCCCGCCTTATTTCAGAGCGAGCCGGAATACAACATGAAAGCCTAAGCGCGACGATTAAATCGCACCAGAGCAGATTGCGCGAGCTGGGATCACTGCCTCGTCAGTCACTCAAGGAATTAACCGATTTGAAATCGGGAAAATCCGGCCGAAAGCGTGGGCGTCCTGAGATTAGTTATCTGCTGAATGAGCCGCAGCTCGACTATCTGCTGCGTATCACCCGAGGGCGTGATCCTGAACGTATTAACCAGTTCAAGCTGGATGTTACGAAGGCATTCACTAAGCGCCGCGCCGCAGAACCTATCCGCCGTGAGTACCTGCCTGGCTACCACGAAAGCCGCGACGGATTAAAAGCCCTGGGCGCACAACGGCACCATTACATCAATCTGGCCCGCGCTGAAAACCGCGTGGCTGGTTTGTCTGATGGTGAGCGCGGTACCGCAGACGAACAGCAATTGGGGCTGTTGGTGGTGATGCAGAAAATCGAACAGGCGGCCTTTAATGAGGCGGTGCGTAATGGCATGAGTCCAGGCGATGCGGTGCGTGAAGTTGCCCGCCGTATGGATGCGTTCGCCAGCCTGATCACTTCATCGCCAGTGTTGGAGATTCGCTGATGCGTCTTATGCCTAAAATTTTGCGCTCCCCCGTTTGGGGGCGCTCAAGTCCTTTTGAGTTAGCCGCGTGCTATTTGCATAACTCAATCATGGTTGCGCAGAATTTGAGCCGACGAAATTCGCACGCGCAAATCAAGCTCGGTGATATGCCGAGTTTAAACAACCGCGTACGTTTAACGTACGGACATTGCAACCCATTGAAAAAAAATCAAGACGGGAATTCACGTCTTGCTCAGAACATACTCAACTTACTGAATTTGCGTAATTATCGCGAAACGCGAGAATTGGCGAGCAACAAGCACGAACAGTATTCGGGTTCGCTTGAACATCAACACTGCTTAGGTTCAGAGGTTCCGACGAATAACGTAGAGAGCTGCAATGGCAGCGCATTTTTGCTCTACGAGGGAAATCAACAACGTACAGTTTTGTACCGTAATCCAGATTTGGCTTACGAGAGGGTAGTACCTCAAAGTCACGAGGTTAACCAAGCAGCAAAAAGATATGCGCAAAACAGACCCTTTTTAAGAGGGGCAGTCCACAGCATTACGGGGAGTAACCCTGTTCAGCCTTTTGGCTCGATGCCCTGTCGGCGCAATTCCGCGCGGGCCAGTTCTTTCAACCAATTACCGAGACTAACGCCCTCACGTTCTGCGGCATCATTAAGCTGCTGCCGTAATTCTGGAGTGATTCGGATCTGGAAAGTAGGCGACAGCCCTTCTCCTTTTGGTGTTTTATCTCGTTTGATAGTTGACATGTACGTACGTAACCTTATAGCATGGATTTTGTTATGTACGTACGTTATCACGACGAACATGCAAAAGACAACGCCCCGGACTGCGGGAACAGTGCCAGGGCGTCTGACCTCCACCGATAAGTTACGTATCGAGGAAGCTATGAAAGATCATATCACACACCCGCAAGGGCGGAAGTCCTACATCTGGCGTTTTCTTGCACTGAGCGCCATCGGGCGCAACGTCATTCACATCACCGCTACCACTGAGCGCGAAGCCCGTGAGCAATCACCGGCTGGCTGCGTGATGGTATTCGCTGGCCGTCTGCCTGTGGAGGTGCGCCATGCGTGATCCAATCTGTCTGGAGCAGGCCGAATATAAATCAGCGCTGGCTTCATCACTTTACGAAACCATCCTGGAAAAAGCCTCTGGTGAATGTTCAGAAACGCTGCTGAATCTGATTTCTATTGCCTGTGATTTTAATCAGGAAATCCACCGGGCATTAGTCGCCGAGCTGCACATGGGAGAGACAAAATGAGACAGGTTCCTTTTGAAGTCCTGATGCACGCCGAAGACGCACTGGCATACAGCAATCAGGCTCTGGCTATGCTGGAAATCTGGATGAACTCCCTCGGCGAAGGTGATGAACACGAATCTAACTGTGTGGCCGCCATTTTCAGCTTGGTTCATGAGTCAAAAGATCGTCTGCAGAAAGCGCAGGAGGCTTACAGTGAAAAACGCGCCTAATGTGAAAACCCTCCCGCGCGACAAAATGGAGGAGGCCATCATCTTTGCTGGAACGGGAGCATGGAAAGCCGCTCAGGATTACCAGAAAGGGAAGGGCGAGCATGGAGACGATGTTCCGCCTGTGGTTCTGGATCACACCCAACTGGCGGAATTGCCCCACCTGCGCATTGTTGATAAAGGCCGTCGGTTTGCCCGTGTCTGTCAGGCCGGACTTATCGAGCAAAACCAAATCAGCATGATTGCAAATAAGCTGTGTGAGGCTGGCGTTACCAATGCTGAGTTTATCAACGAAAAAGGTGAGAAAGAGGACTGGACGCCATTAATGAAACGCCTGGAAGACGAGCCACTAATGGTGACTACGAGGGGTAGTGCTACGCCAGCGCTTAACCAGATGGGAGCCAGCCAGCGCGGGGAGGTTCTGCTTGCTCATTACGATGGCAATCTGGCGATCCATGCTGATTCCGACACGGTTCATCATTACAACGGCGTGGTGTGGGTTCCGCTTTCGGATAAAGAGCTACAGCGGGAAATGGCGCAAATTTTTATTGATGCCGAAGTAGCCTATTCGCAGAACGCGATTAAATCCGCTGTCGATACAATGAAGCTGGGTCTGCCAGTGATGGGTAATACAGCCCGAAATCTTATTGGTTTCAGCAACGGGGTTTTTGATACCCGGTTAGGCCAATTTCGACCGCATGATAAAAAGGACTGGCTTATCGTTGCGAGCGAATTGCCATTCAGCGAACCAGCAGAAGGAGAGACTCTGGCAACCCATGCGCCGAACTTCTGGAAATGGCTCCGCCGCTCTGTGGCGGATAATGACCGAAAAGCAGACCGCGTACTGTCTGCGCTGTTTATGGTGCTGGCGAACCGGTACGACTGGCAGCTGTTTCTTGAGGTAACGGGGCCGGGCGGAAGTGGTAAAAGTGTTATGGCGGAGATCTGCACGATGCTGGCGGGCAAGGCCAACACCGTATCGGCGAGCATGGCGGCGCTGGAGAACCCAAGGGAAAGGGCACTGGTAGTGGGATATTCGCTGATTATCATGCCGGATATGACCCGGTACGCTGGCGACGGAGCAGGGATTAAAGCTATCACTGGCGGGGATAAGGTGGCTATCGACCCAAAACACAAAGCACCATATTCAACCCGTATTCCTGCGGTGGTGCTTGCCGTCAATAACAATGCCATGTCGTTCAGCGACAGAAGCGGGGGGATTTCCAGACGGCGGGTGATTTTCAACTTCTCCGAAGTGGTACCGGAAAACGAACGCGATCCTATGCTGGCCGAGAAGATTGAAGGTGAGCTGGCTGTAATCATTCGCCACCTGCTCACTCGCTTTTCCAGGCAGGACGAAGCCAAACAGCTTTTGCATGAGCAGCAGAAATCAGAAGAAGCGCTGGCCATCAAACGTGAAGGGGATTCACTGGTGGACTTTTGCGGCTACCTGATGGCTTCGGTGGTTTGTGATGGAATGCTGATTGGCAATGCCGAGATCGTGCCATTCAGCCCGCGCCGTTATCTGTATCACGCTTATCTGGCTTACATGCGGGCCAATGGTCTGAGCAAGCCGGTGTCGCTGATGAGGTTCGGTACGGATATGCCAGGCGCAATGGCTGAATACGGTAAGGAGTATCAGAAGCGCAAAACAAAACATGGCATAAGGTCAAACGTCACGCTTCACGACGACTCAGAAGACTGGATGCCTATGTGGAATGATACATCTCATAACAGCGGAGAAAATCAAAAGTAATGGGAAAAGTGTTCACCACTGTTCACCATGTGCAAAAATCATTAAATAACAATATGTTAATGGGTGAACACTTTTTTATGAAGTGTTCACCAAGTATTCACCTGTTCACCTTTAAAGATCTTTTCTTTTAAAAGGTGAAGGGTTAGGGTGAACACTAGTGAATACTTAAAATAATAGTCTTCACCCTGTAACCGAATGAATTTAAATAGAAAAAATGCAAAGGTGAACAGGTGAACACTTAAACGCATATTTTTAAATTTTAAAGGAGGGGCTACATGCCAATCACTAATGAGGAACGCAGGGAACACCTGGAAAAGTTTGGTTTAACCAGTCTTGATACAATGCACACTGCCGATTACCGTAAAGCCCTTGAAGAGGAAGCGTTCTTTTGGGATGACCCACACGGTTTTGTGATGCACACGCTTTCCGGAGAACGACTCGTTACGAATACAGAACAGCTGGATGCCTTGCTGGAGCATCTAGAAGGATACCGGGCTCTATTGCCTGCCCCTCCAGAATGGATGAGTGGGAAATAGCAGCCTTAAGCATATGCAGTGTTGTTCTGTGCTTTGATGATTGATTTATGTTGTTCTTGAGTTATCTTAAGGGCTGGGATTTACAATTTAAATTCATGTTGAATTATTAGCATTCTATTGAAAGAAATTAAGGATCTTAGATGACTACACAAGAACCTACAACATACAAAAGAAGAACTGTTCATTATAAAAGGGCGGTGATTGGTGGTTCAAAGCAATATCTGCAATCTATTTTAGAGGAAGCCTTGGGTGAAGGCGGTGCTTATGAATTAGCATCTAGCAGAAAAGAGCAAATAGACCCTAATGATCCGTCTGCTGGATTTCACCTCATTAATAAAAGCCAGCATTACGAAAGTATTTTCTTCGGGCAGTTTTTACTCTTCGAACCTGGTAAAACCCAAGCAACTATAACGATGGAAGATAATGCCCAAGCTTATAAAATAGATCCTATAACAACCGCATCGCTTAAGAAGCGTAAAGGCGATAAAGGGACGGAAAAAGAGTTTGTAGAATCTATTCTTTATTTTGGGGTTTATAAGAATCATGTCTTAATTGTCCAGTCTGCCGCATTGAGAACAAAAGAGTTTGAGCAGCATGTAAATAACCTGTTTGCCAATAATACATTATCTACAACAGGCGTTACTTCCATAATTTTTAAGGACAAGCCTGCAAACTCTATAGTGAAAAAATTAGAGGAATCCCCGGTTAAGAGTGTGGTGTTAGGGCGTTCTCCTATAGAAAGTGAACAATTACAACTCAATCCCAAAAGAGATAAAGAAGCGGCAAAAAGAGAAATTCAGCGTCTCGAATCTAAAACAGTACAATTTAAGCCTGCTGGAATAGGAACTAAAATTCTTGATACAGTTCTGGGCGATGGTTGGGCTAGTAAATTAGATCTCGACGATTCACTGGATGAAGCGAATCTTAATGTTAAACTTGAGATAAGCTATAATCGAACTACCACAGGCAGCGGTCAGTTCGTACTGGATACTATCGCCAGCTCCTTGCGAGATCTTGATAATGATAGCGTTAGGGTAGAGCTCAAAAATGGTGGAATTATAACGGGTAAAGAACTGAAACTTTCTGATTCTCTAAATGTCCAAGTTCATGAAGGTTTGTTGTCAGAAGATGACTTATATCTTAAAATGTTTAAATGGTTGTCTGCAAACATACTTAATGGAGAAATAGACAATAGGGGGTAATATGAAGGTGTTAAGTACATTTATATTCACTATCCTGTCTTTTTTGATAGGAGCATTGTGTCTATTCGGCCTTATCCATCATTTCGGTGTGGATAAGTTGACTGCGCCTTCCCCAATCATTGCGGTTTTAGTCCTTCCTTTAGCTTACTGCTTGCAAGCGATTTATAAATTAAGCGATTTGAAAGAAAGCCAGCAATTAAATGGCGATGAAGCTAGGCGGCTTTTTTATATAGTTGATTTGAAACGTGGTAGGTTATTTACTTGTATAGTCTTTTATTTTCTTTCGGCTATCTTTGTTGGCATATCTATGATGATTGGCGACGGTGGGCAATTATTTAAAAAAATAACTCTAATAATATCAGGTGGGCTGCTTGGGGTTACAGTTTTTACAATCTTTATCATTTATTCATTGATGAACGAAGTTACAAATTTCAAAGCTAAATTGGTTCGTCGTGAACAGGATGAGAAACACCGCAAAATGTAACTTACAAAAGATTTGTAAATTATTTGTACTCATGTTTACCCGTGATTACCCCTGTCTCTGATGGGGGTTTTCTTTATATTTTTCATGTATATCTTGAAGAGTGGCACTCAGACGTGAGCCGCCACTGGCCGTTAAGTCAAGCTGTAGCGAGTACAGCCTGCGAGAGGCAGAAAAAGATTTAACGGCCTCCCCTCCAAGCGCTGGTTTCACGTCTCAACGTTAATTGTTACGGAAACCACTCCATGAAGAAACTACTCGAATTACGCCAGCAGAAAGCCGCACTCAAAACACAGATGCGTTCCATGCTGGACAAAGCCGACACCGAAAAGCGCAGCCTGAACGAAGAAGAGGGCAAAAAGTTCGACGAACTCCGCGCACAGGCTGATGCGCTTGAAGTTGAAATCACCCGCCTTGAAGCCGTCGCCGACGATCAGCGCAATCTGCCTGGTACTTCCGTCGAAGGTGAGCCAGTAAGCAACAACGAGCTGCGCCACTATATCATGACAGGTGATACCCGCTCTCTCTCCACGCTGGTGCAGGCTGACGGCGGCTATACCGTTATCCCTGAGCTGGACAAAGAGATTATGCGCCAGTTGCAGGATGATAGCGTGATGCGCTCCATCGCAACGGTGAAGACGACCAAAACCAACGAATACCAGAAGCTGGTATCTGTGGGCGGCACTACCGTTAATCGTGGTACCGAAGGTGAGGCACGTACCGAAACCAGTACGCCGAAGATGGAGCGCGTTGATATCAAACTCAACCCGATCTACGCCTACCCGAAAACCACTCAGGAGATTCTCGACTTCTCCGAGGTGGATATTTTGGGCTGGCTGTCTTCTGAAATTGCCGACACCTTCACCGCGACCGAAGAAAGCGACTTTGTGAACGGCGACGGTGATAAAAAATCCAAAGGCTTCCTGTCTTACCCTCGCGCGGCCACTGCCGACAAAACCCGTCCGTTCGGTACGCTGGAGAAGATGGAAGCGGCTGACGTTTCCTCTGATGGCCTGATCGACCTGCTGTATAAGCTGAAAGCCAAATACCGCAAGAACGCCGTATGGGTGATGAATTCCAACACCGCCGCCAAACTGCAAAAGCTGAAAAACGGCAACGGGGATTACATCTGGCGCGATCGTCTGGTTGCCGGTTCCCCCGATACTCTGCTGGGCCGTCCTGTTCAGTATCTGGAAACCATGCCGGATGCGGAGGCAGGTAAAGCGTTCCTCGCGGTTGGCGACTTCAAGCGCGGCTATTTCATCGTGGATCACACCACTGGCGTACGTACCCGCCCCGACAACATCACTGAACCGGGTTTCTACAAGGTGCATACCGATAAATACCTGGGCGGCGGCGTGGTGGACTCCAACGCCATCAAGGTGCTTGAGCTTTCCGGCTCCGGTTCCTGATTTGACGTTTAAGGGGCTTCGGCCCCTTTTTGCCCTCTGTGGAGTCCAGTAATGAAAACAACCGATTTTGAAATCCGTACTTCCGAAGTGAGTGCCAGCAACAAAAAGCTGGTGGGCTATGCCGTGCGCTGGAACAGTCTGTCAGAAGTTATCTGGGATGAGTTCCGCGAGCAGTTTGCGCCGGGAGCATTTAAAGACAGCCTGGCATCCGGTAGTGATGTGCGTGCGCTGTATGAGCATAACTATACCCAACTGCTGGGGCGTACCAAGTCCGGCACGCTGGTACTGTCCGAAGATGATACCGGGCTTCGTTTCGAACTGACCCCGCCGAATACCCAGCTTGGCAACGATGTGCTGGAGCTGGTGGAGCGCGGGGATATCTCCGGCATGAGCTTCGGTTTCCGTGCGCTGAAAGAGGCGTGGGATATTGCTCAGTCTCCATATCTGCGCACAGTCACAGCCGCCGAACTGCGGGAGATTACCGTTACCTCTATGCCTGCCTATCCTGAGTCTGGCGTGGAAATCGCGCACCGTTCGCTTTTCTCCCAACATCCTGAACTGCGCCGCGCTGGCGATAACCGTCGCCGCTGGGCTGAATTAGCGGGGCTCTGATATGTGGAATATCTGGCCGTTTGGCCGTAAGTCTGAACCCTCCGAACAGCGCAGTATGACCATTGATGAGTGGCTGGCGATGGCAGGGATTCCAAATACCGGATCAGGCGAGTATGTGTCTGCTGGTACTGCGGAATCTCTGCCTGCGGTGATGAACGCCGTGTCAGTTATTAGTGAGGCTGTGGCGACAATGCCCTGCTACCTCTATCGCGTCCGTAATGATAATGGTCGCGAGGCGCGGGAGTGGCTGAGTAATCACCCGGTGGATTTTCTCCTGAACGAGCAGCCGAACGACTGCCAGACGCCTTATCAGTTTAAACGCACGATGATGCGCCATTGTCTGCTGAACGGTAACGCCTATGCGGTGATCCAGTGGGGGCGCGACGGTCAGCCGCAATCCCTGCATCCGTATGCGCCGGGGGCGGTTGTTCCTGAGCGTATCGGCCAGCATAAGTACAAATATACCGTTACCGAGCCGTTTACCGGGGCTGTGCGCACCTACCTGCAGGAAGAGATTCTGCACCTGCGTTACTCCACCGATGATGGCTTTCTGGGGCGCTCCCCGATCTCCATCTGCCGTGAGGCGCTGGGGTTAGGTCTGGCCCAACAGCGCCACGGTGCCAGCATTATGAAAGATGGCATGATGGCGGCGGGAGTCATAACCACAGCTGAGTATCTCGACAGCGTGAAGGGCAAGCAGGCTATGGATGCGCTGGATCGCTACAAAGGCGCTAAAAATGCAGGGAAAGTGCCGATCCTTGAAGGTGGGATGGACTACAAGCAGCTTGGCATGAGTAATCAGGATGCCGAGTGGCTGGCCTCCCGTCGCTTCACCATTGAAGACATTGCCCGCATGTTCAACGTGTCGCCTATCTTCCTGCAGGAATACAGCAACAGCACCTACAGCAACTTCAGCGAAGCGAGCCGCGCCTTTCTCACCATGACGATGCGCCCGTGGCTGGCGAATTTCGAACAACAAATCAAATCTGCGCTGCTGGTGGCCTCTCCTGTTCCGGGAACCCGTTATCAGGTGGAGTTTGACTCCGCTGACCTTCTCCGTGCCACGCCAACCGAACGCTACGCCACTTATGAGCGCGGCATCAAGAACGGGATCATGAACCCGAACGAAGCCCGTGAGCGTGAGGGGATGCCGCCGCGTGAAGGTGGTGACGAGTTCAGCCAGGCATGGAAGCAGGAAGTGAAGATCAGTAAGGACGGCAAGGAAGGTGACGCATGAGAGCCGGGGGACTGAGAAACCGGCTAACAATCCGGGTATTCACTACTCACAGAGATCCATCTGGTCAGGTTATTCAGACCTGGGAAGACGGGGAAACTATCTGGGCTGAGGTTAAGGGGATCAGCGGTCGTGAACTGGTAGCGGCTGGTGCTGAGGTTGCCGAAGCAACGATCCGCGTCTGGGTGCGATTCCGCCGCGATATTACCGCCGCCAACCGCCTTAAGGTGCTGACTGGCCCGTTTGCCGGGGCGACGCTCAACATTATCGGGCCGCCCATACCGGACTCAGGTATGACGCGCCTTGAGATTCTATGCAAACAGGGGACCGAGAAATGACTACTGAAATCACCCTGGCTGAAGCAAAGCTGCATTGTCGTGTTGATGGCTCAGAGGAGGATGCGCTGATTCAGGCGTACATCGATGCGGCGCTGGAGGTCTGCCAGAAGCATATCGGCAAGCGGTTTGATAACGGGCTGGAGTTTACCCCGGCTATCAAGATTGGTTGCCTGATGTACGTCTCTCAGCTGTACGAGTACCGCACGATGATTGCCGATGCTGAGTCGAAAGAGGTTCCGCTGGCTATCTCTGCGCTGTGGTCTGTCTATCGTGATGTGGGGGTGTACTGATGCCATGGCAGCCAATGCGCCGGTGCACAGAGCCGGGATGCAATAAGCGGGTGAAGTCCGGTAAGTGCGACGAGCATAAGCGGGAAGCGTGGCGGGAACAGGATGCCAGACGCGGCCACCGTCGCGCCCGTGGCTACTCAGCCTCATGGGAGAAGTACCGCGCTCAGTATCTGAAACGTCACCCCCTTTGTGTTGAGTGCCAGAAGCTGGGCCTCTACGTTCCTGCAAAGATTGTCGATCACATCATCCCTATCAATGGTGGTGGTGATGTTCTGTTCTGGCCTGAGTGGAATCACCAGCCGTTATGCCAAATGCATCATAACCAGAAGACCACGCAGCAAGACCCCATTACCAAAGCCAACCGCAAAGCAGGGCTCTACATCGAGCAGGAAGAGCGGGCAGCACAGCGCAATAACTGGATGTATGAGGCAAGCGATGAATGAGAAAGACGTGGTGAATCTGTATCAGTCGCTGGCCCGATGCCGTGATGGCTTTATGCAGACCCGCACCAGACGCAATGAGCGCCAGCCAGTGAAGCGCATGAGCGAACGTGAGCGGGAGGTGATGCAATGCTTCCGCAACCGCTGACAGGCCGCATGGATGGGGTGGGGGAGGTTTTCAGGACAAAACCCCAGCCGCAAGGCACCACCCGCCCCCTCAAATTTTTACGCACGGTGATTTTTTTGAAAATAAAACAGACAGGAAAACAGTAAGTTATGGCAAGACCACCCAAACCGCCCGCCTATCTTGATGAAATCGCGGCGCAGCAGTGGAAAGCGAAGGCGAAGCAGCTGGCGGAGCGTGGTGATCTGACGCCTGCCGACTGGAACAACCTTGAGCTGTACTGCGTCAATTACTCGATGTACCGCAAAGCCGTGGAAGACCTTGCCACGCGGGGATTCAGCATAGTGAACAGCCAGGGCGGTGAGAGCCGGAATCCGGCACTGAGCGCAAAAGCGGATGCCGAAAAAATTCTTATAAAAATGTCGTCGCTGCTGGGCTTTGATCCGGTAAGCCGCCGCCGCAATCCGGTAGAAACGGAAGAGGAGGACGAGCTTGACCGTCTGGAATGATTACGCAAACGCCATTAAATCGGGTGAAATTCCGGCATGTAAGCGCGTAAAACAGGCCGTCGAGAGGTACTTTTCAGACCTGAATGACCCCCGTTATGAGTTCGATACGGCGACCGTGGAGCGGTTTATTGCCTTCTCCCGGCTCTGTCCACACGTCAAAGGCCCGCTGCGGGGCCAGCCTATCGAGCTTGAGCCCTGGCAGCAGTTCGCCTTTGCTAACCTGCTGGGCTTTAAGGTCAGGGAGTCAGGCCGCCGGAAGTACAGCAGTGCCTTTATTGAAGTGCCACGCAAGAATGCAAAATCCACCGTGGCCGCCATGCTGGCTAACTGGTTTCTGGTAATGGAGAAGGGCCAGCAGGATATCTACACGGCGGCGGTAAGCCGGGATCAGGCCCGAATCGTGTTCGACGATGCCCGCCAGATGTGCCTGCTGTCAAAACCGCTGAAAAAGCGCGTCAATATCCAGGCGCATAAGGTCATTTTCCCGAAGAGCAACAGCCTGTTAAAGCCGCTGGCGGCGAAAGCGGCCACCATTGAGGGGACTAACCCCAGCCTGGCAATTGTCGATGAATACCACCTTCACCCGGATAACGGCGTTTATTCCGCGCTTGAGCTGGGTATGGGCGCACGTCCTGAGGCGATTTTGTTCGCCATCACGACCGCCGGGAGTAACGTTGTCTCCGCCTGTAAACAGCATTACGACTACTGCTGCCAGATTCTTGCCGGGGAAGAGAGCAACGATTCGCTGTTTGTCCTGATCTACGAGCTGGACGACGAAAGCGAGGTTGAGCAGCCTGAGATGTGGATCAAGGCCAACCCTAACCTGCATGTGTCCGTTGACGCGGCGAAACTGGAATCCACAATCCAGAAAGCGCGGGGCATACCGTCGCAATGGGTGGAAATGCTGACCAAACGTTTCAATATCTGGTGTCAGGGCTCCACGCCGTGGATGGGCGCCGGTGCATGGGATGCCTGTGCGCTCGACTATAACGAAGACGATCTGGCCGGAATGGAGTGCTACGCCGGGTTTGACCTGTCCTCTACCAGCGACATCACCAGCGTGAGTTACGCTTTCCCGTTCGACAGGGAGATCCGCCTGCTGACCCGTCATTATCTGCCGGAAGCCCAGCTACTTAACGTCGCCAACAAAAACCGCGCCATCTACCGCCAGTGGGTAAAAGCGGGATGGATACGCACCACGCCCGGCGACTGCATCGACTATGACCGCATCCGTGACGATATTCTGCGCGACGCTGAAATCTTCAATATCAGGCTGGTGGGTTTCGATACGTGGAACGCCACGCACCTGCGCACCCAGCTACAGGGGGCGGGGCTTGATGTGGAGCCGTTCCCGCAAACCTATCTCAAATTCAGTCCGGTGGCGAAATCATTTGAGGTATTCGTTAACCGTAAGGTGGTGCGTCATCGTGGCGATCCGGTTCTGGCCTGGGCAATTGGAAACGTGGTGATGGAGTCCGACGCTAACGCCAACATTAAGCCCAACAAAAAGAAATCCTCTAACAAGATAGACCCTGCGGTATCTGCGCTGATGGCGTTCGGCACCTTCCAGGCTGAGCATGAGGATTTTGCTTTCGATATGAGCGACAGCCACAAACAACGGCTGGCGACATTTAACGGTATCTGACTGGAGTAAAACTATGAATACAGCAAACCATGAAACCATGAGCACGATCCTTCTGAGCGGCTCGCTGGCTAAACTTTTTGGCCGTACTCACCAGCGGCTTATTGGCCCGACACGTGAGGCGTTTACTGCGTTATCCGCCACCATTCCCGGCTTTCAGAAATTCATGAATACCAGCAAAGCCCGAGGGCTAACGTTCGCTGTATTCGTGGACAAAAAGAACGTTACTCAGGATGATCTCGATTTTCCGAACGGCAACAGGACTATTCGAATTGTTCCCGTCATAATCGGGAGCAAAAAAGCTGGCGTACTGCAAACAATTCTCGGCGCTGCGCTAATTGCAGTGGGGGCTGTGCTGAGTTTTACACCCTGGGCAGCAGCTTCACCATTTTTCTATAAATTTGGCGCAGCGATGGCCTTGGGCGGTGTTGTTCAGATGCTATCACCTCAACCTACGGGTTTAGCCAGCAAACAAAGTGCCGATAATAAAGCCTCGTATGCGTTTGGTGGCGTTACTAATACTGCCGCGCAGGGCTATCCGGTACCATTGCTTTACGGTAAGCGCCGTATCGGCGGTGCAATCATATCGGCGGGTATCTATGTGGAGGATCAGCTTTGACAAATCAGGTGCAACTCTGGCCGGAAGGTGAGGTATTTACCCGAGAGGTATTGATACCGACGAAATACGAGCCATTACCAGTGGAGGTAACTTACACCGTTCCTCCTTTCGAGATCGTTGTGGAAACGTGGCAGAACAGAGACCCAGCTAAGGCTTACGCTCTGTTTAGACAGTTCATTGTTGACTGGGATCAGCAGGACAAACTCACCGACGATATTCTGATGTGCTTTCTGGCAGGCTACCCGGGAACCGATGAGGCTATTTTTGCCGGATGGTATGAGCATATGAAAGAAGTGCTGACGGTAAATGCGCAGCTCTTCGCAGGTTACAGCCAGTCAATTAACTGAGGGTTTGTATGCTGGATCGGACAGTATTAGAGAAAGCAATAATGGTAGCGGCTGAGTTGCAGGGTCATGAACTCAACGGGCGAGATCGTCTTATGGTGCGTAATCGCGTTGCCACTTGCTTGGCTGCGAAAGAACGCCTCCGGCAAAGGATGGATGCCGAACCGTATCAATGGAGAAAGCCGGAAAGGCCAAGGTGATGAACCCAACCAATCAAAGCACTGGACTATGTTCTGGTGCTTTTTTATTTGTGCGAGCCAACGTGTATAAACATATGTATAAACACAAATAAAAAAGGCGCTTCCCCATGCCGAAGAGCGCCTTTTTAAACAAGCATTTAACTGATTAGTATCAGTTCATGCCGTATTTTTTCAGTTTCTTACGCAGAGTACCACGGTTGATACCCATCATCAGCGCAGCGCGGGTTTGGTTACCGCGGGTGTATTGCATCACCATGTCCAACAGTGGCTGTTCAACTTCAGCCAGTACCAGCTCATACAGGTCATTAACATCCTGACCGTTCAGTTGAGCAAAATAGTTCTTCAGTGCCTGTTTAACCGAGTCACGCAGGGGCTTTTGAGTTACCTGGTCCTGAGAGTTAACGGTAGAAACGGTCAGTACGTCAGAATTTACGCGTTGTTCGAACATAGTTCTGTCAGCTCTTTATTTCATTACGCAAGATTTTCGAAGTATGCCTCCAACGCCTCCAGCTGTTCGCTGGCATCCTCTATGGCGTTGAATGTGCGCCGAAACTGGTCATCTGGAGCGTGCTCCTGGAGATACCAGGAGACGTGTTTACGCGCAATTCGGTACCCTTTTGCCTGACCGTAGTGGTCATGCAGTTCCCGAACATGCGAACAAAGCAAGCGCTTAACCTCTGCCAGAGGCAGCGGGGCAAGCAGCTCCCCAGTGTCCAGATAATGCTGGATTTCCCGGAAGATCCAGGGTCTTCCCTGAGCTGCACGTCCTATCATCAGAGCATCAGCTCCCGTATAGTCGAGTACAGCCCTGGCTTTAAGCGGGTCAGTTATGTCGCCATTCGCGATAATCGGAATGGAAACTTTCTGCTTAACTGCCCGAATGCTGTCGTATTCAGCTTCACCATTGAACAAACAGGCGCGAGTGCGTCCATGAATGGTCAGGGCCTGAATGCCACAGTCTTCGGCCAGTTGGGCAATCTCTACACAGTTACGGTGTTCCGGCGACCAACCCGTGCGAATCTTCAACGTAACAGGAACGTCCACTGCGCTGACAACCGCCGTCAGGATAGATTTCACCTGGTCGGGGTATTGCAGAAGGGCTGAACCTGCAAGCTTGCGATTCACTTTTTTGGCCGGGCAACCCATATTGATATCAATAATCTGGGCACCACTTTCCACGTTAATACGCGCGGCATCTGCCATCTCTTCAGGCACGCTTCCGGCAATTTGCACGGTGCGGATACCTGGTTCATCAATGTGCACCATCCGAAGGCGGGATTTATCGCTTTCCCATACCTGCGGGTTAGACGACATCATCTCGGATACGGTTAAACCGGCTCCCATCTCATAGCACAGCGTCCTGAACGGCCGGTCTGTAATACCTGCCATAGGGGCTGCGATCAGGCGATTTCTAAGCTGGTGGTGTCCGATGCGCATGAGTTAAGAAATGACCATACTGTGACTGCAAGGCGGCGTATATTACGCATTTTTCGCACGAGATGAAAGGCCAAACTTTGAACAATCCTCTGTTGTAGATCAAGGAATCGCCGCTCAATCGCTCTGTTAAAAATTATTCACCATGTAAATCATTGTGTTATGCGATAATGCTTGTTTTATGTACGCTTACAATTTCCCGTAACTTCTCATCATTTCTGAATAAATGTCTCGCTGAAGCGGGATAATCTGCTGTTTTTAGCAACAGTTTTACCGCCATCTTTGAGATCTGGCTCTCATTTTAGAACAAGATATTCAGAGACGAGGGAGGCGGTTTTATGCAGCAAAACGAGATAAGGCGTGGCCTGATGACCACGCCCGGGGCTTATTTTTTACGGCCGGTAATACGACACCACTCTTCTTTCTCCACCACCGGGTCGAGCGCAAAGAGATCGGCATAGGCTTCGCAAACGCTGTCCGCCTGGCTTGCCAGGATACCCGAAAGTCCAAGCAGACCGCCCTCAACGGGCAGCACGCTGATTAACGGAGCCAGTTCGCGTAATGGGCCTGCCAGAATGTTTGCGACCACCACATCGGCTTTCATGGCTTCTGGCTGCGCATCCGGCAGATACAGTTCCAGACGATCGGAGACACCGTTACGCTCGGCGTTATCACGGCTGGCCTGAATGGCCTGCGGATCGATATCGATCCCGATGGCTTTTGCTGCACCCAGTTTCAGTGCCGCAATGGCCAGGATCCCGGATCCGCAACCGAAGTCGATCACCGTCTTGCCGTCCAGATCCAGACCATCCAGCCACTGCAGGCACAGGGAGGTGGTTGGGTGAGTGCCGGTACCAAATGCCAGGCCCGGATCAAGCATCACGTTAACCGCGTTCTCATCCGGAACGTCGCGCCAGCTTGGGCAGATCCACAGACGTTTGCCGAACTGCATAGGGTGGAAGTTATCCATCCACTCGCGTTCCCAGTCTTTGTCTTCCAGCTGTTCGATTTTGTGCACAAAACCCACGCCGAGCAGAGGATGGTTTTCCAGAATTGCGACGACTTCTTTCATGTCGGTTTCGGCATCAAACAGGCCAATAACGTCGGTATCACCCCACAGGCGGGTTTCGCCCGGCAGTGGCTCGAAGACAGGCGTGTCATGCGTGTCCTGGAAGGTGATGGAAACCGAGCCGGCCTCCATCAACGCATCGCTCAGCTCTTCGGCGTTTGCGCCAGTTGTATTCAGTTTTAGTTGGATCCACGGCATGGCAAAACTCTTTATTTATCAGTAGAAATCATAGCGGGTTGTGGGACGGGCTGACCAAAACGGTTTCCCACCACAAACGCCAGTAAACTTAGCAGTAACGAAGGCACAATCGGATGGAAGCCCAGGTACTGAATCTTAAACGTTGCGAGGACGGCATACAGCACACCGCCGACAATCATGCCGCTCAGCGCGCCCGCCGCGTTTGCACGTTCCCAGTAGAGCCCTAACACCAGCGGCCACAGGAATACAGCTTCAAGCCCACCAAATGCCAGCAGGTTCAGCCAGATGATCATCTCAGGCGGACGCCATGCGGCGAGCATCATCAGAATGCCGAGCACCAGCGTGGTCCAGGTTGAGATTCGTTTCAGCTTCTGCTCATTATGCATTTTAGCCGGACGCGCGCTAAGCCACAGATCTTTGATGATGGTGGCGGAAGCCTGAAGCAGGTGCGCGTTAACGTTGGACATGATCGCTGCCATCGGTGCCGCAAGGAACAGCCCGGCGGCCCACGGCGGCAGAACCTGTACCATCAGCGTTGGGATCACCTGATCCGGCACGGTCAGGTGAGGTAATACGGCCCGTCCGAGCGCGCCCGCCAGATGCATACCCAGCATCAGAAGGGCGACAACGACGGTACCAATCACAATCCCCCGATGAACGGCTTTGCTGTCTTTATAGGAGATACAGCGCACGGCGGTGTGCGGCAAACCGATCACGCCAAAGCAGACCAGCACCCAGAAGGAGGTCATAAACGCGGGCGTCAGAATATCATCAGCACCGTGGGGGCTGACCAGTTTCGGGTCAATCTGCTCAAGCGTTTCTACCGCATTGTGTAAACCGCCTGCCGCGTAGATGACGCCAACCAGCAGCACCAGAGTGCCTATCAACATCACCATGCCCTGCATCGTGTCGTTCAGCACGCTGGCGCGGAAACCGCCAAACGCGGTGTACAGCGCAATCGTGATCCCGAAGATGAGCAAGCCAGTCTCGTACTTGATACCCGCTGCCGTTTCCAGCAGGCGCGCGCCGCCAATAAACTGAACGGCAATGGCGCCAACGAAGGCGACAATCAGGCTGATACTGGCAATCCAGACCACCGCGCGGCTTTGATAACGTGCCTGCAGCATGTCGTTCAGCGTTATGGCGTTATAGCGACGGGCAAGGATGGCAAATTTTTTGCCCAGAACGCCCAGCGACAACCAGATGGTGGGCACCTGAATCATGGCCAGTAATACCCAGCCCAGGCCATATTTGTATGCGGCTCCTGGCCCGCCGATAAACGAACTGGCGCTCACGTAAGTCGCGGTCAGCGTCATCGCCAGCACAAACCCGCCCATCGAACGGCTGCCGAGGAAATATTCGCTCAGAAACGATCCGGTACTGCGTTTGCGCATGGCATAGAAAGAGAGGCCAAACACGACGATCAAATAGACAACCAGCACGGTGATGATTTCAGTTTGCATCACTATCCTCCAGCGGGAAATCGCGGAAGATAAAGCGCACCATAAACCAACTGAGGAGAATGAAAATCAGTGGTACCAGCAGGCACGCCATTTCAAACCAGTGCGGCAGGCCGGTAATACCTGCTGTTGAATCTGGTAAGTAAGCGGTTACTAACCATGCTGCGAGATAAAGAAGGGTCAGCCACAGCGCCCAGCGCGCTTCTTTATGGGCCTGAACAAAACGTTTGTCCATTTTTTGTCCCTTGTGGATGAAGAAAGCGGGGATTGTACATGATGAGGCTTTCCAGGCCCCAGAAATAAAAAAGGCCGGATAATCCGGCCTTTTCGCAAAGATGCTGTATTACTTCTCGTTCAGACCGAGTTTCTTCTCCAGATAGTGGATGTTGGTTCCACCATTCTGGAAGTGCTCGTCGCTCATGATACGCATCTGCAGATCAACGTTGGTTTTGATACCGTCGATGATCAGCTCCTGCAGGGCATTTTTCATGCGGGCAATCGCCACGTCACGGTTTTCGCCGTAGCAGATAAGCTTGCCGATCATTGAGTCATAGTACGGCGGTACGGTGTAACCAGCGTAGATATGCGACTCCCAGCGGACACCAAAGCCACCCGGCGCGTGGAAACGCGTGATTTTACCCGGGCTTGGCAGGAAGGTGTTCGGGTCTTCGGCGTTGATACGGCATTCTACCGCATGGCCTTTCACCACAACTTCTTCCTGCTTGATGGACAGCGGCTGGCCTGCAGCGATACGCAGCTGTTCTTTGATCAGGTCAACGCCGGTGATCATTTCGGTAACCGGGTGTTCAACCTGAATACGGGTGTTCATCTCAATGAAGTAGAACTCGCCGTTTTCGAACAGGAACTCGAAGGTACCTGCACCGCGATAGCCGATATCGACACACGCCTTGGAGCAACGCTCGCCGATGTAGCGACGCAGTTCCGGGGTAATACCCGGTGCGGGTGCTTCTTCGACCACTTTCTGGTGACGACGCTGCATGGAACAGTCACGTTCTGCCAGATAGATTGCGTTACCCTGACCGTCAGCCAGCACCTGAATTTCGATGTGGCGTGGGTTTTCCAGGTATTTTTCCATGTACACCATGTCGTTGCTGAAAGCGGCTTTCGCTTCAGCTTTGGTCATGGAGATGGACTGAGCCAGTTCAGCGTCGCTGCGCACAACGCGCATACCGCGACCGCCGCCGCCGCCGGACGCCTTGATGATCACCGGGTAGCCAATGCGTTTAGCATGAGCACGGTTAGCATCCATATCGTCGGTCAGAGGGCCGTCAGAACCTGGTACGGTTGGAACACCGGCTTTTTTCATTGCGGTGATGGCAGACACTTTGTCGCCCATCAGGCGAATGGTGTCAGCTTTCGGGCCGATGAAGATAAAGCCAGAGCGTTCAACCTGCTCAGCAAAGTTGGCATTCTCAGAGAGGAAGCCGTAACCCGGATGAATTGCCACCGCGCCGGTGATTTCAGCGGCGCTGATGATAGCCGGGATGTTCAGATAGCTTTTTACGGACGGAGCCGGGCCAATACAGACCGTCTCATCCGCCAGCAATACGTGTTTTAAATCGCGATCCGCGCTTGAGTGCACAGCGACAGTCTTGATGCCCAGTTCTTTACAGGCACGAAGAATACGCAGTGCGATCTCGCCGCGGTTGGCGATAACAATTTTATCCAGCATGTTCGCCTCGTTACTCGATGACGACCAGCGGCTCGTCAAATTCAACCGGCTGACCACTTTCGACCAGAATCGCTTTCACAGTACCTGATTTGTCTGCTTCGATCTGGTTCATCATTTTCATCGCTTCAACGATGCACAGGGTATCGCCTACGTTGACTTTCTGACCCACTTCGATGAACGCCTTCGCGTCCGGGCTCGGGGTGCGGTAGAAAGTACCAACCATTGGGGAACGTACGATGTGACCACTGATTTCTGCTGCAGCTGCAGGTGCGGCTTCAGCTGCTGGCGCAACGGCTGCGGAAAGCGCAGGCTGCTGCACTGGCGCAGCATAAGCTTGCTGCATTACCGGGAAGCTAGCGGCTGGTGCTGCACGGCTGATGCGTACAGACTCTTCGCCTTCAGAAATTTCCAGTTCGGAGATGCCTGATTCTTCAACCAGCTCGATCAGTTTTTTAATCTTACGAATATCCATGAGTGGGTTCCGTACTCTTGTTTAGTTTGATTGTGACAAGCGTTTTACCGCTGTCTGTAAAGCGTATGAATAGCCGTCAGCACCCAGTCCGCAGATAACGCCGGCAGCGATATCCGACAGATACGAATGGTGGCGGAACGGCTCTCGGGCGTGCACGTTACTCAGGTGGATCTCGATAAACGGGATACTCACAGCGAGCAGTGCGTCGCGGATAGCAACACTGGTGTGCGTAAACGCGGCCGGATTGATCAGGATATAGTCCACATTGTCTTTAGCCTGATGAATACGGTCGATGAGTGCGTACTCCGCGTTTGACTGAAAATGATCCAAATCCACATTGAGCGACGCGGCTTCCGTTCCCAGACGGTTAACAATTTCACCCAATGTCAGCGTGCCGTACTTCTCAGGCTCGCGGGTACCGAGCATGTTCAGGTTCGGTCCGTTTAAAACTAAGATATGGAATTTATCAGCCATTGTGCTGCTATCTCCTGCGATTTTCCGGTAAAAAACAAAATATACCTTCGAAACGCAATTGTCACCTTTTCAGAGGCCTAAACCTGCTGTCGGGGGAACCAAAGTCGCACATTATAACGATTTCGTAGCATTTGGCAGCTAAATACTGGTCTTATCAGGGAAGATTATCAACCGCTATCCGAAAAAGATTTGCGGTTGACGGGTAATCTGCGGGAAAACGCACAGTTTCGCGAACTATCGCAACCACTGGCGGAACTTTTTGTAACGCCATGCTAAAAGCGCCACGGCCGCCAGCGCATACAGGATTGGCTGGGGCGAGAGGATCTTCACCGACCATAGATAATGAATGGGTGCGAGGATCGCGACAAGATAGACGAAGTTGTGCAGAAGTTGCCAGCGCCTGCCCAGTTTTCGCTGCGCATACTGCGTGGATGTCAGTGCTAGCGCCAGTAAAACCAGCCAGCTCACGATACCCAGCGTCAGATAAGGACGCGTCACCAGTTCACGGCCAAGCAGTGTCAGATTGTTAATTCCCAGTTCCAGTAGGGCGTAGCTGGTGAGATGCAGCGTCGCCCAGGCAAAACACCATAGCCCCAAAAGCCGACGAGTTCGTATCAATAATGGTTGTTTAGCGTAGCGCGCCAGCGGCGAGACGAGCAAGGTTGCCAGCAAGAATTTCAGAGCCATCCTACCCGTAAAGTGCTGGATATCCTTTGCCGGGTCGGCACTAAAGAGTCCCTGGCTGACGGCCCAGAACAGCCAGATGAAAGGAAGCAACCCGGCTAAGTGGAGCAGCACTTTCAGCCAGGTTATCTGCTTTGCCGTTAAACGCACTCAGAAGTTCTCCCGTAAATTGAGACCACGGTAAAGTGAAGCCACTTCATCCGCATAACCGTTAAACAGCAGCGTCGGTTGGCGCTTCACGTCCAGCGCACCGCCGGAACCGATAAAACGCTCGGTTGCCTGCGACCAGCGTGGATGATCCACATGCGGGTTCACATTGGCGAAGAAACCGTATTCGCCCGGTGCGGCCAGATTCCAGGTGGTTGGCGGACGTTCGCGGGTGAGCTTAATGCTGACAATAGATTTAATCCCTTTGAAACCATATTTCCACGGTACGGTTAAACGAATGGGGGCACCGTTTTGCGGTGGAAGCGCTTTGCCGTAAACGCCAACGGTCAGCAGGGTAAGCGGATGCATCGCTTCGTCGAGGCGTAACCCTTCTACATAAGGATAATCAAGCCCGCCGCCGATAAACCGGTCTTTCTGCCCAGGCATCTCGTCAGGAGCATAACGCGTCTGGAAAGCGACATATTTTGCGTTGCTGGTGGGCTCCGCCATTGCCAGCAGTTTATGCAGCGGGAAGCCGATCCACGGCACCACCATCGACCAGGCTTCCACACACCGCATGCGGTAGATACGCTCTTCGAGCGGGAAGCGGGTGGTGAGTTCGTGATGGTCCAGCGTCAGGGGTTTTGCCACTTCACCTTCAATTTTCAACGTCCACGGATCGGTTTTGAGGCTTCCCGCATTGGCGGCAGGATCGGCCTTGTCGAGGCCGAATTCGTAGAAGTTGTTATAGCCGGTGACTTTATCTTCCGGTGTGAGCGTCAACGTGTTTTGCCACTGGGCCGGTTTGGTAAAGGTGAGTGGTGCGCCGGAAGGGGCTTTCGGCCTGTCGTTGCCTTTAAACCAGTCGAGCAGGTCGGCGTGTGCCGTTGGGGAAAGCGTCAGTGCGGTAGCGCTGATACCAAGCATTTTCAGGATCTGGCGGCGCTGTAACATAAAGACAGATTCAGACGTTACGTCGGCTTCCGTCAGTTTTCTATTTTTCATGGCATCCTCCGTCATGCGTTTTTCTAAGCATGACGGAGGAGAAGGATTCGCGCGAATATGTCACGAAAATTTGAAGATTAGGCAATTTTCACCAGCGCGCGACCGTGGAACTGGTTGTCCATGATCTTACTGGCATATTCCGGTGCCTGGCTGAGGCTAATTTCCGTTGCGCTCTGGGTATAGAAGGATTCAGGCAGATCGCGCACCAGGCGTTCCCAGGCTTCATGACGACGGGCCGCTGGCGTCATCACGGAATCGATCCCCTGCAGGCGAACGTTACGCAAAATGAATGGCATCACCGTCGTTGGCAGGGCAAATCCTCCTGCCAGACCGCAAGCTGCCACGCAGCCGCCATAATTCATCTGCGCCAGCACTTTCGCCAACACTTTGTCACCGACGGTATCCACCGCCCCTGCCCACACCTGTTTTTCCAGTGGGCGGGTTTCGGCAAACTCGTCGCGGCCAAGTATGCGGTTAGCGCCGAGCTGGCGCAGGTAATCGTGGGTGCTTTCACGACCAGAAACAGCGGCGACCTGATAACCCAGTTTGTGCAGCAGCGTGACTGCTGTGCTACCCACGCCACCGCTGGCGCCGGTCACGACAATTTCACCCGATTCCGGGCGGATGCCCGCATCTTCCAGCGCCATCACGCACAGCATGGCGGTAAAGCCTGCTGTACCAATGATCATTGCTTTGCGGCCATCCATCCCCTTCGGCATGGGGACCAGCCAGTCACCCTTAACACGCGCCTGCGTTGCCAGACCACCCCAGTGGTTTTCACCTACGCCCCAGCCGGTGAGCAATACCTGCTGGCCGGTATGGAAACGCGGATCTTCGCTGGTATGAACCCGGCCAGCAAAATCAATACCGGGTACCATAGGGAAATTTCGGATGATTTTCCCTTTGCCGGTGATAGCCAGTGCATCTTTATAATTTAAACTGGACCAGTCGATGTCGACGGTGACTTCGCCTTCCGGTAAGCGACTCTTTTCAACGGGTTGCACTGAGGCAAGCGTTTTGCCGTCCTGCTGTTCTAAGATCAAAGCCTGCATACGGGGTCCTCATGACTCGGATGATTGGAAAATAATTTCTGAAGACTATACTCGCTCAGGGAAAAGCAATGTCGATTTAACGCAATAAATTGCCAGTTACAGCCGATTTGATAGTATGCCGCATTTGAAATGCAAGTTAGCGCTTACTCGCTACCCCATCAACCTACGGAGTAATCTCAAGGATGCGATTAACGACGAAGTTCTCAGCTTTTATCACCTTGCTGACGGGGCTTACCATTTTTGTCACACTGCTTGGCTGCTCTCTGAGCTTTTATAACGCCATTCAGGACAAGTTGGTCAACCGGGTCCAGGCTGTTGCTTCGGTGATTGATGTTCGTCTGCTGACGACGCCGCTGCCGGCACTTTCCCGTGAACTGGATGAGTTGATGGCACCTGTTGATATTGTTCAGATAGACATTCAGCAGGGAAAGCATCGGGTTTTTAGCCATATACGGCAGGAAAGTTATCGGCCGGCAGGTGTGGTGAGCCAGTATCGGGAAGTGACTGTGCACTCGCTTAAAAATCCTGGGATGACCCTGCACATGGTCTACCTTGATCCGATGGCCAGTTATTTCCGCTCCATGATGACCACTGCGCCACTCACCGTTGCTGTTGCGTTTATCGTCCTGCTTATTTTTCTTGCTGTCCGCTGGCTGCGTCGCCAGCTCTCCGGTCAGGAACTGCTGGAGGTGCGCTCCGTGCGGATCCTTAACGGTGAACGCGGCCCGCAGGTGCGTGGTTCAGTCCATGAATGGCCTGCACGCGCCAGTAGCGCGCTGGATACGCTGCTCTCAGAAATCCAGTTCGCCAGTGACCAGCGCAGCCGTATGGATACGCTGATCCGCTCTTATGCCGCCCAGGATAATAAAACCGGCCTTAACAACCGCCTGTTCTTTGACAACCAACTGGCCACGTTGCTTGAGGACCCGGAAAAGGTGGGGACGCACGGGGTGGTAATGATGGTTCGCCTGCCTGACTTCGATCTCCTGCGCGACACCTGGGGACAGCGGGTTGCGGAAGAAAATCTCTTTACGCTAATCAACCTGCTCTCCACCTTTATTATGCGTTACCCGGGGGCACTGCTGGCCCGATATCACCGCAGCGATTTTGCCGTATTGTTGCCGCATCGCACGTTGAAGGAGTCGGAAAGCATCGCCAGCCAGCTGCTGAAGGCGGTGGATGCGCTGCCGCAGAGCAAAATGCTCGACAGGGACGATATGGTGCATATGGGGATCTGTGCCTGGCGCGGCGGGCAATCAACAGAACAAGTGATGGAACACGCGGAAGCGGCGACCCGCAACGCCGTGTTACAAGGGGCGAACGGATGGGCGGTTTATGACGACTCGCTGCCGGAAAAAGGGCGTGGCAATGTGCGTTGGCGAACGCTGATCGAGCAAATGCTCAGCCGCGGCGGGCCACGTATTTATCAAAAACCTGCAGTCATGAAAAACGGTCATGTTCATCATCGTGAATTGATGTGCCGTATTTTTGACGGCACAGAAGAAGTCATCTCTGCGGAATATCTGCCGATGGTACTGCAGTTTGGGCTATCCGAAGAGTATGACCGGCAGCAAATTAGCCGCTTGATTCCTTTTTTATCCTTCTGGCCTGAAGAAACCCTGGCGTTACAGGTCACCGTAGAGTCGTTAATACGCCCACGTTTTCAGCGCTGGCTGCGTGATACATTAATGCAATGCGAAAAATCGCAACGCAAACATATTATTTTTGAACTTGCTGAGGCGGATGTAGGTCAACACATCAGCCGGTTGCGCCCGGTGGTACGTTTGATCAATGCGCTCGGCTCGCGTGTAGCCGTTACGCATGCCGGGTTAACGCTGGTCAGTACTAACTGGATCAAAGAGCTGGATGTGGAGTTATTAAAGCTACATCCGGGGTTGGTGAGGAATATTGAGAAGCGCACGGAAAACCAGCTGCTGGTACAGAGTCTGGTTGAAGCGTGCAAGGGAACGCGAACGCAAGTATTTGCCACAGGTGTGCGCTCCAGAGGCGAATGGCAGATGTTAACAGAGCGCGGTGTTACCGGTGGTCAGGGGGATTTTTTTGCCGCCTCTCAGCCGCTTGACACCAACGTGAAAAAATATTTGCAAAGATACTCTGTTTGACCTGCCGTTTACGCTGTTTTCACGTAGAATATCGCGCCTGTAGCTTTGAGTATGTCGAGCAAAAAGCCAGTGAACGACCTTTAACGGGTTACAAATGTCAGTGAGGGACGCTGCTGTTGACTCAGTCCTGAGGGAATCAGGGATCAATTTTGTAACATCAGGAAACGTACTGCACAAATTTTCACCGTTGCAGATGATTTTTGCGCCTTGTCGCTGCTGCGTGTGGTTGGTAAAGTAAGCGGATTTTGTTTTCCGCCCCAGCTTTCAGGATTATCCCTTAGTATGTTGAAAAAATTTCGTGGCATGTTTTCCAATGACCTGTCCATTGACCTGGGTACCGCGAATACCCTTATTTATGTAAAAGGACAAGGCATCGTATTGAATGAGCCTTCTGTTGTGGCCATTCGTCAGGATCGTGCAGGCTCGCCGAAAAGCGTCGCTGCAGTGGGTCATGACGCGAAGCAGATGCTGGGTCGTACCCCTGGCAACATCGCCGCCATTCGCCCAATGAAAGACGGCGTTA
The DNA here is from genome assembly GCA_023023105.1 of Enterobacter ludwigii. Classification (NCBI taxonomy): domain Bacteria; kingdom Pseudomonadati; phylum Pseudomonadota; class Gammaproteobacteria; order Enterobacterales; family Enterobacteriaceae; genus Enterobacter; species Enterobacter ludwigii. The sequence continues at coordinate 4,225,391 of CP083824.1, read as the reverse complement.
TCGCTGACTTCTTCGTGACTGAAAAAATGCTTCAGCACTTCATCAAGCAGGTTCACAGCAACAGCTTCATGCGCCCAAGCCCGCGTGTTCTGGTGTGTGTGCCGGTTGGCGCAACCCAGGTTGAGCGTCGCGCAATCCGTGAATCTGCCCAGGGTGCAGGTGCTCGAGAAGTGTTCCTGATTGAAGAGCCAATGGCTGCGGCAATTGGTGCAGGTCTGCCTGTGTCTGAAGCAACCGGTTCAATGGTGGTGGATATCGGTGGTGGTACCACTGAAGTTGCCGTTATCTCTCTGAACGGTGTGGTCTACTCCTCTTCTGTACGTATCGGTGGTGACCGCTTCGATGAAGCCATCATTAATTATGTGCGCCGTAACTACGGCTCTCTGATCGGTGAAGCCACTGCGGAGCGTATCAAACACGAAATCGGCTCTGCGTATCCGGGCGATGAAGTGCGTGAGATTGAAGTACGCGGCCGTAACCTGGCTGAAGGTGTTCCACGTGGCTTTACCCTGAACTCCAACGAAATTCTGGAAGCACTGCAGGAACCGCTGACCGGCATCGTAAGCGCGGTAATGGTTGCGCTGGAACAGTGCCCGCCAGAACTGGCGTCCGATATCTCCGAGCGCGGTATGGTTCTGACCGGTGGTGGTGCGCTGCTGCGTAACCTCGACCGCCTGTTAATGGAAGAGACAGGTATTCCTGTCGTAGTTGCAGAAGATCCACTGACTTGCGTCGCCCGTGGTGGTGGCAAGGCGCTGGAAATGATCGACATGCACGGCGGCGACTTGTTCAGCGAAGAGTAGTCATTGTGAAAGGGTAGCGCATCGCTACCCTTTCTCTCTGACGCGAGAATACGCATAGCCTATGAAGCCAATTTTTAGCCGTGGCCCATCGCTACAGTTTCGCCTCATTCTGGCGGTTCTGGTGGCGCTTGGGGTCATTATTGCCGATAGCCGCCTCGGTACGTTCAGTCAGATCAGAACGTACATGGATACCGCCGTCAGTCCTTTCTACTTTGTATCAAATGGTCCCCGCGAACTACTCGACTCCGTTTCTCAAACGCTGTCTTCGCGTGACCAACTCGAACTCGAAAACCGGGCGCTACGCCAGGAACTGCTGCTGAAAAACAGCGAGCTGCTGATGCTGGGGCAATACAAGCAGGAAAACGCGCGTCTGCGTGAACTGCTCGGCTCGCCGCTGCGTCAGGATGAGCAGAAGATGGTGACGCAGGTGATCTCCACCGTAAACGATCCTTACAGCGATCAGGTTGTGATCGACAAAGGTAGCGTGAACGGTGTGTATGAAGGTCAGCCAGTCATCAGTGATAAAGGCGTTGTGGGCCAGGTTGTTGCCGTGGCCAAACTGACCAGCCGCGTTCTGCTTATTTGCGATGCTACCCATGCGCTGCCGATTCAGGTCCTGCGTAATGACATTCGCGTGATCGCCGCCGGTAACGGTTGTACGGACGATCTGCAATTGGAACACCTGCCAGCGAACACGGATATCCGTGTCGGTGACGTTCTGGTGACCTCCGGTCTGGGTGGACGTTTCCCTGAAGGCTATCCGGTTGCGGTGGTCTCTTCGGTGAAGCTCGATACTCAGCGTGCCTATACCGTGATTCAGGCGCGTCCAACCGCAGGTTTACAGCGTCTGCGCTATCTGCTGCTGCTGTGGGGCGCCGATCGTAATGGTGCTAATCCGATGACACCTGAAGAGGTGCATCGTGTGGCGAATGAGCGTCTGATGCAGATGATGCCGCAGGTTCTCCCGCCTGCGGATTCCATGGGGCCGCCTGCGCCAGTCCCGGCGCCAGCAACAGGATTAACGCAGCCGCTGCCGGATGCGCCACCACCGCCTAAACTCTCTTCGGGAGGGCAGTAGTGGCAAGTTATCGTAGCCAGGGACGCTGGGTCATCTGGCTCTCGTTTCTCATTGCGCTGTTACTGCAGGTTATGCCCTGGCCGGATGACATTCTTGTTTTCCGGCCAAACTGGGTGTTACTCATTTTGCTCTACTGGATCCTTGCCCTGCCGCATCGCGTAAATGTCGGCACAGGTTTTGTGATGGGTGCCATACTGGATCTCATTAGTGGCTCTACGCTTGGCGTGCGCGCGTTGTCCATGAGCATTATTGCGTACCTCGTCGCACTTAAATTCCAGCTCTTTCGTAACCTCGCGCTCTGGCAACAGGCCCTGGTGGTGATGTTGTTGTCGCTTGCTGCGGATATTGTTGTTTTCTGGGCAGAGTTTTTAGTGATCAACGTCTCTTTCCGACCGGAAGTGTTCTGGAGTAGTGTAGTAAACGGTGTGCTCTGGCCGTGGTTATTCCTGCTGATGCGTAAGATTCGCCAGCAGTTTGCCGTGCAATAAAAGGTTTCTATGACGTCTTTGTATCTCGCTTCTGGCTCCCCGCGCCGTCAGGAACTCCTGACGCAGTTAGGGGTATCTTTTGAACGCATCGTGACCGGCATTGAAGAAAAACGTGCTGAGGGCGAAAGTGCTCAACAGTACGTGTCTCGCCTTGCGCGCGAGAAAGCGCAGGCTGGCGTAGCCAGTGTGCCGCGTGACCTTCCGGTGCTGGGGGCAGATACCATCGTTATTCTTAACGGTGAAGTGCTTGAGAAACCGCGCGACGCCGATCATGCGGCGCGTATGCTGCGCAAAATGTCCGGGCAAACGCATCAGGTGATGACGGCCGTCGCACTGGCAGACAGCCAGAACGTGCTGGATTGCCTGGTCGTGACGGATGTGACATTCAGAGTGCTTACCGACGACGAGATCACCGCTTACATTGCCAGCGGTGAACCGATGGATAAGGCAGGTGCATACGGTATTCAGGGGCTGGGTGGCTGTTTTGTCAGGAAGATTAATGGCAGCTATCACGCCGTAGTCGGCTTACCGCTGGTGGAAACGTATGAGTTGCTGAGCAATTTTAACTCACTGCGTGAGGGAAGGGATAATTATGACGGCTGAATTGTTGGTAAACGTAACGCCATCGGAAACCCGTGTGGCCTACATTGATGGTGGCATTCTTCAGGAAATTCATATTGAGCGCGAAGCGCGACGCGGAATAGTAGGCAATATCTACAAAGGTCGTGTCAGTCGTGTACTACCGGGTATGCAGGCGGCTTTTGTAGATATTGGACTGGATAAGGCGGCATTTTTACATGCCTCCGATATCATGCCGCACACCGAGTGCGTTGCAGGTGAAGAGCAAAAGCAATTTGCCGTCCGCGATATTTCTGAACTGGTGCGTCAGGGTCAGGATCTGATGGTACAGGTGGTGAAAGATCCCCTCGGCACCAAAGGTGCCCGTCTGACCACCGACATCACTTTACCTTCCCGTTATCTGGTCTTTATGCCCGGCGCATCGCACGTGGGCGTTTCGCAGCGTATTGAGAGTGAAACCGAGCGCGAGCGTCTGAAGAAAGTGGTCAGCGCCTACTGCGATGAACAGGGTGGGTTTATCATCCGTACCGCAGCGGAAGGGATCAGCGAAGAAGACCTGGCGTCTGATGCGGCTTACCTGAAGCGCGTCTGGACCAAGGTGATGGAGCGTAAAAAACGCAACCAGACCCGCTACCAGCTCTATGGTGAGCTGGCGCTTGCTCAACGTGTTCTGCGTGATTTTGCCGATGCACAGCTCGACCGTATTCGCGTGGATTCCCGCCTGACCTATGAAGCCCTGCTGGAGTTTACCGCTGAATACATCCCCGAGATGCCTGGCCTGCTGGAGCATTACACTGGCCGTCAGCCGATCTTCGATCTTTATGATGTCGAAAACGAGATCCAGCGTGCGCTTGAGCGCAAGGTTGAACTGAAGTCTGGTGGGTATTTGATCATCGATCAGACCGAAGCGATGACCACCGTTGATATCAATACGGGCGCGTTTGTTGGTCACCGTAACCTGGATGACACTATCTTCAACACCAACATCGAAGCCACGCAGGCGATTGCGCGCCAGCTTCGTCTGCGCAACCTGGGCGGCATTATCATCATCGACTTTATCGATATGAGTAATGAAGACCATCGCCGCCGCGTGCTGCACTCGCTGGAGCAGGCGCTGAGTAAAGATCGTGTGAAAACCAGCATCAACGGTTTCTCGCAGCTCGGGCTGGTGGAAATGACGCGCAAGCGTACCCGTGAAAGCGTTGAACATGTACTGTGTAATGAATGTCCAACCTGCCATGGACGCGGAACGGTAAAGACGGTTGAGACCGTCTGCTACGAAATCATGCGCGAAGTCGTCCGTGTTCATCATGCCTACGACTCCGATCGTTTTCTGGTCTATGCTTCCCCTGCGGTGGCTGAAGCGTTGAAAGGCGAAGAGTCGCACGCGCTGGCGGAAGTGGAAATCTTTGTCGGCAAACAGGTAAAAGTACAAATTGAACCGCTCTATAACCAGGAGCAGTTTGACGTCGTGATGATGTAAGCGCAGTACGCTGCGTGACGAATGCTGACAAGGAGAGATGCGTGAGGCGATTGCCGGGGATTTTATTGCTTACAGGGGCAACGCTGGTCGTGATTGTCGCGTTGCTCGTGAGCGGGCTACGCCTCGTATTACCGCATCTGGACAGCTGGCGTCCGCAGCTGCTGGCGAAAATCGAATCCACTACCGGCGTGCCGGTAGATGTAAGCCAGATCAGTGCTAACTGGCAGAATTTTGGCCCGACACTCGATGTCCGGGATATCAACGCCAGCCTGAAAGATGGCGGCTACCTGAAAATCAAACGCGTGACCCTGGCGCTGGACGTCTGGCAAAGCCTGCTGCATCTTCGCTGGCAGTTTCGCGATCTCACCTTTTATCAACTCCAGTTTTTGACCAATACGCCGCTGTCGGGTGGTGACAGTAGCCAGGGTCTTGAAGCCAACCGTTTCAGCGATCTCTTCCTGCGTCAGTTCGATCATTTCGATCTTCGTGACAGCGAAGTGAGCTTTATTACCCTTTCTGGCCAGCGCGCTGAACTGGCGATCCCGCAACTAACCTGGCTCAACGGTAAGGATCGGCACCGCGCGGAAGGACAGGTGAATCTCTCCAGCCTGAACGGTCAGCACGGCGTGATGCAGGTGCGCATGGATCTGCGAGACGACGATGGCTTGCTCAACAACGGCAAGGTATGGCTTCAGGCCGACGATGTGGATGTAAAACCGTGGCTGGGAGACTGGCTTCAGCAAAATATGCAGCTGGAAACCGCCCGTTTCAGCCTTGAAGGCTGGCTGACCCTGACGAAAGGCGAATTTGCCAGCGGTGATATCTGGCTCAAGCAGGGGGGCGCAAGCTGGAAAGGCGAAAAACAGCAGCATCAGCTTTCCGTTGATAATCTCACCGCGCACGTGACGCAGGAGAAAGGGGGCTGGCAGTTTGCCATTCCGGACACGCGCATCACCATGGATAACAAACCGTGGCCGCGCGGCGCGCTGACGCTTGCCTGGATGCCTGAGCAGGACGTTGGCGGCACGGCCAGTAAACGCAGCGACGAGCTGCGCATCCGTGCCAGTAACCTGGATTTGGCTGCCATTGAAGGCCTGCGCTCAATGGCGGCAAAGCTCTCTCCGGACCTGGGCGAGATCTGGCTGGCAACGCAGCCGAGTGGGAAGATAGACGCTCTGTCGTTGGATATTCCGCTCCAGGCGACGGAAAAAACCCGTTTCCAGGCAACCTGGAAAGACCTTGCCTGGAAGCAGTGGAAGCTGCTGCCGGGCGCGGAACACTTTAGCGGCAAGCTGGAAGGCAGCGTAGAGAACGGCAGGCTGACGGTCGATATGCATGACGCCAAAATGCCTTACGAGACGGTCTTCCGCGCGCCGCTTGAAATTGAACAAGGCAGTGCGGTACTTAACTGGCTCAATAACGATAAGGGCTTCCAGCTTGATGGCCGCCATATCGACGTAAAAGCCAAAGCCGTGCATGCGCGCGGTGATTTTCGCTATCTGCAACCAGAAGGTGATGAGCCGTGGTTGGGTATTCTGGCCGGGATCAGTACCAACGATGGTTCTCAGGCCTGGCGCTATTTTCCGGAAAACCTGATGGGGAAAGCGCTGGTTGACTATCTGAGCGGCGCGATCCAGGGCGGACAGGCGGAGAACGCCACGCTGGTCTATGGCGGTAACCCGCATCTTTTCCCGTACAAACATAATGAAGGTCAGTTCCAGGTACTGGTGCCGTTGCACAATGCCACCTTTGCGTTCCAGCCGGGCTGGCCCGCGCTGAAAAACCTGGATATCGAACTTAACTTCCTCAATGACGGATTATGGATGAAGTCAGACAGCGTCGCGCTGGGCGGTGTGACGGCCAGCAATCTGACGGCAAACATCCCGGATTATTCAAAAGAGAAACTGCTCATTGATGCGGATATCAACGGTCCAGGGAAAGCGGTAGGACCGTATTTTGAGGAGACGCCGTTGAAAGAGTCGCTGGCGGCGACGCTTCAGCAACTGCAGCTTGATGGCGATGTGAATGCTAGCTTACATCTCGATATCCCGCTGGACGGTGAGATGACCACTGCCAAAGGCGACGTCCGTCTGAAGAATAACAGCCTGTATATCAAACCTCTTGAAAGTACGCTGAAAAATCTCAGTGGGCAGTTCAGCTTTGTGAACGGTAACCTGAAGAGCGAGCCGCTCACTGCCAGCTGGTTTAATCAGCCCGTAAATATCGACTTTACGACCACCGAGGGTGAAAAGGCGTATCAGGTGGCTGTCAATCTCGACGGTAACTGGCAGCCAGCGCGTATGGATGTCCTGCCGAAACCGATTGAAGGGTCAGTGGATGGCTCGGCATCCTGGAAGGGGAACGTGGCAATCGAACTGCCTTATCACGCTGGCGCACATTATAAGGTCGACATTACGGGAGACCTGAAAAACCTTCATAGTCAGCTACCTGCGCCGCTGGAGAAACAGGCCGGACTGCCGCTGCCAGTAAAGCTTAACGTCGATGGTAACCTGAACAGCTTCGAGCTGACCGGAAGCGCGGGCGGGACAAACCACTTCAACAGCCGCTGGCTGCTCAACCGCAAACTCACTCTCGACAAAGCCATCTGGACAACTGATAGCCGTTCGACACCGCCGCTGCCGGAGCAGACTGGTATTGAGCTGAATCTCCCGCCTTTGGACGGTGCTGAGTGGCTGGCGCTGTTCCAGAAAGGTGTTGGACAAAACGTTGATGAAACCGCTCAGTTCCCGCAGACCATTACCGTACGCACGCCGTCACTAATGCTGGGGGGACAGCAGTGGAACAACCTGAGTATTGTCTCTCAGCCAACGCCTAACGGCACGAAAGTCGAGGCTCAGGGCAGAGAGATCAATGGCGCACTGACCATGCGCAATCATGCGCCGTGGCAGGCGGCGATCCGCTATCTCTACTACAACCCGGCAAGCACCACGATCGGGAAAGATAAACCGGCAGAGACGTCACCGCTGAGCAAAACCGCTCGCGTCGATTTTAACGGCTGGCCCGATCTCCAGTTGCGCTGTGCTGAATGCTGGCTGTGGGGGCAAAAATATGGCCGTATCGACGGTGATTTCGCCATTCAGGGAAATACGCTCACGCTCACCGGTGGCCTGGTCGATACCGGTTTTGGACGCATGACGGCCGCAGGCGAATGGGTGAATAACCCGGGCGAGCAGCGTACCTCCCTGAAGGGTGACATTAAAGGCAACAAGCTGGATGCCGCGGCCAATTTCTTTGGCATTACCACGCCGCTTCGCGGTTCGTCATTTGATGTTGATTACGATCTTCACTGGCGTGCCGCGCCGTGGACGCCGGATGAAGCCTCGCTCAATGGCATTCTGAAAACCCGCTTCGGTAAAGGTGAAATCGCCGACGTGAGCACGGGGCGCGCCGGGCAGATCCTGCGCCTGCTGAGTTTTGATGCACTGCTGCGCAAGCTGCGCTTCGATTTCAGCGACACATTCAGCGAAGGTTTCTACTACGATTCCATTCGCAGCACGGCGTGGATCAAGGATGGCGTTCTGCATACGGACGACACGCTGGTGGACGGCCTGGAAGCGGATATCGCGATGAAAGGCTCGGTCAATCTCGTGCGTCGAGAGCTGGATATGGAAGCCGTGGTGGCGCCGGAAATTTCCGCGAGCGTTGGCGTGGCAGCGGCCTTTGTGGTGAACCCGATTGTTGGTGCGGCGGTGTTTGCCGCCAGTAAAGTGCTGGGTCCGCTATGGAGCAAGGTCTCCATTCTGCGCTACCACATTACCGGCCCGGTAGATAAACCGCAGATTAATGAAGTGCTGCGCCAGCCGCGCAAAGAAGCACAGCAATGATTTGACGTGGGCAGGTAATTGCCTCACTCTCAATAAATACGATCTTTATACCGCCACAGGCGGCAACGAACGAGTAGCAATACGATGAGTCTGAACCTGGTAAGTGAACATTTGCTCGCAGCGAACGGCCTGAGCCATCAGGACCTGTTCTCCATTCTTGGTCAACTGACCGAACGCCGTCTCGACTACGGCGATCTCTATTTCCAGTCGAGCTATCACGAATCCTGGGTTTTAGAAGACAGCATCATCAAAGACGGCTCTTATAACATCGACCAGGGCGTCGGTGTACGTGCCGTTAGCGGCGAGAAAACCGGTTTTGCTTATGCCGATCAGATTAGCCTGGCCGCGCTGGAGCAGAGTGCTCAGGCTGCGCGTACCATTGTGCGTGATACCGGCGATGGTCGTGTGAAAACGCTGGGTGAAGTGCAGCACTCTGCGCTCTATACCAGCATTGATCCGCTGCAGAGCATGAGCCGCGAAGAGAAGCTGGATATCCTGCGCCGCGTGGACAAAGTGGCGCGTGCTGCCGATAAGCGTGTGCAGGAAGTCTCTGCCAGCCTGAGCGGCGTCTATGAGCTGATTCTTGTTGCGGCGACGGACGGTACTCTGGCCGCGGATGTTCGTCCACTGGTCCGTCTCTCCATCAGCGTGCAGGTCGATGACGACGGCAAACGCGAGCGCGGCTCAAGCGGCGGTGGCGGCCGTTTCGGCTATGACTGGTTCCTGGGCGATGTTGACGGTGAAGCACGCGCTGACGCGTGGGCAAAAGAAGCCGTGCGCATGGCGCTGGTGAATCTAAATGCCGTCGCGGCGCCGGCGGGGACATTCCCGGTCGTTCTGGGGGCTGGCTGGCCGGGTGTTCTGCTGCACGAAGCGGTGGGCCACGGTCTGGAAGGTGACTTTAACCGTCGTGGTACATCCGTATTCAGCGGCCAGATGGGGCAGCTTGTCTCGTCTGAGCTTTGCACTGTGGTGGATGATGGAACCATGCGCGATCGCCGTGGCTCGGTGGCTATCGACGATGAAGGTACGCCTGGCCAATACAATGTGCTGATCGAAAACGGTGTGCTGAAAGGCTACATGCAGGACAAACTCAACGCGCGCCTGATGGGCGTCGCGCCAACGGGTAACGGCCGTCGTGAGTCCTATGCACATCTGCCGATGCCGCGTATGACTAACACCTATATGCTGCCGGGCAAATCCACACCGCAGGAGATTATCGAATCCGTCGATTACGGCATCTTCGCGCCAAACTTTGGCGGCGGTCAGGTGGACATCACCTCCGGTAAATTTGTCTTCTCTACCTCAGAAGCGTACTTGATTGAGAAGGGTAAAGTGACCAAAGCGGTGAAAGGTGCGACGCTGATTGGCTCCGGTATTGAAGCCATGCAGCAGATTTCCATGGTCGGTAACGATCTGAAACTGGATAACGGTGTGGGCGTCTGCGGTAAAGAGGGGCAGAGCCTGCCGGTTGGCGTAGGCCAGCCGACGCTGAAAGTCGACAATTTGACGGTGGGTGGCACTGCCTGATCTGACGATGCATAAAAAAATGGCGCTACAGAGGTAGCGCCTTTTTTTTAACGTAAGTTACCCAGCGGTATTTCCGGATCGGGCTCGTGCGTGATGCGGTTACGCAAATCACGACGAATGATTTCGATCGACCAGAACCAGACTAAATGACCCACGATTTCTGAGACGTGTTCGTACCATGGAAGTTCGAACAGCGGCGGTGTCAGACCCATCAGCGGGAAGGAGATCATGTGGACAAAAAGCTGGGCTAACGCACCCGCCAGCAAACCTTGCCAGAGTTTAATTTTCGGGAAGACTTCCGCAACTACACAATACCCTACGGCGAAGACGATTGAGAAAATAATATGTGTTACGCCGACCCAGTTAAATATATGTCCGGCGAATGTATAAACCGCCGCGTTAGGATCGACAACGCCCAGCCAGTCGCGTAAAAATACATAAGGTGGATTGAGAAAATTACGCGAGCAGTCAATCTGACTTGCGGCTCTTATTAATTGCTCTGGTCCGCATGCGGCAGTGAATAAATCACCAGGGCTACGTGGCGGAAGTGGCACCTCCGCTCCCCATTTCACGAATGCAGAGACAATCCCTGCAATCAAACCAATGAACGCGGCGAGTCCATAGCGCCTGCGCGAAGGTGGTGTTTGTTCAAATATATTCATTTCTTTTCCTTGTTCAATGTCATCCTGCGGAATACATTTTATTATTCATATCAGTAACAAATTAATAACAGTCTGAGTGCCAGACTTCTAATAAGGTAAGGGACGGGTAACAGAAGTGTCAATTAGCTATTACTGATAGTGGTGAGGGAATATTCCTGAATGAATGTGCATCTCATCCAGGACATATTCATATAATATATGCTTATCCGCGATAATCAATTATTCCTTACTTCTTCCTCGCATCCCCTGAAACAGCTCCGCCACGTCCACAAAATAGTCTGTCAGATAGTTAATACACACCTGCACCTTGAGCGGTAGTTTGTCTTTTTCTGTGTACAGGGCGTATACCGGGCGCGGATCGGACTGGTAGCGAGGGAACAGGATCTCCAGTACACCGCTGTTGATTTCGTTGATCACCCACATCAACGGCACGTAGGCGATCCCGGCTCCTGCCACTAACCAACGCGAAATGGTCATTGGGTCGTTGGTGATAAACCGGCCTTCTGGCAGCAGTCTGGTGGAGAGCCCTTCCGGAGCAATCAGTTCAAATTCATTGTCGGGTCGAACGCTGTATTCCAGCCATGAGTGGTTGGTGAGATCGGCGGGTTTCTCAGGGACACCGTACTGCGCCAGATAGCTTTTCGAGGCGCAAACGACCATCGGCATACTGCCCAGCCTGCGCGAGAAAAGGCTGGAATCCTGTAATGCCCCAACGCGGATCACCACGTCCAGCCCGTCAGCAATCAGGTCCGGCGCAGGGATACCCGTTACCAGATTCACGGTTAATCCTGGATACTCTTTCAGCATGTCCGCTGTCATGGCAGCGAGGACATTTTGTGCCATAGTTGAAGAACAACCGATGCGCAGTGTGCCGATAGGTGTGTTGTTGAAAGCATAGAGTTGTTCGTGGACATCCTGCACTTCAAGCAGCATGCGGCGACAACCCTGATAGTAAATTTTACCCGCTTCTGTCAGCCCGATGCTGCGGGTACTGCGATTGAGCAGCTTGACCTGAAGCTCATCTTCCAGTTTGGACACCGTCTGGCTGATTGAAGAGACGCTCATCTGAAGCTGGCGTGCAGCAGCGGTAAAAGAGCCCAGTTCAACCACTTTGGCGAAGACTGACATGCGTTTTAAACGTTCCATTGTTCACTCTGGCTTAAAAGTGATTTAGATCACATATTATAGATAACAGCATAACAGTTACGTTAATATATTATTAATTACTTAACGGCTGCGCCATTCTCGCCCGGCATTTCTTGCTCTTCTGCGATGGCGTGCGCTAAAAAATTCTGTAGCCTGCACTCTCTCTTATCAAGGTCAACATGAGTCTGTTTCCCGTTATCGTGGTGTTCGGTCTGTCGTTCCCACCGATATTTTTCGAGCTTCTTTTATCACTGGCGATCTTCTGGCTGGTGCGCAAGGTGCTGGTTCCTACCGGGATCTACGATTTCGTCTGGCACCCTGCATTGTTCAATACCGCGCTGTATTGCTGCCTGTTTTACCTGATATCGCGCATGTTTGTCTGAGGTTGATGTGAAAACACTAACAAGAAAAATCTCCCGAACCGCCATCACCATGGCGCTGGTTATCCTCGCCTTCATCGCTATTTTTCGGGCCTGGGTCTATTACACGGAATCACCATGGACGCGTGATGCGCGTTTCAGTGCCGATGTCGTGGCCATTGCCCCCGACGTGGCCGGTCTTATCACGGCGGTCAACGTTCACGATAACCAGCTGGTGAAAAAAGATCAGGTTCTGTTCACCATCGACCAGCCTCGCTACCAGAAAGCACTGGAAGAAGCGGAAGCTGACGTGGCCTATTATCAGGCGCTGGCGGCAGAGAAACGCCGTGAGGCAGGCCGCCGTAACCAGTTAGGTATTCAGGCTATGTCCCGCGAAGAGATCGACCAGTCCAATAACGTGCTGCAAACCGTGCTGCACCAGATGGCCAAAGCGCAAGCGACGCGCGATCTGGCAAAGCTCGATCTGGAGCGCACCGTGATCCGCGCGCCAGCCGATGGCTGGGTCACTAACCTTAATGTCTATGCCGGTGAATTTATCACCCGTGGCTCAACGGCCGTGGCGCTGGTTAAACAGAACTCCTTCTACGTGCTCGCTTATATGGAAGAGACCAAACTGGAAGGCGTACGTCCGGGTTATCGTGCTGAAATTACACCGCTTGGCAGTAACCGCGTCTTTAAAGGTACCGTCGACAGCGTCGCGGCAGGGGTGACCAACGCCAGCAGTTCTAAGGATGCAAAAGGGATGGCGACAGTGGACTCCAACCTGGAATGGGTGCGTCTGGCTCAGCGTGTGCCGGTGCGTATCCATCTGGACGAACAGCAGGGGAATGTGTGGCCTGCGGGTACCACGGCGACGGTGGTGATTACCGGCGCTAAAGACCGGGATGCCAGCCAGGAGTCGATCTTCCGTAAAATTGCCCACCGTCTGCGCGAGTTTGGCTAATCGCTATGGGTATCTTCTCCATCGCCAACCAACACATTCGCTTCGCCGTGAAGCTGGCGTGTGCCATCGTGCTGGCACTGTTTGTTGGCTTCCACTTCCAGCTTGAAACCCCGCGCTGGGCGGTGCTGACGGCGGCAATTGTCGCGGCTGGTCCGGCATTTGCCGCCGGTGGTGAACCTTACTCTGGTGCGATCCGCTATCGCGGGATGCTGCGTATCATTGGGACGTTTATCGGCTGTTTCGCGGCGCTGACCATTATTATTTTGATGATCCGCACCCCACTGCTGATGCTGATGGTGTGCTGTATCTGGGCGGGCTTCTGCACCTGGGTCTCGTCTCTGGTGAAAGTGGAAAACTCCTACGCCTGGGGACTGGCGGGTTACACCGCGCTGATTATCGTCATTACTATCCAAAGCGAGCCGCTGCTTGCGCCACAGTTCGCCGTGGAGCGTTGCAGTGAGATTGTGATTGGTATTGTTTGCGCGATTGTTGCTGACCTGCTTTTCTCCCCTCGCTCTATCAAGCAAGAGGTGGATCGCGAGCTGGATGCGTTGATTGTGGCCCAGTACCAGCTGATGCAGCTCTGCATCAAGCATGGTGACAGTGAAGAGGTGGATAAGGCCTGGAGCGGTCTGGTACGTCGCACGCAGGCGCTGGAAGGGATGCGCAGTAACCTTAATATAGAGTCTTCGCGCTGGGCCCGGGCGAATCGTCGGCTTAAAGCCCTCAATACGGTCTCCTTAACGCTGATTACCCAGGCGTGCGAAACCTATCTGATCCAGAACACGCGCCCCGAAGCGGTCACCGATACGTTCCGCGAGCTGTTTGCCGAGCCGGTGGAAACCGTGCAGGACGTGCATAAGCAGCTTAAGCGCATGCGGCGGGTCATTGCCTGGACAGGGGAACGCGACACACCAGTGACCATCTACACCTGGGTCGGGTCCGCGACGCGTTACCTGCTGCTGAAACGCGGCGTGGTTAGCAATACCAAAATCAGCGCGACGGAAGAAGAGGTGCTGCAGGGAGAAGTGGTGATTAAGGCGGAATCTGCCGAGCGTCATCACGCGATGGTCAACTTCTGGCGCACGACGCTCGCCTGCATGCTCGGTACGCTGTTCTGGTTGTGGACAGGCTGGACGTCCGGCAGCGGTGCAATGGTGATGATTGCCGTTGTGACTGCCCTGGCGATGCGTCTGCCCAACCCGCGTATGGTCGCCATTGATTTCCTGTATGGCACCATTGCCGCCCTGCCGATAGGCGCGCTCTATTTCCTGGTGATCATCCCGTCCACGCAACAGAGCATGTTGCTGCTTTGCATAAGCCTGGCGGTGATGGCGTTCTTTATTGGCATAGAAGTGCAAAAGCGCCGTCTGGGATCGTTGGGGGCGCTGGCCAGTACGATTAACATCATTGTGCTGGATAACCCGATGACCTTCCATTTCAGCCAGTTCCTCGACAGCGCATTGGGTCAGCTGGTGGGGTGTTTCCTGGCAATGATGGTTATTCTGCTGGTGCGCGATAACTCACAGGCAAGAACGGGCCGTGTATTGTTGAACCAGTTTGTTTCCGCTGCCGTGTCGTCGATGACCACCAATACCGCACGCCGCAAAGAAAACCACTTACCGGCGCTCTATCAGCAGCTGTTTTTACTGCTTAATAAGTTCCCGGGTGACATCGCTAAGTTCCGGCTGGCATTAACCATGATCATCGCGCACCAGCGTCTGCGTAACGCGCCTGTGCCGATCAACGACGATCTGTCGGCTTTCCACCGTCAGCTACGCCGCACTGCCGACCATGTACTTTCCGCGACCAGCGATGACAAACGCCGTCGTTACTTTACGCAACTGCTTGAAGAGCTCGATATCTACCAGGAGAAGCTTAAAGTCTGGGAAGCTCCGCCTCAGGTAACCGAGCCAGTAGGGCGGCTGGTGTTTATGCTGCACCGCTACCAGAATGCCCTCACAGATAACTGACTGAAGTAAAAAAGCCGACGCCAAAGCGTCGGTTTTTTTGTGGCTATACTTAATTCCAGCACGTTCTTACATTCAGAAAGGGAGGACACATGACGACTGAGAAGCTTCAGGACCACATCCTTTTTCAGACCGGTTATCTGGTTAATGGCATCTGGAAAACGCTGGACACGACGTTTGATGTACTTAACCCGGCGACCGGCGAGGTCATCGCTAAAGTCGCGAAAGCGGGTAAAGCGGAAACCGAAGCTGCGATTGCCGCAGCCACCAACGCTTTCCCGGCATGGCGAGCCAAAACCGCGAAAGAACGCTCGGCCATCCTTTACCGCTGGTACGAACTGATTATTGAAAATAAAAGCTGGCTCGGGCGGTTAATGACCACCGAGCAGGGCAAGCCTCTGAAAGAAGCGGAAGGAGAGGTGGAGTACGCGGCCAGCTTTATCCAGTGGTTTGCCGAAGAGGCCAAGCGCGCTAACGGGGAAATTATTCCGCCGATCAAACCCGGTTCCCGCATTCTGGCAACCCGCGAGCCCATTGGTGTGGTCGCGGCGATTACACCATGGAACTTCCCGATGGCGATGCTCACCCGTAAATTAGGCCCGGCGCTTGCTGCGGGCTGTACCGGGGTGATCAAACCGGCCAATAACACGCCGCTCAGTGCTTTTGCGCTGCTTACCCTGGCTAAACAGGCCGGTGTGCCCGACGGTGTTCTCAACGCCGTGGCCGGGAATACCCATGAAATCAGCGATGCGATCATGGCCAGCCGGGACGTGCGTAAAATCTCCTTTACCGGTTCGACCTCCGTCGGCAAAACGCTGGTGCGTAACGCCGCAGACACCATGAAAAAAGTCTCAATGGAGCTGGGGGGAAATGCCCCATATATCGTTTTTGAGGATGCGGATATCGACGCAGCGGTTAAGGGTGCTATCGCCAACAAATTCCGCAATGCCGGGCAGGTCTGCGTGAGCGTTAACCGTTTCTATATTCAGGAAACCGTCTACGACAAGTTTGTGAATAAACTTGCCGATGCGGTAAAGGCGCTGAAGGTGGGGAATGGTCTTGAAGAGGGGGTTGTCGTCGGACCGCTGATTGAACCTGCTGCGGTCAACAAGGTGCGTGAGCATGTCGACGATGCCGTTGCCCGCGGGGCAACCGTGCTGGCAGGGGGGAAACCCCATTCGCTTGGCGGGAATTTCTGGATGCCAACCGTACTGGGTGACTGCCATGAAGGCATGAAGCTGGCAGAAGAAGAGACGTTTGGACCGGTTGCGGCGTGCTTCCGTTTCACTTCAGAAGATGAGGTCATCCAGCGTGCCAACAACACGCCTTATGGCCTGGCGGCTTACTTCTACACCCAAAACCTTTCACGCGTTTTCCGTGTTTCTCAGGCCATCGAGAGCGGGATGATTGGCATTAACGAGTGCGCCGTCTCTACGGAACTGGGGCCTTTTGGCGGGGTAAAAGAGTCAGGCCTTGGACGCGAGGGCTCCGTGCTGGGGCTGGAAGAGTATCTGGAAGTCAAAACCCTGCATATTGGGGGATTATAATAGACAGGGCGGCAACTGCTGCTCGCCTGGACTGGGTGGCTGGCAATGAAAACCTATACGTTTGATTTTGACGAGATCGACAGTCAGGAAGACTTCTATCGTGAATTTATCCGCGTGTTTGATCTTGAACGGGAAAGCGTGACGAATCTGGATACCCTGTGGGACGTGGTGACCGGCAGTCTGTTGCCACTCCCGCTGGAGATTGAGTTCATTCATTTACCCGATAAGCTGCGCAGACGTTTTGGCGCACTGATATTACTGTTCGATGAAGCGGAAGAAGAGCTGGAAGGGCAACTGCGTTTTAACGCGCGCCATTGAATGACATAAAAAAAGCCCCTGACCAGCAGGTCAGGGGCAAGTCGTATGATGAAATACGACGAGGGTTTATTTATACAGTTCTGCCGTAGCATGCCAGTGGTCACCCTGATTCAGTTCGGTGACACGATAGCTGCTGGCACCTGCTTTTTCAGCTTTTGCGGCCAGTTCGTGACGAATATCCATTGGTGAACCAGTGACAGACGTTACGGATACACTGCCCATAGGCTGCAGATTTTGTGCCTGGTCGGCATTCACTTGCTGTACGGCTGCACTTGCGCCGAAAGAGAGAACTGAGGCCAGACCGAGGGTTGCGATGATCAATTTGGTTTTCATAGTCTTTACTCCTGAATAGGGTTGTTGCTCAACGGCGAGAAGGGTTAAACAGCTATTTTTATGCCTGGTGCCGTTGAGTGGAGATTTATGTCTTCAGTTATTGCTAAAACTTATTTGTACAGCTCAGCAGTAGCGTGCCAGTGGTCACCTGAACGAGCTTCAATGATGCGGTAGGATGATGCACCCTGTTCTTCCGCTTTCTTGTTCAGCATCTCATGCATGTCCATCGGGGACGTACCGATTGCACCGACAGAAACCGTACCGATTGCCTGGCGGGATTGCGCCTGGTCAGCATTGATTGAATCAGCAGCGAAAGCACCGAATGACAGGACAGACAGGACGCTCAGCGCCGCTACAGTAGTTTTAATGTTCATGATTTTTACCTCGTCGAATTTTTTCGTGGGGTCTTGTTTCGTGACCCTCATCACAAAATCAAGTATACACTAATAACCAAAAAAATTAATACCAGACTAATTGTTACTATTGTTATTACGTGTTAACCCGTTCGTTTTTTATAACCAAATTGCATAATATTGGCTATTTATCGTCCACTTCGTGCAGTTATATCTAATAAAATCATATTGATATCAGCTTTTGATTTTTTGTGCGATTTTTTGATTTAGCATTCACTGGGTGAATGTTAATGGGTGGTAAAAAGCATTATTTGTCAAAGTCAGGGCAGTGGAATCGAGTGGGAAACGCAGCGGGAGCAGAACGATCCCCGCAGCGGTGCTGCGGGGAGGGGGGATTAGAGTTCCTGTTCGAACAGAACCAGAATTGCCTCGTAGAGGTCTTTGACGGAGAAACCATTTGCCGGGGTGGTAAAGATGGTGTCGTCCCCAGCGATTGTACCGAGAATACCTTCCGCTTTACCTAAGGAATCCAGCAGGCGAGCAATCAACTGCGCAGCGCCAGGGCTGGTGTGGATCACTACGACGGCGTCGTTATAGTCGATATCCAGAACCAAATTCTTCAGCGGGCTGGAGGTCGTCGGCACGCCAAGTTCAGCTGGCAGGCAATAGACCATCTCCATTTTGGCGTTACGGGTACGCACCGCGCCAAATTTGGTTAACATGCGGGAGACTTTCGACTGATTGATGTTATCGAAACCTTGTTCCTGTAACGCCTGAACAATTTCTCCCTGAGAACTGAATTTCTCTTCTTTGAGTAGCGCTTTAAACGCCTTTACTAATTCTTCTTGCTTAGACGAGCTTCGCATAAGTCACCCGGAATATGACGATAGAAACAACATTATTATGCATGTGGATGAATTTTTATGCAAATTATCTACCGGGAGGTAGTCTGAAATAATGTTATGAAAGGGAGTGATTTTATCAGATTTCGTTATCAGAAAACATGCCTGGGTCACGCCACGCAAATAAGCTTAAAAGTAAATTAAATGTTATCAAAATGATGTTGTTTTGGTGGCGGGGCAGGGTGTATTGTAACCACCTCTTAATTCGTTGCCGTCTGTCGTCAGATAGTCTTCTGGTGAGAGATAAAGCCGCGTGACCTCAAATTCTTTAGCTACGAAAATTGTAATTATTTACTCGCTGAATTATGGTCGCCGCAACGGAGTTACAGATACTTAAGTTAACCATAATAAGGAGTTTAGGATGAAAGTCGCAGTCCTCGGCGCTGCTGGTGGTATCGGCCAGGCGCTTGCCCTACTACTGAAAACTCAACTGCCTTCAGGCTCAGAACTCTCCCTGTACGATATTGCTCCGGTAACCCCAGGTGTGGCGGTTGACCTGAGCCACATCCCGACAGCTGTGAAAATCAAAGGCTTCTCCGGTGAAGATGCGCGTCCTGCTCTGCAGGGTGCCGACGTGGTGCTGATTTCTGCAGGCGTGGCGCGTAAGCCCGGTATGGATCGTTCAGACCTGTTCAATGTCAACGCTGGCATCGTGAAAAACCTGGTGCAGCAGATCGCTGAAATCTGCCCGAAAGCGTGCATCGGTATCATCACTAACCCGGTGAACACCACTGTTGCTATCGCGGCAGAAGTGCTGAAGAAAGCCGGTGTTTACGATAAAAACAAACTGTTCGGCGTGACCACGCTGGATATTATCCGTTCCAACACCTTTGTTGCTGAGCTGAAAGGCAAACAGCCAACAGAAGTGGAAGTTCCGGTTATTGGTGGCCACTCAGGCGTCACCATTCTGCCTCTGCTGTCGCAGATCCCTGGCGTTAGCTTCACCGAGCAGGAAGTGGCTGACCTGACCAAACGTATCCAGAACGCGGGCACCGAAGTGGTGGAAGCGAAGGCGGGTGGCGGTTCTGCAACTCTGTCTATGGGCCAGGCGGCTGCACGTTTCGGTCTGTCACTGGTTCGCGCTCTGCAGGGTGAGAAAGGCGTTGTTGAATGCGCTTACGTTGAAGGCGACGGCGAACACGCTCGCTTCTTCTCTCAACCGCTGCTGCTGGGTAAAAATGGTATCGAAGAACGTCAGCCTATCGGCAAACTGAGCGCGTTTGAACAACACGCGATGGAAGGCATGCTGGATACCCTGAAGAAAGATATCACCCTGGGCGAAGAGTTCGTTAACAAGTAAAACGAACCGTCTCTCGTAGGCCGGGTAAGCGTTAGCGCCACCCGGCAAAAAAAACCGAAGCACTCACTGGCTTCGGTTTTTTTATGGCTGTCAGTTTGTTGCCGGGTATTCCTGAACCGTCACCTGCAGCGTGAGTTTCTTATCATTGCGCATGACTTCAACAGGGATAATAGAGCCCGGTCGGATCTCTGCGACCTGGTCCATGGTCTCCAGTGCCGAGACCGCTGGCGTACCATTAACTGACACAATGACATCGTTAACCTGAATTCCCGCGTTGTCTGCCGGGCCGCCAGGTGATACCTCGTTGACCACGATGCCCTGAATCTGATCAATACCGCCGCCCTGGTTATGCATTGGTGCAATTTCACGGCCACCTATTCCGATATAACCACGGATCACCCGTCCATCACGGATCAGTTTATCCATAATTTTGGTCGCCAACTGGAACGGAATGGCAAAGCCGATCCCTTCCGGTGTCTCGCCGTCGTTGCTCTTGTCGAACGAGAGGGTATTGATACCCATCAGCTCACCCAGTGAGTTAACCAGCGCACCGCCGGAGTTACCGCGGTTGATCGACGCATCGGTTTGCAGGAAGTTCTGCCGCCCGGAGGGGTTGAGGCCAATACGACCCGTCGCACTGATAATTCCCTGGGTAATCGTCTGGCCCAGGTTATAAGGGTTACCGATAGCCAGGACGACATCGCCAATGTGAGGGGTACGTTTACGATTAATGGGAATGATCGGCAAACCTCCCGTGGCGTTGATTTTCAGGACGGCCAGGTCGGTCAGGCTGTCAGACCCCACGAGTAATGCCTCAAACACGCGGCCATCCTGCAGGGCAACGATAATCTGGTCGGCATCGTTAATCACGTGCTTGTTGGTAATAATGTAGCCGCGCTCGTCCATAATCACCCCGGAGCCGAGGGTGCGGATCTCCAGTTGGTTATGGGTTGAGCTATTAAGGCCGCGGTTATAGACATTAACCACGGCAGGTGCTGCACGGCGAACGGCCTGGTTGTAGGTGGCCGGCGTTTCATCCGTACTGTCGAACTGGGGAGCCGTCAGTTTATTAAACTGACGTAAAGACGGCATTGCCGCCAGCAGCAGGCCAGCGACAATCAAACCGATGACAATTGAACGTAAGAGCTTTAAAAGCATGATGCGCGTGTCGTTAAAAAAGGGACGATTTGCAGCATAACATGAGTTATCCGGACATCACACGCAGCGGTGATGTCCGGCATCGCAAATGCTTAGCGCAACAGAATATAGATAGATTCATTGCCACGCATAACCTGCAGGGCAATAACCGCCGGTTTACTTTCCAGCACCTTGCGCAGCTCGGCAATGGATTGCACGCGATTACGGTTTACGCCAATGATGACATCATCCTGATGTAATCCTGCTTGCGCGGCAGGGCTGCTCTTCTCAACGGTGTCGATGCTAATGCCCTTCGTTCCGTCTTTCAACTGCCCATCGCTTAACGTTGCCCCTTGCAGCGCTGGGGCGATAAGCTCCGCACTGGCAGATGACGAGGTACTCTTATCCAGCGTGACTTCAACGTCCAGTGGCTTGCCGTCACGAATCAGGCCCAGCTTCACTTTGGCGCCAGGTTCTGTCGTGGCAATGCGTGAACGTAGCTCTGCGAAGCTGCTCAACGGCTTGTCATTCAGGCTGACGATCACATCGCCCGATTTCACGCCGGCTTTTGCCGAACCGGAGTTTGGCAGGACTTCACTCACAAATGCGCCCCGCTGCACGTTGATGTTGAACGCTTTGGCGATATCCGCGCTCATCTCCATTCCCTTGATCCCCAACAGCCCGCGCTTGATTTCACCGAACTGGATCAGCTGCTGGGCAAGCGTTTTGGCCATGTTACTGGGGATGGCAAAACCAATTCCAATGCTGCCGCCGCCAGGGGCCAGAATAGCCGTGTTAATCCCAATCAGCTCGCCATTCAGGTTGAGCAATGCCCCGCCGGAGTTCCCACGGTTGATGGAGGCATCCGTCTGAATAAAGTTTTCCAGCCCCTCCAGATTCAGGCCGCTACGTCCCAGCGCCGAGACGATCCCGGAGGTGGCGGTCTGCCCTAAACCAAAGGGGTTACCCACGGCAACGGCAAAATCACCGACACGCAGTTTGTCGGAGTCCGCAATGGTAATCTGAGTCAGGTTGCTCGGGTTCAGCACCTGCAACAGCGCGATATCGCTCTGGTCATCGCCGCCAATCAGTTTGGCATCAAATTCACGTCCATCATTAAGCTGTACGCTGATTTTATCGGCCTGGCTGATGACATGGTTGTTGGTCAGAATATAGCCTTTGGCCGCATCAATAATGACGCCTGAACCCAGACCTTCAAAAGGCTGAGCCTGCTGGTCGGGAGCTTCATCGCCAAAATATTTTTTCAGTTCTTCCGGTACGCGTTGGCTTTGTACAGCCGTACCCTCAACCTGTACGCTGACGACCGCAGGCAACACTTTTTCCAGCATCGGTGCGAGGCTTGGAATGGCTGCCTGACCGGGCACCTGAGAGGGGATGGCGGCAAGGGCAGGGAAGGACGCCGAGAGAGATAACCCGACACTTAACGCGATAGCGCTCAACAGCTGGTTTTTTTTCTTCATCGATGTTGACTCTCGTAACCTGGAATAAAGGAAAAACGGCCCCAAAAACACGTTGATGTTATTGAATTTTAAACCGCTGAACAATGAGGTGCTTAACTAAATGATAGCTGGGGTCATGAAGAAAGGACGGGCGCAATCGCTGCGCCCGTAAAATAAATTCAGGTTGTGCGATTAATCGCGTTTTACACCGCCACGCAGCAGGCCTGACGCGCCATCTGAATAGTCACGAGGCATCTGGACGGGCGCCTGATCGTTACCGGCTTCAGAGTCTGCCAGACGGTTGCGGAACGGATTGGTTTCCGCGGTCATTTCCGGCAGCAGGCTGCTGGAGCTTTTTGCCATATGTTGATACAGCTGACGATAGTCGGTCGCCATGTTGTCCAGCAGCTCGGCGCTACGGGCAAAGTGGCTGACCAGCTCTTCACGATACTCTTCCAGTTCCGCTTTGTTCTTTTCCAGTTCGTACTGCAGTGACTGCTGCTGACGCAATTTGCGATTACCGAAACGCATGGCCACAGCACCGATGACGATGCCGACGACTAAACCGATTAGCGCATATTCCCAGGTCATGAACTTCTCCCGTTGTCTTGTTGTTCCGTAGGGTGTTGGCTCGGCTCCTGCCTGTGCCTGATAATGCCACTATAACCGCTATTTCTGTAGAAGTGGAATCCTGACGTATCATCGCGTAGTGTAGAACGGCCTTTTTTTCATCAGTCACGGCTGCTGGTGAGGTTTAATTGAAGGAATAACAATAAGATTATGCAAAACCTGTCCCCTGCATCGCGTTATCAACTGGCCCTTAACGACGGCACTCATCAAGCTGATGACGTTCAACGTGAGGCGGTAAGCCGTCTGGAGATGATTTATCAGGAACTCACGGCAAAACCCGCTGAAGTCGAACAGAATGGTGGGCTAAAGGCGGCATTTGGGCGGTTGCTCGGTAAAAAAGCACCACAGGCTCATGCTCCTGTACGCGGCTTATATATGTGGGGCGGCGTAGGGCGCGGAAAAACCTGGCTGATGGATCTGTTTTATCTGAGTCTGCCGGGCGAACGTAAGCAGCGTCTGCATTTCCATCGTTTTATGCTGCGGGTTCATGAAGAGCTAACTGCACTGCAGGGCAAAAGCGATCCGCTTGAGATTGTGGCCGACAGGTTTAAGGCGGAAACGGACGTGCTTTGCTTTGACGAATTTTTTGTTTCTGACATCACCGATGCCATGCTGCTGGGCGGCCTGATGAAAGCGCTGTTTGCACGCGGGATTACGCTGGTTGCCACATCGAACATCCCGCCGGACGAGCTGTACCGCAACGGTCTGCAGCGCGCACGTTTCCTGCCTGCCATCGACGCCATCAAGCAGTATTGTGACATTATGAATGTGGATGCCGGGGTGGATTACCGGCTGCGTACGTTGACCCAGGCGCACCTGTGGCTCTCACCGCTGAACGCCGAGACAACCCATCAAATGGATAAACTCTGGCTGGCGCTGGCGGGGGCAAAACGTGAAAACGCTCCGGAGCTTGAGATTAACCACCGCCCGTTGCCCACGCTTGGCGTAGAGAATCAAACGCTGGCCGTCTCCTTCACAACACTTTGTGTGGATGCCCGCAGCCAGCACGACTATATTGCGCTTTCACGCCTGTTCCATACCGTGATGGTGCTGGACGTTCCGGTCATGACGCGGCTGATGGAGAGCGAAGCACGACGCTTCATTGCGCTGGTGGATGAATTTTATGAGCGGCACGTCAAGCTGGTGATTAGCGCTGAGGTACCTTTATATGAGATCTACCAGGGAGAGCGGCTGAAGTTCGAGTTCCAGCGTTGCCTCTCGCGTCTGCAGGAGATGCAGAGCGAGGAATACCTCAAGCTTGAGCATATGCCATAAATGCCAGCCTCTCCCTGTGGGAGAGGAACTGGGGGAGGGCACCAGACCGCGCAATACCTCCCCCCGAAAAACCCATTCCAAATCACATTTAAGGGTCGATCTTTGACCTCAACTTCTCTATAATCTTGCGACCCCACGTTACGAGAAGGTTTTTTTCCCGAAACTTTCTATGTGTCGGCATGTGCTATTCGAAGGGGTAGGTTTGCCGGACTTTGTCGTGTGAACCTCAACTGACTAAACGTTTGGGTGTTCACCAACGTGTAACTTATTATTTGGGTAAGCTTTTAATGAAAACTTTTACAGCTAAACCAGAAACCGTACAGCGCGACTGGTATGTTGTTGACGCGACCGGTAAAACTCTGGGCCGTCTGGCTACTGAACTGGCTCGTCGCCTGCGCGGTAAGCATAAAGCGGAATACACTCCGCACGTTGATACCGGTGATTACATCATCGTTCTGAACGCTGATAAAGTTGCTGTAACCGGCAACAAGCGTACTGACAAAATGTACTACCACCACACCGGCCACATCGGTGGTATCAAAGAAGCGACCTTTGAAGAGATGATTGCTCGCCGTCCTGAGCGTGTGATTGAAATCGCGGTTAAAGGCATGCTGCCAAAAGGCCCGCTGGGTCGTGCTATGTTCCGTAAACTGAAAGTTTACGCAGGTAACGAGCACAACCACGCGGCACAGCAACCGCAAGTTCTTGACATCTAATCGGGATTATAGGCAATGGCTGAAAATCAATACTACGGCACTGGTCGCCGCAAAAGTTCCGCAGCTCGCGTTTTCATCAAACCGGGCAGTGGTAAAATCGTAATCAACCAGCGTTCTCTGGAACAATACTTCGGTCGCGAAACTGCCCGCATGGTAGTTCGCCAGCCGCTGGAACTGGTTGACATGGTAGAAAAACTGGATCTGTACATCACCGTTAAAGGTGGTGGTATCTCCGGTCAGGCAGGTGCGATCCGTCACGGTATCACCCGCGCTCTGATGGAGTACGACGAATCCCTGCGTTCTGAACTGCGTAAAGCTGGCTTCGTTACTCGTGACGCTCGTCAGGTTGAACGTAAGAAAGTGGGTCTGCGTAAAGCACGTCGTCGTCCACAGTTCTCCAAACGTTAATCATTTTCTGCTTACGCAGAACGATTGGCGAAAAACCCGCTTCGGCGGGTTTTTTTATGGATAATGTGCAGGTTATCCACAATATAAATTCATATATCTCCTCTTTTTCCACATTTCCAGAATCCCCTCACCACAAAGCCATCAAAATCTGGTAAACTATCATCCAATTTTCTGCCCAAATATCGGTGAATACTCGATTTTTGTTCGATTCTTGAACAATGTGTTTTCTCTGGGATGGGCGATACAACATCTGGCTGGCCCCTGTTGGGCCGGTAGCAGTAAAAATTCTGAATATACCTGGAGGTTTTCATGGCTGTCGCTGCCAACAAACGTTCGGTAATGACGCTGTTTTCTGGTCCTACTGACATTTATAGCCATCAGGTTCGTATCGTGCTGGCCGAGAAGGGTGTCAGTTTTGAGATCGAGCATGTGGAAAAGGATAACCCACCTCAGGATCTGATCGATCTCAACCCGAGCCAAAGCGTACCGACGCTGGTGGATCGCGAGCTGACCCTGTGGGAATCCCGTATCATTATGGAATATCTGGATGAGCGTTTCCCACATCCGCCGTTGATGCCGGTTTACCCTGTCGCGCGTGGTGAAAGCCGCCTGTACATGCAGCGTATCGAGAAAGACTGGTACTCGCTGATGAACGTTATCGTTAGCGGTTCCTCTTCTGAAGCCGACGCAGCACGTAAGCAACTGCGTGAAGAGCTGCTGGCAATTGCCCCTGTGTTTGGTCAGAAGCCATTCTTCCTGAGCGATGAGTTCAGCCTGGTGGATTGCTATCTGGCACCGCTGCTGTGGCGTCTGCCGACTCTGGGCGTAGAGTTCAGCGGTCCGGGTGCGAAAGAGCTGAAGGGTTACATGACTCGCGTATTTGAACGTGATTCATTCCTGGCATCGTTAACTGAACCTGAACGTGAAATGCGTCTTGGCCGAGGCTAATGACTGTGGAAATGTCACAACTTACCCCACGCCGTCCGTATCTGCTGCGCGCCTTCTATGAATGGCTGCTGGATAACCAGCTCACGCCGCACCTGGTTGTGGATGTGACGTTGCCGGGCGTGCTGGTTCCTATGGAATATGCGCGTGACGGACAGATCGTGCTGAACATCGCGCCGCGCGCGGTGGGCAACCTGGAACTGGCCAACGACGAAGTGCGCTTTAATGCGCGCTTTGGCGGTGTGCCGCGTCAGGTGTCCGTTCCTCTGGCTGCGGTACTGGCGATCTACGCGCGTGAAAACGGCGCAGGCACGATGTTTGAGCCGGAAGCAGCATACGACGAGGATGTTGCCAGCCTGAATGATGACAACGCATCCGATGAGCGCGAAAGCGACACGGTGATGTCGCTTATTGATGGCGATAAACCCGATCATCATGACGACAATGATCCTGATGACGATCCGCCTCCGCGCGGTGGTCGTCCGGCTCTTCGCGTCGTCAAATAAAAAAACAGGCCCAATCGGGCCTGTTTTTTTACACTTCCAGGTAGTTCAGTATACCGTCTGCCGCCTTACGACCCTCGGCAATCGCGGTGACCACCAGGTCAGAACCGCGAACGATATCGCCACCGGCGAAGATTTTCGGATTGCTGGTCTGGAAAGCATTGTCGCTGCCTTCAGGTGCAATGACGCGGCCCTGAGAGTCCAGCTCCACGCTGTGCTTCGCCAGCCACTCCATGCTGTGAGGGCGGAAACCGAACGCCATCACGACGGCATCGGCCGGGATCACATGCTCAGAACCGGCTACGATCTCGGCGCGACGACGGCCTTTCGCATCCGGCGCACCCATCTCAGTACGCGCCATCTTCACGCCGCTCACTTTACCGTTGGCATTCACTTCGATACCCAGAGGCTGGATGTTGAACTGGAACTCCACGCCCTCTTCACGCGCGTTTTTCACTTCGCGTTTAGAGCCCGGCATGTTCTCTTCGTCACGACGGTAGGCGCAGATCACGTGCGCGGCATTCTGACGAATAGAGGTACGCACGCAGTCCATCGCCGTATCACCACCGCCCAGTACGACAACGCGTTTGCCTTCCATGCTGACGAACGGCTCATCGGCGGTTTCGCCGTAGCCCATGATCTGCTTGGTGTTAGCAATCAGGAACGGCAGAGCGTCGTAAACGCCCGGCGCGTCTTCGTTCTCCAGACCACCGCGCATGGACTGATAGGTGCCCACGCCCAGGAATACGGCATCGTAATCTTTCAGCAGATCGTCGAGCTGCACATCGCGGCCTACTTCCACATTCAGTTTGAACTCGATACCCATGCCGGTAAAGATTTCACGACGACGGGTCATGACCTCTTTTTCCAGCTTGAAGGCCGGGATACCGAAGGTCAGCAGACCGCCGATCTCCGGATGACGGTCAAAGACTACCGCCTTCACGCCGTTGCGGGTCAGCACGTCCGCACAGGCCAGGCCCGCCGGGCCCGCGCCGATGATTGCCACGCGCTTGTCGGTTTGCTTCACGCCGGTCATATCCGGACGCCAGCCCATCTCAAACGCTTTATCGTTGATATAACGCTCAATGTTACCGATGGTCACTGCGCCAAACTCGTCGTTCAGCGTACAGGAGCCTTCACACAGACGGTCCTGAGGACACACGCGGCCGCACACTTCCGGCAGGGTGTTAGTCTGGTGAGACAGCTCGGCGGCTTCAAAGATACGCCCCTCGTTGGCCAGCTTCAGCCAGTTCGGGATGTAGTTATGTACCGGACATTTCCATTCGCAGTAAGGGTTACCGCAGGACAGGCAGCGGTCTGCCTGTGCTTTGGCCTGGCCTTCTGAAAACGGCTCATAGATTTCGACAAATTCAATTTTACGGATTTTCAGCGGTTTCTTTGGCGGATCAACACGCTGCAGGTCGATAAACTGGTATACGTTCTGACTCATCTGAATTCCTTACTGCGCCTGCACACGCAGCTCTGCTGAGCTACGACTACGGTGACCCAACAGTGCTTTAACATCGCTGGACTTCGGTTTAACCAGCGCGAATTTCGCAGAGAACGCCGGCCAGTTCGCCAGGATCTCTTCGCCGCGCGAAGAACCGGTATGCTGCACGTGTTCGGTAATCAGACCGCGCAGGTGTTCTTCGTGGATAGCCAGCGTGTCAACGTCCAGCACTTCCACCAGCTCCGGGTTCACGCGTTTGCGGAACTCACCGTCTTCATCCAGGACGTACGCAAAACCACCTGTCATGCCTGCGCCGAAGTTCACGCCGGTTTTACCCAGAACGCAAACAATCCCGCCCGTCATGTATTCACAGCCGTTATCGCCAATGCCTTCCACCACGGTGATTGCACCGGAGTTACGCACCGCAAAACGCTCGCCCGCACGGCCCGCTGCAAACAGACGACCGCCGGTCGCGCCGTACAGACAGGTGTTTCCGATGATGCTGGCTTCGTGGCTGCGGAAAGCTGAACCGACAGGCGGACGCACCGCCAGCAGACCACCCGCCATGCCTTTACCGACGTAGTCGTTGGCATCGCCGGTCAGATACAGCTCAACGCCGCCTGCGTTCCACACGCCGAAGCTCTGGCCCGCAGTACCGCTGAAGTGCGCGGTAATCGGATCAGCAGCCAGCCCCTGGTCACCGTGCGTCTGCGCGATGTAACCGGAGAGGGAGGCACCCACGGAACGGTCGGTGTTGCGAATATCAAACCAGAACGTTTTGCTCTGCTTGTCGTCAACATACGGTTTCGCCTGCTGCAGCAGTTGCGCGTTCAGCACGCCGTTATCAAACGGCGGGTTGTTCTCGGTGCAGTAGACCGCTTTGCCAGGATGCGGCTGCGCGGTTTCCAGCAGCTTGCTCAACTCCAGCTTCTGCTGCTTGGCGGTGAAGCCTTCCAGCTCTTTCAGCAGGTCGGTACGGCCGATCAGGTCTACCAGACGCTTCACGCCCAGCTGTGCCATCAGCTCGCGGGTTTCGCGGGCGATGAACTCAAAGTAGTTGGTCACTTTGAACGGCAGACCGTGATAGTGGTTCTTACGCAGTTTCTCGTCCTGGGTTGCAACGCCGGTTGCGCAGTTGTTCAGGTGGCAAATACGCAGGTATTTACAGCCGAGTGCAACCATTGGACCGGTGCCAAAGCCGAAACTTTCCGCACCCAGAATCGCCGCCTTGATGATGTCGAGGCCGGTTTTCAGACCGCCATCTACCTGCAGACGGATCTTGTGACGCAGACCGTTAGCCACCAGCGCTTGCTGAGTTTCCACCAGCCCCAGCTCCCATGGACAACCCGCATATTTCACGGAGGAGAGTGGGCTTGCACCGGTACCACCGTCATAACCGGCGATGGTGATGAGATCCGCATAGGCTTTTGCTACGCCCGTTGCGATGGTACCGACGCCCGGCTCAGAAACCAGCTTCACGGAGATCATCGCTTTCGGGTTGACCTGTTTCAGGTCGAAAATCAGCTGCGCCAAATCCTCGATAGAGTAGATATCGTGGTGTGGTGGCGGAGAGATCAACGTCACGCCCGGTACGGAGTAGCGCAGTTTGGCGATATACGGCGTGACTTTATCACCCGGTAACTGACCGCCTTCGCCCGGTTTTGCACCCTGAGCGACTTTAATCTGGATAACGTCGGCGTTGACCAGGTACGCTGGCGTGACGCCAAAGCGACCGGATGCCACCTGCTTGATACGGGACACTTTGTTGGTGCCGTAACGGGCAGGATCTTCGCCGCCTTCGCCGGAGTTCGAGTTTCCGCCGATGCTGTTCATGGCTTCAGCCAGCGCTTCATGGGCTTCCGGACTGAGAGCACCGATAGACATTGCTGCAGTATCAAAGCGTTTGAACAGCTCAGTGGCTGGCTCAACGTCATCAATACTGACTGCATCATCCCCTGGATTCAGTGCCAGCAGATCGCGCAGCGTCGCTGCCGGACGGCTGTTTACCAGCTCAGCATATTGCTGATAATCACTGTATTCGCCGCTCTGAACCGCCTGCTGCAGCGTGCGCACCACGTCCGGGTTATAGGCGTGGTATTCGCCACCGTGAACGTATTTCAGCAGACCGCCTTGATCCAATGGCTTACGTGCCAGCCAGGCGCGTTTCGACAGGTTTACCAGATCCTGCTGGAAGTCAGCAAAACCGGCACCGCCGATGCGGCTGACCACGCCCTGGAAGCAGAGGTTGGCGACCTCGTCATGCAGGCCGACCGCTTCAAACAGCTTCGAGCAGCGGTAGGAGGCAATGGTCGAGATGCCCATTTTGGACATGATCTTGTACAGACCTTTGTTGATGCCGTTACGGTAGTTCAGCATCACTGCACGGTAGTCTTTGTCGATCGCGCGGGTATCGACCAGACGAGCCAGTGTTTCGTAGGCCAGGTATGGATAAATCGCCGTCGCACCAAAGCCTAACAGCACGGCAAAGTGGTGCGGGTCACGTGCACTTGCGGTTTCAACAATGATGTTGGCGTCGCAGCGCAGGCTCTTCTCTACCAGACGGGTCTGGATAGCACCGACTGCCATTGGTGCAGGCACCGGCAGGCGATTCTTCGCGATATTTCGGTCAGACAGCACCAGCAGAACGGTACCGTTACGCACCATCTGTTCGGCTTTGTCACACAGGGCATTCACGGTCTCTTCAAGGCTCGCTTCGGCCACGTCGAAGGTGATATCGAGCGTGTCAGCGCGGTAGTGCTCCTCTTTCATGGTGGTGAGCTGTTTGAAATCGGAGTACAGCAGGATCGGCGATTTAAAGGTCAGGCGGTGCGCCTGGCCTTCGGCCTCGCAGAAGACGTTCATCTCGCGGCCGATGCTGGTCGCCAGCGACATCACGTGGGCTTCACGCAGCGGGTCGATTGGCGGGTTGGTGACCTGCGCAAACTGCTGACGGAAGTAGTCGTAAATGATGCGTGGCTGGCTGGAGAGCACGGCAAACGGGGTATCGTCCCCCATGGAGCCCACGGCTTCCTGGCCGTTTTCACCGAGTACGCGGATGACGGAATCCAGCTCTTCAGCGCTGTAGTTAAACTGTTTCTGGAAGCTTGCGAGGGTGTCGTCGTCCATCTCGCGGTTGCCTACTTCTTCGTCTGGCAGATCTTCAAACGGCACCAGACGACGCACGTTTTTCTCCATCCACTCTTTGTATGGATGGCGGCTTTTCAGGTCGTTATCGGTTTCAGCGGAGTGCAGGATACGCCCACCGCGGGTGTCGATAACCATCAGCTCACCCGGGCCGACGCGGCCCTTCTCGACCACTTCGTCAGGCTGGTAATCCCAGATACCGACTTCAGAGGCGCAGGTGATGAGCTTGTCTTTGGTGATGACGTAGCGCGCAGGACGCAGGCCGTTACGGTCCAGGTTACAGGCAGCAAAACGGCCGTCTGACATAACGATGCCCGCCGGACCATCCCACGGCTCCATATGCATGGAGTTAAAGTCGAAGAACGCGCGCAGCTCCGGATCCATATCCGGGTTGTTCTGCCAGGCAGGCGGCACGAGCAGACGCATGGCGCGAACGATGTCCATCCCGCCCGCCAGCAGCAGTTCCAGCATGTTATCCATGGAGCTGGAGTCCGAGCCGGTTTCGTTTACGAACGGTGCGGCATCGTGCAGGTCAGGGATCAGTGGCGTCTGGAACTTATAGGTACGGGCGCGGGCCCACTGGCGGTTACCGGTGATGGTGTTGATCTCGCCGTTGTGCGCCAGATAGCGGAACGGCTGAGCCAGCGGCCAGCGTGGAACGGTGTTGGTGGAGAAGCGCTGGTGGAACAGGCAAATGGCCGATTCCAGACGCAGATCCGCCAGGTCCAGGTAGAAGCGCGGCAGGTCAGCCGGCATACACAGACCTTTATAGATGTTCACCAGGTTCGAGAGGCTACAGACGTAGAACTCTTTATCGTCCTGGAGACGCTTTTCAATGCGGCGACGGGCAATGAACAGACGGCGTTCCATATCGCGTGGACGCCAGCCCGCAGGCGCGTTAACAAAAATCTGTTCAATACGAGGCAGCGAGGAGAGGGCGATTTCACCGAGCACCCCTTCGTTGGTTGGCACATTGCGCCAGCCGACAATCGACAGGGTTTCACGTTGAAGTTCTTCTTCGACGATGCGGCGTGAGGCGGCAGCTTTTTCAGGATCCTGGTTCAGGAACAGCATACCGACAGCGTAGTTTTTGGCTAAACGCCAGCCGCGTTCTTCCGCAACGATACGGAAGAAACGATCGGGTTTTTGCAGCAGCAGACCGCAACCGTCGCCGGTTTTACCATCAGCAAGGATGGCACCACGGTGCTGCATACGGGCCAGTGCGTGAATGGCAGTACGCACTACCTTGTGGCTAGGTTCGCCTTCTATGTGGGCGATCAGGCCGAAACCACAGTTATCCTTCTCAAGGGATTTATCGTACAACATATCAGTGAACCTCCCCAGGCTCGTCGGGCTTCCCACTGAACTTTACCGTGGCGCACAGGCACAGAAAGAGCATGGCGACGGGGTTTACGTTTCATACGCGGACCTCGCATTCGCCCTCTTTTCATCCTTTCGCGCAGGTAAACAAGTTTGAGGACTTGCTTCAGAGGGAATCTCAATTACTGCATAAATATGATGAGCAGGCCGCTCATCCAGAAAGCTTCCAGCGGATTTCCAACTTATCGGGAATTGGTACACAGGTCAAATGGCAATCTTATTTATACAAAAATGTGCTAAAGAGAGTTTATCTGATTGTAATTAAAGGGTATTTAACTATTTTTACATTGATTGTATGCCCTGACAGGACGCAGCGGAGTGTGATCTGACTCACTATATGAAAGCGGTATTATCAATGTAGCGTGCTGAATAGCAGTTTTATAGCAGAATAATAATCTGACATTGGCTGCAAACCCGCATAAAGCCACTGTTTTTAAGTGGTGGCGCTATAAATGAAAAAAACAATCAGAACATAAGGAAAAGTAATCACGAGAGTTGTGAATGAAATTGCAGTAATCCTGAGTATTTATTCATATAGATAAAGGCCGTCCAGGGCGATTGATCCAGGTCATCGCCGACAGAGGCTAAAAATGGCAGGCTTGTCCCCTTTCTCCGGGACGGTCTATCAGATTATGCAGTTACAGAAATTAGTCAATATGTTTGGTGGGGATCTTTTGCAACGCTATGGGCGAAAGGTTCATAAGCTGACGCTGCATGGCGGCTTTAGCTGCCCGAATCGCGATGGCACCATCGGGCGTGGTGGCTGCACGTTCTGTAACGTTGCGTCGTTTGCTGACGAAGCCCAGCAGCATAAATCTATCGCTGAACAGCTTGCCCATCAGGCGAGCCTGGTGAACCGCGCAAAGCAATATTTGGCCTATTTCCAGGCCTATACCAGCACGTGGGCTGAGGTGCAGGTACTGCGCTCTATGTATCAGCAGGCCGTCAGTCAGGCTAACATCGTTGGGCTGTGCGTGGGCACGCGCCCGGACTGCGTACCGGAGGCGGTGTTGGAGCTGCTCAGCGAGTACAAAGAACAAGGTTACGAGATCTGGCTGGAGCTGGGCTTGCAGACCGCACATGACAAAACGCTGCACCGAATCAATCGCGGCCATGATTTCGCCTGCTACCAGCGCACCACGCGGCTGGCCCGTGAGCGTGGGCTGAAGGTCTGTTCGCACCTGATTGTCGGTTTACCGGGGGAAGGGCGACAGCACGGTCTGGAGACGCTGGAAAAGGTGGTTGAGACCGGCGTGGACGGTATCAAGCTGCACCCGCTGCATATCGTGAAGGGCAGCATTATGGCGAAAGCCTGGGAGGCCGGGCGGTTAAGCGGTATTGAGCTTGAGGACTATACGGTGACGGCGGGGGAGATGATTCGCCACACACCGCCGGAAATTGTCTACCACCGTATTTCGGCCAGCGCTCGCCGTCCAACGCTTCTGGCACCGCTATGGTGTGAGAACCGCTGGACGGGGATGGTAGAAATCGACCGCTATCTACAGGAGAACGGTGTACAGGGTTCGGCGCTTGGCCGCCCGTGGGTTCCCCGTCTACCGGCGACGGCCGCCTAGCAGGCTTCCCAGCATGCCGCGCACTATCTGATTAGTGACCTGTCGCGCGGCGCTTTTCGCCATGGTTTGTACAACGCCATCACGCTTGCCGCCGCGCGGACCGGTGCTGCCGAACAGGATGTCTTTGAGCCCCCCGAGAATACCGTCATCCACGGCGACAGACTGCCCTTTAGCGGCAGGCGCATCCTGCGATTCCGTTGTCGCCTGGACCCCTTTTTGCAGCATCTCGAATGCGGACTCGCGATCCACCTCGTCTTCGTATTTCCCGTACACCGGAGAGTGGTTAATCAGACCGTTACGCTCATCGTCGGTCACCGGCCCCATGCGCGAGCAGGGTGCGATCACCATGGCGCGTTCCACCACGGACGGGCTGCCCTTCGCATCCAGGAACGAGATCAGCGCTTCACCGGTGCCTAACGCCTGAATCGCCGCTTCGGTATCAAAGGCCGGATTGGCGCGCATGGTTTGCGCGGCGGCCTTAACGGCTTTCTGATCTTTCGGCGTAAAGGCGCGTAGGGCGTGCTGCACGCGGTTACCAAGTTGCCCGAGCACGTTGTCCGGAATATCTGACGGATTTTGCGAAACAAACCAGACGCCAACACCTTTGGAACGGATCAGGCGGATAACCTGTTCAATCTTGTCCAGTAGTACCTGTGGGGCATCGTTAAACAGCAAGTGTGCTTCGTCAAAGAAGAACACCAGTTTGGGCTTTTCCAGGTCACCGGCTTCGGGTAGCTGTTCGTAGAGCTCAGAGAGCATCCACAGCAGGCTGGCGGCGTAAAGCTTCGGCATCTGATAGAGCTTCTCAGAACTCAGAATGTTGATGATGCCTTTGCCGTTGCTGTCGGTGCGCATCCAGTCTTTGATATCCAGCATCGGCTCGCCGAAGAAGTGTTCGGCCCCCTGTTGCTCCAGGGTCAGCAACCCACGCTGAATGGCGCCCACCGAGGCGCTGCTGATATTGCCGTACTGGTTCTGGAAGGATTTAGCGTTATCGCCGATGTATTGGGTAATGGCGCGCAGATCTTTGAAATCGAGGAGCAGTAGCCCCTGGTCATCGGCAATACGGAAGATAATATTCAATACGCCGGACTGCACGTCGTTGAGGTTAAGCAGACGGGCCAGCAGCAGCGGGCCGAGATCGGAGACGGTCGCGCGCACCGGGTGGCCTTTCTCACCGAAGATATCCCACACCACCACCGGATTGTTATGCGGCGTCCAGTCCGTGATGCCAATATTCTTCAGCCGTTCGAGCAGTTTTTCAGAGGCCGTCCCTTCCTGAGCGACACCGGTTAAATCGCCTTTCACGTCAGCCATAAAGACCGGTACGCCAATCTCCGAAAGCGACTCCGCCAGCTTTTGCAGAGTCACGGTTTTCCCCGTCCCGGTCGCGCCGGTGATCAAACCGTGGCGGTTCGCCATCGCGGGCAGTAAATACAGCTCTTTTTCCAGCGTCCTGGCAATTAACAATGGTGTACTCATAATGCGCTTCCTCTCTTAGTCCTGGGTGGAGTATAGGCAACCTGGTCGCAATTTGGTTGAGTAAATTCCTGACTTTGCGGCGCATTATCCAGCGCGGACTATGCTTTTGCATACGGTTCACAAAATAGTGGGAAACTATGTCCAGATTCTTCTTTAACGATCGCAAACAGCTGGTCAACGATGCCATTGAAGGCATACTGCTTTCTGCGCCACACGCGAATCTCGTCAAACTTGATATCGATCCGGCCATCAGGATCGTCGCGCGCGGCGACTGGGACAAAAGCCGCGTAGCGGTGATCTCCGGCGGTGGCTCTGGTCATGAGCCTGCACACGCCGGGTTTGTCGGCAAAGGCATGTTGACGGCGGCGGTGTGCGGCGATCTGTTTGCTTCGCCGAGCGTGGATGCGGTACTGAACGCCATTGTGGCGGTAACGGGCGATCGCGGTTGTCTGCTGATCGTCAAAAACTATACCGGCGACCGCCTGAACTTCGGTCTGGCAGCGGAAAAGGCCAAACGCTATGGCCTGAAGGTGGAGATGGTGATTGTTGCCGATGACATCGCGCTGCCGGATAACAAGCAGCCGCGCGGCATTGCCGGTACGGCGCTGGTACATAAGATTGCAGGTTATGCGGCGGAGCACGGGAAATCACTGAGTGAAGTGCGGGATATTGCGCAACAGGCCTGCGATAATCTCTGGAGCCTGGGCGTTGCGATGCAAACCTGTAACCTGCCAGGCAGTGATGATGGAGAAGGGCGAATTAAGCAAGGTCATGTGGAACTGGGGCTCGGTATTCACGGGGAGCCGGGAGCTTCGGTGGTTGATACGCAAAACAGCAAAGCCATTATCGACACGCTGGTAACACCGTTACGCGAGCAGGCGGGAGAGGGGCGCTTTGCAGTGCTGATTAACAATCTTGGCGGCGTGTCGGCGCTGGAGATGGCGCTGCTCACCAAAGAGCTGGCGCACTCGGCTCTGAAAGAGCATATCGCGTACCTGATTGGCCCCGCGCCGCTGGTGAGTGCCCTGGATATGAAGGGCTTTTCCCTGACGTTATTGAAGCTTAACGACCTCTTTGAAAAAGCGCTCCATGAAGAGGTTGAGACGCTGGGCTGGCAAAAACCAGTGGCGTTTGCCCCCTTGCGTGTACAGGAACATAGCGCGCTGCATGACCGCGTGGAATATACCCCATCTGCTAACGCAGAGGTGGGCGAGTATGTCTCCCAGGTAACAACCACGCTGATTAAGCTTGAAAATCGGCTCAATGCACTGGATGCCAAAGTGGGGGATGGCGATACCGGCTCTACCTTTGCGCAAGGAGCGCGAGACATTGCGCAGCGCCTTGAGGAGCACAAACTGCCTCTGGATGATATCCCAACGCTGCTGTTGCTGGTAGGCGAGCGGTTGGCCACGGTGATGGGCGGATCGAGTGGCGTGCTGATGTCGATCTTCTTTACGGCGGCCGGACAAAAGCTGCATGACGGGAAGCCGTTGCCGGAAGCCCTACTGAGTGGGCTGGCGCAGATGAAGCAGTACGGTGGGGCTGATCTTGGCGATCGTACGCTGATCGACGCGCTGCAGCCCGCGCTGGAGGCGTTGCTGAAAGGCGATCTTCACGCGGCGGCGCAGGCTGCGCGGCAGGGTGCCGAAGCGACCGCGAAAATGCAGAAAGCCGGAGCGGGGCGTTCGTCGTATGTGAATAAAGAGAATCTGGATGGAGTAATGGATCCGGGGGCGGTCGCGGTGGCAGAGGTGTTTGCTGCGCTGGCTCGGTAGTGTAGAAATGCCGGGTGGCGGCTACGCCTTACCCGGCCTGCAAACATGATGTCCGCGTGAAAATCAAAAATCCGCTTTCAACACCACGCGATAACGGGCTTTGCCGTCACGCACGTGCTGGATCGCTTCGTTGATTTTTGACATCGGATACAGCTCAGTAGTCGGAGCCACTTTGGTGCGTCCGGCAAACTTCATCAGTTTGCGCAACTCGAATGGCGTACCGGTGGCAGAGCCGGACACGCTGCGATCCCCGCCAATCAAGGTAAACGCCGGAACGGGCAGCGGCTTCATCACGGCACCTACGGTGTGGAAGTTACCGCCGTAGGCCAGCGCTTCAAAATACGGCTGCCAGTCGAGATCGACGTTGACGGTGTTGATGATGAGATCAAACTGGCCTGCCAGCGCGTTCAGCGCATGCGGATCGCGGCTGTTCACTACCTTGTCTGCACCCATCGCCAGCACTTCTTTCTCTTTCGCCGGGTTTGAACTGAACGCTGTGACTTCACAGCCCATCGCGTGCAGCAGTTTGATGGCGATATGCCCCAGTCCGCCAATACCGATGACGCCCACGCGGCTGGTGGCAGTGATATGGTGCATCAGCAGAGGTTTGAAGACGGTAATACCACCACACAGCAATGGACCGGCGGATTCGATATCAATGCTGTCCGGCAGTGGAATGACCCATTGCCAGTCGGCGCGCAGCTTATCGGCAAAACCACCTTTGTTAAGTATGGTAGGAACGGCGCCTTCGAGGCAGTTGATCTGATTACCGCTGATACAGGCATCGCAGTGGCCACAGCTGCGTGCTGTCCAGCCAATGCCCACGCGTTGACCCACTTTCAGTCCTTTGTCCTGCGCGGCGCTACCGAGCGCCACGACGCGGCCAATCACTTCGTGTCCGGCAACCAGCGGGTAGCTGGAGAAGCCCCATTCGTTGTCGATCATCGAGAGATCCGAGTGGCAGATCCCGCAGTAATCAACCTGTACTTCGACGTCTTCTGCTTTTAGTTCGCCCGCATCGTACTCGTAAAGCTCAAGTTCTGCACCCGCCTGCGGTGCGGCGTAGCTTTTTATCTTCGACATCGTGTTTCCCCCGTTGTGGTGTGAACTGAGAGTGTAGAGCATTCAGTTCAGCACCGCTTAACAGAAGAGGGCGGCAATATTATTTACAGATTTTTCAGCATCCTGACTTCGCAATCGACGTGGCCGGTACAACCAAGCGGTGCACCAATATGCTCAAAGCCCAGATGTTCATACAGGCCGATGGCCTCTTTGAGGAAGGCGGTTGTTTCGAGGTAACAGCGCGTAAAACCCTGCTTACGTGCGTGTTCCAGGGCCATCAGTGCCAGCTTTTTCGCCAGTCCTTGCCCGCGTGCAGTTGGGAGGAAATACATTTTCTGTAGTTCGCAGATATCCGGCTCGCTACAACTGAGTGGCGCCACGCCGCCGCCGCCCACAACCAGACCATTTTGCTCGATTACCCAATAGGCATGCCCTGGCTGGCTGTAGAGCTGAAAAAGCTCATCCAGATTTGGGTCTGCAACCGTGTAGCCTTTGTCAGCCGTCAGGCCATATTCGGCAGAAACGGTGCGGATAACGGCGGCAATAGCCGGGTTATCCTGCTCAGTGATCCGACGCATCGTCGTCGCGACGGGGGTAATCACGCTCATAGCATTACTCATTACAAAAATTGACACATAACTGCTGTTAATAGCACCGCAGAAAGGGGAGTGCAAGCGAGGAGTTTTCAGGAAGGTTACCCCTTACGCCCTGAAGCGTAAGGGGTAAAAGCATTACAGGGCGGCAATCACTGCCTGCTGCTCAATCAGTTTGGTCTTCGCATCGGCGAAAGCAACCAGACGCTCACGCTCTTTGGCGATGACCGCTTCCGGCGCGCGGGCCACAAAGCCTTCGTTCGCCAGCTTGCTTTCGATTTTGCCAATTTCCACGTCGACTTTTGCCACTTCTTTCGCCAGACGAGCCAGCTCGGCGTCTTTGTCGATCAGGCCCGCCATCGGGATCAGCAGCTCTGCGCCGTCGATGATTTTAGTCACGGATACCGGACCTTTATCATCTGCAGGCAGCACAGTGATGCTTTCCAGACGCGCCATGGTTTTCAGGAAGGTGTTGTTCTCGGTGACACGACGAACAGCAGCTTCACTGCAACCACGCAGCAGCAATTCCAGCGGTTTACCCGGAGCGATGTTCATTTCTGCACGAATGTTACGTACTGCAACGATCGCCTGTTTCAGCCATTCGGTATCTGCTGACGCAGCGTCATCAACCTTCGCCGCATCGAATTCCGGGAATGGTTGCAGCATGATGGTGTCTGCGTTGATGCCAGCAATCACTTTCACACGCTGCCAGATGGTTTCGGTGATGAATGGAATGACTGGATGCGCAAGACGCAGCAGACCTTCCAGCACGGTAATCAGCGTGTTGCGCGTGCCGCGCAGCTCCGCCTCAGAACCGCCGTTCATCACTGGCTTCGCCAGCTCCAGGTACCAGTCACAGAACTGGTTCCAGGTGAATTCGTACAGGATGCCTGCCGCGATATCGAAGCGGTAGCTGTCCAACGCTTCGCGGAATGCTTTCACCGTCTGGTTGAATTCCGCCAGGATCCAGCGATCCGCCAGAGACAGAGTCATCTCGCCGCCGTTAAAACCGCAATCCTGATCTTCGGTGTTCATCAGCACGAAGCGGCTGGCGTTCCACAGCTTGTTACAGAAGTTACGGTAACCTTCCAGACGCTTCATGTCCCAGTTGATGTCACGGCCAGTAGAAGCCAGTGCCGCCAGGGTGAAACGCAGGGCGTCAGTACCGTGAGGCTCGATCCCGTTCGGGAACTGTTTCTCGGTACGCTTGCGGATTTTCTCAGCCAGCTGCGGCTGCATCATATTACCGGTGCGTTTTTCCAGCAGCTCTTCCAGAGAGATACCGTCAACCATATCCAGCGGGTCAATCACGTTACCCTTGGATTTGGACATCTTCTGGCCTTCGTCGTCACGGATCAGACCGGTCATGTAAACGGTATGGAACGGAACCTGTGGTTTACCGTCTTCATCTTTGATGAAGTGCATGGTCATCATGATCATGCGGGCAATCCAGAAGAAGATGATGTCGAAACCGGAAACCATTACGCTGGTCGGGTGGAACTGACGCAGCGCGTCGGTGTTTTCTGGCCAGCCGAGGGTGGAGAAGGTCCACAGCGCGGAAGAGAACCAGGTATCCAGCACGTCTTCGTCCTGGCGCAGCGCAACGTCAGCGCTCAGGTTATTTTCCTGACGAACCTCGTCTTCCGTGCGGCCAACGTAGACATTGCCTTCGTTGTCGTACCATGCCGGGATGCGGTGACCCCACCACAGCTGACGGGAGATACACCAGTCCTGAATATCACGCATCCAGGAGAAGTACATGTTTTCGTACTGCTTCGGCACGAACTGGATGCTGCCGTTTTCAACCGCTTCAACAGCCGGTTTCGCCAGTACGTCAGCACGCACGTACCACTGGTCGGTCAGCATTGGCTCGATAACCACACCGCCGCGGTCGCCGTACGGCACGGTCAGATCGTGAGGTTTGATCTCTTCCAGCAGGCCGAGTGCGTCAACGGCAGCCACAATCGCCTTACGCGCGGCAAAACGTTCCATTTTCTGGAATTCTGCCGGGATAGCGTTTGAGTAAACGTCAGTTTCTTCGCCTTTGGTATCGTACACTTCTGCGCTTTCACGGATATCACCGTCGAAGGTCAGAATGTTGATCATTGGCAGGGCGTGACGACGACCGACTTCGTAGTCGTTAAAGTCGTGCGCCGGGGTGATTTTCACGCAGCCGGTACCTTTTTCCATGTCGGCGTGTTCGTCGCCCACGATCGGAATACGGCGGTTAACCAGCGGCAGCACCACGAATTTGCCGATCAGATCTTTATAACGTGGATCTTCCGGGTTAACAGCCACGCCGGTATCGCCCAGCAGGGTTTCCGGACGAGTCGTCGCGACCACCAGGTAATCTTTACCATCGGCGGTTTTTGCACCGTCAGCCAGCGGATAGCGGATATGCCACATGGAGCCTTTAGACTCGCGGTTTTCCACTTCCAGGTCAGAAATTGCGGTGCGCAGTTTCGGATCCCAGTTTACCAGGCGTTTGCC
Organism: Enterobacter ludwigii; assembly: GCA_023023105.1. Classification (NCBI taxonomy): domain Bacteria; kingdom Pseudomonadati; phylum Pseudomonadota; class Gammaproteobacteria; order Enterobacterales; family Enterobacteriaceae; genus Enterobacter; species Enterobacter ludwigii. The sequence continues at coordinate 4,183,707 of CP083824.1, read as the reverse complement.
ACGGTAAATCAGGTCTTCTTTATACAGACGGACGAAGACTTCTTTAACGGCGTTGGACAGGCCTTCATCCATGGTGAAGCGCTCACGCTCCCAGTCCACGGAGTTGCCAAGACGACGCATCTGACGGGTAATGGTGCCGCCAGATTCCGCTTTCCACTGCCAGATTTTGTCGATGAACGCGTCGCGACCGTAGTCGTGGCGAGTTTTACCTTCTTCCGCGGCAATTTTACGTTCAACCACCATCTGGGTCGCGATACCCGCGTGGTCAGTACCCGCTTGCCACAGGGTGTTTTTGCCCTGCATGCGCTGGTAGCGGATCATGGTGTCCATGATGGTCTGCTGGAAAGCATGACCCATATGCAAACTGCCGGTGACGTTCGGCGGCGGGATCATGATGCAGAAGGACTCTTTGCTTTCGTCGCCGTTAGGCTTGAAATAGCCCTGCTGTTCCCAGTGCTCGTAAAGCGGCTGTTCGATATCGCGTGGGTTATATGTCTTTTCCATTATTTCCAGGTTGCCGTATTCAGGTTAAAACCAGCCAGGCGGTACGCTTTATAGCGTTCGCGCGCCAGTTGTTTCAAAGATTCTTCGTAAGGGACAAAGTCTACCACTTCTGTGAAAGCGGTGGCAAAATCTGCAAAATCTATCCGCAGGCTAATCAGAATATCGCGCGCGCTGCTGTTGCGCTTTTGCGGCCAGGCAATTTCGACCGGCGCACCGCCGCGCGGACCTTCGCCAGACAGGTTATGCGGCACGAAACTCTCAGGCGGACGTGCCCACAACGCTTCATCAAGCCGTATAGCCTGCTGTTCATCTTCGCAGGCAATCAAAACGCGCTTGCCTGCTCGCCAACGTTCTGCGGCAATTTCACACACCAGCTGTTCGACGGCGCTGAGGCCATCCTGATGGGTGTCGTTGTCCAGAAGGTAGAACGTTGCATTCTTCATATATGGGGCTTCTTGTCATGGATTTAAATGCAAAGCCGGGTAAGCGTAGTGCCACCCGGCGTTTTACATCACTCGTCGCCGTTAAACCCAGCGCGATTCAGCAGGAACTGCGAGAGTAACGCGACCGGACGACCGGTTGCGCCTTTGGCTTTACCGGAACGCCATGCGGTGCCCGCGATATCCAGGTGTGCCCAGTTGTACTTGCGGGTGAAGCGTGCCAGGAAGCAACCTGCGGTGATAGCACCACCAGGACGGCCGCCGATGTTCGCCATATCCGCAAAGTTAGACTCCAACTGCTCCTGATACTCATCACCCAGCGGCAGACGCCATGCGCGGTCACCAGCTTGTTCCGAGGCACCAATCAGTTCGTGTGCCAGCGGGTTGTGGTTCGACATCAGGCCAGTAATGTGATGGCCCAGCGCGATCACGCAGGCACCGGTCAGAGTAGCCACGTCGATGACCGCTTCAGGTTCGAAACGCTCAACGTAGGTCAGCACGTCACACAGCACCAGACGGCCTTCGGCGTCAGTGTTCAGGACTTCAACCGTCTGGCCAGACATGGTGGTCAGGACGTCACCCGGACGATAAGCGCGACCGCCAGGCATGTTTTCGCAGCCTGCCAGTACGCCAGTGACATTAATCGGCAACTGAAGTTCTGCGACCATACGCATCACGCCGTATACGGCTGCTGCGCCGCACATGTCGTATTTCATCTCGTCCATGCCTTCGGCAGGTTTGATCGAGATACCGCCGGAGTCGAAAGTCAGGCCCTTGCCGACGAGCACGATTGGACGTGCATCTTCGGACGGGTTGCCCTTGTATTCGATGACTGACATCAGGGATTCGTTCTGAGAGCCGTTACCGACGGCCAGATATGAGTGCATCCCCAGCTCTTTCATCTGCTGTTCGCCGATAACGCGGGTGATGACATTCTTGCTGTAGGTATCAGCCAACTGGCGCGCCTGGGATGCCAGATACGCGGCGTTACAGATATTAGGCGGCATGTTACCGAGATCTTTCGCCGCCTTAATGCCAGCCGCAATCGCCAGACCGTGCTGAATAGCGCGTTCGCCGCTGGTCAGTTCGCGACGGGTTGGCACGTTGAAGACCATTTTACGCAGCGGGCGACGCGGCTCGCTTTTATTGGTCTTCAGCTGATCGAAGCTGTACAGGCTCTCTTTTGCTGTTTCGACAGCCTGGCGAACTTTCCAGTAGGTATTACGGCCTTTGACGTGCAGTTCTGTCAGGAAGCAGACAGCTTCCATTGAACCGGTATCATTCAGCGTATTGATCGTTTTCTGAATCACCTGCTTATACTGGCGTTCATCCAGCTCGCGCTCTTTACCACAGCCAATCAGCAGAATGCGCTCGGACAGTACGTTCGGAACATGGTGCAGTAACAGCGTCTGCCCAGGTTTACCTTCCAGTTCGCCACGGCGCAGCAGGGCGCTAATGTAGCCGTCACTGATTTTATCGAGTTGTTCGGCGATCGGGGAGAGTCGGCGTGGTTCAAAGACGCCCACAACGATGCAGGCACTCCGCTGTTTCTCCGGGCTACCGCTTTTTACACTGAACTCCATGCACTACGCTCCTGAATCTTAAAGACAACGGCGGCAGCTACAGATAGAATTGAAAGCTTTCGTAACTCATGTCCGCTGTTGTGGTGACTTCGTGTTAATCTTACGTTATTACGGTTTCGACACGTCAGAAAAAAGTCCTGAAGCGTGAATCCGCCGGGTGTTTTAATCTTAGCGATGATTTCGACGACTCAAGAGAATAAATGACGTTTAAGCCATGAAACAAGCGATTTTCCAGCAAAGAGACGGGTTTTTACGGGCGTATTTAAAGTGATAATCATAAGATATCTGGTGCGGGAGACGCTCAAAAGCCAACTGGCGATCCTCTTCATCCTGCTGCTGATTTTTTTCTGTCAGAAGTTGGTTAAGATCCTCGGTGCGGCCGTTGACGGCGAAATTCCAACGAATCTGGTGCTTTCCCTGCTTGGTTTAGGGATCCCGGAAATGGCGCAGCTTATCCTGCCGCTAAGTCTTTTCCTTGGTCTGCTCATGACGCTTGGTAAGCTCTACACCGAGAGTGAAATCACGGTGATGCATGCCTGTGGTCTGAGCAAAGCCGTGCTGGTGAAGGCCGCGATGATACTGGCGCTGTTCACCGGTATCGTTGCGGCGGTGAATGTAATGTGGGCAGGTCCCATGTCCTCCCGTCATCAGGACGAAGTGCTGGCCGAAGCGAAAGCGAACCCCGGCATGGCGGCATTAGCCCAGGGGCAGTTCCAGCAGGCGACTGACGGTAACTCTGTGCTGTTTATTGAGAGCGTAGACGGCAGTAAATTCAACGACGTATTTCTGGCGCAGCTGCGTACGAAAGGTAACGCACGTCCGTCGGTGGTCGTCGCCGACTCTGGCCAGCTTGCTCAGCGCAAAGATGGTTCGCAAATTGTGACGTTGAATACAGGTACCCGTTTTGAAGGTACCGCGATGCTGCGTGACTTCCGTATCACGGACTTCCAGAACTACCAGGCCATTATTGGTCATCAGGCTGTGGCGCTCGACCCATCGGATACCGAGCAAATGGACATGCGTACGCTGTGGAATACCGATACCGACAGAGCGCGCGCTGAGTTCCACTGGCGAATTACTCTCGTCTTTACGGTGTTTATGATGGCATTGATTGTGGTTCCGCTGAGCGTGGTCAACCCTCGCCAGGGACGTGTGCTCTCCATGCTGCCGGCGATGTTGCTGTACCTGATCTACTTCCTGCTGCAAACCTCGATTCGCTCAAACGGTGCTAAGGGTAAGCTGGATCCCATGGTCTGGACATGGGTCGTCAACAGCTTGTACATCTTACTGGCGCTGGGATTAAACCTGTGGGATACGGTGCCAGTGCGCCGCATACGTGCCCGATTCTCGCGTAAAGGAGCCATCTAATGCAGGCGTTTGGCGTTCTTGATCGCTATATCGGTAAAACCATTTTTACTACCATCATGATGACGTTGTTCATGCTGGTGTCGCTCTCCGGCATTATCAAATTTGTCGATCAGCTGAAAAAAGCCGGGCAGGGGAGCTATGACGCGATGGGCGCGGGGATGTACACCCTGCTCAGCGTGCCGAAAGATGTGCAAATCTTCTTCCCGATGGCAGCACTGTTAGGTGCGCTGCTGGGGCTGGGGATGCTGGCCCAGCGCAGCGAGCTGGTCGTCATGCAGGCATCGGGCTTCACCCGTATGCAGGTTGCGCTGTCGGTAATGAAAACCGCGATCCCTCTGGTGCTGCTGACCATGGCGATTGGCGAGTGGGTGGCACCGCAAGGTGAACAAACGGCGCGTAACTACCGTGCTCAGGCGATGTACGGCGGCTCTCTGCTTTCCACTCAGCAAGGTCTGTGGGCTAAAGACGGAAAAAGCTTCGTCTACATTGAACGCGTAAAAGGCAACGATGAGTTAGGCGGCGTGAGTATCTACACCTTCAACGACCAGCGTCGTTTGCTGTCTGTCAAACACGCCTCATCGGCGAAGTTTGATCCCGAACATAAGCAGTGGCGTTTGTCACAGGTAGATGAGTCTGACCTGACAGACCCGAAACAGATCACCGGTTCTCAGACGGTTTCCGGCACGTGGAAGACGAACCTAACGCCGGATAAGCTCGGTGTTGTGGCTCTGGATCCAGATGCGCTCTCTATCAGCGGTTTACACAACTATGTGAAATACCTGAAGTCGAGCGGCCAGGATGCCGGACGTTATCAGCTCAACATGTGGAGCAAGATCTTCCAGCCAATGTCCGTGGCGGTGATGATGCTGATGGCGCTGTCGTTTATCTTCGGCCCCCTGCGTAGTGTGCCGATGGGTGTACGTGTGGTAACCGGTATCAGCTTTGGCTTTGTATTCTACGTGCTCGACCAGATCTTCGGCCCGCTGACGCTGGTTTACGGCATCCCACCGATTATTGGTGCGTTGCTGCCAAGCGCCAGTTTCCTCCTGATCAGCCTCTGGCTGCTTCTGAAACGCTCCTGATTGACCTCTCCTCGCTTCCGGTTAACCGGGAGCGAGGCTAATCTCCTGTTTCACCCCGCACTTTTTCTCACAACCTTCAACGCCCCGCCGCGAATTTGAGTATTATTGAGCGATAAAGTCGTGAAGGGATCCTCTATGAAGCAAATTCGAATGCTTGCCCAGTACTACGTCGACCTGATGATGAAGCTCGGGCTGGTGCGTTTCTCCATGCTGCTTGCGCTGGCACTGGTCGTTCTGGCCATCGTTGTGCAGATGGCCGTCACCATGGTTTTGCATGGTCAGGTTGAGAGTATCGACGTTATCCGCTCCATCTTCTTTGGCTTGCTCATTACCCCCTGGGCGGTCTACTTCCTCTCCGTGGTGGTTGAACAGCTGGAAGAATCCCGTCAGCGCTTGTCAAAACTGGTCGATAAACTGGAAGAGATGCGCGAGCGCGACCTGAAGCTCAATGTTCAGCTCAAAGATAACATTGCGCAGCTGAACCAGGAGATTTCAGATCGTGAGAAGGCGGAAGCCGAACGTCAGGCCACACTGGAGCAGCTTAAAATCGAAATGAAAGAGCGTGAGGTGACGCAGATCCAGCTTGAGCAGCAATCCTCTTTCCTGCGTTCGTTCCTCGATGCTTCACCGGATCTGGTTTTCTACCGTAACGAAGACAAAGAGTTCTCCGGCTGTAACCGGGCGATGGAGCTGCTGACCGGGAAAAGTGAAAAGCAGCTGATTCACCTGAAACCTCAGGATGTCTATTCTGAGGAGGCGGCGGCCAAGGTCATGGAGACAGATGAAAAAGTCTTCCGCCACAACGTCTCGCTGACCTATGAACAGTGGCTGGATTACCCGGACGGGCGCAAAGCCTGCTTTGAGATCCGTAAAGTGCCTTACTACGACCGTGTCGGGAAACGTCATGGCCTGATGGGCTTTGGTCGCGATATTACCGAGCGTAAGCGCTATCAGGATGCCCTGGAGCGTGCCAGCCGCGATAAGACCACCTTTATCTCCACCATCAGCCACGAACTGCGTACGCCGCTTAATGGCATTGTCGGTCTGAGCCGTATTTTGCTGGATACCGATCTGACCGCGGAGCAGGAAAAATACCTCAAAACGATCCATGTCTCGGCGGTCACGCTGGGGAATATCTTCAATGATATTATCGACATGGATAAGATGGAGCGCCGTAAAGTCCAGCTGGATAACCAGCCGGTTGATTTCACCAGCTTTATGGCCGATCTGGAAAACTTGTCCGGTCTGCAGGCACAGCAGAAGGGGCTGAGTTTTGTGATGGAACCCTCCCTGCCACTGCCGCATAAAGTGGTTACGGATGGTACCCGCCTGCGCCAGATCCTGTGGAACCTTATCAGTAACGCCGTGAAATTTACCCAGAAGGGGCAGGTTGCGGTGCGCATCCGCTATGACGAAGGTGACATGCTGCACTTCGAGGTGGAAGACTCCGGGATTGGTATTCCGCAGGAGGAGCAGGACAAAATTTTCGCGATGTACTACCAGGTGAAAGACAGCAACGGCGGGAAACCTGCCACCGGTACAGGCATTGGCCTGGCGGTATCTAAACGGCTTGCGAAGAGTATGGGCGGGGACATTACGGTAACCAGCCAGGCGGGCAAAGGCTCGACCTTCACGCTGACGGTACATGCGCCAGCGGTGGCTGAAGAGGTTGAGGATACCTTTGAAAACGATGATATGCCGCTGCCCGCGCTGCACGTCCTGTTGGTGGAAGACATCGAGCTGAACGTGATTGTGGCACGCTCGGTGCTGGAAAAACTGGGTAACAGTGTGGACGTGGCAATGACCGGTAAAGCCGCGCTGGAGATGTTTAAACCGGGTGAATATGACCTCGTCTTGCTGGATATTCAACTGCCGGATATGACCGGGCTGGATATCTCGCGTGAACTGACGAGCAAGTATGCCGCTGACGATCTGCCGCCGCTGGTCGCGCTGACGGCGAACGTGCTGAAAGACAAAAAAGAGTACCTCGATGCCGGTATGGATGATGTGCTTAGCAAACCGCTGGCGGTGCCTGCCCTGACCGCCATGATCAAGAAGTTCTGGGATACCCGTGATGAAGAGGAGAGCACCATGACGTCTGTTGATAGCGCAAAAGCCCAAACGATACTCGATACCGCGATGCTGGAGCAGTATATCGATCTGGTTGGTCCAAAACTGATTACCGACGGTCTGGCCGTGTTCGAAAAGATGATGCCTGGCTATCTGAGTGTGCTGGAATCAAACCTGACGGCACGAGACCAGAAAGGCATTGTGGAAGAAGGGCATAAAATCAAAGGTGCGGCCGGCTCGGTTGGCCTGCGTCACCTGCAACAGCTGGGACAACAGATTCAGTCGCCTGATTTACCTGCATGGGAAGATAACGTGGGTGATTGGGTCGAAGAGATGAAACAAGAGTGGCAAAACGATGTTGCGGTACTTAAAGCCTGGGTCGACGCCAGAAAAAAATGACCCCGGCTTAACCGGGGTGCGCGAATACTGCGCCAACACCAGGGAAATCTTGGCTGCGCCTGTTTTTTCAAGTTATTTTCGAATGGGCGCCGCCTGAAAAATTTAGGCCGCACGCAGATAAGATAGCAAATCTTAAATGGTTTGTTACATGAATCAGTGAAATGTGTGAAGCATAGCGTTTTAATCAAAATTATTAATGTGCTTCAGCGAGTTGCAAAGAAGGAACCTGATGATGAAAAAGATTGGTGTCGTGCTGAGCGGATGCGGTGTTTACGACGGTTCAGAGATTCATGAAGCCGTCATCACATTGTTGGCGCTTTCCCGAAACGGAGCTGATGTTGTCTGCTTCGCGCCGGATAAAAGCCAGACTGATGTAATTAATCATTTGACCGGCGAGCCGATGGCGGAAACTCGTAACGTGCTGATTGAAGCGGCACGCATTGTTCGCGGCGATATTCACCCTCTTAATCAGGCTAATGCTTCAGAGCTTGATGGGTTAATTGTGCCAGGCGGGTTTGGCGCAGCGAAAAACCTGAGCAGCTTTGCTTCCCAGGGGGCAGAGTGCCATGTTGATCCGGATTTAAAAGCGCTGTCACGTGCGATGCACGCTGCGGGTAAACCGCAGGGTTTTATCTGTATTGCCCCGGCGATGCTGCCGAAAATTTTTGATTTCCCACTGCGCCTGACCATTGGGACCGACATCGACACTGCTGAAATTGTTGAGGATATGGGCGGCGAACATGTGCCGTGTCCTGTCGATGACATCGTGGTGGACGAAGACAATAAAATTATTACCACACCTGCATACATGCTGGCGCAGAATATTGCTGAAGCAGCCACGGGCATTGAAAAGCTGGTGGACAGAGTGCTGGTGCTTGCTGAATGAGTCGTAAGTTCAGTCCCGGTGCAAGGTTAAAGCGTATCCTGCTGAGAGCTCTGCTCGTACTGGCGGTCTTCTGGGGCGGCGGGATTGCTTTATTCAGCATCGTACCGGTCCCTTTCTCTGCTGTGATGGTTGAGCGCCAGATTGGCGCATGGCTTTCTGGGGATTTCCGCTATGTTGCCCATTCCGACTGGGTAAGCATGGACGAGATTTCACCGTTCATGGGGCTGGCAGTCATCGCGGCAGAGGATCAGAAATTCCCGGAGCACTGGGGGTTCGACGTGGCGGCCATTGAGAAGGCGCTTGCTCATAACGAACGCCACGAAAATCGCGTGCGCGGTGCGTCGACGTTGTCGCAGCAGACGGCCAAAAATCTGTTTTTATGGGAGGGTCGAAGCTGGGTGCGAAAAGGGCTGGAAGCGGGGTTGACCCTGGGGATGGAAACGGTCTGGAGTAAAAGACGCATTCTGACCGTCTATCTCAATATCGCTGAGTTTGGCGACGGCGTATTTGGTGTGGAAGCCGCTGCGCAGCGTTATTTCAATAAGCCTGCAAGCCGTCTAAGTATGTCAGAAGCTGCGCTATTGGCCGCTGTTTTACCTAATCCCATCCGTTTTAAAGCCAGTGCCCCATCAGGCTACGTGCGAAGCCGACAGGCGTGGATTATGCGCCAGATGAATCAACTGGGCGGGGAGGGTTTTATGCAGCGTAATAATCTCATGTAGGGCGGGTAAGCACAGCGCCACCCGCCGAAGGGACGAACGTTAGTCTTCGTCAAAACCGGCGTTAAACAGCGCAATCACCGCCGCCAGCGCTTCCTCTTCCTGGGGGCCGGTGGCTTCTACTTCAATCTGGCGTCCTTTGGCTGAGTCCAGCATCAGCAGTGCGATCACGCTGTTCGCTTCCGCTTCTGTGCCTTCATCATTACGCAGCAGAACTTCTGCATCGAACCCCTGCATCAGCTCAAACAGCTTCATCGCCGGGCGTGCGTGCATGCCCAGCTTATTGGTGATCTCAACAGTTTGTTTTACGGTCATGTTTTACGTTTTTCCAGCGTGCGATGACGGGACTGAACGTTCTTTCCGCGTGAACGGAAATAATCGGCCAGCTGTTCGGCGATGTAGACCGAACGATGTTTACCGCCGGTACAGCCAATCGCCACTGTCAGGTAGCTACGATTGTTTGTTTCCAGCATAGGTAACCATAGCTCAAGGTAGCTTCGCGTCTGGTAGATAAAATTGTGAACTTCTGTGTGTCGGTCGAGGAAGGCCGCGACGGGTTTATCCAGACCTGTCATTGGACGCAGTTTCGGATCCCAGTGCGGGTTCGGCAGGAAACGCACGTCGAAAACATAATCCGCATCAATGGGGATACCGTGCTTAAAGCCGAAGGACTCGAACACCATCGTCAGTTCACGCTCGCGCTTGCCCAACAAACGGGTACGCAGCATTTCCGCCAGCTCATGAACGGACATCTCAGAGGTGTCGACGATCAGGTCAGCACGAGAACGAAGCGGCTCCAGCAGATCGCTCTCTTCGTCGATAGCGCTCTCCAGAGAGAGGTTCTTACTGGAAAGCGGATGCAGACGGCGGGTATCGCTGTAGCGGCGGATCAGGGTATTACGATCTGCATCCAGGAACAGCAACTGAGGTGAGAATTCCTCAGGCAGGTTACTCATCGCCTGCTCAAAAATTTCTGGCGATTCAGGCATATTACGAACGTCGATACTGACGGCGGCAGAGGTTTGTCTTTCCGCAAGCGTCCGAGCCAGATCGGGTAACAACACGACCGGCAGGTTATCTACGCAGTAAAAACCCATGTCTTCCAGCGCGCGCAGAGCAACGGATTTCCCCGACCCTGAACGGCCACTGACAATCATCAGTACCATGTTCCGTTTCTCCTCAGGACAACAGATGTGAAAGCCATCTCCTGGTTATGCATCATCCTGATTGCCTTCTGCTTCAGTGATAATTTGATAGAGCTCTTCATCACTTTGGGCTGAGCGCAGTCGACGGCAAATGGTTTTATCAGCCAGGCGTTTTGCGACCAGAGAAAGCGTATGCAGGTGGGTTTTCGTCTGGTCAGCAGGCACCAGCAGCGCGAAGAGGAGATCGACGGGCTGGTTATCAATGGCATCGAAGGCGATAGGGGTTTCCAGTTGCACAAACACACCGACGGCACGCAAGGTGTCTTCTTCCAGTTTGCCATGCGGGATCGCGATGCCATTGCCGATGCCGGTACTGCCCATCTTTTCACGGGTCAGGATAGCTTCGAACACTACCTGCGGTGGCAGGCCCAGCTGTTTTGCGGCCAGTTCACTGATGATCTCCAGCGCACGCTTTTTGCTCTGGCAGTGAACTGCACTGCGGGTACATTCCTGGTTAAGGACATTGCTCAGTTGAAGAGCGGAATCGTTGTTCATCATAATTTCACCTAAGCGCTAACTGTACAAATGGCCCGTTGTGTTTCACAACAGGCCGTCCTGCACCCGTTAACTGCCCGGACAATTAGTGTTGTTTCAGTTTATCTTTATGTTTATTAAGCTGTCGCGCAAGCTTATCAATCAAGCCGTCGATAGCCGCATACATGTCTTGCCCTTCCGCACTGGCATGGAGTTCACCCCCGTTGACGTGCAGGGTTGCATCCGAGATATGAGTCACTTTCTCCACTTTCAACACAATATAGACCTGATTGATCCTTTCGAAATACTGCTCGAGTTTGGCAAACTTCGCGTTCACGAAGTCGCGTAAAGCCTCAGTAATTTCGACGTTTTGTCCAGTGATGTTGAGCTGCATAGTGTCTTCCTTATCGGTTGTGTCAAACCAGCTGCTTACGCTGGTTGGACGGCGGAATGGATAAAGACTCTCGATACTTCGCAACAGTACGACGTGCCACCATAATACCCTGGTCGGACAGCATGGTGGTTAACTTACTGTCACTCAGTGGCTTCGCGGGGTTCTCCGCGGCGATCAACTTCTTCACCAGTGCGCGAATTGCCGTTGACGACGCTTCACCGCCGCCCTCGGTATTCACATGACTGGAGAAGAAATACTTAAGCTCAAAAATACCGCGTGGACTGTGCAGATACTTCTGCGTGGTGACGCGGGAAATGGTTGATTCATGCATCTCGACGGCCTGGGCAATATCTGCCAGTACCATCGGTTTCATATACTCTTCGCCCTGCTCAAAGAAAGCCTGCTGCTGTTCGACAATACAGCGGCTGACGCGGAGCAGCGTATCATTTCGGCTCTCCAGACTTTTGATCAACCATCGCGCTTCCTGCAGATTGCTACGAATATATTGGTTGTCAGAGTCGTTTCGTGCGCTGGTGCACATGGAGGCATACTGCTGGTTGATTTGCAGGCGAGGGATGCTGTCAGAGTTCAGTTCAACGACCCAGCGGCCATTGTGTTTTCTGACCAGCACATCCGGGATCACGTACTCAGGTTCGCTGGTCTGGATCGACTGTCCGGGGCGTGGATCGAGCGACTGGATCAGATTCACCGCTTCTTTCAGCACCTCTTCTTTCAGGCGCGTGACGCGCATCAGGGTGCGGAAATCGTGGTTAGCCAACAGATCCAGATGATCGCTAATGATAACGCGTGCCTCATCAATCCATGGCGTCTCTTTGCTGAACTGAGAAAGCTGGATCAGCAGGCAGTCGCGTAGATCTTTTGCCGCCACACCGACCGGATCGAAACGCTGGATACGCTTCAGAACCGCTTCAATCTCTTCGAGTTCAATCTCTTCGTCGCCCATGCTTTCCAGAATATCGTCCAGCGTGAGGGTCAAATAGCCCGTGTCGTCAACGGCATCGACAATTGACGTGGCAATCGCGCGGTCGGTATCGGAGAAGGGGGTCAGTTCCACCTGCCACATCAGATAATCCTGTAGCGACTGGGTGGTTTCACCCTGATAGACCGGTAGCTCATCATCCTGGTAGTCTGCACGCGTACCGGAAGGGGTTCCGGCGGTGTAGATTTCATCCCAGCTGGCATCCAGCGGAAGCTCGTCCGGCATCTCTTTTTGTTCGAGTGCATCAGCGGTATCGAGCGCTTCTGTATCCTGCGACTGCTGGGTATCTACCTCGTCATGAAGATCGGTTTGTTCCAGCAGCGGATTGCTGTCCAGCGCCTGCTGGAGCTCCTGCTGGAGTTCTAACGTGGACAGTTGCAACAGGCGAATTGCCTGCTGTAGCTGCGGCGTCATCGCCAGTTGTTGGCTGAGCCTTAATTGCAAACCTTGCTTCATGTTCAGAGCATTTTTCTCCGGTTCGGCGTTACGTTACCTCTACCCTATCAGAGTCTGAAGTCTTCCCCAAGATAGACGCGCTTAACATGATCATCTTCGAGGATCTGCTGCGGCGTACCGTGGGCGATCAGATTGCCCTGGCTCACAATATAGGCGCGTTCACACACGGCCAGCGTTTCACGCACGTTGTGGTCAGTGATCAGTACACCAAGCCCGCTGTCGCGCAGGTGTTCAATGATACGTTTAATGTCGATAACGGAGATTGGGTCAACGCCCGCAAACGGTTCATCCAGAAGGATAAATTTCGGGTTTGCGGCCAGCGCACGCGCGATTTCAACGCGGCGACGTTCACCCCCGGAGAGCGCCTGACCGAGGCTGTCACGCAGGTGCTCAATGTGGAACTCTTCCATCAGCTCGTTGGCACGATCCTGTCGCTGTTCGCTGGTCAGGTCGTTACGAATTTGTAGAACCGCCATCAGGTTATCGTAAACGCTAAGACGACGGAAAATAGAGGCTTCCTGCGGCAGATAGCCGATTCCGCGACGCGCGCGAGCGTGCAACGGCAGAAGACTGATGTCTTCATCGTCAATAACAATGTTGCCGGCATCGCGCGGCACAATGCCAACGACCATGTAGAAGGTTGTGGTTTTACCCGCACCGTTAGGGCCAAGCAGGCCTACAATTTCGCCGGAGTTGACGGTCAGACTGACATCTTCTACGACACGGCGGCCCTTATAGGCCTTCGCGAGATTTTTTGCAGTTAATGTTGCCATAACGAATTAGTTACTCTTCTTCTGTGCCGGGGCCTGGCCTTTACCTTTGTCCTGCAGCTGCGACGGAACCAGCACGGTGGTTACGCGTTTGCCTTTCTCGCTGGAGGCCTGCATTTTTTGCTCTTTCACCAGATAGGTGATCTGGTCGCCGGTAATATTGCTGTCCAGCTGTTCCAGATAGGCATTACCCGTCAGGATGACCAGATCCTTCGCCAGCTCATAGTGCATGTGCGTGGCGTGGCCCTTCACCGGCTTGCCGTTGTCCTGCATCTGGTAGAAGGTTGCCGGGTTGCCGTAGCCATCAATAATCTCTTTGCCCTGCTCACCACCCGGACGGGTAACGACCACTTTGTCGGCGTTGATTTTGATGGTGCCCTGGGTCATGACGACATTACCTGTAAAGGTGACGACGTTACCCTGCATATCAAGAGACTGCGTGTCTGACTCGATATGGATCGGCTGGTCGGTATCGCCCGTTACAGCAAGCGCGGGGAGACTGGTCGCCAGCATCGCACTGGCGATAATTACTTTAAGGCTGAGTTTGTTTGTTTTGAATTTCATAGGAGGTTCTAACCTTTTCAATCAGCTCGGCGTTTTTGCTGCGTAAGTTCCCGCGCATTCTTAAACCGCTGGAATTAAATGTTGTGCCATACAGTGTGACCAGATCCTGCGACGTCACATCCTGGGTCACCAGGTTGATCTGGGCATTATCCGTCGTAATTTTTCGCAGTTGCGAGTCAGGCGTCAGAGCGTTGACTTCAACGTGGCCATATAGATAAAGCATACGGTCATTTGTCAGTTTTGCCCGGTCTGACTTGATTGACCACGTCGGGACTTTGTCCTTATCAAACGTCGTCATGACAGGTTGGGTAAACCACGAAATACCGTCATCTGAAAAATATTCAACATGCTGGGCAATCAGGCGATAGTTCAGTGCCCCTTCCGGGCTGTAGACCACTGTGTCGCTGTGATCGCTTTTATAGGTTGGATCGTTATTGTTGATCACTTCCGTTTGCGTATCGTCGCGATCGGCAATATTCACGCCAATCAATACCAGTGCGACAAGCGAAAGCAGAATGATAACCCAACGTCTGGTTTTACTCATATTGATTGCCCTTTGGCCTCATCAAGCTTGCCTTGCGCCAGCAGAAGCAGATCGCAGACTTCACGTACGGCACCGCGGCCGCCATTGATGTGGGTAACGTAGTCAGCGCGTGGGAGCAACAGCGGATGCGCATCGGCAACAGCGATACTCAGGCCGACCTCAGCCATTACTGGCCAGTCAATCAGGTCATCCCCGACATAAGCCACGTTTTCCGGTGCGATTGCCAGTTTACCCACTAAATCATTGAATGCCGCCATCTTATCGGATTGTCCCTGATACAGATGGGTAATGCCCAGCGTTTCACAGCGATCTTCTACCAGTTTAGCTTTTCGCCCGGTGATGATCGCTACCTCGATACCCGAGGTGAGGGCACAGCGGATACCGTAACCGTCGCGAACGTTAAACGCTTTCAGCTCTTCACCATTATTGCCCATGTAAATCAGGCCATCGGAGAGGACCCCATCCACATCCAGGATGAGCAGGCGAATCTTTTCTGCCTTCGCCATCATATGGGTACTGACCGGACCATAACAGGTTGCAAGGGATGCACCCGCATTACTCATTGTCTTATCCTTCATTACACTACGCCTGCGCGCAGCAGATCATGCATATGTACCACACCCAGCAACTGGTCGCCATCGGCAACCATAACGGAGGTGATATGACGGGACTGCATCAGGTTCAGCACATCCACTGCCAGCGTACCCGGGCGAACGCGGATGCCGCCAGGTGTCATCACATCGGCAATGCCAAGCGTTCGGACATCTACACCCATATCAAACACGCGACGCAGGTCCCCATCGGTGAAGATCCCCTGAATTTTCATCAGATCATCGCACACGACCGTCATACCCAGATTCTTGCGGGTGATTTCCAGCAGCGCATCGCGCAGGGAGGCCGCTTTACTGACGTGAGGGATTTCATCCCCGGTGTGCATAATATCGTTGACCCGCAGAAGCAGCTTGCGCCCAAGCGCACCGCCGGGATGAGAAAGTGCGAAATCTTCAGGGGTAAAACCGCGGGCTTCCAGCAGCGCTACGGCAAGCGCATCACCCATGACCAGTGCAGCGGTGGTGCTGGAGGTCGGAGCCAGGCCCAGAGGGCAGGCTTCTTTGGGAACCTTAACGCACAGGTGAATATCGGCCGCCCGCGCCATGCTACTTTCCGGGCGACTGGTCATGCAAATGAGGGGGACCTGCAGTCGCTTCAGTACCGGGATCAGCGCCAGGATCTCATTGGATTCACCGGAATTTGACAGTGCGATGACGATATCTTGCGGTGTGACCATCCCCAGGTCGCCGTGTGCGGCTTCCCCCGGGTGTACAAAGAAAGAAGAGGTTCCGGTGCTGGCAAACGTCGCGGCCATTTTGCGGCCAATATGACCGGACTTGCCCATCCCCATTACCACGACTTTACCGGCACAGTAGAATATCTTCTCACATGCCAGACTAAAATCCTGATTAATGTACTGATCTAACTGCGCCAGACCTTCACGTTCAATCTCCAGAACGTCTTTGCCTGCTTTCTGAAAGTCAAAACCCGGCTGCAATTCTATTTGCGACATAATGCGTTTCCGTTTACCCAGAGAGAAGAGGCGAGAGCCAGTACAGCATCGCCATCCATACGATAAATCCACCCGTCAACAGCGCGCCTGCGCCTTTGCCGATCTGGCGTTGCCGCCGCCAGCAGAGCAGGGCAAATATCACGCTGACCAGCAACATCACACCGTAATCGCGTGAAAACGCCAGGGGGTTAAAAGGCCCGGGCGTTATCAGGGCCGGCAGGCCCATCACAATCGCGATATTAAAAATGTTGGAACCGATGATATTGCCAATGGCAATGTCATCTTCACCTTTACGTGCTCCCGCAATGGCCGTGGCCAGCTCCGGCAGGCTGGTGCCGATGGCAATGACCGTCAGGCCAATGGTCAGTTCACTGATGGCAAAATAGTTCGCCAGTACTGTCGCGTTGTCGACGACCATGCGCGTTGCCATTGGCATGATGATCAGCGCGACGCCAAGCCAAAGTAGTGCTACAGGCAGCGTGCCCTCCCGCGGGAGTTCGGCAACCTGCTCCCGAGTCAGGCTATCCTGACCCAGCTTTTCAGCCTGGCGGGCGATTTTAACACTATACAGCAGCCAAATGACGGCCAGCGCCAGCAAGAAAATGCCGTCGCTGTAGCTCAGTACGCCATCATAAAATACGCACCCTGCCAGCAGGCTTACGATTAACATTAGCGGCAATTCACGGCGCAGAACATCGGAATGTACGCGAAATGGGTGGAGCAGTGCCGCCAGGCCTAAAATCAGTAATATATTGACGATGTTCGAGCCAATCGCGGTGCCAATAGCCAGGTCTACCTGACCATGCAGCGATGCTGAAACAGAGACGATGATTTCAGGAAGCGACGTTCCAACACTGACAACGGTCATCCCGATGACAACAGGCGGTACGCCAGTCAGACGACACAGGATAGATGCAGCAAACACTAAACGGTCAGCACTGTAGACCACCAAAAGTAAACCAATTATTAACAGTGCTGTTGCTAAAAGCATCAAAAGTCCTTTCTTCAGGTATACTCGTCGGTCCATCGCGCGGGAATGGCTGGACTGCATACTGTCTGAGGCGTAACGAATTCCTAATTTTGACTTTATGCGCCGGAAAAGTAAAACAAATGCCAGCTTTCGCTAACCTCAACGGCTATTATTCTGTAAAAATGCTGAGTTTGGGGCTGATTCAGGCTGCATGCCTTAATGTGAGCAGGGTAAGAAAGGAACAATAAATGAGCCAAACGATGGCGAATTTAGTCGATGTTCGCGGTGTGAGTTTTTCTCGCGCCAACCGATTGATATTTGATGATATTTCGTTGACCGTACCGCGTGGCAAGATCACTGCCATCATGGGGCCGTCCGGGATCGGTAAAACGACCCTGCTGCGCCTCATTGGTGGGCAGATCCCACCTGATAGCGGTGAAATCCTCTTTGATGGCGAAAACATCCCGGAGATGTCGCGCTCGCGCCTGTATACTGTCCGTAAACGCATGAGCATGCTCTTTCAGTCGGGGGCTCTGTTCACCGACATGAACGTCTTTGATAACGTGGCCTATCCGCTGCGCGAGCATACCAGCCTGCCGCCTGAACTGCTGAAAAGCACGGTGATGATGAAGCTTGAAGCCGTCGGTCTGCGAGGGGCTGCAAAACTGATGCCTTCGGAACTGTCCGGTGGGATGGCGCGACGCGCTGCACTGGCGCGAGCCATTGCACTAGAACCTGATTTAATCATGTTCGACGAACCGTTTGTCGGACAGGATCCTATCACGATGGGTGTGCTGGTGAAGCTCATCTCTGAGCTGAACAGCGCGCTCGGCGTTACCTGTATCGTGGTTTCTCACGATGTACCGGAAGTATTGAGCATTGCCGATTACGCCTATATCGTGGCGGACAAAAAGATCGTCGCACACGGTAGCGCCCAGGCGCTGCAGGAAAATTGCGATCCGCGCGTGCGGCAGTTCCTTGACGGTATTGCAGATGGCCCTGTGCCGTTCCGCTACCCGGCGGGCGACTATCGTGACGATTTACTGGGAATAGGGAGTTAAGCCACTCATGCTGTTAAATGCGTTGGCCGCTCTCGGACACCGTGGCATAAAAACCATCAGGACGTTCGGGCGCGCCGGATTGATGTTATTCAACGCGCTGGTCGGCAAGCCGGAATTCCGCAAGCACGCACCGTTGCTGGTGCGTCAGCTCTATAATGTCGGCGTGCTGTCGATGCTCATCATCATTGTTTCCGGGCTGTTTATCGGTATGGTGCTTGGGCTTCAGGGCTACCTTGTTCTGACAACCTACAGTGCAGAAACCAGCCTCGGGATGCTGGTGGCGCTCTCACTGCTGCGTGAACTGGGGCCTGTTGTGGCGGCACTGTTGTTCGCCGGGCGCGCGGGGTCGGCATTAACGGCTGAAATTGGCCTGATGCGTGCGACCGAGCAGCTTTCCAGCATGGAGATGATGGCGGTTGATCCGCTGCGTCGCGTGATCTCGCCGCGTTTCTGGGCTGGGGTGATTTCGTTACCGTTACTGACTATTCTGTTTGTCGCCGTGGGTATCTGGGGCGGCTCGCTGGTTGGCGTCCACTGGAAAGGCATTGATGCCGGTTTCTTCTGGTCTGCCATGCAGGACGCCATTGATCTGCGAATGGATCTGGTCAACTGTCTGATTAAAAGCGTGGTCTTTGCTATTACGGTCACCTGGATTGCATTGTTCAATGGTTACGATGCCATCCCGACGTCGGCGGGCATTAGCCGTGCAACAACGCGTACAGTCGTACATTCGTCGCTGGCCGTACTGGGTCTGGATTTTGTGCTCACCGCACTGATGTTTGGGAATTGAGTTCATGCAAACGAGAAAAAATGAAATTTGGGTCGGCGTGTTCCTGTTACTGGCACTGCTGGCGGCGCTGTTTATCTGCCTGCGAGCGGCGGATATCACATCTGTCCGCACCGAGCCGACATATCGTATTTATGCCACCTTCGATAATATCGGCGGGCTGAAGGCGCGTTCACCGGTACGTATTGGTGGCGTGGTGATCGGCCGTGTGTCGGACATTACGCTTGATGAGAAAACCTATCTCCCACGCGTCGCGATGGATATCGAAGAGCGTTATAACCATATTCCGGACACCAGTTCTCTTTCGATCCGGACTTCCGGCCTGCTGGGTGAACAATATCTGGCGCTTAACGTCGGTTTTGAAGACCCAGAGCTCGGAACGACTATCCTTAAAGACGGCAGTGTTATCCAGGATACGAAGTCCGCAATGGTGCTGGAGGATATGATTGGTCAGTTCCTTTACAACAGTAAAGGGGATGAGAAAAAATCCGATGCTGCCCCTGCGCAGACTGAAGATCACACCAACGTCGCACCGACATCTGGCACGACGAATTAATTTCAGGAGAAGTCATTCATGTTTAAACGACTGTTAATGGTTGCCATGCTGGTCATTGCCCCTCTCACCGCAGCCCACGCTGCGGATCAGAGTAACCCGTACAAACAGATGGACGAAGCGGCCAAGAAGACTTTCGACCGTCTTAAAAACGAGCAACCTAAAATTCGTGCTAATCCTGATTATCTGCGTGATGTTGTCGATCAGGAACTGCTGCCGTATGTGCAGATCAAATATGCAGGTGCGCTGGTGCTGGGACGTTATTACAAAGATGCGACCCCCGCGCAGCGTGATGCTTACTTTGCCGCGTTCCGTGAATACCTGAAACAGGCTTATGGCCAGGCGCTGGCGATGTACCATGGTCAGACCTATCAGATTGCGCCTGAGCAGCCGCTGGGCGATGCGACCATCGTACCTATCCGCGTGACCATCAACGATCCTAACGGCCGTCCGCCGGTTCGTCTGGATTTCCAGTGGCGTAAAAACAGCCAGACGGGGCACTGGCAGGCGTATGACATGATTGCCGAAGGGGTAAGCATGATCACCACCAAACAGAACGAGTGGAGCGACCTGCTGCGTACCAAAGGTATTGATGGCCTTACCGCGCAGCTGCAGTCTATTTCTCGTCAGAAAATTACACTGGATGAGAAGAAGTAATGTCTCAGCAACTCAGCTGGTCGCGTGAAGGCGAGACATTAAAGCTGTCCGGTGAACTTGATCAGGATCTGCTGAACCCATTGTGGGACAAACGTCATGAAGCGATGCAGGGTGTGACGCTCATCGACTTAACCGAGGTCACACGGGTTGATACAGCAGGTATTGCGCTGCTCGCCCATCTGGTTGCCGTGGGGAAAAAGCAGGGGCAAAGCGTCAAGCTTCACGGCGCGAGTGATAATGTCGTTACCCTCGCGCAGCTCTACAATCTCCCTCACGACGTGCTGCCTCGTTAGTATTTTCAGTGCGTTACTTCTGAAAGCCCTGACAGTTTCATCGTCGGGGCTTTTTGCTTGTTTAAGACGACGTCACTTTGCTCTAAGATGTTGGGCTTGTTTTCACTATCAGATGATTAAGAGCCCATGGAAAATCATGAAATCCAGACAGTGCTGATGAATGCACTCTCCCTTCAGGAAGCCCACGTCACTGGCGATGGCAGTCACTTCCAGGTTATTGCTGTGGGTGAGATGTTCGACGGTATGAGCCGTGTGAAGAAGCAGCAGGCTGTGTACGCGCCGCTGATGGAATATATTGCGGATAACCGCATCCACGCCCTGTCGATTAAAGCGTTCACCCCGCAAGAGTGGGCACGCGATCGCAAACTAAACGGTTTTTGAGCTGAGGGCGACAGGCCCGCAGCACGGTTGAATTTATAAGAGAACACACAATGGATAAATTTCGTGTACAGGGGCCAACGCGTCTCCAGGGCGAAGTCACAATTTCTGGCGCGAAAAACGCCGCTCTGCCAATCCTCTTTGCTGCGCTGCTCGCGGAAGAGCCGGTAGAAATTCAGAACGTACCAAAGCTGAAAGATATCGACACCACCATGAAGCTGCTCACCCAGTTGGGAACCAAAGTTGAGCGTAATGGTTCCGTCTGGATCGATGCCAGCAATGTGAACAACTTCTCTGCGCCGTACGATCTGGTGAAAACCATGCGTGCGTCCATCTGGGCGCTTGGCCCGCTGGTGGCGCGTTTTGGACAGGGGCAGGTTTCACTGCCGGGCGGCTGTGCAATCGGCGCACGCCCGGTTGACCTGCATATCTTTGGTCTGGAGAAACTGGGCGCAGAGATCAAACTGGAAGAAGGTTACGTTAAAGCGTCCGTGAATGGTCGCCTGAAAGGCGCGCACATTGTCATGGACAAAGTGAGCGTAGGCGCAACGGTCACCATTATGTCTGCGGCAACGCTGGCAGAAGGGACCACCATTATTGAAAATGCCGCGCGCGAACCGGAAATTGTGGATACCGCAAACTTCCTCGTCGCGCTGGGTGCGAAGATCTCCGGTCAGGGTACCGACCGTATCACCATCGAAGGCGTTGAGCGTCTGGGTGGCGGTGTCTATCGCGTTCTGCCGGACCGTATCGAAACCGGTACCTTCCTGGTCGCTGCGGCGATCTCTGGCGGTAAGATTGTTTGTCGTAACGCTCAGCCGGATACGCTGGATGCGGTGCTGGCGAAGCTGCGCGATGCGGGTGCTGATATTGAGATCGGTGAAGACTGGATCAGCCTCGACATGCATGGTCAGCGTCCAAAAGCGGTGAATGTGCGTACTGCACCACATCCGGCGTTCCCGACGGACATGCAGGCTCAGTTCACGTTGCTAAACCTGGTGGCTGAAGGTACTGGCTTCATCACTGAAACCATTTTCGAGAACCGCTTTATGCACGTACCGGAGCTGATCCGTATGGGTGCACGTGCTGAGATCGAAAGTAATACCGTGATTTGCCATGGCGTTGAGAAGCTGTCCGGTGCTCAGGTGATGGCAACCGATTTGCGTGCGTCCGCAAGCCTGGTGCTGGCGGGGTGTATCGCGGAAGGTACGACGGTTGTGGATCGTATTTACCACATCGATCGTGGCTATGAGCGTATCGAAGATAAACTGCGCGCGCTGGGTGCCAATATCGAGCGTGTGAAGGGCGAGTAATCGTTCCGGCAGCCCCCTGCCAGCAATGACCGGGGGGTTGCTGTTCCTGTCAAAAATCGCATTATTCCTGCGGTTTTTTCTTTGCTTTTTTCTGGCGAATCATGCGCGATCTGTCGATAAATTCATGGGTAATGGGATCGTGGTAACGCGAGGGCCAGATCACCCACGGATGCGTATCCAGCGCCGTTGCGATAATTAATTCTCCCTTTGGCCAGGGACGAGTCAGGGCGTTTGCCAGGGTAGAAGAACTCAGGCCATTGCGGCGAGATTCAGCTGCCAGTGAAGTGCCTTTTTTGCGCAGTGCCGCAATGATATCTGCCGTGTGCCAGTCGATAAATTTCGTATCCATAACGCTGTCCTTAAGTTCGGATTTACTCACGCCGTTTCTTCTGAAACGACAGGCTTACTATACCCATTTCAAACTCTTGTTCTAAAAAGTTCGCGTTACTGGAAGGGATATTCAGAATAAGGCATGGCTTTATTCATGCGGCCTTTAAACCGATGAATTTACATGGACACGGAATTTACAGGTGTGTGCTGGAATCTCCCCGCGATGGCCGCAGGGAGATGCAGGAGGGATTAACGGTCTCGCTGAACGGCGATGTGGGCCAGCGCAATCAGTGCATCGCGCCATGGGCTGTCGGGAATGACCTGAAGAGCTTCGATGGCTTTGTCGGCTTCTTCTTCCGCACGTTGGCGTGTCCATTCCAGCGATCCGCAGATTGCCATGGTTTCCAGCACAGGTTCCAGCAGATGACGGCCATTTCCCTGCTCAATCGCTTCACGGATCATTTTTGCCTGTTCGGCTGAACCGTTACGCATAGCATGAAGCAGTGGCAGGGTGGGTTTGCCTTCGTTCAGGTCATCACCCACGTTTTTGCCGAGCGTTTCGCCGTCAGCACTGTAGTCCAGCAAATCATCAATTAACTGGAATGCGGTCCCCAGATAACGACCGTAATCCTGCAGGCCTTTTTCCTGTGCTTCGGTACAGTCCGCCAGAATACCGGAGCACTGGGCAGCTGCTTCAAACAGGCGCGCGGTTTTGCTGTAAATCACGCGCATGTAGTTTTCTTCGGTGATGTCAGGGTCGTTGACGTTCATCAGCTGCAGCACTTCGCCTTCAGCGATCACGTTAACGGCCTCAGACATCACTTCCAGTACTTTCAGAGAGCCCAGGCTGGTCATCATCTGGAAGGCGCGGGTATAGATAAAATCCCCCACCAGAACGCTGGCTGCGTTTCCGAATGCAGCGTTTGCCGTGGCTTTACCACGACGCATATCCGATTCATCCACAACGTCGTCATGCAGAAGCGTCGCCGTGTGAATAAATTCGATAAGTGCTGCGATAGTCACGTGGGCATTTCCCTGATAGCCAACGGCTCTGGCAGCCAGAATAGCAATCATCGGGCGAATGCGTTTACCGCCGCCGCTGACGATGTAATAGCCCAACTGATTGATCAGTTGAACATCAGAGTTGAGTTGCTCCAGGATTGCTGCATTCACACCCGCCATATCTTGCGCGGTTAACTCGTTGATTTTTTCTAAATTCATCGCAAAAGCCGGGCTTTTTATCCTGTTGATCCCATCTTCAATGGGGTAACGAAGGGTTTCGGTTTATCAATAGTAGTGCTGATTGTACTGAAAAAACGGCTCAGATAAACGTTACCGTACGTGTTGTGTTTTTTTTCTTCATGTATTGACGGTAGCACTTGTCAAAGGCTCGCGTTTTGCGTAATATTCGCGCCCTATTGTGAATATTTATAGCGCACTCTGATTCATACGAGGACGTGCGCGGAAGCGGAGTTTATATGTACGCGGTTTTCCAAAGTGGTGGTAAACAACACCGAGTAAGCGAAGGTCAGACCGTTCGCCTGGAAAAGCTGGACATCGCAACTGGCGAATCTGTTGAATTCGCTGAAGTTCTGATGATCGCAAACGGTGAAGAAGTCAAAATCGGCGTTCCTTTCGTTGATGGCGGCGTTATCAAAGCTGAAGTTGTTGCACACGGTCGTGGCGAGAAAGTTAAAATCGTTAAGTTTCGTCGTCGTAAGCACTACCGTAAGCAGCAGGGCCACCGTCAGTGGT
The DNA here is from genome assembly GCA_023023105.1 of Enterobacter ludwigii. Lineage (NCBI taxonomy): Bacteria > Pseudomonadati > Pseudomonadota > Gammaproteobacteria > Enterobacterales > Enterobacteriaceae > Enterobacter > Enterobacter ludwigii. The sequence continues at coordinate 4,159,588 of CP083824.1, read as the reverse complement.
TCACTGATGTGAAAATTACTGGCATCAGCGCCTAAGACCTGAGGAGAGATTTAAATGGCACATAAAAAGGCTGGCGGCTCCACACGTAACGGTCGCGATTCAGAAGCTAAACGCCTGGGCGTTAAGCGTTTCGGTGGCGAATCCGTTCTGGCGGGTAGCATCATCGTTCGTCAACGTGGTACCAAATTCCACGCTGGCAACAACGTAGGTTGCGGTCGTGACCACACTCTGTTTGCTAAAGCAGACGGTAAAGTGAAATTTGAAGTTAAAGGCCCGAACAACCGTAAATACATCAGCATCGTTGCTGAGTAAGGTTTTCTCGGTCCGGTAACGGATTAAAGCCCCGCACCCTGTTGCGGGGCTTTTTACATTGGAAACCCGGTAATTTTTTCTGTAGGGAAAACGGGCATGAAGCAGCAGGCCGGCATCGGTATTCTTTTGGCGCTCACCACCGCAATGTGCTGGGGTGCCCTGCCAATTGCAATGAAGCAGGTACTGGAAGTGATGGAGCCGCCTACGGTGGTCTTTTATCGCTTTCTGATGGCAAGCATCGGTCTCGGGGCCATCCTGGCTGTCAAAGGTAAGCTTCCTCCCTTGCGGCTCTTCCGTAAACCGCGCTGGCTGGTATTGCTGGCTATCGCGACGGGCGGTCTGTTCGGTAACTTCATCCTGTTCAGCTCTTCCCTGCAATATCTCAGCCCCACGGCGTCGCAGGTGATTGGTCAGCTTTCACCGGTGGGCATGATGGTCGCCAGCGTCTTTATCCTCAAGGAGAAGATGCGCGGTACGCAGATTGTCGGGGCGAGCATGCTGCTATGCGGTCTGGTGATGTTCTTCAACACCAGTCTGATAGAGATTTTTACCCGGCTGACGGATTACACCTGGGGTGTGATCTTCGGCGTAGGAGCAGCAGCGGTCTGGGTGAGTTATGGCGTCGCGCAAAAGGTGTTATTGCGACGTCTGGCCTCACAGCAGATCCTCTTTTTGCTGTACACTTTGTGTACAATAGCATTGCTGCCATTAGCAAAGCCGGGTGTGATTGCCCAGCTTAGCGACTGGCAACTGGCGTGTCTCATTTTTTGTGGACTGAATACGCTGGTCGGTTATGGCGCGCTGGCCGAAGCGATGGCGCGCTGGCAGGCAGCACAGGTGAGCGCGTTAATCACGCTGACTCCGCTGTTTACGCTGTTATTTTCAGATTTGTTATCAATGGCCTGGCCCGATGTCTTCGTCAGACCGATGCTCAACTTGTTGGGTTATCTCGGTGCGTTTGTCGTGGTTGCGGGCGCGATGTATTCCGCCATTGGTCATCGTCTTTGGGGACGTTGGCGCAAAAATGAAGCGGTTGTAGTAGTCCCCCGCTCAGGCGAATGAGTTACGGAGAGTAAAATGAAGTTTGTTGATGAAGCGACGATCCTGGTCGTGGCTGGTGATGGCGGCAACGGTTGCGTGAGCTTCCGCCGTGAAAAATATATCCCACGTGGTGGCCCTGATGGCGGTGACGGCGGGGATGGTGGTGACGTTTGGCTGGAGGCGGATGAGAACCTCAACACGCTGATCGACTACCGTTTCGAAAAATCATTCCGCGCTGAACGTGGCCAGAATGGCCAGAGCCGTGACTGTACCGGTAAACGCGGTAAAGATGTCACTATTAAGGTTCCTGTCGGTACGCGTGTTATCGACCAGGGTACCGGTGAGACCATGGGTGACATGACCAAACACGGTCAGCGTCTGATGGTCGCAAAAGGTGGCTGGCACGGTCTGGGTAACAGCCGTTTTAAATCTTCTGTTAACCGTACTCCACGTCAGAAAACGATGGGGACGCCTGGCGATAAGCGCGATCTGCAACTGGAGCTGATGCTTCTGGCAGACGTGGGCATGCTGGGTATGCCAAATGCCGGTAAATCGACGTTTATTCGCGCCGTGTCTGCCGCGAAACCTAAAGTGGCGGACTATCCGTTTACCACACTGGTACCAAGCCTGGGCGTTGTCCGCATGGATAACGAGAAGAGCTTTGTGGTTGCCGATATTCCGGGCCTGATTGAAGGTGCTGCTGAAGGTGCCGGTCTGGGTATCCGCTTCCTGAAACACCTTGAGCGCTGCCGCGTATTGCTGCACCTCATTGATATCGATCCTATCGACGGTTCCGATCCGGTTGAAAACGCCCGAATCATCATCGGCGAGCTGGAAAAATACAGCGAAAAACTGGCGAATAAACCACGCTGGTTGGTCTTCAACAAAATTGACCTGATGGACAAAGCCGAAGCGGAAGCGAAAGCTAAAGCGATTGCTGAAGCGATGGGTTGGGAAGAGAAATACTACCTGATCTCTGCAGCAAGCCAGGTTGGCGTGAAAGACCTCTGCTGGGATGTGATGACCTTTATCATCGAGAACCCAATTGTTCAGGCCGAAGAAGCGAAACAGCCTGAAAAAGTCGAATTCATGTGGGATGACTACCACCGTCAACAGCTCGAAGAGCTGGAAGCGGAAGAGGAAGAAGACTGGGATGATGACTGGGATGAAGACGACGAAGAAGGCGTCGAGTTCATCTACAAACACTAATATCAGTTCAAAGCCCCTCGTTCGAGGGGCTTTTTTTATTCCAGCGTTGAGGGCAACCAACAGCTGGCGATTAAACCGCCCTCAGCACCGTTATCAAGCGTCAGCTTGCCACGGTGGAGTTGCACGATGCGCTGAACAATACTCAGCCCCAGACCGCTACCACCGAAACGCTGATCAAGACGGCGGAACGGTTCAGTGATTGATTGTCGGTGCGCTTCAGCAATACCCGGTCCCTGGTCGATAACGCTGACCTGGGTACCCCCCTCGACCTCGTTTAATGACACTTTAATGGTTGTTCCTGACGGGCTGTAACGACCGGCATTCTCCAGCAGGTTACGCAGCATCAGACGCAGAAGCACGGCGTCTCCCTGAACCGTGAGCGCACTTTTAGCAGGCCATATCACGGTATGTTCTTTGGCTTCATGCTCAAGGCTGAGTGGGGTGATGATATTGTCTGTCCAGTTCACCGTTTCGTAATGGCCGCTGGCCATTGCTTGCCCGGCTCGGGCCAGCATCAGCAGTTGCTCAACGGTGTGCATGAGTTGGTCAATACGGCTAATTAACGTCGCGGCCTGAGGAGAACCAGATTGCGCCATGAGTTCCAGATGGAGTCTGATACCGGCAAGGGGCGTCCGCAGTTCGTGTGCGGCATCTGCGGTGAAAAGACGCTCCTGTTGGATGGTATTATCCAGCCGGGCGAGCAACTGATTCAGCGAGGTGGTGACGGCACCAATTTCTTCCATGTCGGAATACATTGGAAGCGGCGTTAAGTTATCTGCCGAACGGTTAGCCAGGCTGGCACGCAGTTTATTCAGGGGTTGGGTTATCCAGGTCACTGCCCAGAAAGAGAAAAGCAGCGTAAAGCCAACCATCACCAGAGAAGGGACCAGCAGAGAGGCAATCGCTTCACGGATCTCTTTTTCAACGTGATTATTCCGCGCTTTTGCCGACAACGTCTCACTGACCAGAAAACCAATCTGTTCACGGCTTTCATGCCACAGCCAGATCACGCTTATCAGTTGGAAAAATAACAGAATGACCGCCAGCAGCACCATCAATCGCCGACGCATGCTGTTCATTTCTGACTCTCCAGGCGGTAGCCAACGCCACGGACGGTTTTGATCCGGTCCTTGCCAAGCTTACGACGCAGGTTGTGAATGTGGACTTCAAGGGTATTGGACCCCGGATCGTCCTGCCAGGAGTAGATATCCTGTTGCAGGGTTTCTCTGTGTACCGTTTGCCCGCTGCGCATAATCAGGCGCGTCAGCAAAGCAAACTCTTTTGGTGTCACCTCAATCGGCTGGGACTGACGTAGTACCTGCTGGGTTTGCAGATTCAGCGTAATATCGCCATCAGTCAGTAAGTTATCGCTATGACCCTGATAACGGCGTATTAACGCCCGGACGCGGGCCTGAAGCTCTGCCAGTGCAAAAGGCTTCACCAGGTAATCATCTGCGCCAGCATCGAGGCCAGTGATACGATCTTCAATGGCATCGCGTGCTGTCAGGATCAACACTGGATTAGCGATCCCGCGGCGTCGCCACTGACTGAGCAGCGTGGCACCGTCTTTATCAGGTAAGCCCAAATCGAGGATCACCAGACTGTATTCGCCGCTCTGGATCAGAGCATCCGCCTCTGCCGCTGTGCCAGCACAGTCGAGGGCATACCCTTCATTGGCCAGCCCCAGCGCCAGCCCTTCCTGTAATAACAGATCGTCTTCAACTATAAGTAGTTTCATCGCTAGTTATTCTGGTAGATGTCCTTATAAAGCCTGCTTTCGAATCGAACAAGCGGAATACGACGATTGCGCTGGTCGGTTGGTTCGACGGCATAGCCGGAAAGATACTGCACGAATGCCATGCGTTGTCCGCTGGCGGTGGTGATGAAGCCTGCAAGGTTGTAAACCCCCTGCAATGAACCTGTCTTAGCGGATACTTTACCATCCACACCGGCTGCGTGAAGCCCGGCGCGGTACTGCAGCGTGCCATCCTGCCCGGCAAGTGGCAGCATAGAAATAAAGTTTAGCTCAGTGTCATGTTGTGCAATGTACTGAAGCACTTGCATCATGCTGGCCGGGGAGATCAAATTATGGCGTGATAACCCGGAGCCATCGACGGCGATGGTATTACCCAGGTCGATCCCTGCCTGTTGTCGCAGGATCTGACGAACAGCATCTGAACCCGCGCGCCAGGTACCTGGCACGCCAAAGCGCGCGTGACCAATCATGCGGAACACGGTGTCGGCAATCATGTTGTCAGACTTTTTCAGCATAATTCGCAGCAAATCGTGCAGCGGTGGCGACTGTTTGCTGGCGATGACCGTGCCGGGTTGATTGACCTGCGTCTGACGAAGCAGCGTGCCGGAGTATGTTATTCCCGCTTGTTTCAGCTCATCTTTCAGAATGGCACCCGCATAGCTTGCCCCATCCTGTATCGCAAAGGCCAGCGGCAGCGGATCGGCGCGCTGCGTGAGGCAGCCCGTCAGCGTGAAGCGGTTAAGATCGCCTGGTACCACGTCCAGTTCGCAATACTGCGCATCCGGTGAGCCCTTGGCCAGCGTGCGTACCTGACTAAACATGGTGACCGGGTAGTAGGACGCCACGCGGATAAACGCTAAATCATCTGGCTTTGGTGCGCTGTAAAGCGAAACAGAGAAACAGTTACGGTCAACAATCGCGGCGGCGGGCGGGGCGCTAAAGCACTGCGTCATGTCGTTCCACGGCCAACCTGGAGCCTTATCGTGGCTGGCAAAAATGGAGGTGTCGATCAGCACATTGCCATCAATCTTCTGCACACCCGATTTTTTCAGCACCGCAACCATATTGCGGATATCCTGGCGTTTAAATGTCGGGTCACCCCCGAAACGGGCGATAAGATCGCCTTTCAGTTCACCGCCCACGACGTTGCCTTTGGTCTCAAGGGTGGTGGTAAAACGAAAATCAGGCCCGAGCTGAAGCAGGGCGGCGAGCGCAGTGATCACCTTCTGGGTACTGGCGGGCAGCGCCATTTGTTGACTGTGGTAGTCAATTTCTGGCGTCGGCGCTCCGACCTTCTGCACCATCAATGCAAGGTTGGCACCTGCGGGCAGTTGATTAATATACTCATCAACATTCGCAGCCTGAACGCTGAACGTTATACTGGTAGTCAATCCGATGATAAAACTGGAAAATCGCATAATCTCGCGCTAACAACCCGAAAACAAACCGTCATACTACGGTGCATAGCACTGCAAAGTAAACGATGACCCATAGTGAACTTCGGGGTAAAATGCGTATCAAATTGAAAATTGCTGCTGACCTGGGGCCTGACCCCGGGTCGGTTTTCTTTTTGCTTCTGGCCTGCTAATGCGGCTGGGGCAGGGAACACTGCTCCCAACAGGAATGTTTAAGAGGTATAACAAATGCAAGCTATTCCGATGACCTTACGTGGTGCCGAAAAACTGCGCGAAGAGCTGGATTTCCTGAAATCCGTTCGCCGCCCTGAAATTATCGCCGCTATCGCGGAAGCGCGTGAGCATGGCGACCTGAAGGAGAATGCTGAATATCATGCGGCGCGTGAACAGCAGGGCTTTTGCGAAGGGCGTATTAAAGATATCGAAGCCAAGCTGTCTAATGCGCAGGTTATCGACATCACAAAAATGCCAAATAATGGCCGCGTGATCTTCGGCTCAAGCGTTACTGTGCTGAACCTGGACAGCGACGAAGAGCAGACTTACCGCATCGTGGGCGATGATGAAGCCGATTTTAAACAGAACCTGATTTCGGTGAACTCGCCAATTGCTCGCGGCCTGATTGGCAAAGAGCAGGATGATGTTGTGACTATCCGCACCCCAGGTGGTGAAGTGGAGTACGAAATTATCAAGGTCGAGTACCTGTAATTCGCCTCTCTGCTAAGATGTTGATACATTGTAAAGAAAAGAAAAAGGCCGCGTAGCGGCCTTTTATCAACTCAAGGAGCGTGGCATTTTGCTCACTTGCTGACAGAAATCCCTCGTTTTACACAGTAAATGTGTTCGATTCAGGATATCCTTAGCGTGGCAGCGAGATTTTACGCTCTTTAGATGGGCGGTAGAGCACCAGCGTTTTACCGATGACCTGTACATTACAGGCGCCGGTTTCGCGCACGATGGCTTCCACGATCAGGTTTTTAGTGTCTCTGTCTTCAGAGGCGATTTTCACCTTGATCAGCTCGTGGTGTTCCAGCGCTTGTTCAATCTCGGCAAGCACCCCTTCGGTCAAACCATTGTTGCCAAGCATGACTACAGGCTTGAGCGGATGTGCCAGACCTTTAAGGTGCTGTTTTTGTTTAGTACTCAGATTCATCGTATATTTTTGCTTACGTTGGGATTGAAAACGGTTCATTCTACCGCCATCTCCCTTATATCGCCAAATAGCTGCGTAGAAATTTACGTCACAGGCAAGCAACGATGAACCAGGACGGAAATGTTAAATGACAGGTAAAAAGCGTTCTGCCAGCTCCAGCCGCTGGCTTCAGGAACACTTTAGCGATAAATATGTTCAACAGGCGCAGAAAAAGGGGTTGCGATCCCGCGCCTGGTTTAAACTTGATGAAATACAGCAAAGTGACAAACTTTTTAAGCCGGGGATGACGGTTGTTGACCTCGGTGCGGCACCTGGCGGATGGTCCCAGTATGCGGTAACGCAGATCGGCGGAACCGGCCGAATCATCGCGTGCGATCTTTTACCAATGGATCCCATCGTCGGTGTCGACTTCCTTCAGGGCGATTTTCGTGATGAATTAGTGCTGAAAGCGTTACTTGATCGTGTTGGTGATAGTAAGGTCCAGGTTGTCATGTCGGATATGGCACCAAATATGTGTGGAACACCGGCGGTGGATATCCCCCGCGCCATGTATCTGGTGGAGCTAGCGTTAGAAATGTGTCGTGATGTACTAGCGCCTGGTGGTAGTTTTGTTGTGAAGGTGTTTCAGGGCGAAGGTTTCGAGGAGTATCTTAAGGAAATTCGCTCCCTGTTTGCGAAGGTCAAAGTTCGTAAACCGGACTCTTCCCGGGCGCGTTCCCGTGAAGTGTATATTGTAGCGACCGGGCGAAAATGATAACCGGTGGATTTCAGGCGAAAGTTTGAATGAAACTGGATATAGAGTATCCTGACGCTGTTTTTAACACAGTTGTAATGTGAGGTTAATCCCTTGAGTGACATGGCGAAAAACCTAATTCTCTGGCTGGTCATTGCCGTTGTGCTGATGTCAGTATTCCAGAGCTTTGGGCCCAGCGAGTCGAATGGCCGCAAGGTGGATTATTCTACCTTCCTGCAGGAGGTCAATCAGGACCAGGTTCGCGAAGCGCGTATCAACGGACGTGAGATCAACGTTACCAAGAAAGATAGTAACCGTTACACGACTTACATCCCGGTGAACGATCCTAAGCTGCTTGATAACCTTCTGACTAAAAACGTCAAGGTGGTAGGTGAGCCGCCAGAAGAACCAAGCCTGCTGGCTTCTATCTTCATTTCCTGGTTCCCGATGCTGCTTCTTATCGGCGTTTGGATCTTCTTTATGCGTCAGATGCAGGGCGGCGGTGGCAAAGGTGCCATGTCGTTCGGTAAGAGCAAGGCGCGTATGCTGACGGAAGACCAGATCAAGACCACGTTCGCTGATGTTGCCGGGTGCGACGAAGCGAAAGAAGAGGTCGGTGAACTGGTTGAATACCTGCGCGAGCCGAGCCGTTTCCAGAAACTGGGCGGTAAGATCCCGAAAGGCGTCCTGATGGTTGGCCCTCCGGGTACCGGTAAAACCCTGCTGGCGAAAGCTATCGCGGGTGAAGCGAAGGTGCCGTTCTTTACCATTTCGGGTTCTGACTTCGTAGAAATGTTCGTGGGTGTCGGTGCATCTCGTGTGCGTGACATGTTTGAGCAGGCTAAGAAGGCGGCACCGTGCATTATCTTCATCGATGAAATCGACGCCGTTGGCCGCCAGCGTGGCGCGGGTCTGGGTGGCGGTCACGATGAACGTGAACAAACGCTGAACCAGATGCTGGTTGAGATGGACGGTTTCGAAGGTAACGAAGGTATCATCGTTATCGCGGCGACTAACCGTCCTGACGTACTTGACCCTGCGCTGCTGCGTCCAGGCCGTTTCGACCGTCAGGTTGTGGTGGGTCTGCCAGATGTTCGCGGTCGTGAACAGATTCTGAAAGTCCATATGCGTCGCGTACCGCTGGCGCCAGATATCGACGCGGCAATTATTGCGCGCGGTACCCCGGGCTTCTCCGGTGCGGACCTGGCTAACCTGGTCAACGAAGCAGCACTGTTTGCCGCTCGCGGTAACAAGCGTGTTGTGTCGATGGTGGAGTTCGAGAAAGCGAAAGACAAAATCATGATGGGTGCGGAACGTCGCTCCATGGTGATGACCGAAGCGCAGAAAGAGTCCACGGCGTACCACGAAGCGGGTCACGCGATTATCGGCCGCCTGGTACCGGAACACGATCCGGTGCATAAAGTAACGATTATTCCGCGCGGTCGAGCGCTGGGTGTGACCTTCTTCCTGCCTGAAGGTGACGCGATCAGTGCCAGCCGTCAGAAACTGGAAAGTCAGATTTCTACCCTGTACGGCGGTCGTCTGGCGGAAGAGATTATCTACGGTGCGGAACATGTTTCTACCGGTGCGTCTAACGACATTAAAGTCGCGACAAACCTGGCGCGTAACATGGTGACTCAGTGGGGCTTCTCTGACAAACTCGGTCCACTGCTGTATGCAGAGGAAGAGGGTGAAGTATTCCTGGGTCGTTCTGTGGCAAAAGCGAAACATATGTCCGATGAGACTGCACGTATCATCGACCAGGAAGTGAAAGCGCTGATTGAACGTAACTACGGTCGCGCACGTCAGATCCTGAACGACAATATGGACATTCTGCATTCGATGAAAGATGCGCTCATGAAATATGAGACCATTGATGCTCCGCAGATTGACGACCTGATGGCCCGCCGCGAAGTGCGTCCGCCAGCAGGCTGGGAAGACCCAGGTGCTTCCAACAATTCTGACAACAATGGCACCCCGCGTGCGCCGCGTCCGGTTGATGAACCGCGTACGCCAAACCCGGGCAACACCATGTCAGAACAGTTGGGCGATAAGTAAGTCACTGCTGTTGAAGCGTTTGTCTGTACCTCAAACCCTGGAGCTTGCTCCGGGGTTTTTCTTTTCTGTTTAACCTTGAAAATACCAGGGATTTTGCCATGAAACTATTCGCTCAGGACTCGCATCTCGACCTCTCACATCCCCATGTGATGGGGATCCTGAATGTTACCCCTGATTCCTTCTCCGACGGTGGTACGCATAACACGCTCATCGAGGCGGTTAAGCACGCAAATTTAATGATCAATGCAGGTGCAACGATCATTGACGTTGGCGGCGAATCGACGCGTCCTGGTGCGGCGGACGTTTCTGTGGAAGAAGAGCTGGCGCGCGTAGTACCGGTGGTGGAAGCGATAGCACAGCGATTTGAGGTCTGGATCTCTGTTGATACATCCAAGCCAGAAGTGATTCGTGAAGTGGCGAGAGTAGGTGCTCACATTATCAATGATATCCGTTCGCTTACCGAACCTGGCGCACTTGAAGCCGCTGCGGAAACCGGCTTGCCGGTTTGCCTGATGCATATGCAAGGGCAACCGAGAACCATGCAGGAAGCGCCAAAGTATGATGATGTGTATGCCGATGTGAATCGCTTCTTTATTGAGCATATTGCTCGCTGCGAACGTGCAGGTATCGCAAAAGAGAAATTGCTGCTCGACCCGGGGTTCGGTTTCGGTAAAAATCTCTCCCACAATTATGCATTGCTTGCGCGCTTATCGGAATTTCATCACTTTAACCTGCCGCTGCTGGTGGGGATGTCGAGAAAGTCGATGATTGGTCAGTTACTGAATGTGGGGCCAGGGGAACGCCTGAGTGGTAGTCTGGCCTGCGCGGTGATTGCGGCGATGCAAGGTGCGCACATTATCCGTGTCCATGACGTCAAAGAAACAGTAGAAGCCATGCGTGTGGTGGAAGCCACACTGGCAGCGAAGGAAAACAAACGCTATGAGTAATCGTAAATATTTTGGTACCGATGGTATCCGTGGGCGTGTAGGCGATGCTCCAATCACTCCTGATTTTGTCCTGAAGCTTGGCTGGGCTGCTGGCAAGGTACTGGCGCGTCATGGCTCCCGTAAGATCATTATCGGTAAAGACACCCGTATTTCGGGCTATATGCTGGAATCCGCGCTGGAAGCTGGTCTTGCGGCTGCCGGGCTATCCGCTTCCTTTACTGGCCCAATGCCAACACCTGCAGTCGCGTACCTGACGCGTACTTTCCGTGCAGAAGCGGGGATTGTTATTTCGGCGTCACACAACCCGTTCTATGACAACGGTATCAAGTTCTTCTCCATTGATGGCACCAAGTTGCCGGATGAAGTGGAAGAGGCCATCGAAGCCGAAATGGAAAAAGAGATCACCTGTGTCGATTCCGCAGAACTGGGTAAAGCTAACCGTATCGTCGATGCGGCGGGTCGTTATATCGAATTCTGCAAAGGGACATTCCCGAACGAGCTGAGTCTGGCACATCTCAAAATTGTGGTGGACTGCGCAAACGGTGCGACCTACCACATTGCCCCGAATGTCTTTCGTGAATTGGGCGCAAAAGTGATTACCATTGGGTGTGAGCCGGATGGTCTGAACATTAACGAGCAGGTCGGAGCGACAGACGTTCGTGCCCTGCAGGCGCGTGTGCTGGCGGAAAAAGCCGATCTGGGTATTGCGCTGGACGGCGACGGTGACCGCGTGATCATGGTCGACCACGAAGGCAATAAGGTCGATGGTGACCAGATCCTGTATATCATCGCGCGTGAAGGTTTGCGTCAGGGTCAGTTGCGCGGCGGCGCAGTCGGTACCTTAATGAGTAACATGGGCCTGGAACTGGCACTTAAACAGCTTGGTATTCCGTTTGTTCGTGCGAAAGTTGGCGACCGCTATGTGCTGGAAAAACTGCAGGAGAAGGGCTGGCGAATTGGCGCAGAGAACTCCGGTCACGTGATTCTGCTCGACAAAACCACCACCGGTGACGGTATTGTCGCCGCACTGCAGGTGGTTGCTGCCATGGCGCGCAACCATATGAGCCTGCACGATCTCTGCAGCGGTATGAAAATGTTCCCACAGATCCTGGTGAACGTGCGGTTTACCGCCGGTAAAGGCGATCCGTTGGAAAATGATAACGTGAAAGCGGTGATGGCTGATGTTGAAGCTGCCCTGGGCAACCGTGGACGCGTACTGTTGCGTAAGTCTGGTACTGAACCACTGATTCGCGTCATGGTGGAAGGTGAAGACGAAGCGCAGGTTAATGAATTTGCGCACCGTATCGCGGATGCCGTAAAAGCTGCATAATCTTGCACGCTAAATGTTTAAAAAGGCGGCTTTTGTCGCCTTTGTTTTGAGCAATTAATGGCTTTTTGCTGTTTTTTTCCGCAGTTGATACAATGCGTCAAAAATGCCCTTGCGAAGGTCATTCGCTTTGGTTAGTATTCACACCCGCTTCAGTGGGAAACAAAAATCCTGCTAATTGGTCGAAGCATTGGTATGCGGCAAATCCGCAAGGAACAGGTTGATTATGTACGAAGCTCTTTTAGTTGTTTTCCTTATTGTAGCCATCGCTCTCGTAGCGCTGATTATGCTGCAGCAAGGTAAAGGCGCTGATATGGGAGCCTCCTTCGGAGCAGGCGCTTCCGGTACGCTGTTCGGTTCAAGTGGTTCTGCGAACTTCATGACCCGCACAACGGCGATTCTGGCTACGCTGTTCTTCATCATCAGTCTGGTACTTGGCAATATCAACAGCAACAAGACCAGCAAAGGAAGCGAGTGGGAAAATCTGAGCGCGCCAGCAAAAACTGAGCAAACTCAACCAGCTGCTCCGGCTAAGCCGACCAGCGATATCCCGCACTAAGTATTCTGTACCGAGGTGGTGGAATTGGTAGACACGCTACCTTGAGGTGGTAGTGCCCTAACGGGCTTGTGGGTTCGAGTCCCATCCTCGGTACCAATATTCCAGAAAAAAGACGTCGAAAGACGTCTTTTTTTTCGTCTGTGGATTAACAGACATAAAAAAGGCGTCCATCGGACGCCTTTTGCATTTCTTGTCAGCGATTACTTCTTATCGCTGTGCTCCAGGTTTTCAACCTGTGGCAGACCATTACCGGAACTGGCAGAGAGCAGGCCATTCTCAACATAGTTAAACAGCTTCGCACGGGTATCGGTGATGTCCAGGTTACGCATGGTTAACTGGCCAATACGATCGTCCGGAGAGAACACAGATTCCCCTTTCTCCATGGTCAGACGTTCTGCTTTGTAAGTCAGGTTGTCAGACACGGTGTTCAGGATGGAGTAGTCGTTACCGCGACGCAGTTCCAGCGTAACTTCACCAGTGATTGCACTTGCAACCCAACGTTGCAGGGAATCACGCAGCATCAGTGCCTGCGGATCGAACCAGCGGCCCTGATACAGCAGTTTACCCAGTTGACGGCCATGAGAGTGATACTGCTCAATGGTATCTTCGTTGTGAATACCGGTCAGCAGACGCTCGTATGCGATATGCAGCAGCGCCATCCCCGGAGCTTCATAGATGCCACGGCTTTTCGCTTCAATGATACGGTTTTCAATCTGATCGCTCATGCCCAGACCGTGACGACCACCGATACGGTTTGCTTCCAGCATCAGCTCAACATCGTCAGAGAAGGTTTTGCCGTTCAGCGCAACCGGATGACCACGTTCGAAACGCACGGTCACTTCTTCCGCCTGGATTTTGACGTTTTCGTCCCAGAACTTCACACCCATGATTGGGTTAACGATCTTCACGCTGGAATTCAGGAACTCCAGGTCTTTCGCTTCGTGCGTCGCACCCAGCATGTTTGAGTCGGTGGAATAGGCTTTCTCGACTGACATCTTGTAGTCAAAACCACATGCGATCATGAATTCGGACATCTCATGACGGCCACCCAGCTCGTCGATGAAGTCAGTATCCAGCCACGGCTTGTAGATCTGCAGTTCAGCGTTCGTCAGCAGACCATAACGATAGAAACGTTCGATATCGTTGCCTTTATAGGTGCTACCGTCACCCCAGATGTTCACACCATCTTCTTTCATGGCCGCAACCAGCATCGTTCCGGTCACAGCGCGGCCCAGTGGAGTGGTGTTGAAATAGGTCAGGCCGCCGGTGGTATTATGGAACGCACCGCACTGAATAGCCGCGATACCTTCAGCGACCAGTTGCTTACGGCAGTCAATCAGACGTGCGTTCTCTGCGCCATATTCCATGGCACGACGAGGGATCGCATCATAATCTTCCTCATCTGGCTGACCGAGGTTCGCAGTATATGCATACGGAACCGCTCCCTTCTGACGCATCCACAGCAGTGCAGCGCTGGTATCCAGGCCGCCTGAGAAAGCGATGCCAATACGTTGTCCTACCGGAAGATGCTTGAGAATCGTCGTCATATAATAAAACCCTGCTTGATTGACTGATTAGAGACCGCTTTCGCTATCTGTGCATTTTTATGCAAGATAAGTGAGTATTCATTTAATCATCTTTTGTCGATGACCGAAAGAGACTCCTGCGTTTTTTGTAAAAATTTTGGTCTGATTGCTCTGACTGAAGTCGCCTTGACAGGTGGGGTCAACTATCAATATACTGAACGCCGATTTTACGTCCCGTCTTCGGTACCAAATCCCAGCATTATTTGCAAATTCTGTCCAAAACGCGTAGAATTTGCCACGTTTCAGGCGCGGGGTGGAGCAGCCTGGTAGCTCGTCGGGCTCATAACCCGAAGGTCGTCGGTTCAAATCCGGCCCCCGCAACCACTTTCCCATAAAGTTCTTTTTCAAATATACTGTGAAGACTTAGAGCCTTCGTAGCTGGATTTGAAAAAATTCTTTCGGAGAGTGCTCCAGGCCACAGTTGTGGCTATAGGGTTCAGTTATCTAAAGCCCCGATTTATCGGGGTTTTTTGTTATCTGACTACAGAATAACTGGGCTTTACGCCCTTTTTTTATGTCTTGGGGGTGGGCTTGTCCACATTAGAGCAAAAATTAACAGAGATGATTACTGCACCGGTCGAAGCACTGGGCTACGAACTGGTCGGCATCGAATTCGTTCGCGGCCGTACATCGACGCTGCGCATCTATATTGATAGTGAAGATGGCATCAATGTTGATGATTGTGCTGATGTTAGCCACCAGGTGAGTGCGGTTCTTGATGTTGAAGACCCGATTACCGTTGCGTACAACCTGGAAGTTTCCTCACCTGGCCTCGATCGCCCGATGTTCACGGCCGAACACTATGTGCGTTTTACCGGTGAAGAAGTGGCTCTCGTTCTGCGTATGGCCGTACAGAACCGCCGTAAATGGCAGGGAATTATCAAAGCCGTTGATGGTGAAATGATCACGGTAACAGTCGAAGGCAAAGATGAAGTGTTCGCGCTGAGTAATATCCAGAAGGCGAACCTGGTTCCCCACTTTTAACAGTCTGGATTGAGGTGAAAAGCCCGCGATGAACAAAGAAATTTTGGCTGTTGTTGAAGCCGTCTCCAATGAGAAATCACTGCCGCGTGAGAAGATTTTCGAAGCGCTGGAAAGTGCACTGGCTACAGCAACCAAGAAAAAATACGAGCAAGAGATCGATGTTCGCGTAGAAATCGATCGTAAAAGCGGTGACTTCGATACATTCCGTCGTTGGGTAATCGTTGAAGAAGTGACCCAGCCGACCAAAGAGATCACCCTGGAAGCGGCACGTTTTGAAGACGAAAGTCTGAACGTGGGTGAATACGTTGAAGATCAGATTGAATCTGTGACTTTCGACCGTATCACGACCCAAACCGCGAAACAGGTTATCGTGCAGAAAGTGCGTGAAGCCGAGCGCGCGCTGGTTGTTGACCAGTTCCGCGATCAGGAAGGCGAAATCATTACTGGCGTGGTGAAGAAAGTGAACCGCGACAACATCTCTCTGGAAATCAAATCCGAAGGGATGCCGGGTAACGCTGAAGCGGTAATTCTGCGTGAAGATATGCTGCCGCGTGAAAACTTCCGTCCAGGTGACCGTATTCGCGGTGTTCTGTATGCCGTGCGTCCTGAAGCGCGTGGTGCACAGCTGTTCGTGACCCGTTCTAAACCAGAAATGCTGGTTGAACTGTTCCGTATCGAAGTACCGGAAATCGGCGAAGAAGTTATCGAGATTAAAGCAGCGGCTCGCGATCCGGGCTCTCGTGCGAAAATTGCGGTGAAAACCAACGACAAGCGTATCGACCCAGTCGGTGCTTGCGTCGGTATGCGTGGTGCGCGTGTTCAGGCTGTCTCTACTGAGCTTGGCGGCGAGCGTATTGATATCGTTCTGTGGGACGATAACCCGGCGCAGTTCGTGATCAACGCAATGGCTCCAGCTGATGTGGCGTCTATCGTTGTTGACGAAGATAAACACACCATGGATATCGCTGTTGAAGCGGGCAACCTGGCTCAGGCAATCGGCCGTAATGGTCAGAACGTTCGCCTGGCGTCACAGCTGAGCGGCTGGGAACTCAACGTCATGACCGTTGATGACCTGCAGGCTAAGCATCAGGCTGAAGCCCACGCGGCGATCGATACCTTCACGAAGTACCTGGATATTGACGAAGATTTCGCCACTGTTCTGGTTGAAGAAGGTTTCTCTACGCTGGAAGAACTGGCCTATGTGCCAATGAAAGAGCTGCTGGAAATTGACGGTCTGGATGAGCCAACCGTTGAAGCCCTGCGTGAACGCGCTAAAAACGCACTGACCACCCTGGCACTGGCTCAGGAAGAAAGCCTTGGCGATAAGAAGCCGGCTGATGACCTGCTGAATCTGGAAGGTCTTGATCGTGCGATTGCGTTCAAGCTGGCTGCCCGTGGTGTTTGTACGCTGGAAGATCTCGCTGAGCAAGGCGTTGATGACCTGGCTGATATCGAAGGTTTAACCGACGAGAAAGCCGGCGAGCTCATCATGGCCGCACGTAATATTTGCTGGTTCGGCGACGAAGCGTAATAAACTGTAGCAGGAAGGAACAGCATGACTGATGTAACTGTAAAATCGCTGGCTGCTGAGATTCAGACCTCCGTGGACCGCCTGGTACAGCAATTTGCTGATGCAGGGATCCCGAAGTCCGCTGATGACTCGGTGACCGCGCAAGAAAAACAAACCTTGTTAACGCATCTGAACCGTGAACACGGTTCGACGCCTGACAAGTTAACGCTGCAACGCAAAACGCGTAGCACGTTAAACATCCCAGGTACCGGCGGCAAAAGCAAATCGGTACAAATTGAAGTCCGCAAGACGCGCACCTTTGTAAAACGTGATCCGCAAGAGGCAGAACGCCTTGCCGCGGAAGAGCAGGCACAGCGTGAAGCGGAAGAACAAGCTCAGCGTGAGGCGGAAGCAACCGCTAAACGTGAAGCAGAATTAAAAGCTGAACGTGAGGCCGCAGAAAAAGCGAAACGCGACGCAAGTGATAAAGTGAAGCGTGACGCTGCGGAAAAAGACAAAGTGAGCAATCAACAGACAGACGAAATGACCAAAACCGCCCAGGCTGAAAAAGCCCGCCGTGAAAATGAAGCTGCCGAGCTGAAGCGTAAAGCGGAAGAAGAAGCCCGTCGTAAGCTGGAAGAAGAAGCACGTCGTGTGGCTGAAGAAGCACGTCGTATGGCAGAAGAAAACGAGAAGAACGGTGTTGATACCGCTGAGCAGTCTGAAGATACCAGCGACTATCACGTGACCACTTCTCAGCACGCACGTCAGGCTGAAGATGATAACGACCGTGAAGTTGAAGGCGGTCGTGGTCGTGGTCGCAATGCGAAAGCAGCGCGTCCGGCGAAAAAAGGCAATAAACACGCCGAGTCTAAAGCTGACCGTGAAGAAGCGCGTGCAGCGGTACGTGGTGGTAAAGGTGGCAAACAGCGTAAAGGTTCTTCTCTGCAGCAGGGCTTCCAGAAGCCAGCTCAGGCCGTTAACCGTGACGTTGTGATTGGCGAAACCATCACCGTTGGCGATCTGGCGAACAAGATGGCAGTTAAAGGCTCTCAGGTCATCAAAGCGATGATGAAGCTGGGCGCAATGGCGACCATCAACCAGGTTATCGACCAGGAAACCGCACAGCTGGTTGCCGAAGAGATGGGCCACAAAGTTATCCTGCGTCGTGAAAACGAGCTGGAAGAAGCGGTAATGAGCGACCGTGACACCGGTGCAGCGGCTGAACCGCGTGCGCCAGTGGTGACCATCATGGGTCACGTTGACCACGGTAAAACCTCTCTGCTCGACTACATTCGTTCTACGAAAGTGGCCTCCGGTGAAGCGGGTGGTATTACCCAGCACATCGGTGCTTACCACGTAGAAACTGACAACGGTATGATCACCTTCCTGGATACCCCAGGCCACGCCGCGTTTACCTCAATGCGTGCTCGTGGTGCTCAGGCGACAGATATCGTTGTTCTGGTTGTTGCTGCTGACGATGGCGTTATGCCACAGACTATCGAAGCTATCCAGCACGCGAAAGCGGCGGGTGTGCCGGTCGTGGTTGCAGTGAACAAGATCGATAAGCCAGAAGCGGATCCGGATCGTGTTAAAAACGAACTGTCCCAGTACGGCATCATGCCAGAAGAGTGGGGCGGTGAAAGCCAGTTCGTACACGTGTCTGCGAAAGCAGGTACTGGTATCGACGAGCTGCTGGACGCGATCCTGCTGCAGGCTGAAGTTCTGGAACTGAAAGCGATCCGTAACGGTATGGCGAGCGGCGCTGTTATCGAATCCTTCCTGGATAAAGGCCGTGGCCCTGTAGCTACCGTTCTGGTTCGCGAAGGTACGCTGCATAAAGGCGATATCGTCCTGTGTGGTTTCGAATACGGTCGTGTTCGTGCGATGCGTAACGAACTGGGTCAGGAGGTCCTGGAAGCAGGTCCGTCCATTCCAGTGGAAATCCTGGGTCTGTCCGGTGTTCCGGCTGCCGGTGATGAAGTGACCGTTGTGCGTGACGAGAAGAAAGCGCGTGAAGTTGCACTGTATCGTCAGGGCAAATTCCGTGAAGTTAAACTGGCTCGTCAGCAGAAATCTAAACTCGAGAACATGTTTGCCAACATGACCGAGGGCGAAGTTCACGAAGTGAACGTTGTTCTGAAAGCCGACGTTCAGGGTTCTGTGGAAGCGATCTCCGACTCCTTGCTGAAACTGTCCACCGACGAAGTTAAAGTGAAGATCATCGGTTCTGGTGTAGGTGGTATCACCGAAACTGACGCAACCCTGGCTGCAGCGTCCAACGCCATCCTGGTTGGCTTCAACGTGCGTGCTGATGCTTCTGCTCGCCGCGTGATCGAAGCGGAAAGCCTGGATCTGCGTTACTACTCCGTCATCTATAACCTGATCGACGAAGTGAAAGCTGCGATGAGCGGTATGCTGTCTCCTGAGCTGAAACAGCAGATCATCGGTCTGGCTGAAGTACGTGACGTGTTCAAATCACCGAAATTCGGTGCGATCGCGGGCTGTATGGTTACCGAAGGTATCATCAAGCGTCACAACCCAATCCGTGTCCTGCGCGACAACGTGGTTATCTATGAAGGCGAGCTGGAATCTCTGCGCCGCTTCAAAGATGACGTGAACGAAGTCCGTAACGGTATGGAATGTGGTATCGGCGTGAAGAACTACAACGACGTTCGCGTTGGCGATATGATCGAAGTGTTCGAGATCATCGAAATTCAGCGTACCATCGCTTAATGACCGATTGTAGGCCGGGATCGCCTCGCGCCACCCGGCAATAATTTAAAAAAGGGGCTTTAGCCCCTTTTTTGTCTGGAGAATTTATTATGGCGAAAGAATTTGGTCGCCCTCAGCGCGTAGCGCAGGAAATGCAGAAAGAGATCGCCCTCATTCTGCAACGTGAAATTAAAGACCCTCGCGTGGGTATGATGACCACCGTGTCTGGCGTAGAAATGTCCCGTGACCTGGCGTATGCCAAAGTGTTCGTGACTTTCCTGAACGATCAGGATGAAGCCGCAGTTAAAAACGGTATCAAAGCCCTTCAGGAAGCCTCTGGTTTCATCCGCTCTCTGCTTGGTAAAGCGATGCGTCTGCGTATCGTGCCTGAGCTGACCTTCTTCTACGACAACTCGCTGGTCGAAGGTATGCGTATGTCTAACCTGGTAACCAGCGTGGTGAAACATGACGACGAACGTCGTGTTAACCCAGCGGACGACAGCAAGGAGGACTAATGAGTCGTCCTCGTCGTCGTGGTCGCGACGTGCATGGTGTGCTGCTGCTGGATAAACCCCAGGGCGCTTCCAGCAACGACGTGCTGCAAAAAGTTAAGCGTATTTTTAACGCCAACCGTGCGGGCCACACGGGTGCGCTGGACCCTCTGGCAACCGGTATGCTGCCGGTTTGCCTGGGGGAGGCGACAAAGTTTTCCCAGTACCTGCTCGACTCCGATAAGCGTTACCGCGTTATCGCCAGACTAGGACAGCGTACGGATACTTCCGACGCGGATGGTCAGGTGGTAGAAGAGCGTCCGGTGACATTCAGCGCGGAACAGCTTGATGCTGCGCTGGAGAGCTTCCGTGGGGACACGATGCAGGTGCCGTCGATGTATTCGGCGCTGAAATATCAGGGAAAAAAACTCTACGAATATGCGCGCCAGGGCATTGAAGTCCCGCGTGAAGCCCGTCCCATAACTGTGTATGAACTGCTGTTTATTCGCCACGAAGGGGATGAGCTGGAGCTGGAAGTACACTGTTCGAAAGGCACCTATATTCGTACCATCATCGACGATCTCGGTGAAAAACTGGGCTGTGGCGCGCATGTTATCTACCTGCGCCGCCTTGCGGTGAGTAAGTATCCAGTAGAGCGGATGGTGACCCTTGAACATCTTCGCGCGTTGGTTGAACAGGCTGAAGCCCAGGGGATTGCTCCGGCAGATTTACTGGATCCATTGCTGATGCCAATGGACAGTCCGGCAGCGGACTTCCCTGTTGTTAATCTTCCTTTAACATCGTCCGTTTACTTTAAGAACGGAAACCCCGTTCGTACGGCTGATGCGCCGCTGGAAGGTCTGGTACGCGTGACTGAAGGTGATGAAGGCAAGTTTATTGGGATGGGCGAAATGGATGGTGAAGGGCGCGTTGCGCCGCGCCGTCTGGTCGTCGAATACCCGGTAGAAGCGTGACGGCGATAACGGCTCACCTTGCGATAAGCTGGGGAGGCGAGTAGAATATTGCCGCTTAACGTCTGGTAAATTGTTTAACAATTTGCGGGGCGTACATTGGATTGCTGAATTAGAGATCGGCATCCTTACATTCTTTATACTTTGGAGTTTTAAAATGTCTCTAAGCGTTGAAGCTAAAGCTAAAATCGTTTCTGAGTTTGGTCGTGGTACTAACGACAGCGGTTCTACCGAAGTTCAGGTTGCACTGCTGACTGCACAGATTAACCACCTGCAGGGTCACTTTGCAGAGCACAAAAAAGATCACCACAGCCGTCGTGGTCTGCTGCGCATGGTTTCTCAGCGTCGTAAACTGCTCGACTACCTGAAACGTAAAGATGTTGCACGCTACACCGCGCTGATCGAGCGTCTGGGTCTGCGTCGCTAAGTCTTGCGAGTTTCAGAAAAGGGGGCCTGATGGCCCCTTTTTTCAACCAGACGGCAGCAATTCACTGGAAACTATTGTATTGTTGCTATAAATGATCTTCATTGCAGAGGTTCGCGCGGCTAATGAGAGGCTTCACCCATGAGGGTGTCGGTTGTCATTAGTCGCGAGGATGCGAAGAAGGTCGGGTTAAATCGACAGCACGCCGTGGGTGTGCTGTCAAACATTTAAGAAAGGACAGAACTTTGCTGAATCCGATCGTTCGTAAATTCCAGTATGGTCAACATACCGTCACGCTGGAAACCGGCATGATGGCACGTCAGGCTACTGCTGCCGTTATGGTAAGCATGGATGACACCGCGGTATTCGTGACCGTAGTGGGCCAGAAAAAAGCAAAACCAGGTCAGGACTTCTTCCCGCTGACCGTTAACTACCAGGAGCGTACTTACGCTGCCGGTAAAATCCCAGGTGGTTTCTTCCGTCGTGAAGGCCGTCCAAGCGAAGGCGAAACCCTGATCGCGCGTCTGATTGACCGTCCAGTTCGCCCGCTGTTCCCGGAAGGTTTCGTGAACGAAGTTCAGGTTATCGCGACCGTTGTTTCCGTTAACCCACAGGTTAACCCGGACATCGTAGCGATGATCGGTGCATCTGCTGCCCTGTCACTGTCTGGTATTCCATTCAATGGCCCAATCGGTGCCGCGCGCGTAGGTTACATCAACGACCAGTACGTACTGAACCCAACTCAGGAAGAGCTGAAAGAAAGTAAGCTGGACCTGGTGGTTGCAGGTACTGAAGCGGCTGTCCTGATGGTTGAATCCGAAGCTGAACTGCTGAGCGAAGACCAGATGCTGGGCGCCGTGGTCTTCGGTCACGATCAGCAGCAGGTTGTTATCCAGAACATCAACGACCTGGTGAAAGAAGCGGGTAAACCACGTTGGGACTGGCAGCCAGAAGCGGCAAACGACGCACTGAATGCACGCGTTGCTGCACTGGCAGAATCTCGTCTGAGCGATGCGTACCGTATCACTGACAAACAGGAGCGTTACGCTCAGGTTGACGTGATCAAATCTGACGTTACCGCTGCCCTGGTTGCTGAAGACGAAACGCTGGACGCTAACGAAATTGGCGAAATCCTGCACGCAATCGAGAAAAACGTTGTTCGTGGCCGCGTTCTGGCTGGTGAGCCGCGTATCGATGGCCGCGAAAAAGACATGATCCGTGGTCTGGACGTTCGTACTGGCGTACTGCCACGTACTCACGGTTCTGCATTGTTCACCCGTGGTGAAACTCAGGCGCTGGTGACGGCAACTCTGGGTACTGCCCGTGATGCACAGATCATCGACGAACTGATGGGCGAGCGTACTGACAGCTTCCTGTTCCACTATAACTTCCCTCCGTACTCCGTAGGTGAAACCGGTATGGTGGGTTCGCCGAAGCGTCGTGAAATTGGTCACGGTCGTCTGGCGAAGCGCGGCGTGCTGGCAGTGATGCCAGACGCAGACAAATTCCCGTACACCGTTCGTGTGGTTTCTGAAATCACCGAATCTAACGGTTCTTCTTCTATGGCTTCCGTGTGTGGTGCCTCTCTGGCGCTGATGGATGCAGGCGTGCCAATCAAAGCCGCTGTTGCGGGTATCGCAATGGGTCTGGTGAAAGAAGGCGACAACTTTGTTGTTCTGTCTGACATTCTGGGCGACGAAGATCACCTGGGCGATATGGACTTCAAAGTAGCGGGTTCCCGCGACGGTATCTCTGCACTGCAGATGGATATCAAAATTGAAGGTATCACCAAAGAGATCATGCAGGTTGCTCTGAACCAGGCTAAAGGTGCGCGTCTGCACATCCTGGGCGTGATGGAACAGGCGATTAACGCACCGCGTGGCGATATTTCTCAGTTCGCTCCGCGTATTCACACCATCAAGATCAATCCAGACAAGATCAAAGATGTTATCGGTAAGGGCGGTTCTGTTATCCGTGCTCTGACCGAAGAAACTGGCACCACCATCGAAATCGAAGATGACGGTACAGTGAAGATTGCTGCAACCGATGGCGAGAAAGCGAAATTCGCTATCCGTCGTATCGAAGAAATCACCGCAGAAATCGAAGTGGGCCGTATCTACGCTGGTAAAGTGACCCGTATCGTTGACTTTGGCGCGTTCGTTGCCATCGGTGGCGGTAAAGAAGGTCTGGTTCACATCTCTCAGATCGCTGACAAGCGCGTTGAGAAAGTGACCGATTACCTGCAGATGGGCCAGGAAGTACCGGTTAAAGTTCTGGAAGTTGACCGCCAGGGCCGTATCCGTCTGAGCATTAAAGAAGCAACCGAGCAGTCTCAGCCAGCTGCTGCGCCAGAAGCACAGGCAGCAGAACAGCAAGGCGAGTAAGTTGCCATTTGCCCTCCGCTTTGCGGAGGGCCTATTATCAGGCAGGACGCCTTGTTAAGCCGCCGGGGGACAGGACGTTCATCCAATAGTTGTCTTCGGGAGTGGGAAATGAAGCCTTTTTTGCGCTGGTGTTTCGTTGCGACAGCTCTAACGCTGGCAGGATGCAGCAACTCTGCCTGGCGTAAGAGCGAAGTCCTCGCAGTGCCATTGCAACCGACTTTGCAGCAGGAAGTGATTCTGGCACGCATGGAACAAATTCTTGCCAGTCGGGCTTTAACCGATGACGAACGCGCACAGCTTTTATATGAGCGCGGAGTGTTGTATGATAGTCTCGGTCTGAGGGCATTGGCGCGAAATGATTTTTCACAAGCGCTGGCAATCCGACCTGATATGCCTGAAGTATTCAATTACTTAGGCATTTATTTAACGCAGGCAGGCAATTTTGATGCTGCCTATGAAGCGTTTGATTCTGTACTTGAGCTTGATCCAACTTACAACTACGCGCACTTGAATCGCGGTATCGCATTATATTACGGCGGTCGTGACAAGTTAGCGCAAGATGATCTGCTGGCGTTTTATCAAGACGATCCTAATGATCCTTTCCGTAGCCTGTGGCTTTACATCGTTGAGCGGAAGCTCGATGAGAAGCAGGCAAAAGAGGCACTGAAACAGCGCTTCGATAAATCGGACAAGGAACAGTGGGGATGGAACATTGTCGAGTTCTACCTGGGCAACATTAGCGAAGCAACGCTGATGGAACGCCTCAAGGCGGACGCAACGGATAACACCTCGCTCGCTGAGCATCTCAGTGAAACCAACTTCTATTTAGGTAAGTACTACCTAAGTCTGGGGGATAAGGACAGCGCTACGGCACTGTTCAAATTAGCGGTTGCTAACAACGTACACAACTTCGTTGAGCACCGTTATGCATTGTTGGAATTATCGCTCTTGGGCCAGGAGCAAGACGACCTGGCAGAATCGGACCAGCAATAGCTGACGACATAAACATCAGCCCGTAATCTTTTGATTGCCATCACCTTAACTGGTGAGGGCGTTGTTGTTCGTCAATACATCTAATTTGAGCCGGTTCACACTTTTCAATGAAAATTGCAGATCATTTTCACGATGAGCTAAGTAGACTGGCCGCCATTGACATTGAGGCACTCGTACTACATGGCTGAATTCGAAACCACTTTTGCAGATCTGGGCCTGAAGGCTCCTATCCTTGAAGCCCTTAACGATCTGGGTTACGAAAAACCATCTCCGATCCAGGCAGAATGTATCCCACATCTGCTCTCTGGTCGTGACGTGCTGGGCATGGCCCAGACTGGTAGCGGTAAAACTGCGGCGTTCTCGCTGCCGCTGCTGAACAACATTGATCCGGACCTGCGTGCACCGCAGATCCTCGTCCTGGCTCCAACCCGTGAACTGGCTGTTCAGGTTGCTGAAGCAATGACGGAATTCTCTAAACATATGCGCGGCGTAAACGTGGTTGCCCTGTACGGTGGCCAGCGTTATGACGTGCAGTTACGCGCCCTGCGCCAGGGCCCACAGATTGTTGTCGGTACGCCGGGCCGTCTGCTGGATCACCTGAAGCGCGGTACTCTGGACCTCTCTAAACTGAGCGGCCTGGTACTGGATGAAGCAGATGAAATGCTGCGTATGGGCTTCATCGAAGACGTAGAAACTATCATGGCGCAGATCCCGGACGGTCATCAGACCGCGCTGTTCTCTGCAACCATGCCAGAAGCGATTCGTCGCATTACCCGCCGCTTCATGAAAGAGCCGCAGGAAGTGCGTATTCAGTCCAGCGTCACCACTCGCCCGGACATCAGCCAGAGCTACTGGTCTGTATACGGCATGCGCAAAAACGAAGCGCTGGTACGTTTCCTCGAAGCGGAAGATTTTGATGCGGCGATTATCTTCGTTCGTACCAAAAACGCGACCCTGGAAGTGGCTGAAGCGCTTGAGCGTAGCGGCTACAACAGCGCAGCGCTGAACGGCGACATGAATCAGGCTCTGCGTGAGCAGACTCTGGAGCGTCTGAAAGACGGTCGTCTGGATATCCTGATTGCAACCGACGTGGCAGCACGTGGTCTGGACGTTGAACGTATCAGCCTGGTTGTTAACTACGACATCCCGATGGACTCCGAGTCTTACGTTCACCGTATCGGCCGTACCGGTCGTGCGGGTCGTGCGGGTCGTGCTCTGCTGTTCGTTGAGAACCGTGAGCGTCGTCTGCTGCGTAACATCGAACGCACCATGAAGCTGACCATTCCAGAAGCTGACCTGCCAAACGCAGAACTGCTGGGCAAACGCCGTCTGGAGAAATTCGCCGCGAAAGTTCAGCAGCAGCTGGAAAGCAGCGATCTGGATCAGTACCGTGCACTGCTGTCGCAGATTCAGCCAACCGCTGAAGGCGAAGAGCTGGATATGGAAACCCTGGCTGCAGCACTGCTGAAAATGGCGCAAGGCGAACGTAGCCTGATCGTGCCACCAGATGCACCAATGCGTCCTAAGCGTGAATTCCGTGACCGTGACGATCGCTTCGAACGTCGTGGCGACCGTAACGATCGTGGCCCACGTGGTGACCGTCCAGAGCGCGGTGGTGAAGACCGTCCACGTCGTGAGCGTCGTGACGCGGGCGACATGGAGCTGTACCGCATTGAAGTGGGCCGTGATGATGGTGTTGAAGTTCGTCACATCGTTGGCGCGATCGCTAACGAAGGCGACATCAGCAGCCGTTACATTGGTAACATCAAGCTGTTCGCATCCCACTCTACCATTGAGCTGCCAAAAGGCATGCCGGGCGAAGTACTGCAGCACTTTACTCGCACCCGCATCCTGAACAAGCCGATGAACATGCAGTTGCTGGGCGATGCACAGCCACGTCCTGACCGTGGCGGCGAACGTCGTGGCGGTGGTCGCGGTTTCGGTGGTGAGCGTCGTGAAGGCGGTCGCAGCGAAGGTCGTGGCGGTGAAGGTCGTCGTTTCTCCGGCGAGCGCCGTGAAAACCGTGGCCCACGTCGTGACGAAGGTTCAAGCCGTCGTCGTGACGCGTAAGCCTTACGCCACTGACGTAAAGTAAAATATACAGCCCCGATAAACGCTATCGGGGCTTTTTTTATTTCTTTTGTACTCCTGTACTGGTACAGTGCTGCACATTAAAATGCATCACCGCATTATTGACTGGAGAAATGGCTGTATGGCGACACTAACCACCACCCAAACGTCACCTTCGCTGCTTGGCGGCGTGGTGATCATCGGCGGAACCATTATTGGGGCCGGGATGTTCTCCCTGCCCGTGGTCATGTCCGGTGCGTGGTTCTTCTGGTCGCTGGCGGCGCTGGTCTTTACCTGGTTCTGTATGCTCCATTCCGGGCTGATGATCCTCGAAGCGAACCTGAACTACCGTATTGGTTCGAGCTTCGACACCATTACCAAAGATCTTTTAGGTAAAGGCTGGAACCTGGTGAACGGCCTCTCCATCGCGTTTGTGCTTTACATCCTGACCTACGCCTATATTTCAGCAAGCGGCTCGATTCTGCATCACACCTTTTCGGAGATGTCGCTGAACGTTCCGGCGCGTCTGGCGGGGCTGTGTTTTGCCCTTGGCGTGGCGTTTATCGTCTGGATGAGTACCAAAGCGGTGAGCCGCATGACGGCGATTGTGCTGGGCGCGAAGGTCATCACCTTCTTCCTGACCTTCGGCAGCCTGCTGGGGCACGTCACTCCCGCTACACTGTTTAACGTTGCCGAAGTGAATACCTCCTATACGCCGTACCTGCTGATGACGCTACCGTTCTGTCTGGCGTCGTTCGGCTACCACGGCAATGTGCCGAGCCTGATGAAGTACTACGGCAAAGATCCGCGTACGATTGTGAAATGCCTGGTCTACGGCACGCTGCTGGCGTTGGGTCTGTATGTGATTTGGCTGCTGGGGACGATGGGTAACATCCCGCGTCCGGAATTTATCGGCATTGCGCAGAAGGGCGGTAACATCGATGTGCTGGTGCAGGCGCTGAGTGGTGTGCTGAACAGCCGTAGTCTGGATCTCTTGCTAGTGGTGTTCTCCAACTTTGCCGTGGCGAGCTCTTTCCTCGGCGTAACGCTGGGCCTGTTTGACTACCTGGCAGATCTGTTTGGCTTTGATGATTCTGCTATGGGGCGCTTCAAAACCGCGCTGCTGACCTTCCTGCCACCGATTGTGGGTGGCCTGCTGTGGCCGAACGGCTTCCTGTACGCCATCGGCTATGCCGGACTGGCGGCAACCATCTGGGCGGCAATTGTGCCGGCGCTGCTGGCGCGAAAATCACGTAAACGCTTCGGTAGCCCTAAATTCCGCGTCTGGGGCGGCAAGCCGATGATTGTGCTGATTCTGGTGTTTGGTGTTGGTAACGCGCTGGTGCACGTGCTGTCGAGCTTTAACCTGTTGCCTGTATATCAGTAAACGCCTCTTTTCACCCTCTCCCACCGGGAGAGGGCCGGAGTAACAAAACACACTTCCCTACATTTCTTCTTTCACCTGCATCGCCAGCTCAAACGAATGCAAACGCGCCTGGTGATCGAAAATCTGGCCGTTAACCATAATCTCATCTGCCTGCGTTTCACGCAGCACCGCTTCAAGCCCGTGCCGCACTTTCGCCTTATCGCCCACCAGAGACATGCTCAGCGCCTGCTGCACGCCATACTGCTCGGAAGCGGACCACAGCTGATGCATATTCTCCACCGGCGGCGGGAGTTGACCCGTCTCGCCGCGGCGCAGCTTCACAAACGCCTGCTGCATGGAGGTGAACAGGAATTCCGCGTCGCGATTGCTGTCGGCGGCAATGATGTTGATACACACCATCGCGTACGGTTTTTCCAGACGTTCAGATGGTTTGAAGTTCGTGCGGTAGAGATGCAGCGCCTGATGCAGCATATCCGGCGCGAAGTGTGAGGCAAACGCAAATGGCAGCCCCAGCTGTGCGGCAAGCTGTGCGCTGTAGAGGCTTGAGCCCAGCAACCACACCGGGATCTTCTCGCCGTAGCCCGGAACCGGGCGCACGTGTGGGTTCGGGTCCCGCGCATCGAACCAGTCCACCAGTTCCGCCACATCGCGTGGGAAGTTGTCGATATCCCCACTCATATGGCGACGTAGCGCGCGCATGGTCGGTTGATCGCTGCCCGGCGCACGGCCAAGCCCTAAATCAATGCGCCCTGGATAGAGGGTATTGAGCGTACCAAACTGCTCGGCAATCACCAGGGGCGCATGGTTCGGCAGCATGACTCCACCGGATCCGAGATGCAGCGTGGTGGTGTTCGCCGCCAGATAGCCAATCAGTACTGATGTCGCGGCACTGGCGATACCCACCATATTGTGGTGTTCCGCCAGCCAGTAGCGGTGATAGCCACGTTTTTCGGCAAGAAGAGCAAGATCCAGAGAGTGGGAAAAGGCCTCGCCCGCTGAGGAGCCTTGTGGTATCGGCGCCAGATCCAGCACCGAAAACGGAATGGTTTTATCAGTCATAACAGCTCACTTTGTCGACGGTGAATCTTTTAATAGTGCATTAAAAATTAATAACCGTTGTTAACAAAGTGAGCCTTTACACTTTATCGCTATGCCTGCAGTTCCAGCCCGGCGAGGCGCTTCCAGTAACCGTTGCAGTCGCTGTTAGCGGTCAGCGGCAGCGGAGATGTCCCGTTTTCATTGGCGCGGAAGGCGTCCAGCATTGCGAACACGCTGGTATCCAGCGGCGACAGTCGCACCATGTCTACCAGCCCGTTCATCGATGCCAGCTCATTGCCCAGGTTATAGACATAACCGCTCATGGTCTGAATACCGTTCAGAACAAATACCTGCTGATTCTCCTGAGACAGCATGCTGCGCCCGTTCGGGTACTTGATGCAGCAGGTTTCGCACTCGTCTTTCGGGCGATCTTCCGAGCGCGCGGTAAAGCAACGGGCAGAGTAGGCCAGCGGCAGGTGGCCGTAACTGAGCACTTCCACTTCAAACTGATTGCGAATGCCTAACTCTTCGCACTGAGTCAGCAGGTTTACCAGCCAGTCGCGGGAGAGTTCTACCGGCATGCACCAGCGCGTCATCCCCTGTTTGAGCAGCAGACGCAGGGTGACGGCGTTATAGCAGTTCAGCGCATGACCCGCGACAAACGGCAACTTGCGTTCAGCGCACATGTTCACCACGCCCAGATCGCTCGCTTCCAGCAGGAACTCGCCGTTCTCAACATAACGCTTCAGTTCTCCCAGTTCGGAAGAGGCTTGTACCAGTGCGAGCGTTGAAAGCACCACCTGTTTGCCGCTTCCGGCCAGGTTTTTTGCCATATCCAGCCAGTCGCCGACCTTAGTGGCGCGGCGTTTGCTGCACACGGCTTCACCGAGATAAATCACATCGGCACTGCTGGTGGCGGCCTGTTGGTAAAAATCTTCCAGCGTTTCTTTTGACCAGTAGTAGAGCACCGGCCCTAATGAATATTTCATGGTTATCTCACTGCCATTTACGGTGATACGCGCCAAGCGTGGTTTGCGTGCCTTCGGACATCGAGCCGAGCGTCTCCATCCAGGCCGGTTGTGGGGCGTAGTTCTGCGGATCGGCCATGCAGCGGTCGATGGCCTGACGCCAGACTTTCGCCACCTGGCTCACGTACGCCGGGCTGCGCTGGCGACCTTCGATTTTTACCGAGGCAATATTGGCCGCCAGCAGTTCCGGCAGCAGTTCCAGCGTGTTGAGGCTGGTGGGTTCTTCCAGCGCGTGGTAACGCTCGCCATCGACCAGATAGCGACCTTTACACAGCGTCGGATAGCCAGCGTTTTCACCATCCTGATAGCGGTCGATCAATACTTCATTCAGACGAGACTCCAGCCCCTGCGGCGTTTGCTGCCAGCGAACAAATCGGGCAGGGGAGCAGGCCCCGACGGTATTCGGCGATTCACCGGTTAAATAAGAGGAAAGATAGCAACGGCCTTCAGCCATGATGCACAGGCTACCAAAAGCAAAAACTTCCAGCGGCACTGGCGTGACGCGCGCGAGTTGCTTAACCTGATGAATAGAGAGCACGCGCGGCAACACCACGCGGGCCACGTCAAAGTGTTGATGGTAAAAACGTACGGCCTCTTCGTTAGTGGCAGATGCCTGAACAGAGACGTGGCGCTCAATATGGGGATAGCGTTCTGCCGCATACTCAAGCATAGCGAGGTCGGCCAGGATTAGCGCATCCGCACCCAGTTGTGCCGCCATATCCACCGCACGCTGCCAGCGGGCATAGCCATCAGGATGGGCAAAAGTATTGATGGCGATATGCAGTTTGCGGCGGTGCTGGTGAACGAAGTTAACGGCTTCCTGAAGCTTTTTCTCCGTAAAGTTGAGGCCAGCAAAATGGCGGGCGTTGGTGTCATCTTTAAGCCCGATGTAGACCGCATCGGCCCCATTTTCGATGGCCGCCTTAAGCGCCGGCAGGTTTCCGGCTGGGCAGAGCAGCTCCATAATTTATCCTGATGTAGTCGATCGCAAAATTGTTAACGAGCTGGGATTTTAATTAACCCATACGCGACAATTTTTGATTTAAGGCAGCTAATGGCGTATTGATGGCACCAATAATGAGGTACGGCGGACGACGGTTTGTTGATTTACGCCGCTATGTTGCGCTTCGGATATGGCAAAATAGCAGGACTATAGATATGAGGGAGTAAAGCTCGTGCTGGATAAACTGCGTTCACGTCTCGTACAATTTGGTCCATCAATGCTGAGCGTGCCGGTCAAGCTGGCACCGTTCGCGCTTAAACGCCAGGTGCTGGAGCAGGTCCTGAGCTGGCAGTTCCGCCAGGCGCTGCAGGACGGCGAGCTGGAGTTCCTGGAAGGCCGCTGGCTAAGCATTGAAGTGCGTGACATCGGGCTACGCTGGTTTACCTCCGTTGAGAATGACCAGCTGATCGTACGTGAATCCGCTGACGCGGATGTGAGCTTTAGCGCCAACGCCAGCGATCTGCTGATGATTGCCGCGCGTAAGCAAGATCCGGATACGCTCTTCTTCCAGCGTCGTCTGGTCATTGAAGGCGATACGGAGCTGGGCCTGTACGTTAAGAATTTAATGGATGCCATTGAGCTGGAGCAGATGCCAAAAGCGCTGCGTGTCATGTTGATGCAAATGGCAGATTTCGTTGAGGCTGGGCTGAAGAGCCCGCCGGAAAGCAAACACACTTCAGTAGGTGAGCCATGCTGATTCGAGTTGAAATTGGGATTGATGCGCCGGGGATCGATGCGTTGTTACGCCGTTCTTTTGAGAGCGATGCCGAGGCCCAACTGGTCCACGATCTCCGTGAAGACGGCCTGATTACGCTGGGGCTGGTTGCTACCGATGACGAAGGTCAGGTGGTCGGCTATGTGGCCTTCAGTCCGGTCATCGTTCAGGGCGAAGATCTTCAGTGGGTGGGAATGGCACCGCTGGCGGTAGATGAAAACTATCGCGGGCAAGGGCTGGCACGTCAGCTGGTCTATGAAGGGCTGGATTCGCTCAATGAGTTCGGTTATGCAGCCGTTGTCACGCTGGGCGATCCGGCGTTCTATGGACGATTGGGCTTTGAGCAGGCCGCGCATTACGATCTGCGCTGCCGCTGGCCGGGTACGGAATCTGCTTTCCAGGTCCATCGTCTGGCGGACGACGCGCTCAACGGGGTCAATGGCCTGGTCGAGTACCACGACCATTTCAATCGCTTTTAATCAGGTGCTCGCGTAGCGCCTCAAACGAGCCGTCTCCGCTCACGAGGCGCTCTTTCTGGCGCTTCGTCAATTGCTTAATACGGTATTCCAGTCTTAGCGCCAGCGATCTGTCACCAACAGGTGCTGAAAAGGCGAGTTGTAGTTCTCCTTTCCCCCGCAGTGCTTTTGCCCCTTTTCCCGTTTGATGTTGTAAAAAACGCCGCGCCACATCGGTAGTGATCCCGGTGTAGAGTGCGTTATCAGCGGTTCGGACAAGATAGAGAAACCAGCACACGGTAAACAGATTCAGTATGTTAAGGTGAACGC
Organism: Enterobacter ludwigii; assembly: GCA_023023105.1. Classification (NCBI taxonomy): domain Bacteria; kingdom Pseudomonadati; phylum Pseudomonadota; class Gammaproteobacteria; order Enterobacterales; family Enterobacteriaceae; genus Enterobacter; species Enterobacter ludwigii. The sequence goes on along the minus strand of CP083824.1, from coordinate 4,126,997 downwards.
ACCATAGCATGAGAGAGAATGAAAATGGAAACACTGGCCACCATTAACCGCTGGCTGGCGAAACAGCATGTCGTCACCTGGTGCGTGTACAGCGAGGGTGAGATGTGGTGCGCAAACGCGTTTTACTACTACGATCCGGAGCGTGTGGCCTTTTATATCATGAGTGAAGATAAGACACGTCATGCGCAGATGACTGGCCAGCAGGCGGAGGTCGCGGGCACGGTGAATGGCCAGCCTAAAACGGTCGCATTGATCCGTGGGGTGCAGTTTAAAGGGGAAATCCGTCGTCTGGACGGAGAAGAGAGCGACGCGCGTCGTAAGCTTTACACGCGCCGCTTTCCGGTTGCCGCTGCGCTAAAAGCCCCGGTATGGGAAATCCGCCTTGATGAGCTGAAATTTACCGACAACACGCTGGGCTTTGGCAAGAAGCTGCACTGGCTACGCGCCGAGCAGGCGTAGCGCTTCGCGGTTAAATGCCGGAAGATCGTCCGGGGTTCGGCTGGTGATCAGCTGGTCTTTGTCGTTGACCACTTCCTGATCGTAAAACTCGGCTCCCGCATTTTTCAGATCGATAACGATCGGTTTCACAGCCGTGAGCTTACGTCCGCGTACAACCTCAGCGCTGATGAGCAGTTGCGGGCCGTGGCAGATGGCAAAGACCGGTTTGCCGGTAGAGACAAAGTCCCGTGTAAAGGTCACGAAGCGTTCGTCGCCGCGCAGGGAATCCGGTGAATGGCCGCCGGGTAACAGCAAGGCGTCAAAATCTGACGGGCTAACGTTATCGATAGTCTCGTCGATGGTCACGCTGGCCTCACCCTTATGGCCTTTCACCGTTTTGCCCGCTTCTTTCTCAATGGTGATGACCTCATGTCCCGCCTTGCGGAACGCCTCGGCTGGAGAGGTGAATTCTGAATCTTCAAACTCGTCGGTAATCAAGACTGCGATTTTTTTGCCCATGCTTCCTCCGTTGTTTTGGCTTCAGACTGATTTTTCTCCGCTTGTGGTAAATACTTACCTGTAACAGACTTCTAAGTGTGGTCGACGACGCTGAGTTCGCAAACGGACAATTCTGTAAAGGGGATACGATGAGTCAGGTATTGATTACCGGGTCTACCGGGCTAGTGGGCGATCATCTGCTGCGGCTGCTGATTCAGGATCGCCGCGTGAACTACATCGCCGCTCCGACGCGTCGACCGCTGGCGGACATCTCCGGCGTCTTTAATCCGCATGATCCTCAGCTGACGGATGCGCTGGCGCAGGTGCACGACCCGATTGATATCGCGTTTTGCTGTCTGGGCACCACGCTGCGGGAAGCGGGGAGCAAAGAGGCATTTATCCACGCCGACTATACGCTGGTGGTGGACACCGCGCTTACGGCGAAAAAGCTGGGGGCCAGACATTTTCTGGTGGTCAGCGCGCTGGGCGCCAGTGCCGGATCGCCTTTTTTCTACAACAACGTGAAGGGCAAAATGGAGGACGCGCTGATTGCGCAGAGATGGGATTACCTGACGATTGTTCGCCCCTCCATGTTGCTGGGACACCGCGACGAACGGCGTTTTAATGAGTCTATTTTCGCACCGCTATTTCGCATTCTTCCGGGGAACTGGAAATCCATTGAGGCGCAGGATGTCGCGCGTGCGATGCTGAAAGAGGCACTTTCGCCTTCGAAGGAAGGGGTGAACATTATCCCTTCGGCAAAACTGCGTGAAATCGCGCAGGGCGAGGCGTAAACTCCCCCGGCTAATTACCTACTACTCTCCGGGGAATGCTATGACTGGTCAGTCTTCATCTCAGGCGGCAACACCTGTTCAATGGTGGAAGCCCGCGCTCTTCTTTCTTGTGGTCATTATCGGCCTCTGGTATGTGAAATGGCAGCCCTACTACGGCAAAGCCTTCACCGCCGCCGAAACGCACAGTATCGGTAAATCTATTCTCGCTCAGGCTGATGCCAGCCCGCTGCAGGCGGCGTGGGATTACGCCATGGTCTACTTCCTTGCCGTCTGGAAAGCCGCCGTTTTAGGCGTCATTCTGGGGTCACTGATTCAGGTACTTATTCCGCGGAACTGGCTGGTGAAAACCCTTGGGCAGTCGCGTTTTCAGGGCACGCTGCTGGGGACTATTTTCTCTCTGCCGGGCATGATGTGCTCCTGCTGTGCGGCTCCTGTTACCGCGGGGATGCGTCGCCAGCGTGTCTCGATGGGCGGCGCGCTGGCTTTCTGGATGGGTAACCCGCTGTTAAACCCAGCGACGCTGGTGTTTATGGGTTTTGTTCTGGGATGGTATTTTGCGTTCATCCGTCTGGTGGCTGGATTGCTGACGGTGCTGGTGGTCGCGACGCTGGTACAAAAATGGGTGAAAGATAATGCCGTTGAACCGGCGTCAGTTGAGCTGAACGTCAGCGAGCCTCAGGGGAGTTTCTTCATGCGCTGGGGTCAGGCGTTATGGCAGCTTTTCTGGAGCACCATCCCGGTCTATATCCTTGCGGTACTGGTTCTGGGGGCTGCGCGCGTCTGGCTTTTCCCACATGCGGATGGCGCTATCGACAACACGCTGATGTGGGTCATTGCGATGGCCGTTGCAGGCTGCCTGTTTGTGATCCCAACGGCGGCTGAGATCCCGATTGTGCAGACCATGATGCTGGCTGGCATGGGTACTGCACCGGCGCTGGCGCTGCTCATCACACTGCCTGCGATTAGCCTGCCGTCGCTTATCATGCTGCGTAAATCATTCCCGGCCAAAGCGCTGTGGCTGACTGCGGGGCTGGTGGCGTTGAGTGGGGTGGTAGTGGGGTGTTTTGCGTTGGTTTAAGGCAAAAAAATACCCGGCATTGCCGGGTATTGTTTGTTACTTGATATAAGTAAATGCGGTGGTGACGTGTTTCACGCCGCTCACCCGGCTGGCGATATCAGCCGCGGCTTTTCCTTCACGGTCGGTTACCAGACCCAGCAGGAACACTTCACCGTTTTCCGTCGTCACTTTCACGTTGGAAGATTTCACCTGGTCAGAACCCAGCAGTTGGGAACGCACTTTGGTGGTGATCCAGGTGTCAGACGATGCGGTGCCCAGGCTGACAGGCTGTCCCTGGCGCACTTCGTTGAAGACTTCTGTCGTACCTTCTACACCCATCGCAATCTGTTTGGCGCGGGAGGCGAGTTCCATGTTAGGGGCCTGGCCTGCAAGCAGCACTTTGCCCTGATAAGCCGTCACATTGATGCGCGCTTCTTTCTTAATCTGTTCGTCTTTCGACAGCGCACTGTTGACGCGCAGCTCAAGCGTACCGTCATCCACCTGCGTCCCGACAGAACGCGGATCGGTTGCCGCTTTGGTGCCTACAGCAGCAGTACCCACGACAGCCGCAGCGATACATCCCTGAAGCAGTAATGCAGACATAAGGACTGCGAGGGTCGATAAAGCCTTCATAAGAACTCCTTAATCATCCTGGTGAGGGAAAAGCGTGTTATCGATCAGGTCGCATAAGCAATTTACCGTCAGCATATGCATTTCCTGAATACGCGCGCTACGGTGAGAAGGAATGCGGATTTCCACATCCTGCGGCCCCAGCAGACCCGCCAGCTCACCACCGTCATAGCCGGTTAAAGCTACGATAGTCATGTCCCGGGTTACGGCGGCTTCAACGGCTTTAACAATGTCCCGGCTGTTGCCGCGTGTGGATATTGCCAGCAGTACATCTCCGGCATGGCCGAGGGCTCGCACCTGCTTAGCGTAAATTTCGTCATGCAGACGATCGTTAGCAATCGCTGTTAAGACCACATTATCGGTATTAAGTGCAATGGCAGGTAAACTCGGGCGTTCTGTTTCAAAACGATTGATCATGCTGGCAGCAAAATGCTGTGCGTTGGCGGCTGACGTTCCGTTGCCACAACAGAGGATTTTGTTGCCATTAAGCAGGGATTGCACCAGCGTCATCGCGGCACGGGAGATCGCATCCGGTAGCGCTTCCGCCGCGGCAATCTGAGTCTGGATGCTTTCTGTGAAGCACACTTTAATTCTTTCGAGCACGTTATCCCTTTTAAATCTTAATTATGCGTCTTCGCCAAAAGCGTTTTTAAGCCATTCGATCTCATTTCCGGTGAAGGCTATCACATCGAACCGGCAATCCACAGTATCAAAGCTCCCATTATGGCGGGCAAGCCACAAGTGGGCAGTCTGTAATAATTTATGTTGTTTGGCGAGCGTCACGCTGGCGGCAGCGCCGCCAAAACGGGAGGACTGTCGAAAACGGACTTCTACAAACACAATGACCTGAGCCTCTTTCATGATCAGGTCAATCTCGCCGCCGCGCCCACGGACGTTAGCGGCGATAAAGCGCAGTCCTTTGCCTTCAAGCCAGCGACGCGCCTTTAACTCCCACGCATCGCCGGTCTCTTTACGGCTTAACTGGCCGGGACGATTTGCCCCTGCTGGTATTTGAGCCATGATAACTTCCTGTTGATCACGCAATCCTGAGTAGCGGTCAGATCGCCGGTGTTGCCGTTAAGCTCAAAGCCTGGCACCTGACGCATCTGGGTAAAGTGGTTCGCCAGCGCCCACGCATCGACACCCATCGCATACAAACGCGCCAGAGAGTAGTCGTTACGTACTGCCCCCAGCGCCTGCTGCATCAGTGCCGGATTGCTGCCTGCCAGCATAGGGATTTCGCTGTACTGCAGACCGTCCATTTCCAGACGGAAATCCGGGCCTGCAGTGCCCTGCGCGCTGCGTGAACTCGCGTACAGCGTTGCACTGCTCTGGCTGCCGTTACGCATTGCAATCATCGGTTTGATAAAGGCGATCTCTTGCGGCGTGGCGACAATATAGGCGGCATCCACTTTACCGCCACCGCTGATTTGTGCGTCGGTAGGTGGGGCCGGGATTGTCAGACCGCCAATTGTCACGCCCTGCTGCTGCGGCAGGCTTGCGGTTACCGGGCTACCGTTCAGCGCGATGCCTGCTCCGCCATTTACGCCAGCGCGCAGTTCAGAGACTGAACCGAATTTCTGCTGCAGTACTATACCGCCACCGAGCTTCTGCCATTCATTGGCAAAGGCATTCGCGACGCGATCGCCCAGCGTACTGCGTGGGATGAGCAACAGAGGAGCCTGTTTACCCTGCTCGTGGATATGTCGTGCGGCATCGCGGGCTTCATCTTCAGGGGAAAGTGCGAAGTAGCAGATATTGGCGCGGTTCTGAACCTGCTCAGGCTGATTGAGCGCCAGCACGTTCAGCGTGGTATTGCTCTTCATCAGTTCTTCCACGTTGTTTTTCAACAACGGGCCGACAACGATGCTTGCACCGTCCTGTTGAACCTGCGCCAGAACCTGGTCAAGCGGCTGTGAGCTGGTGTCGTAGATTTTTAGCTCAGCACCCGGGTTGGCGCTGGAGGCTGCCACGGTTTGCGGCTGCGCAGCAGGTTGGGCTGCGGGTTGCGCAGGTTGCTGTTCAGACGGTTGTGCTGTGGCAGCAGGTGCCGGCGCCGCTTGTGTCTCAGCCGGAGCCTGTGTTGCAGGCGCAGGCGCAGTTGCGGCTGCCGGAGGTGTCGTTGGTGCGGTAACCGGGTTTTGCATCGTGCCCTGCGCCGGGGTTTGGGCGGTGGTCAGGTCACTGGTCTCGGCTGCGGACGGGCTGACAACATCGTTCACATTTGCTGCCTGTGCTGCTTGTGCTGGAACGGCACTGCCTGTCACCGGCGTGGTACCGTTTTTCGCCGCTTCAAAACCCTGCTGAATAGTGCGACCAAATACCGCCGCCTGACCGTTTAGCGGCAGAAGCAGGGCGATTTTGCTGGTCGATGCGGGCTTAAAGTTCTGCACGTTTACCAGCTGTGTTGGCAGCATTTTCGCGCCCGGATTCTGCGGGTAGCGGGTTTGCCAGTCAGTAATACCGGCTTTCAGCATCTTCGGATCGTTGCGGTTGTTAAACCACATCTGCTGCAGATCCAGCCAGCCCTGCAGTACGTTCTCATCGGCATTGATGACCAGTGCCTGCGCCTGTTCCTGGGTCATGGAGGCAAGCGCCTGCCAGGTGGCATCAATATTTTTCTGCTTGTCGGCACCGCCGAGCAGCGGTTCCTGGGCAATCAGTGCACGGAGCAGTGTCAGGGAAGGACGACCCTGCTCAGCAGCAATACCTGCCTGCCAGAAGCGAGCCTGCTGATTTTTATCCAGCGCGCTGACGTCGATATCACCCAGGAGCTTTTTCGCGCCATCATAATCTTTCAGTGCGACTTTCAGTTCAGCGGAAAGCAAACTCTGCTCACGGCGTTGGGTGTCGTTAAGATCTTTCGGTAACTGATTGAACAGTTCGGCGGCCTGCTGGGTTTTCCCCTCTTTCAACAGTGCACGAATGGCGAGTAATTGCCAGTTGGTCTTGGTATCATTTGAACTCTGCGACATTTGTTGCAGATAAAAACCAGAATCAGCCTGAGCGGAACCCTGCAGATGTGCAGTGCTCTGGTCAGGTGCCTGGGTGCCACAGCCTGCAAAGATCAGCGCTGCCAGCAGAAGCGGCACGCTGCGAGTGGCTTTTTTTCGAAGAAACGTTAACGGTACCATACTGTATCCAGTGATTTTTTTTACGCAATGCTCAATATTAAATCGGCAATACGGACTAAACAATGAAACAACACGAAACGGCGGATAATTCTCAAGGCCAGCTCTATATTGTACCTACTCCTATCGGGAATTTATCTGATATTACCCAACGTGCGCTTACCGTGTTGCAAGCTGTTGATTTGATTGCTGCTGAAGATACCCGGCACACCGGTTTACTGCTTCAACATTTCGCGATCACCGCCCGTTTGTTTGCCCTGCACGATCACAATGAGCAACAAAAAGCCGAAACGCTGGTGGCGAAGCTGAAAGAGGGGCAGAACATTGCGTTAGTTTCCGATGCAGGAACCCCGCTGATTAACGACCCTGGTTACCATCTGGTACGTACCTGCCGCGAAGCAGGGATTCGGGTTGTACCTTTGCCGGGCCCCTGCGCCGCCATTGCTGCGCTGAGCGCTGCGGGGTTGCCGTCTGACCGTTTCTGCTATGAAGGCTTCCTGCCTGCCAAATCCAAAGGCCGCCGCGACGTGTTAAAAGACCTGGAAGCGGAACCGCGCACCCTGATTTTCTACGAATCCACGCACCGCCTGCTTGAGAGCCTGGAAGATATGGTGACCGTGTGGGGAGAAGCCCGCTACGTGGTGCTGGCGCGCGAACTGACCAAAACCTGGGAAACGATCCACGGTGCACCGGTGGGTGAACTGCTGGCGTGGGTGAAGGAAGATGAAAACCGCCGTAAAGGTGAAATGGTGCTGATTGTCGAAGGACATAAAGCGCAGGAAGACGCGCTGCCAGCCGACGCGCTGCGTACGCTGGCGCTGCTGCAGGCGGAACTGCCGCTGAAGAAAGCCGCTGCGCTGGCGGCGGAAATTCACGGCGTGAAGAAAAATGCGCTGTATAAGTATGTGCTGGAGCAGCAGGGGGAGTAAACGTATGAGCCGCTACCTGCCTCCATTCGCTATCACGCCATCAATTCTCAATCAGGTTGTTGAGATTGGTGAGTTGCTGGGGCATTGGGCGGCTCATTCCGGAAGGACATCTCCTTTACTGCGTAAAGAGAACCGTATCCGCACTATCCAGGCATCGCTGGCCATTGAACACAACTCGCTGACTACCGGGCAAGTGACGGCAATCATGGATGGCAAGCGAGTGCTCGCGCCTGAAAAAGATATTCAGGAAGTACGCAATGCTATCCTGGCATATGAGAAATTGTCTGAATGGAAGCCATGGAAGCTCAATGACTTACTCAATGCACACCGGTTATTAATGACTGGTCTGGTCGATCTCCCTGGAAAGCTCAGGAATGGAGACGTAGGGGTATACCGTGGAAACAAGTTAGTCCACATGGCTCCTCCTGCCTCCCAGATGAACAGTCTGATCGACGATCTTCTTTCCTGGCTTAAGCAAACTGATCTCCACCCGCTTATTGCCAGTTCGGTATTTCATTACGAGTTTGAGTTTATTCATCCCTTTTCAGATGGAAATGGCCGCATGGGGCGGCTGTGGCAAACGTTGATCTTAAGCCAGTGGCGTGCGGAACTGGCATGGCTACCCGTCGAGACACTCATCCATTTTCAGCAGGCGCGCTATTACCAGATATTAGGACAATGCGATCGGGCCAGTGATTGCACGGCATTCGTGGAGTTTATGCTGCAAAATATGGCTGAAGCTTTGCGGGAAGGCATAGGTATGTCGTCAGTATTGTCGGAAGAATTGTCGGAAAAGGAAAATACTATCCTTGAGCTTCTTACCGTTCAACCGCAAATGACTGCGGTAATGTTGGCATCTGTTTTGGGCGTAACTTCCCGCACTGCGGAACGTTATCTCCGTTCTTTGCAATCAAAAGGTAAATTAAAACGCGTGGGGGCAAGGAAAGGGGGAAGATGGCAGGTCATAGCTTAACCTGCCAACTGAACACTTTTTATTTTTCTGGTAATGCTTCAAATACCAGCGTTTCCAGCGGTTGCAGCGTAATCACCACCGCGTTTTTGTACGCCTCCGGTACGGTTGAATTACGTCCATACACTGCCTTCAGACTAAACTGCGACGCGTTTCCTGTCGGGACTTCGAAATCTCTCGTCAAATCCAGGTAGTAGCTTTGCGGCTTATCCGACGGGTTACGTAAGCCGAGAATCGCTTTATTCTTACTCCAGGATGCCCAACCGTAAACCTGCAGCGCAGTTGGGTCACCGCCAATCCAGTGCGTATCCGCCAGCACGCTGGCGTTATCCCGCGACCATTTCGCCGCCTGCGCCAGGGTATCCCACTTCGCCTTATTCAGCATTGAAGGGGTGATGTAGAGCTCCTGCAACTGCGTGCCGGTGGCAAAGTAACTCCAGACCTGGTCGGCAAAATCGCTGTCCGTTTGCACTTTCTCCAGCCCGTAATAGGCGTTTTCTGCACTGACGATCCCGTGATACATCAGCGAGTTTAGTGGGAACAGAGGGCCTTTGCGCACAATGGAACGGTACGTTTCAGCGTCGCGGTAAGTCATCCACTGCTGTACCGGCGTACCAGGGCCATAAAGGTTTATGTCATCACCCTGACGCCAGATGGAGTCAGCGTAGAACAGCCAGGATGGACTGGCATTGGTTCCGGTCGTCAGGTTGATAAACAGGTTCGGATTGGCGTTGCGCATGTTATGCAGCAGTGCAATAGAGGCGTCAAAATCCGAGGCGAACGGGCTGCCTTTGATATGCGAATTGGCGTTGCCCATTCCGTCCAGCTTAAACGAGGTAATATGCTCGTTTTTTATCAGCTTACTAATCTGCTCATTAAAGTTTTTAAAGTAGTTCGGGCCTGACAGCGCCAGCTTCCCGTCTACCGTTTCGAAACCATACTCTTTTGCATGTGAGACGCGAGTATCGCGCGGTTTGTTATATCCGCCCCACGGCGAGAGCCACAGGCCAACGGAGCTGCGCAGGCTGTCAGCTTTCTCTCGTACCTTGCCAAAACCGTTGCTAAATGCCGGGCCAAACAGCCAGCGCCCTGTAAGATCATCCCAGCCATCGTCAAGCAGGAAAGCATCCAGCGCTACGCCCCGCCCGGTGATAAATTCTTTGTTCCATTCGTCCATACGCCCCAGCACATCCTGCTCGGAGTAAGGGGTAAAGAAGCCGATGTCCATCCAGCTGTTGTAGTGTAGATAAGGCTTATACGGATGCGGGCGGACGGCATCAATAAACTGGTTTACGCTACGTCGCAGCTGGCTGGTTTCCGGGAAGGTACCGAAGTAGGTGGTATAGCTGACTGGCGTTGCCGGCTGAATGGGCGTTTTCAGCTCCACATTGAGGTTGGTCGTCGCTTCATAGGCGTAAGTATTAACGATGGGTTTATCCGGCAGGATAAAGAACGAGTCTGCGATAATCGGCGAGCTGTTAATTGCCCCGTCTACATAAGGTGCCTGAGACTGCTTTTTGGTTGGGAAGAAGGTGATTTTCGCCACTTCACGAGGCTGCCCGACGGCTGCGATGGTGTAGTCGATGCTGGCGTATTTCCCCTTCACCAGGTTCAGCTTCACCGTGACGTTAAAGTCCGGATGGGTGAAGTCGATGACAATTCCGTTGTCCTGCTTTTCGACATGCTTGATCTTAAAATCCGCCGTGTGGATTTTTTTCTCATCTGGCAGCGTCAGAAAGAACAGCTCCTGCGGTGTCAGAGGATGGTTGGCCCTGGTATCTTTAACCACGACCGTCGAGTTTGCGTCATCAAATGACAGGGCAATATTGTCGTTATTAAGGCTGTAGTTTGCTGCCATCGCGCCATGAGAAACACACAGGGCAAGCATTGAGAGGGAGAGGATTTTTTTCATCAGGGTAAGATCCTTTTCAATCAGGCTTCTGCCGGCAGCAGCAAGCGATTTGCCGAGCCACAAACGGTAATTTTGCTTCTGACCACCTCTTTCATGGCATCCATGCCGACCCGCATATAGAAGCGTGGATCGTTACCTTGCGGGTTGTCGGCAAACCAGGCTTTGACGGCGTCAGAAAAGGCGATTTTCAGCTCGGTTGCCACGTTGACTTTGCACACGCCCAGCTCAATGGTGCGGCGAACATACTCATCCGGTACATCGCTCGCGCCATGCAGCACCAGCGGTACGGTGACCACTTCGCGAATTTCGGCCAGTCGCTGGAAGTCGATTTTGGGTCGTTTGGTATAGAGGCCGTGCGCGGTGCCGATGGCCACTGCAAGGCTATCGACGCCGGTCAGCTCAACAAAGCGCTTCGCTTCTTGTGGGTCGGTGAGAAATGCGCTTTCGGCGTCGACGCTCATGTCATCTTCCACGCCACCCAAACGCCCCAATTCTGCCTCGACGCTACAGTCGTTGAGATGGCAAAAATCGACCACGGATTTCACCAGCTTCACGTTCTGCTCAAATGGATAATGGCTTCCGTCGATCATTGCGCTGCGTACACCGGCATTCACTTTGCGGCGAATATCGTCCAGTGATTCGTGGTGATCGAGATGCAGCGCCAGCGGCATGTCATAAGTGACGGAATAAGCGCTGCACAAGGCGTAGATCTCTTCGAGCGCAATGTGTTTAAACGTCCCGGGCGTGCCCGCAAGGATCACCGGCGATCGCATTTCGCTACACACTTCGAGGATCGCCTGGATCGTCTCTGCGTTATGGATATTGAACGCCGGCACGGCGTAGCCTTTTGCCTGGGCGTCCTGCAGAAGATATTTAGTCGAGATAATGCTCATGATGAGATCCTCTTAAGCCTGCCACGGATGAATAACAACGCCCTGAACCACACGGTTGACCGTGCCGCTGGCGGATGGTGTATCGGGGGTGTTGCCTACGCTGAGCGACTGGGAAAGTGCAAAGACCTGGGCATACATCAGGAAGCAGAACGCCTGTTCCATATCGATAAACGAACGAGAAGGCGGTAGCAGGATGTGCGGACCCGCTTCAATAACCGGATCCGTTTCAGCGGCGATAGCCACCACGCGCAGGGCCTGGCGATCGCGACGCAGTTCGGCCAGCAGATCGAGATCGTACTGACGCGTATACGGATGGCTGGAGACAAACACCACCACCAGCGTTTCATGATCCACCAGCGACTTCGGCCCATGACGGAAACCGGTAGGAGAGTCGTAGAATGCTGCCAGTTTGCCCGCCGTCAGTTCCAGCACCTTCAGCGCTGACTCACGCGCGGCACCCTGCAGGCCACCGCTTCCCAGGTAGACGATCCTCTTCCATGGCGCATTGCCAAAGACATCCTGGCTGAAATCGCCGAGCGACGTCAGGATCGCCTGGCAGCGATCGGCTACGTCGCGGAAGGTCTGGCTGTTGATCGTCTCCGGGGCGAAAACCGCCAGACAGCTTGCCATCATGGTGGTGATACTGCTGGTCATCGCGAAGCCGCGATCGTGCGTTTCGGCTGGCATTAGCAGGGCAAAGGCGTTATCGCTGTTGACGGCGTTCTGGTACAGACTGCCTGCTTCATTGCAGGTGATCGACAGGTGGTAGCATTCCGGCACAAACTGATTGGCCAGTTCTACAGCCGCCACGCTTTCCGGGCTGTTGCCGGAGCGGGCAAACGAAATCAGCAGCAAGGGATGCGCAGGGCTGAAGTAATCCATTGGGTTCGTCACCAGGTCAGTTGTGGGTACGGCGGTGAAGTTTTTCCCGGTGTGGCTGGCAAGCCATGGCGCAATAATGTCGCCGATAAAGGCAGATGTGCCCGCCCCTGTCAGGACGATCCGCAGATCAGATTTGCGCAGCAGCGGAGTCAGAAAACCGTCGATAGACGAACGCAGGCTATCAATGTTGCTGAGCGATCGGATCCAGCTCGCTGGTTGCTGACGGATCTCTTCTTCGGTCCAGGTGCCAGTTGTGGCGGTAGTGATTTGTGGCATAACTCAGTCCTTAGTCGTGTGAATTCCACATCAGACGCTGGCAAATATGTCGCTATCTTTCGTTTCGTTTCACTTGTTCACTTGAGCAGTTAAATAAAATTTATAGAAAAGAAATCGAAAGTTCAATGAAAGAAAAGAAATAAAACGAAAAGTGTGATCGCAAAAGAAAAGGCAATGAAGAAGGAAAGGAAAAGAAAGGCCTTACGATCGCGTGTCGTAAGGCCAACAGGAGACACAATGAAAGGGCTAAAGGGGAAGAGCCTGGCCCTGAATCCAGATCCGCTGGAGGTGTAAACCACCGTCCAGCGCGATGAGCGTGGCGTGTTTGCCTGATGCTAACGACCCGAGCTGGTTATCAATACCCAGCAGCCTTGCAGGGTGCAGCGAGGCCATATGGATCGCGTCTTCAGCGGTGATGCCTGCGTGCTCCACCATATTGCGGACGGCGGCATCCAGCGAGAGCGTACTCCCCGCTAGGCCACCGGTGGCGGTACGCACGACACCATTTTGCATGCAGACCTCTTCACCGCACAGGGTGTAGTCCCCGTCAGGCATACCAGCAGCCTGCATTGCATCGGTGATCAGCACCACGCGGTCTTTCGCGCAGCAGAAGCACAGACGCATGGCTCCAGGGTGGACATGGTGACCATCGGCAATCAGCTCCAGCCATGCACGTTTGTCTGTCAGCCCAGCGCCAACCATGCCGGGTTCCCTGTGATGTAACCCCGTCATACCGTTGTAGCAGTGGACCAACCCATCTGCGCCCGCGTTAAACGCCGACAGGGTTTGATCGTAAGTGGCGGCGCTATGGCCCAGCATCACGCGTAAACCGTGCTGTTTAAGGTGGCGAATCGCCTGTAATGCGCCAGGTTTTTCCGGCGCAAGCGCCACCACGCGCAGCGTGTTTTGCGAAACCTCAATCAGTGCGTTCAGCTCAGTGATATCCAGCTCCCGAAAAAGCTCCGGCGGGTGCGCCCCTTTGTTTTGCGGCGTAAAGTACGGACCTTCAAGATAGCTACCCAGAACCTGCGCGCCGGGACCGCCGGAGCGAGTGCGCCGGGCGATACGCATAAGTGCGCCGTGTATGGCCTCCAGCGGCGCGGTGACGGTGGTGGGCAGAAATGCGCCCACGCCTTCACGCGCTTTATATATCGCCAGAGTATCCAGTATGTCGGGTGCGTCATCCATGACATCCACACCCGCACCGCCGTGAACGTGCGTATCAATATAGGCCGGGCAAAGTAGCTCAGCATCGCGCGGCGCAATGCCCACGGGAATTGGCTCAATCGCCGTGATGATCCCACTTTCAATACGTAGCTGGTGGTCTTCAAGCCAGCCCCGTTCGGTGAGCACGCGGCGAGCGCGTAACAGCTGGCTCATATGCCTTCCTCAGCGGGCGCTTCCTCTCGGCAGCGCCCCAGCTCGTCTACCAGGCTTGTCAGCCCACGATGTCCGCACTCCAGCGCCTGCAATCGAAATGCTTCGCTGCTTAAACCGTCGCGCTCCAGCACCATCTCCAGCAGCAGCTGCAGGTTCGTGCCCGTTATCACTTCACTGCCGGGCCTTTGCATAGCGAGCGTTGACGCTACGCGGAACGGCGTACCGCCCAGCAGGTCGGTGAGAAATACAATATCTTGCTCTGCATTGAGCTCGCTCACCGCCTGCTCAAGCTGGGTGGTCAGCCGCGCCGTGGTGGAGGTCTCCGGAAAATCAATGGCGATAAACTGCGGTTGCTCGCCGAGGATCTGCTTCATCGCCTGCTCAAGCCCACTGGCAAAACCGCCGTGACCCGTCAAAATAATGCCTAACATCGTAACCTCTTTGCTTTTACAGGAAGTGACAGAATTTACCGACAACACCGAGCACCACGGTGATACCAATCAGACGCAGTGGGCTCCAGCCACGGCGTACCAGCCAGAACATCGTCAGGGTATAGACCAGTGGCAGGAAGGCAGGCATCAGCTTGTCGATAACGTCGGCCTGCAGTTTGACGACGGCATCACCGGCCTTGATTTCGAGCGTGGTATTAAGGCGGACATAGGTTGCCACCAGCGCGCCAATCACCGTCATCCCGACAATAGAGGCCGCGTGACCAACCTTTTTGGTATTGGCCTTAATCAGCGGGATCGCTGCGACGCCCATCCGGTAGGCGTAATGCGCCAGACCAAAACGCAGGCCCAGATGCACCACGTTAAACAGCACGATAAAGACCACGGCGCCCAGAATGGAACCCTGCAACGCCAGGCTTGCGCCAATCCCACCGCATATGGGCAGCAAAGTTAGCCAGAACATGGCGTCACCAATGCCGCCGAGTGGTGCGCCCACGGCAATTTTGGTGCTCTGGATGCTGTTCACATCCTGCTTGGAGCGCTCCATGGCCAGGATGATGCCGATAACGAAGGTCACCAGGAACGGATGGGTGTTGAAGAAGCCCATGTGACCTTTCATGGCACGCGCCAGATCCCGCTTATTGGTGTGGATCTTTTTCAGCGCAGGCAGTAAGCCATACAGCCAGCCGGAGGCCTGCATACGTTCGTAGTTAAACGAGGCCTGCAGCAGCATGGAACGCCAGGCTACGCGGTTAATGTCCTTTCTCGTCAGCTCGGCACCGATACTTTGGTCTTCGTAGACGTTCTCATTCACGCCAGTGAGCAGGGTCTCTTCGCTTTCAGAAACGCCAGGCAAAGTTGTTTGATTAGATGCCATCTTCGAATTCCTCTTTCCGGGACGCAGGTGCTGTCGGTTCAGGTGTTTTACGCATCAGGTCGATAAGTGCCATTGCCAGGGCAGCAGCGGCAATCGCCAGTACCGGAAGCTTGAGCCAGGCTGCGGCCACAAAACCGATAATGAAGTAAGGGATGTAGACGTTTTTCATCATGATCTTCAGCAGCACGGCAAAACCGATAGCTGGCATGATGCCGCCCGCGACGCCAAGACCATCAATCAACCGTGCTGGCAGAACATCAATGGCGGTTTTCGCGTGTTCTGCACCGAAGTAAATTGGCAGGAAAGCACACAGGAAGTAGAAGATACCGAGGGCCAGCAGTGCCAGATAGTTGACCCGTTCAATACCGTGAGTATCCGCATTGGCCGCCATGCGATCGCAGCGCGACATCACGCCAGACATCACCGAGAAGAGGAACGTGATCCCCATCTGTACCGCAACGGCAAACGGGACGGCGACGCCAACGGCAACTTCCGGCTTCACGCCCGTGCTGATAGCAAACGCTGTGCCTACAATCGTGCCGATAATCACGTTTGGTGGCTGTGCGCCTGCCAGCGGTGCCAGTCCCATCCAGACCAGTTCTAACGTCCCGCCGGTCAAAATACCGGTGTGTAGATCGCCCAGAATCAGGCCAACCAACGGCCCGAGTACCACCGGGCGGTGCATATGTGTTAAGCCGTTAAACATATCCAGGCCGGCGATAAAGGCGAGAACGCCCAACGCCAGTGCCTGCAACAGACTGATTTCCATTGTGAATCCCTCAGAGCAGTTTAAAGAGATCCAAAGCAGTTTCTGTTGGAACGCCCTGAACGAAGCATTCCACTCCGGCAGATTTCAGACCGTTGAACGCAGTGATATCGTTTGCGTCGACAGAGACCGTTTTGGCAATTTGTTGTTTGCCATTGGCATAGTGCATGTTGCCTACATTGATACGGGTGACAGGTACGCCGCCCTCCACCAGCGTCAGAAAATCAGCGGGTGATTTACAGACCAGCAGAATTTTCTGGCGGTCGGCAGCGCGGTGAATGTTGTCGATCACTTTTTGCAGCGACCAGAAGCGCACGGCGATCCCTTCCGCGAGCACCATTTCCATCAGGTTCTGTTGAACCGGATCCTCAGCGACCTCATCGTTAGCGACCAGCACCAGGTTTGCCCCCGCAAACCCCACCCACTGCACACCCACCTGACCGTGGATTAACCGTTCGTCGATGCGGCATAAGACAATGTTTGGCATAGCGTTTTCCTCTTTTTAATTATGCGTGTTGAGTCGTTACGCCTTCGCAGGCGGCGTGGTACTGCTGAAGTATGTCCTGAATGTGGTCGAGGATGAGCTCCCGTGGCGTTGACTTGAGAGCGCCCTCGCGAACTTTGCTGTACTGCAACGGCAGGTACTGGCTGATCAGCGGCAGAGGAATGGGCTCGTCAGCCAGATTGCGTACCAGTCGCTCAAAGGCATCGTCAATCTGGCTGTCTGGCCAGTAATAGCGGACGCGGTCAGAGTAGCTATAGCCGCGCGCCAGGCGTCGTGCATTGCCGTCACCGTGGTAATGGCTTTGCCAGTATTCCGGGCGATCGAGCATCACGTTTTCCAGTACGTGACGCAGGCCAGAACTGGCTTTGGCAGGCAGCAGTTCTTCTTCAATGGCGGCCAGTGAAAACAACGCTTCTCGCAGAGCGAAGGTCAAAGCTGGGCCGACTTTCAGGATCGCGAAGTGATCTTTTACCAGCTGGCGAAGTGCTTGCGGCCTCTGGTAATCGGTGGAGTGCGCTTCAAACACCAGCGTGTCGTACGCTTTCACCATTTTGCTCAGCGCGACGGCCTTGTGCGGTTGGTAGTCACACACATGGGCATGGTCAAACTCAACGCCAGGCTGAACGACCAGGCCAACAATGCGCGGCCAGATAGCGTTTAAACCTTCTTTCTCGAAAGCGTGACGGTGTGCTTCCAGCGTGGCGCGTGCCGCTTCCGGTGTTGTGACGGCGAGTTCATTCAGGGTTTCATGCGCCCCACCGGGAACAGGCACTTCAGTGCCGATGACGTAGACCAGGTCAGACACGCCAAACTGTTCACGACAGGTCTCTTCGGCAATTTTCGCCAGACGCGCGGCGCGCCCGGCGACGATCGCGTCGGTCAGGGGAACGGGATCGTCTTCGCATGACATACTGCAGTCGAGGTGGATCTTTTTGAACCCGGCAGCAACATAGCTTTTGATCAGATCGTCGGCATTTGCCATCGCCTGTTCCGCAGGTAGATTTTGCCAGCGGTTGGGCCCCAGATGATCCCCGCCGAGGATCAACAGTGAAGTCGGGAAATTAAGGGATTCCGCAAGCTGACAAACAAACCCGTAAAAATCAGCGGGCGTCATGCCGGTATAGCCACCAAACTGATCCACCTGGTTGGAGGTGGCCTCAATTAATATCGGCGTCTGATGCGAGTGGGCGTAACGAATTGCAGCTTCAAGTACCAGTGGATGTGCGGAACAGACGGCATAAATCCCGTTTGAATTCCCCCGTTTATGTTGTTCCACCATTTCTGTCAGATGTTTCACTTTCCTCTCCATTTCGGATGGTGATGGTAGTCATCTTTCGTTTTGTTTCATTTAATCCTGCATCATGGTGGTATAAAAATAAAACGAAAGATAATGGTTTTCCGATCTGTTTCACAAAAGAAACACAATGAAAGGTTTCAGCGCCGGGTGAGCTTGCCCCTGGTCGTCAGACGGGGCTTGCATTCCCGTAAAAGAAAGGCCTTAATAGGCAAAACGAAATGAAACGAAAGTTTATTGATTAAGGAGCTCGCATGAGCAGCACCGATTCATCCGCAGAAAAGCGCATCACCGGCACCAGTGAAAGGCGAGAGCAAATTATTCAGCGGTTGCGGGCGCAGGGAAGCGTGCAGGTTAACGATCTTTCTCATTTATATGGTGTTTCGACGGTGACGATCCGCAACGACCTGGCCTTCCTTGAGAAGCAGGGCATTGCCGTACGTGCTTACGGCGGTGCACTGATTTGTGAAGGTCATGCACAAGGCGTTGAACCCTCAGTGGAAGATAAAAGTTCGCTGAATACGGCCGTTAAGCGCAGTATCGCGCAGGCGGCCGCTGGGCTGGTGAAGCCAGGACACCGTATCATTCTGGATTCCGGTACCACGACGTTTGAAATCGCCCGTATGCTGCGCCAGCATACGGACGTGATTGCTATGACCAACGGCATGAATGTCGCGAACGCGTTGCTGGAAGCAGAAGGGGTGGAATTGCTGATGACCGGTGGGCATTTACGCCGTCAGTCGCAATCTTTCTATGGCGACCAGGCGGAGCAATCATTACAGAATTACCATTTTGACATGCTGTTCCTGGGCGTCGACGCCATCGATCTCGATCGCGGCGTAAGCACGCATAACGAAGATGAAGCCCGTCTGAATCGCAAAATGTGCGAAGTGGCAGAGCGCATTATCGTCGTGACTGACTCCAGCAAGTTTAACCGCTCAAGCCTGCATAAAATCATTGATACCCAACGCATTGATATGATTATTGTCGACGAAGGTATTCCGGCTGAAAGTCTGGAAGGGTTACGCAAGATTGGGATAGACGTGGTGTTGGTTAAGGAATAATTGTGACCCTCTCCCGATGGGGGAGAGGGTCGATGTTAATCAGGTCACGGGCGCCGGGTTAAACACCGCCAGCTGATTATGTAATCCCCATTGGTCAGAGAAGGTTTTCTTGCGACCGCTCGCCACATCCAGAATAAAGTGGAACAGTTTCCAGCCCACCTCTTCAATGCTCTCTTCCCCGGTGGCGATAGTGCCCGCGTTGATATCCATTAAGTCATACCAGCGGTTTGCAAGCTCCGTGCGGGTTGCCATCTTGATCACCGGAACCGCCATCAGGCCGTACGGCGTGCCGCGTCCGGTGGTAAAGACCTGCACTGTAATACCTGACGCGACTTGTTGCGTGCCGCAAACAAAATCGCTGGCCGGGGTTGCCGCGTAAATCAGGCCGCGTCGGGTTGGACGCTGGCCCGGCGAAAGGACTTCAACAATGGCGCTCTGGCCGGATTTCGCAATTGAGCCGAGGGCTTTTTCCACCACGTTCGCCAGGCCGCCTTTTTTGTTCCCCGGAGAGGGGTTGGCGCTACGGTCGGTTTTGCCCATATCGAGATAGTTATCGTACCAGGCCATCTCCTCAAGCAGACGCTTACCTACCTCTTCATTGATAGCGCGAGGGGTAAGCAGATGGATAGCGTCACGCACTTCAGTCACTTCGGAGAACATCACCGTGGCACCACAGCGAACAAACAGATCGGACGCGTAGCCTACCGCCGGGTTGGCGGTCACGCCGGAGAACGCATCGCTGCCGCCGCACTGCGTTCCTACCACCAGCTCCGAGGCCGGGCAGGTTTCACGCTGGCGTTTGTTCAGCTTATCGAGATGGCGTTCTGCCACCTGAACAATATCGTCGACCATCGATCTAAAACCGACGTGGTGCTCGTCCTGCAAACGCACGATACTGGCATCGCTGACCGGGATAGCTTTCACGTCCTCAGTCCCCTGCAGCAGGCGTTCAGGTTGAAGCTTTTCACAGCCGAGGCCAATGACCATCACCTCGCCGCCGAAGTTCGGGTTCAGGGCGATATTGTGAATGGTACGGACAGGCACAACGGCCGCCGGTGCATTGATGGCCACACCGCAGCCATAAAGGTGATTCAGGCCGACCACGCCATCCACGTTCGGGTATTTCGGCAGCAGGTCGCGTTCAATAATTTTCACCACATAATCCACCACGCCTGCCACACAGTGCACGCTGGTGGTAATGCCGAGCAGATTTTTGGTACCGACGCTACCGTCGGCATTGCGATAACCGTCGAAGGTATAGCCTTCCAGTGGAGGGAGTGGTTCAGGCACGCGGGTTGCCAGCGGGAGTGTGTTCAGGGGCGGTGCTTTTGGCAACGCGACCAGCGACTCTTCAATCCAGCTACCCTGAGGAATGGCGCGAACGGCGTAACCAATCACCTCTCCGTAACGCACAATTTCACCGTGAGCGGGGATATCCACAAGCGCGACTTTATGTCCCTGCGGAATATGCTTAATCAACTCCAGCCCGTCCGGGAAACGGGTTCCCGCTTTTAAGCCATTGTCGTTGACAATAATCGCCACATTATCGGTATCGTGGACTTTTATATAAAACGCCCTCGGCGACGCTTGTCGAATTTCAATATCGGCCATTGTTCAGTATTCTCCAGCAAGAGTCTGATAATAAATGCAGCCAATTTTCTTATGGCAGAAATAAAGCATGTCAGGAGATAAGGAACGAGAATGTGATCTCGATCGCCACAGAACCCGTAATGCCTGATTCTGTGCATCAGCGCGCAGTGATTCGTGCAAATGCTCAAAATATTATCAAAACGGATAACAATACTTGAGCATTAAAACAATGTGTCGCGGTGATGTGCGGATTATACTGAATGACGATTTTATAACGCCGGAATTAAGTCAGAAAATAAATATAACGCTGGCAATAAATATACGGAATAAGGCTGCGGAATTTAAAAGGTAAACGCGATGAATAACGATATTTTCCCAAATAAGTTTAAAGCGTCCCTCGCGGCGCATCAGATCCAGATTGGTTGCTGGTCCGCGCTGGCAAATCCCATCAGCACCGAAGTGCTGGGCCTGGCCGGTTTCGACTGGCTGGTACTGGACGGTGAGCATGCGCCGAACGATATCAATACTTTTATTCCGCAGTTGATGGCACTCAAAGGTAGCCAGAGCGCGCCGGTGGTGCGTGTGCCAACCAACGAACCGGTGATCATCAAACGTCTGCTGGATATCGGTTTCTACAACTTCCTGATCCCGTTTGTGGAAACGGAAGAAGAGGCGGCGCGGGCCGTGGCCTCAACGCGCTATCCCCCGGAAGGGATCCGCGGTGTATCCGTTTCGCATCGCGCCAATATGTTTGGCACCGTGCCGGACTACTTCGCGCAGTCCAATAACAACATCAGCATCCTGGTACAGATTGAGAGCCAGCAGGGTGTTGATAACGTCGACGCCATTGCTGCCACACACGGCGTCGACGGCATCTTTGTTGGTCCGAGTGACCTGGCTGCGGCGTTGGGACACCTGGGTAATGCGGGTCACCCGGACGTTCAGCATGCCATTCAACACATCTTTGCCCGCGCCAAAGCCCATGGCAAACCGTGCGGCATTCTGGCACCGGTTGAAGCTGACGCTCGTCGTTATCTGGAATGGGGCGCCACCTTTGTGGCTGTCGGCAGTGACCTCGGCGTATTCCGATCAGCCACGCAGAAATTAGCGGACGCTTTTAAAAAATAACCATCATTGAGGAAACAGATTATGACGCTGAAAGTCGGTTTTATTGGCCTGGGGATCATGGGTAAGCCAATGAGTAAGAACCTCATCAAAGCGGGTTACTCACTGGTGGTTTCAGACCATAATCCGCAAGCTGTGGCTGAGGTCATTGCTGCGGGTGCCGAAACGGCCGCCACAGCCAGAGCCATTGCTGAGCAGTGCGATGTCATCATCACCATGCTGCCAAACTCTCCACATGTAAAAGAGGTCGCTCTGGGTGAGAATGGCATTATCGACGGTGCGAAGCCAGGTCTTGTACTGATTGATATGAGCTCTATTGCCCCCCTCGCAAGCCGTGAAATCAGCGAGGCGTTGAAAGCGAAAGGCGTCGATATGCTGGATGCACCGGTCAGCGGCGGTGAACCGAAAGCGATCGACGGCACGCTGTCGGTGATGGTCGGCGGCGATAAAGCGATCTTCGATAAATACTACGATCTGATGAAAGCGATGGCTGGCTCTGTGGTGCACACCGGTAACATCGGGGCGGGTAACGTGACCAAGCTGGCGAATCAGGTGATTGTGGCGCTGAATATCGCTGCGATGTCCGAAGCGCTGACGCTGGCAACTAAAGCGGGCGTCAACCCGGACCTGGTCTACCAGGCAATCCGTGGCGGTCTGGCGGGGAGTACCGTGCTAGATGCCAAAGCACCGATGGTGATGGATCGTAACTTCAAACCTGGTTTCCGCATCGACCTGCATATTAAAGATCTGGCAAACGCGCTGGATACGTCTCACGGTGTTGGGGCGCAACTGCCGCTGACCGCCGCCGTGATGGAAATGATGCAGGCCCTGCGTGCCGATGGCATGGGGACGGCCGACCACAGTGCCATTGCGTGCTACTACGAAAAACTGGCGAAGGTAGAAGTCGCCCGTTAATAACATCTTGCCCACACCTGAGGGTGACAGCGGCGCGCAAACCCTCTATACTGCGCGCCGAAGCTGACCAGACAGTCGCCGCTTCGTCGTCGTCCCCTTCGGGGGAGACGGGCGGAGGGGAGGAAAGTCCGGGCTCCATAGGGCAGGGTGCCAGGTAACGCCTGGGGGGGAAACCCACGACCAGTGCAACAGAGAGCAAACCGCCGATGGCCCGCGCAAGCGGGATCAGGTAAGGGTGAAAGGGTGCGGTAAGAGCGCACCGCGCGGCTGGTAACAGTCCGTGGCACGGTAAACTCCACCCGGAGCAAGGCCAAATAGGGGTTCACATGGTACGGCCCGTACTGAACCCGGGTAGGCTGCTTGAGCCAGTGAGCGATTGCTGGCCTAGATGAATGACTGTCCACGACAGAACCCGGCTTATCGGTCAGCTTCAACTTCTTCTAAAACAATACGTTGGTGTGTCTCAGGCTTTCTAAGGAAAAACTGTGACACAGACTGTGATACAAAAGAGACACACCAACGGCTGTTCCATCCCGAATACTCTAAAGCGTGGCAACCGCTACTGCCTTCATTTCCGACTACCTTCAGGCGGTTTTTTTCGCGTGTCTCTGGGCTGCGATTCAGCCAGCAGAGCAAGGTTTATATCTTCCCGTCTCTCTATGTTCATTTCTTTTGTAAAATCGTCCAAGATGGAGCCAGCCCGACTATTGGACATAGTGCAAAAAATGAAGAAATTAGAACAAAAAGACATTGATGACTATTTACTAAGCATTCAGGCAGCTTTTTACGCCGCAGCAAAAAGATTCCCTCAAAAGTGCGTAGTACTTTATGAAAGTCAGGATCTCTGACTGATGAAAAATGGAATGCGATAGATTTTGGGCAATTGCTTGATTTTACTTTCAAACAAGACACTGGTCCGTTGTCAATGGATTCAGTTATCGAACAACTTGGTAGCCAGTTTGAAGGAGTGTCTGACAATTATCACCGCATTCGGGATTTCAGGCGTTCGAGTCACACGTATTCTGGACAGTATTGCACTGTTTCGAGGCTATTCGGCGACGATAAGAACGGATCAGGGGCCGGAGTTCACTTGCCGCGCACTGGAACAATGGGCCTTTGAGCATGATGTTGAGTTACGCTTAATCCAGCCGGGCAAACCAACACAGAACGGATTTATTGAGAGCTTTAACGGACAATTTCGCGATGAATGTCTGAATGAGCACTGGTTCAGCGATATCGTTCACGCCAGGAAAATCATTAACGACTGGCGGCAGGATTATAACGAGTGTAGTCCATATTCGGGGTCAGGGTCACCTTGGCGGCGTTAAGAGATAAAGAGATCACTCATTGGCTCACCGAAGTCGATTAAACCTTCGCAGTTCTAGCCCAGTCAGATAACAGAGATTTGGAAGAAAGCTAAAACTGGTTGTGCAACGCACTTATCAGATGTTACGAAACGGGATTTCACTTAAGTCGAATACTTGTTGCGCCTGTGGTTATTGTTTGTAAAATGACCTCTGTGATTATTTCTATAGCAAGTAGAGGGACTTATGAAGCAGTACACCAACGAGATCACACCTGAAATTCGTGAAGTCCAATCAAAACCGCCTTACGACGAAGAGCTTTTGTCACTCTGCGATGACAAAGCCCGGAAAGAACTTGAGGAAATTAATAAACAGCATTTAAGCCGCCCGTTAGCCCACATTTTCCGGTTTGCAGTCGTTGGGAGTCTGACCCGTCTCGGTGGAGTCATTCGCCATGCTTCAGGCGGTGCGACTACCGGAGGGTTACAAGTTGCTCGGGTAGGTGACAAGGTTGTATATGCTGATGGCAGCGAGGCCACGATTATTTCCGGTGCTGGCAAGGCCCGAATCATGCAGGGCGCATCCGCTGCACTCGTTGGGAGTATGCTCGATAACGGAGACGAAATAATCTCTACCCCACAATCATGCAGCAAACTGGTTTTTCGTGAAGGCCGCGAATTTCCGGATGGATTCTTGACCATGCCAGGGAGTAAGCACTGATGGGGGTTAAGGGATACTATTTATTCAGAGGCGATAAGACACGATGTGGTGGCGTTATCACTGAAGGATGGACCGACCACCAGCACTTTGACAGAGATATGTCCTGCGAAGGGCATAAAGTTACTTGTGGTAAACATCCTGGGCTTTACCGTATCTGCGGTGGGCTTGATGATGACATACATGGTAAAAGGATTGCCGGAACACTGCATAGTTATAGTTCGTGTCCCTGTAAATCTAAATTCCTCAATTCAAACTGGGATGATGATTATGAACTTGAGAGCCAGTCAACAACAGCCAAAGACAATTTTCACAAGGTAGAGTTTCCTGTTCTGCCTGGCCCGATTGAGTCAGAACCAGATCAGCACGCCCAAGTAGCGAAAAAGAAAACAGGCATCGACGCTGGTTTTACCATTATCCCTTACGGTGGTACGACAGAAGCCTGGCAGCGACTGCTATTCACTGAGAACCCGCCAGCAGGGGTAAAGGAACTATTCGCTACACTTAACGGCCCGGATGAAAGATACAAAGCCGGTTCTATTATGCTGGTGGTT
The DNA here is from genome assembly GCA_023023105.1 of Enterobacter ludwigii. Taxonomy (NCBI): domain Bacteria; kingdom Pseudomonadati; phylum Pseudomonadota; class Gammaproteobacteria; order Enterobacterales; family Enterobacteriaceae; genus Enterobacter; species Enterobacter ludwigii. Next base: position 4,102,047 of record CP083824.1, on the reverse strand, counting down.
GACCCTGATAAGCAGGACAGCGAGCAAATTGCCCACATGCAGGCCGCGAAAGCGCGAGTTGATGCAGCGTTAGCCCCTCTTTCAATTCAGCAAGCCAACTTCCTTTTCAAACACAAAGACACCATTGAGATGTTCGCTGCTGCTGCCAGTACGGCGAGTGATGCTTATGGATATTCAGGACAAGCAACCGAGGCTGCTAAGGGGTATTTCGAACAGGTAGAGAAAATTCTTGTCGAGATCGAGAAAACCTACAAGAACCAGTACATCACCAGTGGCACACTGATCGGTGAACAATTCTTCGTTGAACGCCGTCGCCTGTTTGGTCAACTCGATAGCGTCCTCAAAATGTTCATGAAGCATCGTTTCATGTTCAATGAATACACCGACCTGAAAAGCGCCCTTGGTCTGTCCAGCCGTTCAATCACTCATCGGTGGAATGAAACAGGTGTTAGCGATATCGAAGGTTACGCAACACACATCGAGAAGCTGGCGAAGTACGTCAAATGGATGGAAACCGCCGGGAAGATTGGCATCGGCCTTTCTGCCTTTGATACCGCCGCGAAGATCACCGAAGCCTGCACTGTAGGGCGAGAGTGTGCGAAAACCTCGTTTACCTCCATTGGTGAGTTTGCGGGTAGCTTAGCTGGGGGAGCTTTAGCAAGTAGAATTCTCCAGGGAAGTGCAGCAAGTTCAATCTGCGCAGTAGTGCTGGGTGCCGCAACCATTGAGGCTGCTGGCGCTGGAGCACTACTTTGCACGATTGGGGTTAGTGGAGGGATAGCATACGGAACTGATAAAGCTCTAAGCCAATTGTCCGGGGCTACTGGCGAGTTCATTGGGGAAAAACTTGGTCTTTATGAGGCAACCAGCAATGATTGATATAAAAATAATTTTTATAATAATTATGCTTATAGGCTTATCATTCTTGATAGCCAGCGTTATAGCCTCACTGCTGAACAGGAAGAGATTTAAGGAGGTCTGCCAGCTATACAAAGAGAAGTTTGGCAGTCTTCCCGATGCCGTATTACTGTTCGAAAACGTTAACTCGCTTTACTTCAAGGGCGCATACGGCATAAAAACACAGTTCATAATCATGCCGCTATTATGGAATAAAAGCTCAATACTGACCAAAAATGATGATAAAGATTTCATCCGGGGACTACCGAAACGGATTATCAGACCATTTTATGTAGAGGCAATTCTTGGTCTGATTAGTATAGTTTTTTTTGTCATTGCTGGGATTTTGATGCTGGCGATAAAACGCGGTTGGGTGTGAAAGGCGCGTCCATTGTAGGGCTTTACTATTGCATATGGGAGCGATAAAGCCACATCTGCGTTCGGTGGCTTCGTTGGTGAATCTCTATATGAGGTTATAAGCAATGACCATTAATGATCTACTTAGTGCCAAGGCAACAGTAATCATCGGAGCACTTGCTTTCGGCTTCGGTATAGCCAGTATCATAGCCTCAGTTCTGAACAGGGATAGATTTAAAGAGATCTGCATCCTGTACAAAGAAAAATACGGTAGTCTGCCCGATGCTGTATTGCTGTTCGAGAACGTCAACACGCTTTATGTCAAAGTAGCATACAGCACAAAAGTGAGTTTTATATACATGCCGCTGTTGTGGAATAAAAGCTCAATCCTGACCAAAAACGATGACAAGGACTTTATACGTGGGCTACCAAAACGGCTTATTGGCCCGTTCTACGTGGAGATATACTTGGCGGTTGTCAGTCTGTTGTTTTTTATCATTGGTGTGTTGCAAATGTTAGCAATTAGGCATGGCTGGGTGTGAAAAGTGCTTCATTCGATGAATTTGCACTGTAACACAAACAGCGATACAGTCTGCGGCACACGACAACCCCAGCGCTGTAGATGCCTGACGTATGGTTGAACGAAGCCGCCTTATCGGTCAGCTTCAACTTCTTTTAAAACCCCGCTTCGGCGGGGTTTTTGCTTTCAGTACCACCCTGCTCATGTTTACAAATGACATCAATTCTCAAAATTGCGACGCTAAGCACATTTCACTATTTTATTGGTTAATAACTCAATCCTGGCTCGGTAGAGGATCGAAATCACAAAATTTCACGCTAAGAAATGCTGAATTCTCAGTGTTATGGGTTTGTTATGAATATTGTCATTATGATCTCTAATGTTTTCTGATTTGATATGCGTATTTAGAAATCAAATACATTTACCCCGTGAATATGTGATGCATTCCACTCTTTTTCAGTAACCCGAAAATTCAGCCCTGAAAAATTTGATAAATTGAAAAAATGTTGTAATCAAATAATGGTTATTAATTGCCCTTTAATTGCCTGAAAGATAGCCTTTATTGATTTTTTTAGACCAAAGAAATTTATCAGGGTTATCGCCATAAAATAAATTTATTACCGCTATTTTTGTTGATCAATATCAGCGTATCGACGTATTTTATTTGTGTTAACTTATTGATAATTAGGTTATTTTGTGGTGTTTTGCACGGAGGGCTAGCGGTCCTGAAAAGCAAATTGTGAGTAACAGCACATACCCCTTTAAACAATATTGAGTAGAATCCACCCCGTCATAGGGAAATAAGCGCAGAATATTATGAGCACTATTATTCTACCGAAAACACAGCACCTCGTGGTATTTCAGGAAGTCATTAAAAGTGGCTCCATAGGTTCTGCGGCAAGACAACTGGGTCTGACACAACCCGCGGTCAGCAAAATCATCAGCGATATCGAGTCCTACTTCGGTGTTGAAGTGATGGTGCGTAAAAACACCGGCGTAAAACTGACTGCCGCAGGCCAGGTTCTGCTCTCATACTCAGAGTCGATCACGCGTGAGATGAAAAACATGGTGAGCGAGATCAACAGCCTGAGTTTCAGCACCGTTATGGATGTCTCCTTTGGCTATCCGTCTCTGATCGGCTTTACCTTCCTTTCCGAAATGATCAAAAAATTCAAGGAAGTGTTCCCGAAAGCGCGTGTCTCAATGTATGAAGCGCAGCTGTCATCCTTCCTCCCGGCCATTCGCGACGGTCGACTGGATTTCGCCATCGGAACGCTGAGCGATGAAATGCTTCTGCAGGATCTGCATGTTGAACCGCTGTTTGAGTCCGAGTTTGTACTCGTCGCCAGTAAAACACGAACGTGCACCGGTTCGACAACACTGGCATCGCTCACACATGAGCAGTGGGTGATGCCGCAAACCGATATGGGCTACTACAAAGAACTCCTGACCACCCTGCAAGACAATCACATCAGCATTGAAAACATCGTCCAGACCGATTCCGTTGTCACCATTTATAACCTTGTGCTGAATGCCGATTATTTGACGGTCATTCCCCGCGACATGATTGCACCGTTCGGTTCCGATCAGTTTATTGTCCTGCCAGTGGAAGATGAATTACCCGTGGCGCGTTATGCCGCCGTGTGGTCGAAAAATTACAGAATTAAAAAATCAGCGTCAGTATTAGTGGAGCTGGCAAAACAATATGCATCACTCACCAGTGAAAGACGACGATGATGTAATAAAAATCCGATAAGCATTAAATCTGTTTTAAAACACCCAGAGTATATTTTATTGATGCTCTGATACCCTGACTTTGCCCGAAAAGAATGAATTATTATAACGAGGATATTATGCATATTACCTACGATCTCCCGGTAACTATTGAAGATATTCAGGACGCCAGAAAACGGCTGGCAGGTAAAATATATAAAACTGGCATGCCGCGTTCGAATTATCTCAGTGAACGTTGTAAGGGCGAAATATTCCTGAAGTTTGAGAACATGCAGCGTACCGGTTCGTTTAAGATCCGCGGCGCGTTTAACAAATTAAGCTCATTGACTGACGCTGAAAAACGCAAAGGAGTTGTTGCCTGCTCCGCGGGAAACCATGCGCAGGGGGTATCTCTTTCCTGCGCCATGCTCGGCATCGACGGCAAAGTTGTAATGCCAATGGGCGCGCCGAAATCCAAAGTGGCCGCGACGCGCGACTACTCGGCGGAAGTCGTGCTGCACGGTGATAATTTCAACGACACCATCGCCAAAGTGAGCGAAATCGTTGAGATGGAGGGGCGTATTTTTATTCCACCTTATGACGATCCGAAAGTGATCGCCGGCCAGGGCACTATCGGTCTGGAAATCCTCGAAGATTTGTACGACGTCGATAACGTGATTGTCCCTATCGGCGGCGGCGGATTAATTGCCGGGATTGCCACCGCGATTAAATCCATCAACCCGACCATTAATATTATCGGCGTACAGTCTGAAAACGTTCACGGGATGGCGGCCTCCTGGCAGGCCGGAGAAATAACCAACCATCGTGTTACCGGCACATTAGCCGACGGTTGCGACGTTTCGCGTCCCGGTAAATTAACCTTAGAAATCGTTCGTGAACTGGTCGATGACATTGTGCTGGTCAGCGAAGATGATATTCGTAACAGCATGATTGCCCTTATTCAGCGAAATAAAGTGGTGACGGAAGGCGCTGGCGCGCTGGCCTGCGCGGCATTATTAAGCGGCAAGCTTGACCACTATATTCAGGGCCGCAAAACCGTCTGCATTATTTCCGGCGGCAATATTGACCTCTCCCGTGTTTCCCAAATTACCGGCTTCGTTGACGCATAAAGGTGACCTATGAGCAACACAGAAAGCATTATCGTTGGTCAGACAAAAACGTCCTCCTGGCGTAAGTCTGATACCACCTGGACCCTGGGCCTGTTTGGTACCGCTATTGGCGCAGGCGTGCTGTTCTTCCCTATCCGCGCAGGATTTGGCGGGTTGATCCCCATCCTGCTGATGCTGCTTCTTGCATTCCCGATTGCGTTTTACTGCCACCGCGCGCTGGCGCGTCTCTGCCTGTCCGGCAGCAACGTCTCCGGCAACATCACCGAAACGGTGGAAGAGCACTTTGGTAAGACGGGCGGGGTGGTCATCACTTTCCTCTACTTCTTCGCCATTTGCCCGCTGCTGTGGATTTACGGCGTCACCATTACTAACACCTTCATGACTTTCTGGGAAAACCAGCTCCAGCTGCCTGCGCTGAACCGCGGCGTGGTGGCGCTGTTCCTGCTGCTGTTGATGGCCTTTGTTATCTGGTTCGGTAAAGACCTGATGGTGAAGGTCATGAGCTTCCTGGTGTTTCCGTTTATCGCCAGCCTGGTGCTGATCTCCCTGTCGCTGATCCCTTACTGGAACTCAGCGGTTATCGACCAGGTCAACCTGAGCGATATTGCTTTCACCGGGCATGACGGCATTCTGGTCACGGTGTGGCTGGGGATCTCCATCATGGTCTTCTCCTTTAACTTCTCGCCGATTGTCTCCTCATTCGTGGTTTCCAAACGCGAAGAGTACGAACCGGAGTTCGGTAAAGAGTTCACCGAGCAGAAATGTTCCAAAATCATCGGTCGCGCCAGCATGCTGATGGTGGCCGTGGTGATGTTCTTCGCCTTTAGCTGCCTGTTTACGCTTTCTCCGCAGAACATGGCGGACGCCAAAGCGCAGAACATTCCGGTGCTTTCATACCTGGCGAACCACTTCGCCTCCATGTCGGGCACCAAATCGACGTTTGCGACGGTACTGGAATACGGCGCCTCCATCATTGCGCTGGTCGCTATCTTCAAATCTTTCTTCGGCCACTACCTGGGCACGCTGGAAGGGCTGAATGGCCTGATCCTCAAGTTCGGCTACAAAGGCGATAAGAAGAAAGTCTCCGTAGGCAAGCTGAACACCATCAGCATGGTGTTCATCATGGGCTCCACCTGGATTGTCGCGTACGCCAACCCGAACATTCTCGACCTTATCGAAGCCATGGGTGCGCCAATCATCGCTTCTCTGCTGTGCCTGCTGCCGATGTACGCCATCCGCAAAGCGCCGGCTATGGCGAAATATAAAGGCAAACCCGAGAACATCTTTGTCACGGTTGTGGGCCTGCTGACCATTCTGAATATCGTTTACAAACTGTTCTAAGTCATTGCTCAGGAAGAGCGGAGTAACACCATGATTGAGTTTCCGGTTGTACTGGTTATTAACTGCGGTTCGTCCTCTGTTAAGTTTTCGGTGCTCGATGCCAGCAGCTGTGATGCCCTGATGACGGGAATTGCAGACGGCATCAACACTGAAAAAGCCTTTATTTCCGTGAATGGGGGTGAGCCAGTCAGGCTGGCTCACCATGACTACGAAGGGGCGTTGGCTGCCATCGCCCTGGAGCTGGAGAAACGTGACCTGATGAGCAGCGTGGCCTTGATTGGCCATCGCATTGCTCATGGCGGCGACCTCTTCAGCGAGTCGACCCTGATTACGGAGAAGGTGATTGAACAGATCCGTCAGGTTTCCCCCCTGGCACCACTGCATAACTACGCCAATCTTAGCGGTGTAGAAGCCGCTGAGCGCCTGTTCCCGGGTATACAGCAGGTTGCAGTGTTCGATACCAGCTTCCATCAGACGCTGCCACCGCATGCCTGGCTGTACGGGTTGCCGTATCGCTATTTTGAAGAGCTTGGCGTGCGTCGCTACGGCTTCCACGGTACTTCTCATCGCTATGTGTCCGGGCAGGCACATACGCTTCTCGGGCTGTCCCCCGATGACAGCGGCCTGGTGATCGCCCATCTCGGCAACGGGGCGTCTATCTGCGCGGTGCGCAACGGTGAAAGCGTCGATACCTCGATGGGGATGACGCCGCTGGAAGGGCTGGTGATGGGCACGCGCTGTGGCGATGTGGATTTTGGCGCAATGGCGTGGATTGCCCAGCAAACGGGTCAGTCATTCGAGGATCTGGAGCGGGTGGTAAACAAAGAGTCCGGCCTGCTGGGGATCTCCGGGATTTCCTCAGATCTGCGGGCGCTGGAAAAAGCCTGGCACGAGGGCAATGAACGGGCGCAACTGGCAATACACACTTTTGTGCACCGCATCGCGCGGCATATCGCGGGTCATGCGGCATCGCTGCATCGTCTGGATGGCGTAGTGTTCACCGGCGGTATTGGCGAGAACTCCAGGCTCATCCGTGCGCTGGTGGCTGACCATCTCAAGGTCTTTGGTATCACCCTCGACGAGGCTAAAAACGCCCTGCCGGGCAGTGCGGGTGAGCGCGTCATTAGCACCGATTCGTCCCGCGTGGTCTGCGCGGTGATCCCTACCAATGAAGAAAAAATGATCGCGCTGGATGCCCTTCGTCTTGGGCAGGTGACTCCGGCTGCGGCTTACGCCTGATAAAGCGAGAATCAAATGAAAGTAACGATTGATACAGGCGTCGCGCCCTACAGCGACGCATGGGCCGGGTTTCGCGGTGAAGAATGGAAAAACGCCGTCAACGTCCGCGATTTTATTCAGCATAACTACACCCCTTATGAAGGCGATGAAGCTTTCCTCGCGCAGGCGACGCCTGCAACGACGGCGCTCTGGCAGAAGGTAATGGTCGGCATTCGCCAGGAGAATGCCACCCATGCCCCGGTGGATTTTGATACTAACATCGCCACCACGATTACCGCGCATGGGCCTGGATATATCGACCAGGATCTGGAGACCATTGTCGGCCTGCAGACTGACAAACCGCTCAAGCGCGCCCTGCATCCGTATGGCGGGATCAACATGATCCGCAGCTCGTTCGAAGCCTATGGCCGCGAAATGGATCCGCAGTTTGAATACCTGTTTACCGACCTGCGTAAAACCCATAACCAGGGCGTGTTTGACGTCTATTCGCCGGAGATGATGCGCTGCCGTAAATCCGGCGTGTTGACCGGTTTGCCGGACGGCTACGGGCGCGGACGCATCATCGGCGATTACCGCCGCGTGGCGTTGTACGGGATCGCTTATCTGGTGCGCGAGCGCGAACTTCAGTTTGCGGATCTGCAGGGTAGGCTGGAGCGCGGCGAAGATCTGGAGGCGACGATCCGCCTGCGCGAAGAGCTGGCGGAACACAAGCGTGCGCTGCTGCAGATCCAGCAGATGGCGGCGAACTATGGCTTTGATATTTCTCGTCCGGCGATGAATGCCCAGGAAGCTGTGCAGTGGGTTTACTTTGCCTACTTGGCGGCGGTGAAATCTCAAAATGGCGGGGCGATGTCGCTGGGGCGTACGGCCTCGTTCCTCGATATTTATATTGAACGTGACATGCGGGCCGGGCGTCTGAATGAGGTCCAGGCACAGGAGTTGATCGACCACTTCATTATGAAGATCCGCATGGTGCGTTTCCTGCGTACGCCGGAGTTCGATACGCTCTTCTCCGGCGATCCGATCTGGGCGACGGAAGTGATCGGCGGCATGGGGCTGGATGGGCGCACGCTGGTGACCAAAAACAGCTTCCGCTATTTACACACCCTGCACACCATGGGACCAGCGCCGGAGCCAAACCTGACGATCCTCTGGTCTGAAAAACTGCCGATTGCGTTCAAGAAATATGCCGCGCAGGTGTCGATCGTCACCTCGTCGCTGCAGTATGAGAACGACGACCTGATGCGGGCCGACTTCAACAGTGACGACTACGCGATAGCCTGCTGCGTCAGTCCGATGGTGATCGGCAAGCAGATGCAGTTCTTTGGCGCCCGCGCCAACCTGGCGAAAACGCTGCTGTACGCAATCAACGGCGGGATGGATGAGAAACTGAAGATCCAGGTGGGCCCGAAAACCGAGCCGTTGCTGGATGAAGTGTTGGATTACGATACCGTGATGGCGAGCCTCGATCACTTTATGGACTGGCTGGCGGTGCAGTACATCAGCGCGCTGAATCTCATTCACTACATGCATGATAAGTACAGCTACGAAGCCTCGCTGATGGCGCTACACGACCGGGACGTATACCGCACCATGGCCTGCGGCATTGCCGGCCTGTCGGTAGCGGCGGACTCCCTGTCGGCCATTAAATATGCCGCGGTGAAACCGGTGCGTGACCATACCGGTCTGGCGGTTGATTTCGTGATTGAAGGTGATTACCCGCAGTACGGCAACAATGACGACCGCGTGGACAGTATTGCCTGCGATCTGGTCGAGCGCTTTATGAAAAAAATTCAGGCGCTGCCAACCTACCGAAATGCAGTACCGACCCAGTCGATTCTCACCATCACCTCTAACGTGGTGTACGGCCAGAAGACCGGGAACACGCCGGACGGACGCCGCGGCGGCACGCCGTTTGCCCCAGGCGCGAACCCGATGCACGGCCGCGACAGAAAAGGGGCGGTGGCTTCGCTGACGTCGGTTGCCAAGCTACCGTTCACCTATGCGAAAGACGGCATCTCCTATACCTTCTCGATTGTGCCGCAGGCGCTGGGTAAGGACGAACTGGTGCGCAAAACCAACCTGGTGGGGCTACTGGACGGCTACTTCCACCACGAAGCGGCTATCGAAGGCGGACAGCATCTGAACGTCAACGTCATGAACCGGGAAATGCTCCTGGATGCCATTGCGCATCCGGAGAATTACCCAAACCTGACGATTCGCGTTTCAGGGTATGCGGTGCGCTTTAATGCGCTGACGCGTGAGCAGCAGCAGGATGTGATTTCGCGAACGTTCACTCAGTCAATCTGACGAAATGAGCCTTCATGCCCCCTTCCTGACAGGGGGCATTTTTTTGCCCGCTAAACATACAAAATTGTTTATATAATTATTCACACATATTCATCCGCTCTTGAAAAACAATGCTCCTGCTTTTCCCTATAACAGAATGTAAGGACAGTAAGATGATGAAAATGACCCGTATTGCTTTGGTTGCAGTATCGCTGGCAGCATGCAGTTTTACGGCGCAGGCCGCTAACGTGGAAGCCGCTCCGTCACCGTCACAGGATCCACTGGTACAACACCTTAAGCTCAGCAATGAGCAGGTTAAGAAGATTGAAGGTCTGCATAATCAGCTGGAACAAAATGTCAGCAAGATCCCAATGACCGGCGTAAAGGATCGGGCGCTAATTGATATGTTCCAGGCAGGAAAATGGGATGAAAACACGGTGAAAAGTCAGCTTGCTGCCTTCAGCAAAATTGAAGAGCAGACCCGTTACTACCGCGTGAAATATTACTTCGATGTCAGCCAGGTTCTGACGCCGGAACAGCGTAAGCAGATTAGAACCGATATGGCGAATGCGCTGGCAAACTGATTTCGTACCCGCGCCTGGCGCGGGTTTTTATTTCTTGATCACCATCACTTTTAGAAAATTAATGACCTTTCTCGTAATTGAGGAGTAAATTTTCCTTTCGACTCAGTAAATCCTCATAAAACTTGTGACTTTTTTCTCCCTCTCTCCAGATATGATCTTTCCACACCAATAACACACACCTGCAGCTGTCTGAATCGCAATCGCTGGCGATCGGAATCCTATAAAAACAACTGTTTACCCTACAAAATAAGCGAGTGCCCAATGGATACGGCAACAAACAGCAGTGTGATTGTGAATGATTCCCCGGCGGCAAGACGGGCGGGAATGCGTGAAAGCGAATGGCAAGAGGCGATTAAATTCGACAGCACCGACACAGGTTGGGTCATCATGAGTATCGGGATGGCTATCGGAGCGGGGATTGTTTTTCTCCCGGTACAGGTAGGATTAATGGGGCTGTGGGTCTTTTTACTTTCCTCGATTATTGGTTATCCGGCCATGTATCTGTTCCAGCGTCTGTTTATTAATACGCTGGCCGAATCCCCGGAATGCAAAGATTACCCGAGCGTCATTAGCGGTTATTTAGGTAAAAATTGGGGCATCTTATTAGGCGCGCTCTATTTCGTGATGCTGGTGATCTGGATGTTTGTCTATTCCACGGCCATCACCAACGACAGCGCCTCGTATTTACATACCTTTGGTGTCACAGACACTCTGCTTTCGGAAAACCCGTTCTATGGTTTATTCCTGATCTGCATTCTGGTTGCCATTTCGTCGCGCGGTGAACAACTGCTGTTTAAAGTATCCAGCCTGATGGTGCTGACCAAATTATTCGTGGTTGCCGCGCTGGGGCTGTCAATGATGGGTCTTTGGCATTTAGCCAATGTCGGCATGCTGCCTCCAATGGGCCTGCTGATTAAAAACGCCATTATTACGCTGCCTTTTACATTAACGTCGATTCTCTTTATTCAGACCTTAAGTCCGATGGTCATCTCCTATCGTTAACGGGAAAAATCGGTTGAAGTGGCGCGGCACAAAGCATTACGGGCAATGAATATTGCTTTTGGCGTGCTGTTTGTGACGGTCTTTTTCTATGCTGTCTCCTTCACGCTGGCAATGGGCCACGATGAGGCGGTAAAAGCTTACGAACAGAATATTTCTGCCCTGGCGATCGCGGCGCAGTTTATCAGTGGTGATGGTGCAGGCTGGGTCAAGATTGTCAGCGTGATCCTGAATATCTTTGCCGTAATGACCGCATTCTTCGGGGTCTATCTCGGCTTTCGCGAGGCTACGCAGGGTATCGTGATGAACATCCTGCGCCGCAAAATACCGGCAGAAAAAATCAATGAAAACCACGTTCAGCGCGGCATTATGCTGTTCGCTATCCTGCTGGCCTGGAGCGCAATTGTATTAAACGCGCCGGTGCTGAGTTTCACCTCTATTTGTAGCCCCATCTTCGGCATGGTGGGCTGCCTAATCCCTGCATGGCTGGTCTACAAAGTCCCGGCGCTGCACAAATATAAAGGCGTATCGCTGGTGATCATTGTCATCACCGGGTTGCTGCTTTGTGTTTCTCCTTTCCTCGCATTCTCCTGAGGGTAAATAAGGTCGTAACGATGTCTGAGCAAACTCAAACTTTATGGAAGCAATTTATTCGCACGGTGCAGGAAGAAGTTAAACCTGCACTTGGGTGTACCGAACCGGTGTCTCTGGCGCTGGCCTGCGCGATTGCTGCGGCGTATCTGCCGGGTGACGTCACGCAGATTGAGGCGTGGGTATCACCGAATCTGATGAAAAACGGGCTTGGCGTGACGGTGCCGGGCACCGGCATGGTCGGGTTACCCATTGCGGCGGCGCTGGGGGCCATTGGCGGCAACGCGCAGGCCGGGCTGGAGGTGTTGAAAGATGTCACTGCCGATGCGCTGTCACGTGCTAAAGCTCTGCTGGATGCAGGTCAGGTGCAGGTGAAACTGCAGGCGCCGTGCGATGAAATTCTTTACTCCAGAGCCTGCGTTTACGCCGGGAATTCCTCGGCAATGGTGACTATCGCTGGTGGACATACGCGAGTAGTGGAGGTGGTTTGCCAGGGGACAACGCGCTTTGCGCTTGACGATCGGCAAGGCGAAGTGAGTGACGATCCGCTGGCGGTGCTGTCAAACACTACGCTGTCGCAGATCCTTGAGTTTGTAGAACACGTTCCGTTTGAGGCTATCCGTTTTATCCTGGAGGCCGGAAAGTTGAATGATGCCCTCTCCCGTGAAGGGCTCAGCGGGAAGTGGGGGCTGCACATTGGCGCAACACTCAATAAACAGCGCTCGCGTGGGTGGATGGCGCAGGATCTGGGGTCGGACATTGTTATCCGCACCAGCGCGGCATCCGACGCCAGGATGGGCGGTGCGACGCTACCTGCGATGAGCAATTCAGGATCCGGGAATCAGGGGATCACTGCTACCCTGCCGGTAGTGGTCGTCGCTGAACACGTTCAGGCTGATGACGAACGACTCGCACGAGCCCTGATGTTGTCACATCTTTCGGCAATCTACATTCATTCCCAGCTTCCACGTTTGTCGGCACTGTGTGCGGCTACCACGGCAGCGATGGGGGCTGCGGCAGGAATGGCCTGGCTGTTGGGCGGAAGCTACCAGACTATCTCAATGGCGATTGGCAGTATGATCGGTGACGTCAGCGGGATGATCTGCGATGGGGCGTCTAACAGCTGCGCCATGAAGGTTTCTACCAGCGTGGCAAGTAGCTGGAAAGCGGTGATGATGGCGCTGGATGATTCTGCTGTGACGGGAAATGAAGGGATCGTGGCGCACGATGTAGAGCAGTCAATAGTGAACTTGTGCGCGCTGGCGTGCCGCTCAATGCAGGCAACGGATCAGCAAATTATTGAGATTATGGCGAGCAAAGTGTCGTGAATTTTCCCCCCTCTCTTCAGAGGGGGAATATATTACACTGGCAAATCAATCAACAGCGCGCGCAGTGGTGTATCAGCAACCAGCGTGATATTCGCTTCATCACGAATAAACGCCCCGTCACCACAGGTGAGCGCTTCTTTCTCTTCCGTGTGCGTCACCGCATGCACCGTGCCGTGAATTGACTGCAGATAGGCGCGCGGGCCATGCAGCTGGAAGCTTGCCTGTTCGCCTTTCTTCAGTTCAATGTGATGCAGCCATACCTGCTGACGCAGTTGCAGGCTGCCTTTACTACCGTCCGGGGAGGCAATCAGCTGCTGCTTATCGCCCGTCAGGTCAACCTTCTGTACCGGTGGATTTTCCCGCTCCGGACAGGCATCGAGCCAGAGTTGCATACGGGTCAGCGTCTTCTCTTTGCTGAGGTTATGCTCGCTGTAGCTGATGCCTGGCTGCGTGGAAATCAACAACGCTTCGCCAGCCTTTGCCTGGACATGATTGCCCTCGCTATCGCGGTATTCTGCCTCGCCTTCCAGGATCAGGTTCAGGATATCGACTTTCGGATACGTACGCGGCTGGAAGGAGGCGCCCGGGGCGAGCACTTCCTGATTTAACACGCGCAATGAAGCGTAACCGAGGAGTTTCGGGTCAAAGTAGTGTCCAAAGGAAAAGGTGTAGCGGGCCTGCAGCCAACCGAAATCGGCTTGTCCGCACTGTTTAGCTGTTCTTGTCGTAATCATAAACTTGACCTCTCTTTACACTAAAACAATGGTAAAGGTATGGACGCTTCATTGTTAGCCAGATATTCTGCCGGGTATGTTCAAATTTCCTGAATGAGAACGAGATGGCTAAAGAGAGAGCATTGACGCTTGAGGCGCTTCGCGTCATGGACGCGATTGACCGACGTGGCAGTTTTGCGGCGGCGGCAGATGAACTGGGTCGCGTTCCGTCTGCGCTAAGCTACACCATGCAGAAGCTGGAGGAAGAGCTGGACGTGGTGCTGTTTGACCGCTCCGGTCATCGAACAAAATTCACCAACGTTGGGCGGATGCTGCTGGAGCGCGGTCGTGTCCTGCTGGAAGCGGCGGACAAGCTGACGACGGATGCCGAAGCACTGGCACGAGGCTGGGAAACCCATCTGACGCTGGTCACTGAAGCACTGGTCCCCACTGAAGCACTGTTTCCGCTGGTGGACCGCCTCGCAGATAAGGCGAATACCCAGCTGTCGATCATTACTGAGGTACTGGCAGGTGCTTGGGAGCGTCTGGAGACGGGCAGGGCGGATATCGTTATTGCCCCGGACATGCACTTCCGTTCCTCGTCGGAAATCAACTCCCGCAAGCTCTACAGCGTGATGAACGTCTATGTCGCTGCACCCAATCACCCGATCCATCAGGAGCCTGAGCCGCTCTCTGAAGTGACGCGCGTGAAGTATCGCGGCGTGGCGGTAGCGGATACCGCACGTGAACGTCCGGTGCTAACGGTGCAACTGCTGGATAAACAACCTCGTTTGACGGTGACTTCACTGGAAGATAAACGGCAGGCGCTGCTGGCTGGCCTGGGCGTGGCGACCATGCCGTACCCGTTTGTCGAAAAAGACATTGCAGAAGGTCGGCTGCGCGTTGTCAGCCCGGAATATAGCCACGAGGTGGATATCATTATGGCGTGGCGTCGCGATAGCATGGGCGAAGCCAAATCATGGTGTTTACGCGAAATCCCGAAGCTTTTCGCTCATTATAATAAATAGATCTGTAGGCCCGGTAAGCGCAAGCGCCACCGGGCATTGAATCAGGCATTGAGTTTAGGGTCGGCACCAAAGCGGTTTTCGCCTGGCGTGCCGCTCTGACAGTTGAAGATCAAAATGACAATCCAGCCCACAACCGGGATCAACAGCAGCAGTAACCACCACGCTGAACGATCGGTATCGTGTAGTCGGCGGAACTGTACGGCCCAGGAGGGCAACAGAATAAATATGCCGTAAATGGAGGTGAGAACACCTTCCCCGCTTGCCCGCTCCCAACCCAGAATTTTATCCACAATCCCCAGTACCAGGATGAGGATGAAGTTCACCAGAACGAACATCCAGTACTCTTTACGGCGCGCACGGCCACCAAATCCAATGTAGTTACGCAGTACTTTTAAATACCAGTCCATTTTTCCCTGCCTCTGTAATCGGTCAATCACTTGTTTTCTAAGCGATCGAGATAAGGATAGATGGAGATTGTGAATTAAAAAAGGGCATCAATTGATGCCCTTAATATTTAGCTGAAACGAACGTCACGACCGTGCGGTTCATTCAGATCCTGCCACGGGCCAATGGAGATAATGCCCGTTGGGTTGATGGTCTTATGGCTGCGGTAGTAGTGGGTGCGAATATGGTCAAAATCGACCGTTTCGGCAATACCCGGTGTCTGGTAAATGTCACGCAGGAAGCCATACAGGTTCAGGTAGTCGCTGATGCGGTGCTTATCGCATTTAAAGTGGGTGACATACACCGGATCAAAGCGCACGAGGGTAGTCCACAGACGAATATCCGTTTCCGTCAGCTGGTTGCCTGTCAGGTAGCGATGCTGACCGAGCAGTTGTTCCAGACGTGCCAGCGATTCAAACACTTTCCCGACCGCTTCGTCATACGCTTCCTGGCTGGTGGCAAAACCGGCCTTGTAGACACCGTTATTGACGTTGTCGTAAATCCAGCTGTTCAGCTCATCAATTTTCTCACGCAGTTCTACCGGGTAATAATCTCCGGCGCGAGCGCCATGGGCATCAAACGCGGTGTTGAACATGCGGATAATCTCCGCAGACTCATTGCTGACGATTGTCTGGTTTTTCTTGTCCCACAATACCGGAACGGTAACGCGCCCGGTGTAGTGCGGATCGGCACGCAGATACAGTTGGTACAGGAAATCGTGGTGATAGAGATCGTCCCCCGTTGCTGCAGGGAAATCGGCGTCAAACGTCCAGCCATTTTCCAGCATCAGCGGGTTCACCACCGAAACGGGAATTAAAGACTCAAGGCCTTTAAGCTTGCGCACAATCAGCGTGCGGTGCGCCCACGGACAGGCGAGTGAAACATAAAGATGGTAACGATCTTTCTCGGCCGCAAAACCGCCTTCGCCGCTCGGGCCTGGGGCACCATCGGCAGTCAGCCAGTTACGGAAGGCGGAAACTGAGCGCTTGAAGCGGCCTCCGGTAGATTTGGTGTCATACCAGACATCCTGCCAGATGCCGTCTACGAGTTGTCCCATTTTTTTCTCCTCCGTCAGATAGCAAAAGCGAGGAGATATCTCCTCGCTTTGTGTTCATTCAGTATAGCGTGTGCTTACCATTTCTTGTTCAGAACGCGGTCGATGCTGTATGCGCCCGGACCAGTGACGGCCAGCAGCAGGAAGCCACCCGCGATGGTCAGGTTTTTCATGAACATCAGAGAGTTCACGCCTTCCGCAAAGTTGCTGTGGAAGATAAACGCTGTCAGCACGGTAAAGCCTGCGGTAAACAACGCGGTGGTACGGGTCAGGAAGCCGAACAGCACTGCCAGACCGCCGCCGAACTCAAGCAAAATGGTCAGTGGCAGCAGGAACCCCGGCACGCCCATGGCTTCCATATACTGCTGGGTACCCGCATAACCGGTGATTTTGCCCCAACCTGCCACGATGAACAGAATTGGCATCAGAATACGCGCGACCAGTACACCAACATCTTCTAATTTTTTCATTTTATTCTCCAGGAAACCACATGAGCGGCTGAACATTATTTGTCTGCAATTCCGCGTAGATACCGCGGCGTTGCTGTCGATGGAGAGGATAATAAACGGGGCGGGTAGGAATTGTTAGCAAGGAAAACTGTCAATCTTTTTCAAAGATATTGAGTAAGGGGGAGGGGGCGAAATTTTGCCGGGTAAGCCGGGTAAAGCGTAGCCGCCACCCGGCGAGAAGGCTACCGCAGCTGCTGCTGGCGTAGCGTTGCTTTCACCAGACGCCAGGCGCTCCAGACTCCAAAGCCCCGACGTGTCCAGCGAATGAGCTTACTTGGGTGACGAACGCCCCAGATAGCCATAATGCTGGTGCCGACCAGCGCCCAGGAACGAACGTTCAGGAAGGTATTCCAGCCACGATCGAGCGGACGCGTTGCCTCGATCCAGTCGCGGCGGCTGGCTGACAGATCCAGCCTCTGCTGCTGGATCTGGCTTAACAGAAATGCTTTACGTTTCTGGCGTTCGGCTTTGTCGCTCACGGCTTGTCATCCTCCAGCAGGGCGCGATCGTTAGCCAGCTCCTGGCGCGTATGACGCAGGAAAGTGGATTTGCGTGCTTTACGCAGTGTCCATACCCCGCCAATCAACGCTGCCAGCAGCAGGACAACGGTGGTGGCAATCATCGCGTTAAGACGATACTGCGGGTCAATGGCCCAGATGATGAGTACCATCAGGCTCATCAGGCCGAACGCGGCGAAGAGCATGGTCAGTCCGAGCATCAGCAGCATCTGGAAGAGGTTTGCTTTCTCCTCTTCCAGCTCAACGACGGCCAGTCGGATGCGGGTTTCGGCAATGCCGACCAGCGTAGTTAAAATACGCTGGCCGATGCCGAGGACGTTTTTAGCAGGCCCTTGTGCGTGACGAGGATCTTCCATAATCAACGACGCGTGAGCAGGACACCCAGCACCACACCTACCGCGGCACCAATACCTACGCCCGTCCAGGGATTATCCCGAACATATTCATCAGCACGAGCAGCGGCTTCGCGAGTTTGTTTCGCCAGCGCGTCACCCGTTTCACCCAGACGATGGCGGCTCTCTTTCAGCGCTTGTTCCGCTTTGCTACGCAGTTTGCTCACTTCTTCCTTGGATTTATCGGCGGAGGAGTTCAGCACCTCTTCCAGAGTGTCGGCCAGGGATTTCAGTTCAGCGCGCAGATTTTCAGACGTCGTATCTTTTGACATGATTTTCTCCTGTTGAGATTTCCGTTAACTCAATAATCGCGAGCTTCCAGCGCTTTCAGGTCATCCTGCGCTTCTTTCAACTTCTTCTCGCGCTTAGCAATTTTTTCCGCATCCCCTTTCTCTTTCGCTTCCTGCAGGTCGCGACGGCGCTCGGCTATCTCGTCCTTCTGTTCAGCGATTTTTTTCTGGTGATCGGCACGTAGCTTGCTGTCTGAACAGTTCGCTTTCACTTCGCTCAGCGCTTTTTTAAGACCCTCAACACGATGGTGATTGTTATGCTTTTCGGCATAACCGATCTCACGCTGAATATCCTGTTCTTTCTCCTGGCAGAGAGCGTTTGCGAAGGATGCTGTGCTTAAAGAAAAAAGGGCCAGAGCCAGAGTCATGCGGAATTTCATTATCGAAACCTTCCATTGTGTTGCGGCGTAAGCCGCTATCCAAAGTTATGCGGAGTACATTTGAGGGGTGCTCCGCGTACTTAAGCATAGTAAGTAAACGGGGGATTCACCAAAGTGAGTGAAAAGATTCGGAATCCTGGAAATTATCCAAGCCGATGCGACGTATCACGAATCAATGATAACCAGGCTGTATGCTGGCTGTCATCTTCCTGCTGGGCAATGATATATCCTTGCGGCAGCGTTCGGTCGAGAACCACTTTTGCGGCGGCACTTTGCGCACGAGAATCAAACGTGATCAGTAAAACATCATCCTTCGGTGTGATGCTCTTGAAGCGGATCCCGTTCGCATCCAGATGATGCCAGACGGAAAAACCGTCTGGCACACTGGCACCCTGATTGACCGGACGAATGGCCAGCGTAGACTCCTGATGCGAAAGCGCGCTCCAGACCAGAAGCATGGCACTAATAAGCACCAGGGCGATCAGGGCGTATGCACAACGACGCAGGGAGAGCGCGGAGATAACCATTGTTAGCTCCTGGCTCCGTATTTTTTCTTCCACAGGACAACCAGTGAACCGATCAGACCGAAGACCAGCAGAACAACGGGCAGCAGCATCAGGCACGACATCAGTTGATCTTCATACTTCATGAAGACGGGGGTTTTACCCAGAGCATAACCCAGCGTTGTCAGGATCAGAACCCATAGCAGACCGCTCATCCAGTTAAAGAACTGGAAGCGTGTGCTGCTCAATCCGGAAAGACCTGCAATGGTTGGCAACAGAGTGCGTACAAAGGCGATAAAGCGGCCAATCAGCAGCGCGGAGAGCCCGTGCTTATGGAAAAGGTGGTGCGCTCGCTGGTGATAATGGGCAGGAAGATGAGAGAGCCAGTTCTGCACGAGCCTGGTATTGCCCAGCCATCGTCCCTGGATGTAACTCACCCAGCAGCCGAGGCTTGCGGCGACGGTCAGGAGTAA
Source organism: Enterobacter ludwigii (assembly GCA_023023105.1). Lineage (NCBI taxonomy): Bacteria > Pseudomonadati > Pseudomonadota > Gammaproteobacteria > Enterobacterales > Enterobacteriaceae > Enterobacter > Enterobacter ludwigii. The sequence goes on along the minus strand of CP083824.1, from coordinate 4,082,755 downwards.
AATAGTTTGTGGAAACGCCATTGCCCCTTTGGCGCACAGCACGCCGACAAGCACCAGCAAGCTGTCACCAGGTAAAAAGGCGGCAGGCAGCAAACCGTTCTCAAGGAACAGGATCATAAACAAGACAAAATAGAGCATGCCAATCATGGAAGGGTTGGCCAGCGTTTCAAAATCCTGTGCCCAGAGGGCATGCAGTAGTTGGGTCAAAAGTTCCATTCAGTGTTCCTGGAAATCGGTTAACGTCACGCCTGTTATCCGGGATAAACAGCACGGCGACATTGTTGTGATTTCATTATGGTCGCTCGCGGACACATTGCGGTGTGGCCAACACTGTTCCCTGTTAATTGGCTGGTTAGCAAGCACTAACTTACAAAATAAGGAATTGAATCCAATTGTAACAAAGCCCAACGGTCTGCGTCACAGAATTTGCGGGGTGGGATGATTTTGGCGCAAGCCCAGGAAGTGAGCGAGGGGATTTACAAAGGCTGACACTATATATGTTTTGCTTACCCACTGAAGCCGGAAGGCGCAACGAAGCGCCTGCCAGCGAAAAGGCGATCTATTTTGCGCCACTGGATGCAGTATCGAGATGAACGACGGGATTATCGGCAAAAAGATAGCGGTCAGCGTTAAATTCAAAGTCGTCGCTGGTTTCATTGAACAGCATCAGCTTCGTGTTTTCCAGGTGCTGCCACATCGCCAGTTTTGCGGCATGCGGGTCTTTACGAATCAGCGCCTTAAGGATTTGATCGTGATCGTCACACCAGTTGTCGACAGTGCGGGAATCAATATGGTCGTGAAGTTTCTTCCAGTACGGGTTGTGAACGCGCTGAGTCCACATTTTCTCAACGATTGCCGCCAGCGCCGTATTTTGAGTTGCCAGGGCAACCTGAACGTGGAACTGCAGATCCCACTCTGAATCCCGGAAACATTTTTCCTTACGGGCATTCTCCTGGATTTCCATCAACTTCATGATGTCCTGCTTGGTCACCTGCGTCGCGGCAAATTCCGCAATATTGCTTTCGATCAGCTGGCGAGCCTGGAGCAGCTCAAACGGACCATAGCTGGCGAACTCCAGACTTTCGTCTGCGACCGGAGAGTGTTTCGGCTGATTAGAAATCACGTGAATGCCGGAGCCTTTGCGTACCTCAACGTAGCCTTCCACTTCCAGCATGATAATCGCTTCGCGGACAACGGTACGGCTCACGCTTTTTTCATCAGCAATGAAGCGCTCGGCGGGGAGTTTATCACCGACAAGATAGACACCTTGCTCGATACGATCTTTCAGCTCGGCAGCAAGTTGCTGATATAAACGACGTGGTTCGGTGATTTCCATATGCGCTCCAGGCAGGGTACGGCGGATGATTTGTTATACCACTTTTACGTGCCAGTCTCCAGATTTCGCCATGAAAAAAGCCGCCCGAAGGCGGCTTCTTTGATGTGAGATTTTTTACTAACTTTGTGTTGCCGGATTCCCAAGGGACTCTTTCGCCAGCTCCTCGGCTGACTTACTTTTCAGCACCGTCCAGATAACCACCGCACCCATCAGGTCGAAAATAGCCAGTACGGCGAACAGCGGGCTGAAGCCGATGGTATCTGCCAGCGCACCCACCACCAGTGCGAACATCGTACTTGCGGTCCAGGCTGCCATACCGGTCAGGCCGTTTGCTGTAGCGACTTCGTTACGACCGAAGACGTCAGAGGAAAGCGTAATCAGCGCACCGGACAGTGACTGGTGAGCAAAACCACCAATGCACAGCAGGGCGATAGCCACATATGGGCTGGTGAACAGACCGATCATGCCCGGGCCAATCATCAGCAGCGCACCCATGGTCACGACCATTTTACGGGAAACAATCAGGTTCACGCCAAACCAGCGCTGGAACAGCGGTGGCAGGTAACCCCCCACGATACAGCCCAGGTCAGCAAACAGCATCGGCATCCAGGCGAACATCGCGATCTCTTTCAGGTTAAAGCCGTAGACTTTGAACATGAACAGCGGGATCCACGCGTTAAAGGTCCCCCAGGCCGGTTCAGCCAGGAAACGCGGCAGGGCGATACCCCAGAACTGACGGGTGCCCAGGATCTGCCAGACAGACATTTTTTTGCCGTTGTTGGTCTGATGCTGCGCTTCCTGACCACCAATAATGTAGTCACGCTCTTCTTCAGACAGTTTTTTCTGATCGCGCGGATGCTTATAGAAAACCAGCCACGCCATTGCCCAGGCAAAACTCAGCACGCCAGAAATGATGAACGCCATTTGCCAGCTGTGCATCACGATAGCCCACACCACCAGCGGTGGCGCAATCATCGCACCGATGGACGAGCCCACGTTGAAGTAACCGACTGCAATGGAACGCTCTTTCGCCGGGAACCACTCGGAGCTGGCTTTCAGCCCAGCGGGGATCATCGCGGCTTCTGCCGCACCGACCGCACCACGCGCTACTGCCAAACCGCCCCAACTGCCAGCTAGCGCGGTTGCACCGCAGAACACCGCCCAGGCGATAGCGAAGAAGGCATAACCGATTTTGGTACCGAGAATATCCAGCACATAGCCAGCAACAGGCTGCATGATGGTATAAGCCGCGGAATAGGCGGCAATGATGTAGGAGTATTGCTGCGTGGAGATATGCAGCTCTTCCATCAACGTTGGCGCTGCAGCTGCCACGGTGTTACGCGTCAGGTAGCCCAGCACGGTGCCTAACGTCACCAGTGCGATCATATACCAACGTAACCCTTTAATTTTACGCATCTAAAACCTCATCTTTATGTTATTTCCGCGCCAGAGCACGGCAACGTCTCAACCGTTTCCGGGAGCAGTTGTGTAACGGGAGGGGCGTAACCGGGAGAATGTCCCGGAACGGCCCGAACCTTGCCATAAGTAAGCGTGCATAAGTCGGTATCCGTACCGTTAAACCCGATGCCCCTCACATCGGTAATGCATTCCGTCGGCTGAGTGTTTGCGACGGCGAAAAAGATAACTTGTCATACAACTTCAAAAGGTGAGTGACATCACAAATGTATGATTCTTTGTAGGGACATTATCCGTTGCGCGCAAAGCCAGTTATGGTGCGGCCTGGAGAGGGGTTTACTTCATTTGGGGTAATTTATTTGTTGACGTTTATTGATCTCACTCACGAAAAAAGCTTCGGTTGATGGAAATTGGTGTGATAACTTTGCAGCATATGAACATACGCTTTCTGACGCTCCCGTTACGAGGAAGACGATAATGACGCCGTTTATGACCGAAGATTTTCTGTTAGATACTGAATTTGCCCGCCGCCTGTACCACGACTACGCCAAAGACCAGCCAATTTTCGACTACCACTGCCATTTGCCCCCGCAGCAGGTTGCCGAAAATTACCGTTTCAAAAATCTGTATGACATCTGGCTGAAAGGTGACCACTACAAATGGCGCGCGATGCGTACCAATGGTGTGGCTGAACGTCTGTGTACTGGCGATGCGACTGACCGTGAGAAGTTTGACGCATGGGCAGCGACGGTTCCGCATACCATCGGCAACCCGCTATATCACTGGACGCACCTTGAACTGCGTCGTCCATTTGGCATTACGGGTAAGCTGCTTTCCCCGACAACGGCGGATGAAATCTGGAATCAGTGCAACACGCTGCTGGCGCAGGAGCAATTTTCTGCGCGCGGTATCATGAAGCAGATGAATGTGAAGATGGTGGGTACGACCGACGATCCGATTGACTCTCTGGAGCACCACGCCGCGATCGCCAAAGACACCGCGTTTGATATCAAAGTGCTGCCAAGCTGGCGTCCGGATAAAGCCTTCAACATCGAGCAGGCTACCTTCAACGACTACATGGCGAAGCTGGCGGAAGTCTCTGATACCGACATTCGTCGTTTCGCAGACCTGCAAACCGCGCTGACCAAACGTCTGGACCACTTTGCCGCGCACGGCTGTAAAGTCTCTGACCACGCGCTGGACGTCGTGCTGTTTGCAGAATCAAACGAAGCCGAGCTGGATAGCATCCTGGCACGTCGCTTGTCCGGTGAATCCCTGAACGAACACCAGGTTGCTCAGTTCAAAACGGCGGTACTGGTATTCCTCGGCGCAGAATATGCCCGTCGCGGCTGGGTACAGCAGTACCACATTGGTGCACTGCGTAATAATAACCAGCGCCAGTTCAAGCTGCTGGGCGCGGATGTGGGCTTCGACTCCATCAACGATCGTCCGCTGGCAGAAGAGCTGTCTAAGTTGCTGAGCAAGCAGAACGAACAAAACCTGCTGCCAAAAACCATTCTCTACTGCCTGAACCCGCGCGATAACGAAGTGTTGGGCACCATGGTCGGCAACTTCCAGGGGGAAGGGATGCCGGGCAAGATGCAGTTCGGCTCCGGCTGGTGGTTCAACGACCAGAAAGACGGCATGGAGCGTCAGATGACGCAGCTGGCGCAGCTTGGCCTGTTAAGCCGCTTTGTTGGCATGCTGACCGACAGCCGCAGCTTCCTCTCCTATACCCGTCATGAATATTTCCGCCGCATTCTGTGCCAGATGATTGGTCGCTGGGTTCACGCAGGCGAAGCGCCGGCAGATATCCAGTTGCTGGGTGAAATGGTGAGAAACATCTGCTTTAACAATGCGCGTGACTACTTCGCCATTGAACTGAACTAAGGCTGTTTGAGGTTGATATGCAATACATCAAAATCCATTCGCTGGATAACGTTGCCGTAGCGCTGGCAGATCTGACCGAGGGGACGAAAGTCACTTTTGATAATCAGTCGGTCACGTTACGCCAGGCCATTGGACGCGGACATAAATTTGCCCTGACCCCCATCGCTAAAGGGGAGAACGTGGTGAAGTATGGTTTGCCGATTGGTCATGCGCTCGCGGATATTGTGCCGGGTGAATACATTCATTCTCACAATACCCGTACTAATCTGAGCGATCTGGACGAGTACAGCTATCAACCTGATTTACCCGCGAAAGAGAGTCAGGCGGCGGATCGTGAAGTGCAGATCTACCGTCGCACCAGTGGTGAAGTGGGGATCCGCAATGAGCTGTGGATCCTCCCTACCGTCGGTTGCGTGAATGGGATTGCACGTCAAATTCAGACCCGCTTTCTGAAAGAGACCAATAATGCTGAAGGCACCGATGGCGTACATCTATTCAGCCATACTTACGGCTGCTCACAGCTCGGCGACGACCATATCAACACGCGCACCATGCTGCAAAATATGGTGCGCCATCCGAATGCCGGTGCGGTGCTGGTGATCGGTCTGGGGTGCGAAAACAATCAGGTCGATGCCTTCCGTGAGACGCTGGGCGTGTTTGACCCTGAGCGCGTACATTTTATGGTATGCCAGCACCAGGATGACGAAGTGGAAGCGGGTATTGAGCAACTCCACCAGCTGTATGAGGTGATGCGCCACGACAAACGCGAGCCGGGCAAGTTGAGCGAGCTGAAGTTTGGTCTGGAGTGCGGCGGGTCTGATGGCCTGTCTGGTATCACCGCTAATCCGATGCTGGGCCGCTTCTCGGATTACGTGATCGCCAACGGCGGCACGACGGTACTGACAGAAGTGCCGGAAATGTTCGGTGCGGAACGTATTTTGATGAGCCACTGCCGTGACGAAGAGACGTTTGAAAAAACCGTCACCATGGTGAATGACTTTAAACAGTACTTCATCGCCCACAACCAGCCGATTTATGAGAACCCGTCGCCGGGTAACAAAGCGGGTGGTATCACCACGCTGGAAGAAAAATCTCTCGGCTGCACCCAGAAAGCGGGGGCCAGCCAGGTGGTGGACGTTCTGCGTTACGGTGAGCGGCTGAAAACGCACGGCCTAAACCTGCTGAGTGCACCGGGTAACGATGCCGTGGCAACCAGTGCGCTGGCCGGGGCTGGCTGTCATATGGTGCTGTTCAGTACGGGCCGAGGTACGCCATACGGTGGTTTTGTGCCAACAGTGAAAATCGCCACCAACAGCGAGCTGGCAGCAAAGAAAAAGCACTGGATCGACTTTGATGCCGGTCAGCTCATTCACGGCAAAGCGATGTCGTCATTGCTGACGGAGTTTGTGGATACAATCGTAGAATTTGCCAACGGCAAGCAGACCTGCAACGAGAAGAATGATTTCCGCGAGCTGGCGATCTTTAAGAGTGGTGTGACGCTGTAAGTAGAGTGCGGGCTGGTGCCCTCACCCTGGCCCTCTCCCACGGGGAGAGGGTACAAACACTAAAAACGGCAACCTCAGGGTTGCCGTTTTGCTGTTAACCTCGCAGGGCGTTCTTCGCTAAACGCGCGTCTTCCGCCTGACAGGCCGCTGCGGTGAACAGCACGTCGGTAGAGGAGTTCAGCGCGGTTTCGCAGGAGTCCTGCAGCACGCCGATAATAAAGCCGACGGCCACAACCTGCATGGCAATCTCATTCGGGATACCGAACATATTACAGGCCAGCGGGATCAACAGCAGTGAACCGCCCGCCACGCCGGATGCGCCACAGGCACACAGCGACGCCACCACGCTCAACAGCAGTGCGGTTGGCAGATCCACCGGAATACCCAGCGTATTCACCGCCGCCAGCGTCAGGACGGTGATGGTGATGGCCGCACCCGCCATGTTCACGGTGGCGCCCAGTGGGATTGATACGGAATAGGTATCGCGATCCAGGTTCAGTTTCTCCGCCAGCGCCATGTTCACCGGGATGTTCGCTGCCGAACTACGGGTGAAGAAGGCGTAGACGCCGCTTTCACGCAGACAGGTCAGTACCAGCGGATACGGGTTGCGGCGGATCTGCCAGAACACCAGCAGCGGGTTGATCACCAGTGCCACCAGCAGCATACAGCCAACCAGAACGACCAGCAGCTGCGCGTAGCCCCACAGCGCGTCAAAGCCGGTGGTTGCGAGCGTGGAGGAGACCAGACCGAAGATCCCGATTGGCGCAAAACGAATCACCAGTTTCACCATGAAGGTCACGGCGTTGGACATATCGTTGACCAGATTTTTGGTGGTGTCGTTACCGTGACGCAGCGCAAAGCCCAGACCAATCGCCCAGACCAGGATGCCGATGTAGTTTCCGCTCATCAGCGCCGTGATTGGGTTGGATACCATGCTCATCAGCAGACCGCGCAGCACTTCCACAATCCCGGATGGCGGTGTGATATCGCCAGCGGCGCTGGTCAGATGCAGCGTGGACGGGAAGAGGAAGCTAAACACAACGGCTGTTAATGCAGCAGAGAAGGTACCCAGAAGATACAGGAACAGAATAGGGCGAATGTTGGTTTTTTGTCCGTGCTGATGGTTGGCAATCGACGCCATAACCAGCATAAGAACCAGTACCGGCGCGACGGCTTTCAGTGCGCCAACGAAAAGCGTACCAAGTAATCCCGTTGCTTCTGCTGCAGGCTTTGACACCATCGCCAGCAGAATACCCAGTACCAGTCCTGTCAGAATTTGTTTTACAAGACTCCCCTGCGCCAGGCGCGCAAAAAGCCCAGTTGATTGTGTGCTCATACATAATTCCTGAGTGAGATTGTGTTCCATCCTGGATGTGCTCTAAGTCACATTTATGTCCAGATGTAAGTAAATGTTTGCCTGGTTGAGTATAGGGAAACCGCATCTGGAGGGAAGCGTAAAATGCTGGATTTTACGTGTTGCGTCATGTTTTTTAACTATTAGTTAACGAGAATGCCCGGTAAGCGCAGCGCTACCGGGCAAAACACACTAAACCTGCTGCTTTCTATCGTGCTGGCGGTTAACCCAGGTATTGATAATCAGCGTCACGTTCAGAATGCCAAACACCACGCCGAGCGAAATGGCGATCGGGATATGGTAGAAATCGACAATCAGCATCTTGATACCGATAAATACCAGGATCACCGACAGGCCGTACTTCAGCATTGAGAAGCGCTCCGCCGCGCCCGCCAGCAGGAAGTACATGGCACGCAGGCCAAGAATGGCGAACAGGTTAGAGGTCAGAACGATAAACGGGTCAGTGGTCACGGCGAAGATAGCCGGGATACTGTCTACCGCGAAAATCACGTCACTCAGCTCCACCAGAATCAGCACCAGCAGCAGCGGGGTGGCAAACAGCAGGCCGTTCTTACGTACAAAGAAATGCTCACTCTCGATCTTGTCGGTCATGCGCAGATGACCACGGATCCACTTCACCAGCGGGCGATCGCCAATCGCTGAGCCATCTTCTTTTGCCAGAGCCATTTTGACCCCGGTGAACAGCAGGAACGCACCGAAGACATACAGCAGCCATTCAAACTGCGTAATCAGCCAGCTACCGGCGAAGATCATGATGGTACGCAGAACGATCGCGCCCAGCACGCCATAGACCAGCACGCGGCGCTGCAGGGCTGCAGGCACGGCAAAGTAGCTGAACAGCATCAGCCAGACGAAGACGTTATCAACCGCCAGGGCTTTTTCAATCAGATAACCGGTGAGGAAGGCGAGCGCTTGAGGATCTGCCACCGCACGGCCTTCAGTCGAGGCCAGATACCACCAAAAGGCAGCACAGAAGAGCAGGGAGAGGGTAACCCACACCAGCGACCAGACGGCAGCCTGTTTCATGGTCATGCCGTGTTCGCCACGACGCCCCTGCAAAAAGAGGTCGATCGCCAGCATGATGAGCACGACAACCGCGAATCCGCCCCACAACATTGGAGTGCCGACAGAATGCATACTATTTTCCTTACACATAAAAAAACAAAAACGGCTATGGTCAGAAGACGATAGCCGTTAGCTTTTTATGCATAGACCTCGCCTTCCGGCAAGGTCTCACTTACAACCACGAGGGTTGCCCGGCGACCGGATGCGGTATTGCACGCATCGTAATGACGATCCACCGGCAAGGAAGTTACTCCCCTTTGCGGGTAACAAAATATGTCAGACCATCGGTTTCGTCAATGGTTGACAGGGTTTCATTACACAGCTTTACGCGATAGCTTCTGCGCTCACGTCATCTGCCGGGAAGACCACGCCAGTCTGACGGCGGATCTCCGTTTGCAGTTTCGCCGTGGTGCGACTGACCGCGAGTCCAGGGTGGTTCACTTCGTTGTCTTCGACCAGACGGGCAAAGACCTCTGCCTCATAGAGCATAGTGTTAATATGCTGAGGCTGCGTCAGCTCTTGCGCTTTACCGCCGCGCGGGACAAAGCTCAGCCTCTGACACTCAGAAATTTTTTCGATAACCAGCGATCCCGCTTCACCCTGAATTTCACTTGGCAGCACAGAATCACTCACTTTTGAATGTTGCAGCGTGACGCTGAAATCCCCGTAATCCAGCGTCACTACGCCGTGCGCATCTACGCCGCTTTCCAGCAGGCTGGCTTGTGCACTGACGCTGTGTGGCTCGCCCCACAGTGCCACGGCGGAAGCCAGGCAGTAGAAACCGATATCCATAATCGAGCCGTTAGAGAAGGCCGGGTTGAAGGTGTTCGGGTTCTCGCCGTCGAGGTAACGCTGATAGCGAGATGAGTACTGGCAGTAGTTAATAAAGGCTTTACGCACTTTGCCAATTTTCGGCAGGGACTGCTGCAACAGCAGGAAGTTCGGCAGGCTGGCGGTTTTGAACGCTTCGAACAGCACCACCTGGTTTTCGCGGGCAAGCGCAATGGCGGCTTCCACTTCCTGAATATTCGAGGCCAGCGGCTTCTCGCAAATCACATGCTTTTTATGGCTGAGGAACAGCCTGGTTTGCGGGAAGTGCAGGGAGTTCGGGCTGGCAATATAGACCGCGTCAATGGCATCGCTTTGCGCCATCTCGTCGAGCGAGGTGAACAGATGTTCGACCAGGTAATCGTTCGCGAAGGTCTGCGCCTGCTCGAGGCTGCGGGAATAGACTGCGGTGAGTTTATATTTGCCGGTTTCGTGGGCGGCGTCGACGAACTGGCGTGTGATCCAGTTCGTTCCAATGACTGCGAAACGTATCATAAACGTTTACGTACTCCGTAGCTGGGAACCTTTAGCCACTGTAGCACGTCATCATGACAATTCGCGTGCGCTACTGCGCATTACCCTTTAACGATAAATGCGTAAGCCACAAACGGGTATCAAACTCCAGCTGATGGTACTGCGGCTCCATGTGGCAGCACAGGGAATAGAAGGCTTTGTCGTGCTCTTTCTCTTTCAGATGCGCCAGTTCGTGCACCACGATCATTCGCAGGAACGCTTCCGGCGCGTTACGAAATACGGTCGCAACCCGGATCTCCGCTTTGGCTTTCAGCTTGCCGCCCTGCACGCGGGAGATGGCGGTATGCAGACCAAGCGCGTTTTTCAGCACGTGGATCTTGTTATCGTACATTACCTTGTTGATCGGCGGCGCGCTCTTCAGATACCGGCTTTTCAGATCCTGCGTATACTGCCAGAGGGCTTTGTCGGTCGTGAAATCGTGGGTCCCGGGGTAGCGTTTTTCCAGCACCGCGCCGAGCTTCTGCCCGGCAATCAGGCTGCGAACCTGAGAAAGTAAATGCTCCGGGTAGCCCTGGAGATAAGTAAGTTGGTTCATCAACGCCCCAAATCGACAATAAAACGGTATACTCACGCACCCTTTTCAGGGATACGCCAAATTTTACCATTCAGGAGGGCCGATGAGCCACTTAGACAACGGTTTCCGTTCACTCAACCTTAAACGTTTCCCGGAAACGGACGACGTTAACCCACTTCAGGCGTGGGAAGCGGCAGATGAATATCTGCTGCAGCAGTTGGATGACACTGAAATCAGCGGCCCGGTTTTGATCCTGAATGATGCGTTTGGCGCGCTGGGCTGTGCGCTGGCGGAACATACGCCATACAGCATCGGTGATTCCTATTTAAGCGAGCTGGCGACGCGTGAGAACCTGCGTCATAACGACATCGAAGAATCCAGCGTGAAGTTCCTCGACAGCACTGCGGACTACCCGCAGGCACCTGGCGTGGTGCTGATTAAAGTACCCAAAACCATGGCGTTGCTTGAGCAACAACTGCGTGCGCTGCGTAAAGTCGTCACGCCAGAAACCCGCATCATTGCGGGGGCCAAAGCGCGTGATATTCACACCTCGACGCTGGAGCTGTTTGAGAAAGTGCTTGGCCCAACCACGACCACGCTGGCGTGGAAAAAAGCGCGTCTGATCAACTGTACCTTCAGTGCACCGGAGCTGGCTGATGCGCCAGAGACGCTGAGCTGGAAGCTGGAAGGAACCGACTGGACTATCTACAACCACGCGAACGTCTTCTCCCGCACCGGTCTGGATATCGGGGCGCGTTTCTTTATCGAACATCTGCCGGAAAATCTGGAAGGCGAAATTGTAGACCTGGGCTGCGGTAACGGCGTAATTGGCCTGACGCTGCTGGCGAAAAACCCGCAAGCCAGCGTGGTGTTCAGCGATGAATCGCCAATGGCGGTGGCTTCCAGTCGTCTGAACGTAGAAACCAACATGCCAGAGGCGCTGGATCGCTGCGAGTTTATGATCAACAACGCGCTGTCGGGTGTGGAGCCTTTCCGCTTCAATGCCGTTCTGTGTAACCCGCCGTTCCACCAGAAGCACGCCCTGACGGACAACGTCGCCTGGGAGATGTTCCACCACGCGCGCCGTTGCCTGAAAATTAACGGCGAGCTGTACATCGTAGCGAACCGCCATCTGGACTACTTCCACAAGCTGAAGAAGATTTTCGGTAACTGCACCACGATTGCCACCAACAACAAATTCGTGGTGCTGAAATCCGTGAAGCTGGGTCGTCGTCGCTAAATCTTCAGTGCCAGCTGGGTGCCCTGCGCAATTGCGCGCCGTGCATCCAGCTCCATCGCCACATCACATCCGCCAATCAAATGCACCGTTTTGCCCGCTTCACGCAGCGGATCGGCCAGATCGCGCTTCGGTTCCTGCCCGGCACATAAAATCACATGATCAACCTGCAGCAGCTGCGGTTCACCGCCGATCAGCACGTGCAGCCCCTCATCATCGATCTTCTGATAAGTGACCGCCGGGATCATCTTCACGCCGCGAGAGAGCAGGGTGGCGCGATGGATCCAGCCGGTGGTTTTGCCCAGCCCTTCGCCTGGTTTGCTGGCTTTACGCTGCAACATCACGATCTGACGCGGGCTTTTGGGGAGTTGCTGCCCTTCAGGGCGTAACCCACCGGACTGATTCAGGCTGGTGTCGATGCCCCATTCCACGCAAAACTCGGCAATATTCTGGCTGGTTGCTTCTCCCGGCTGGCTTAAATACATCGCGGTATCAAAACCGATCCCGCCGCAGCCGATAATCGCTACCTTTTCGCCGACCGGTACTTTGTCACGCAATACATCCAGGTAGCTCAACACTTTCGGATGATCGACGCCCTCGATCGCCGGTGTACGCGGGGCGATCCCGCTCGCCAGGATCACTTCGTCAAAATCCATCAGATCGTCTGCCTTCACAAACTGGTTAAGACGCAGATCGACCCCTGTGAGTTCGATCATCCGGCGGTAGTAGCGCAGAGTTTCATAGAACTCCTCTTTGCCGGGGATCTGTTTGGCGATATTAAACTGTCCGCCGATCTCCGTTGCGGCATCAAACAGCGTCACGCTATGTCCCCGTGAGGCGGCATTCACCGCGAATGCCAGCCCTGCCGGACCCGCGCCGACCACGGCGAGGCGTTTTTGGTTGACCACCGGTACGACGGGCATTTTGGTTTCGTGGCAGGCGCGTGGGTTGACGAGACAAGAGGTGACTTTGCCGACGAAGATCTGATCCAGACACGCCTGGTTACAGCCGATGCAGGTGTTGATCTCATCCGCGCGGCCGCTCTGCGCTTTGGACAGCAGTTCGGCATCGGCCAGGAACGGACGTGCCATCGACACCATATCGGCATCACCGCGTGAAATAACATCGTCCGCTACCTGCGGATCGTTAATACGGTTGGTGGTCACCAGCGGAATAGAGACTTTTCCTTTCAGCTTGCGCGTCACCCAGCTGAATGCCGCGCGCGGTACCGGCGTGGCGATGGTCGGAATGCGGGCTTCGTGCCAGCCGATGCCGGTGTTAATGATGGTTGCACCTGCGGCTTCAATCGCCTGTGCCAGTTGCACGGTTTCGTCTAATGTTCCACCGCCCTCCACCAGATCGAGCATCGACAGGCGGAAGACGATAATAAAATCAGCGCCCGCACGTTCACGCACGGCGCGCACCACTTCCACCGCAAAGCGCATGCGGCGGGCATAATCGCCACCCCATTCGTCGTCACGGTGGTTAGTGCGGGCGGCGAGGAATTCGTTAATCAGGTAGCCTTCTGAACCCATCACCTCGACGCCATCGTAGCCCGCTTCACGTGCCAGCGCGGCGCAGCGGGCAAAGTCATCAATCAGCGCCAGGATCTCGTCGTGGCTGAGGGCATGCGGTTTGAAGCGGTTAATGGGAGCCTGAATCGCCGAGGGTGCGACCAGATTCGGTTGATAGCTGTAGCGGCCGGTATGCAGGATTTGCAGGGCGATTTTCCCGCCTTCATTGTGCACCGCATCGGTCACAATGCGGTGGTGAGGCAGCTGTGACACATCGTTCAACACCGCACCGCCCTCCATGCCGACGCCGGAAGGCGCAGGCGCGACGCCACCAGTAACAATCAGCGCCACCCCGTGCCGGGCACGCTCGGCGTAGAAGGCCGCGAGACGTTCAGCCCCGTCCGGATGCTCTTCCAGACCGGTGTGCATAGAGCCCATTAACACGCGGTTTTTGAGCGTTGTGAACCCCAGATCAAGGGGGGCGAATAGCGACGGGTAGCGGCTCATAGTGTCTTCCAGTGTAAAATTATTGTTATGTGGTCGGATGAGTTACTAATTTAGCCAGCGTCAGCAGAAAGGTAAAAGCGGGATCAAATGATTGTGATAGAACTCAAAGAACTTCCCCGGTGGCGCTGCGCTTACCGGGGCTACAAAACTTAATCTCCCTCTCCCTCAGGGAGAGGGCCGGGGGGAGGGGGAGCGCACCAGCCCCGGAGCCTGCCACATCGACGTCGTCAGCCCGCTGTCCACCAGCCCAAGCTGGTCGGCATACACCGCCTGCCACTTCTGCATCATGCCGTCGTACAAGTCGCGGTGTTCCGGGTTCGGCGTAAACTCCCGGCTCCACTTCACCAGCCGCTCGCCCGTTGAGGCCATATCTGCAAACAGTCCCGCCCCCGTTCCGGCCGCAATCGCACAGCCCAGTGCGGTGGCCTCTTTCACTTCCGGAACGCGTACCGGCAGCCCGGTGACGTCGCTTAAAATCTGGCTCCACAAGGCACCTTTCGCTCCCCCACCGGCGAAGACGAGGCTCTCAAACGTCACGCCGGAAAAACGCGAAATCTGTGCCAGATTGCAGGCCGAAACAATTGCGGCGTTCTCTTCCAGCGCACGGAACAGCGTCGCCTTGTTGCACTTTTCCGGGTCGATAGAGAGGTTAATAAACGACGGCGCAGCGTGATACCACTGCTTAAAATGCATGGCATCGGAGAAGATCGGCATCACCCCATGTGAGCCCGCAGGCACGCGGCTGGCCATCTCTTCCAGCAGGGTGTAGGTATCCATGCCCATCCGCTCGGCAATCAGTTTTTCCTCTGCGCAGAAGGCATCACGGAACCAGCGCATAGTAAGCCCGGTGAAGAAGCTGATTGACTCCGCCTGAACCATGCCAGGAATAACGTGTGGGTTTACGCGGATATTCATCTCAGGATCGGTTCGTACCTGCGGCAGGTTGACCACCTGTTGCCAGAACGTCCCGCCTAACACTGCCGTTTGCCCGGCGCGCACCACGCCCAGCCCCAGACACCCAAGCTGCACGTCACCACCGCCCATCACCACCGGCGTCCCTTCGCGCAGACCGCTCTGCTGTGCGGCGGCTTTGGCGATCGCGCCCAGCACGGTGCCGGTTTCTTTTACCGGGGAGAGGATATCGGCGCGTAGCCCGGCCATGTCCAGCAGTGCGGGTCGCCAGTCACGGGAGAACAGATCCAACATGCCGGTCGTGCCCGCGTTCGACGGATCTACCGCCAGCTCGCCGGAGAGCTTCGCCGCCAGCCAGTCGCTGATCATGGTGATGGTCGCCGCTTTGCGGTAGATATCCGGACGATGGTGCGCCAGCCACAGCAGGCGCGGCATGGCGCTCAGGGCCAGGGTCTGGCCGGAGACGTCATACACTTCGGATTCAAAACGGTCGTCGTGGATCTCTTTGAGTTCAGCCACCTCGCGGCTGGCGCGGGCGTCGACATTAGCGCAGGCCCAGATGGCTTCGCCGTTGCGATCATACAGAACTATTCCCTCGCGCATGGAGCAGCAGGCAACGGACTGAATATCCGCCGCGCTCAGTCGCGCGCGCTCCAGCGCCTGGCGAATGCATTGGCAGGTGAGCTGCCAGTTGGTGGCGAGGTCAAATTCCATCGAGCCCGGCACGTTCTCCACGCTCAGGTGTTTCCACTCGGCCTGGCCGACGGCAATCTGGTTGCCCTGCAAATCAAAAATAACGGCGCGAACGCTGCCTGTCCCTGCATCTAACGCTAAAAGGTAACTCATGAGCTTGCCTCGTGTCAGGCGCAGGGCTGCTCTTATCCGGCCAGAGCCAGCACCGCGCGGGCTGTCGTCTCTTCCGTCACCAGGCCATTGATACGGCGACCTTTCAGTGCGGCATAAATCGCATCGGCTTTCTCTTCACCTCCGGCCACGCCAACGATGGTGGGCAACTGCGCCAGTTCATCGAGCGTGACGCCCAGTAATTCTTTATGGATCTCCAGCTCCTCGACGCATTCCCCTTCGGCATTCAGGAAGTAACCGAGAATGTCCCCCACCGCGCCTTTGCGGGCATACATCAGCTGTTCGCCTTCGCTGATATAGCCAGAGCGCAAGATCGTCGCGTCACGGCGCTGGTTCACGGAACCAATTCCCACCACTGCTACATCAGCCGCCTTTGCGGCGAGGATCACGTCCCGCACGCTGGTTTCGCGTTTTAAGATCCCGGCAACAGAAGCGGATGAAACGCGAAGCGGGGCAGGGATCATGCTGACGCTACAGGCCGCATCGAGCTGGCCGATGCCGGTCATATACGGCCCGACACCACCGGAGAGCGTCACCAGACGGATCTGCTGCGAGCTAATAAAACCGCTTAAGTGCTGCAGGCTGCTCATGGTGGTTTCACCAAATCCCACCGCTAAAAGCTGTCCGGGTTCCAGCACGCCCATCAGCGACTGCGCGGCACCAATGCCCAGTCGGACGTTCATTGGCGGCGTATTCAGGGCAGGCATCACGCGCACCAGCTTGAGCCCAAAACGCTGCTGCAATTCGGTTTCCAGCGCCAGACAGCCCTCATAACGAGAGTTGATCTGCACGCGTATCACTCCGGACTGGCGGCCCTTTTCCAGCAGGCGCGAGATCTTCAGACGCGGCAATCCGAGCCGTTCGCCAATATCGTTCTGGGTCAATCCATCGTGGTAGTAACACCACGCCACGCGAGCCACCAGCTCCTCTTCCGCCAGCGCCAGCCCGGCAAACCGACCTTCTTCCGCAGTGCGTTTATCGCTCATAATTGAACTCTTATAAAAATTTAGATCATATGTTCGTGATGACGCGGGTGGAAAGTGTGAGCCGCGCGGCAAAACGGATCTTTTAGTTTGTTTCGGGTTTATCTGGATCTTAATCAATAAAACTGTGATCCCTGCACGGTTGTAAATATAGTTCACCGTCTACGCTTTTGAACATTATTAAATCTAAAAATCATTTGTTCAATGGCGGGGCGATGATGACCTTACTTCTCGAAGCGCGTGATATCTGCAAGCAATTCTCCGGCGTGCCGGTCTTAAAAGGCATTGATTTCACGCTGTTTGCGGGTCAGGTGCATGCGCTGATGGGCGGTAATGGCGCGGGGAAATCGACGCTGATGAAGATCATTGCCGGGGTGGAGACGCCGGACAGCGGTGAACTTTCGGTATCCGGACAGTCATTTGCGCGGCTTACCCCAGCGCAGGCACACAAGCTCGGCATTTATCTGGTGCCGCAGGAGCCATTGCTGTTTCCCAACCTGACGGTGCGGGAAAACATCCTTTTTCGCCTGCCGCGTGAACGCGATCTGGATAAACGCCTGGCGGAGAAACTTCGCCAGTTGCAGTGCCAGCTTAATCTGGATGCCACTGCCAGCACTCTGGAGGTGGCGGATCAACAGATGGTGGAGATCCTGCGCGGGCTAATGCGCAATGCGACGATCCTGATCCTGGATGAGCCAACGGCTTCGCTAACACCAGGGGAAACCGAGCGGCTGTTTCGCCAGATCCGTGCGTTGCAGGAGCTGGGCGTTGGCATTGTGTTTATCTCGCATAAATTGCCGGAGATCCGCCAGCTGGCGAGTTATGTTTCAGTGATGCGCGACGGTGCCATTGTGCTCAGCGGTGAAACGGCGCACTACGACGATAACGCCCTCATTGGTGCGATGACGCCGGTTAGCCGCGATAAAGAATTAAGCGACACCCAAAAGCTGTGGCTGGCGCTGCCGGGCAACCGGCGCACGCAGGCACAGGATTTTCCGGTGCTGCGTGTTGAAACACTGACCGGGGAAGGGTTTATCGACCTCAGCCTTGAGATTTACGCCGGGGAAATTGTCGGCCTTGCCGGGCTGGTGGGCTCCGGGCGTACCGAGTTTGCCGAAACCCTCTATGGCCTGCGCCCGGTGCGCGCAGGGCGTGTCTGGCTAGAAAACCAGGATATCAGCAGCGAGTCGGTATTTTCGCGACTGGATAAGGGGCTGGTGTATCTGCCGGAAGACCGGCAGGTTTCCGGGTTGTTCCTGGATGCGCCCGTTCGCTGGAACACGGTCGCCCTGAATGAACCGTCAATCTGGCAGCAGCGCAAGCGCGAAGCGGCGGTGGTGGAGCGTTATCACCGGGCGCTGGGGATCAAACTCAATGATGCAGACCAGACCGTGCGGACGCTCTCTGGCGGTAACCAGCAAAAGGTCTTGCTAGCACGCTGTCTGGAAGCCAACCCACTGCTGCTGATTGTGGATGAACCCACGCGCGGCGTGGATGTGTCGGCGCGAGCAGACATCTACCAGCTGATAAAAAGCGTTGCCGCGCAAAACGTCGCGGTGCTGATGATCTCAAGCGATCTCGATGAATTCCCTGGGCTGGCTGACCGTGTGCTGGTAATGCACCAGGGGATGCTCAGCGGGGAGCTGCCACGCCACGCCGTCAGCCTCGACAGAATGATGTCGCTGGCCTTCGGAGGACAATCATGAAGATGTTACTGAGAAACCGTGAGCTCAGCGCGCTGCTGGCGATCCTGGCGCTGTTTGCCGTGCTGGTGGCCCTTAACCCGGCCTATTTCAGTTTTCAGACGCTGGGAATGATCTTCGCCAGTTCGCAAATTCTGATCCTGCTGGCACTGGGCGCGGCGATGGTGATGCTGACCCGCAATATTGATGTCTCTGTGGGATCGACGGTGGGGTTGTGCGCCATTGCCGTGGGGGTGGCGCTCAACAGCGGTTACAGCCTGCCGGTGGCGATGCTGTTTGCGCTGACCATTGGCGCACTGGCAGGGGCATTTAACGGTTTACTGGTTGTCGGGCTACGCATCCCGGCGATTGTCGCCACGCTCGGTACGCTGGGATTGTATCGCGGGGCGATGCTGCTCTGGACGGGCGGAAAGTGGATTGAAGGGCTGCCGCCGCAGCTGAAATCCCTCTCTGAACCTGTCGCATTCGGTCTATCGCCGCTCGGTATGGTGGTACTGTTTTTCGCGGCGGCAGGGGCGTGGACGCTCTCGCGCACCGCCTTTGGTCGTGATTTTTATGCCGTAGGCGATAACCTGGCAGCCGCGCGCCAGCTGGGTGTGGCGGTGAATCGCACGCGGATGATCGCCTTCACGCTGAACGGCATGCTGGCGGCCTGTGCCGGGATTGTCTTTGCCGCGCAGATCGGTTTTGTGCCGAACCAGACCGGAAGCGGGCTGGAGATGAAAGCTATCGCCGCCTGCGTGCTCGGCGGTATTTCGCTTTTGGGTGGCACGGGCACGCTAATTGGCGCGTTACTTGGCGCCTTCTTCCTGACGCAAATCGACACCGTGCTGGTGTTGTTTAAGCTCCCGGCCTGGTGGAACGACTTTATTGCCGGGCTGGTGCTACTTGGCGTGCTGGTGCTCGACGGACGTCTGCGCCAGGCGCTGGCGCGCCATCAGCGGGCGCTGAAGTACAGCCGTTTCCAGCCGGGAAACAAAGGGGGAAAGCACGTCACCCCGTTTCCGAAACGCAAAAAAGAGGTGGCGTAAATGAAGCTTAACTGGGAAAGCACGCTGCTGATTTTACTGGTGCTGGAGATCCTGCTTTTTGGTGCCATCAACCCGCGTATGCTGGATATCAATATGTTGCTGTTCAGCACCAGCGATTTCATCTGCATTGGCATTGTGGCACTGCCGCTGACGCTGGTGATTATCAGCGGCGGGATCGATATCTCCCTCGGCTCGACCATTAGCCTGTGCGCCATCGCGCTGGGAGTGATGATGCAGTCGGGGTGGCCGATGGCGGTGGCAATTCCGCTGACCTTACTGCTCGGCCTGCTGTGCGGTTTATTCAACGCCGCGCTTATCCACTACACCGGCATTAGCCCACTGGTGATCACTCTCGGCACGCTCTACCTCTACGGCGGCGGGGCGCTACTGCTCTCCGGTATGGCGGGGGCGACGGGCTATGAGGGCATCGGTGGCTTCCCGGACAGCTTTACCGCATTCGCTAACCTCACACTTCTCGGCTTACCGGTTCCGCTGGTGCTGTTCGCGGCGATCACCGTTTTCTTCTGGCTGATTACCCATCGCGGGCGCTTTGGCCGTCATCTGTTTCTGATTGGGCAAAACCCACGCGCAGCGCGCTATGCGGCGCTGTCGGTCAACGGCATTCCGTACGCGCTGTATGGTCTGGTCGGGGTTGCCTCGGCGATTGCCGCGCTGGTGATGGTCTCCTATTTCGGTTCCGCGCGCTCGGATTTAGGGCGCGATTTACTGATGCCTGCGCTGACCGCCGCTGTACTTGGCGGGGCCAATATCTACGGCGGTTCAGGTTCGGTAATCGGTACTGCACTGGCGGCACTGTTGGTGGGGTATCTGCAACAGGGTTTACAGATGGTCGGCATCCCCAACCAGGTGTCGAGCGCGCTGTCAGGGGCGCTGTTGGTTGTGGTGGTGATGGGACGTTCGTTGAGTCTGCACCGTGAATGGGTGCGATCTCTCTTCACAAAACTACCCGGAGCGTAAGATGAAAACAAAACTGATAGTCCTGGCGATGGCCCTTAGCATCGCATCGGCGCAGGCGGCGGACCGCATTGCCTTTATCCCGAAACTGGTGGGCGTGGGTTTCTTCACCAGCGGCGGCAACGGTGCAAAAGAGGCGGGAAAAGATCTGGGTGTGGACGTCACCTACGATGGCCCGACCGAGCCAAGCGTCTCTGGCCAGGTGCAGCTCATCAATAACTTCGTTAACCAGGGCTATAACGCGATTATCGTCTCCGCCGTGTCACCGGATGGCCTTTGTCCGGCGCTGAAGCGCGCGATGCAGCGCGGCGTAAAAGTTCTGACCTGGGACTCCGACACCAAACCGGAGTGCCGCAGCATTTACATCAACCAGGGAACGCCGGAACAGCTTGGTGGCCTGCTGGTGGAGATGGCATCGAAGCAAGTGACGAAACCGAATGCCAAAGTGGCGTTCTTCTACTCCAGCCCTACCGTCACCGACCAGAACCAGTGGGTGAAAGAGGCGAAAGCCAAAATCGAGAAAGATCATCCTCAGTGGCAGATCGTCACCACACAGTTTGGCTATAACGATGCCACCAAATCCCTGCAAACCGCAGAGGGGATCTTAAAAGCGTATCCGGATCTGGATGCGATCATCGCCCCGGATGCCAACGCGTTGCCTGCGGCAGCGCAGGCGGCGGAAAACCTCAAGCGGGAGGGGGTGGCGATCGTTGGTTTTAGTACGCCGAACGTGATGCGTCCGTACGTTGAGCGCGGCACGGTGAAAGCCTTCGGTCTGTGGGATGTCGTGCAGCAAGGCAAAATTGCGGTCAATGTCGCCGATCGTTTGCTGAAAAAAGGCGATCTTAACGTTGGCGACAGCGTGGACGTAAAAAATATCGGGGCGCTGAAGGTCGAGCCGAACAGCGTGCAGGGCTACCAGTATGAAGCGAAGGGCAACGGCATTGTGCTGCTGCCGGAGCGTGTGGTGTTCACCAAAGAGAACATCAATAAATATGATTTCTGACGGGGGAGCAAATGGCTGATTTAGACGACATCAAAGACGGTAAAGATTTTGGCATTGGCACGCCGCAGCAGAACGTGCCGTTCACCCTGAAAGGCTGCGGCTCGCTGGACTGGGGCATGCAGTCCAGGCTGGCACGCATTTTCAACCCGAAAAGCAACCGCACGGTGATGCTGGCCTTTGATCACGGCTATTTCCAGGGGCCGACTACCGGTCTTGAGCGTATCGATCTTTCGATTGCCCCGCTGTTTGGTGAAACCGACGTGCTGATGTGCACCCGCGGTATCTTGCGGAGCACCGTACCTGCCGCGACGAACAAACCGGTGGTGCTGCGCGCCTCCGGCGGTAACTCGATTCTGGGTGAGCTCTCCAACGAGTGCGTGGCGGTAGCGATGGAAGACGCGCTGCGCCTGAACGTCTGCGCGGTGGCGGCGCAGGTATACATCGGCAGCGAGTTCGAGCATCAGTCGATCAACAACATCATCAAGCTTGTCGATGCGGGCGCGCGCTACGGCATGCCGACGCTGGCAGTGACGGGCGTGGGCAAGGAGATGGCGCGCGACGCACGCTATTTCTCGCTGGCCAGCCGCATTGCCGCAGAAATGGGGGCGCAGTTCGTCAAAACCTATTATGTGGACGAAGGCTTTGAAAAAGTGACCGCCAGCTGCCCGGTGCCGATCGTCATCGCCGGGGGCAAAAAACTGCCGGAGCACGAGGCGCTGGAGATGTGCTGGCGGGCTATCGACCAGGGCGCATCCGGTGTGGATATGGGACGCAATATCTTCCAGTCCAGCGCGCCGCTGGCGATGCTGAAAGCGGTGAAGAAAGTGGTTCACGAGAATATGAGCGCTCGGGAAGCGTTCCAGTTCTGGCAGGAAGAGAAACAGGGAGAAGCAAAATGAACGTGACGTTAGTGGAGATCAACATCAAGCCTGAACGGGTGGATGAGTTTCTGGAAGTATTTCGCGCCAACCATGAAGGGGCGATCCAGGAACCGGGGAACCTGCGTTTTGACGTATTACAGGATCCAAGGGTGAAAACCCGGTTCTTTATCTACGAAGCCTATAAAGACGAAGAGGCGGTGCTGGCGCACAAGCAAACGCCGCATTATCTGGCGTGCGTGGATAAGCTCGAGGAGTTGATGTCAGAGCCGCGCAAAAAACGCAGTTTTGTGGGTTTGTTACCGGAGTAAAAACTTTCCCCCTCCAACGGGGAGGGGGAATTCAGATCACGCTTCTTCCACGCTCACCCGCAGCGCTGCCAGCGCTTTACGCGCCGCTTTCAGCACCTGCTCACACTGCTCAATGGTCAGCGTCAACGGTGGTTCAACACGGATGGTTTTCGAGTTGTTGAGCGTCCCGGCCACCAGTACCCGCTGGCGGAACATCTCGCTTGCGAAGCTATAACCGATTTCGTTATCAACAAACTCAATTGCCATCAGCATCCCTTTGCCGCGTGCGTCCTGAACCAGATCCGGGTATTCCCGTCCTAACTGGCGGAAGCCGTCCAGCAGCATGTCACCTTTCTGCTCCGCCTGAGCAGGCAGGTTTTGATCCAGCAGCACGTTGATGGTCGCCAGCGCCGCTGCACAGGCCAGCGGATTACCGCCAAAGGTTGTGGTGTGCAGGAAGGGGTTTCCGAACAGCACAGAGAATACTTCCTCGGTAGCAACCGTCGCGCCAATCGGCATCACGCCGCCGCCGAGCGCTTTCGCAAGACACAGAATATCCGGCTGAACGTTCTCGTGCTCGCAGGCAAACATCTTGCCGGTACGCCCCATCCCGGTCTGGACTTCATCGAGGATCAGTAGTGCGCCAAACTCATCGCACAGCTGACGCACGGCAGGCAGATAACCCTGCGGAGGGAGGATCACACCGCCTTCACCCTGAATCGGCTCCAGGATCACCGCCGCCACGTCATCACCGGTTTTACGGCATTCGCTCAGCACGGTGCGCATAGCGTTAATGTCACCAAACGGCACGTGGCGGAAGCCCGGCAGCAGCGGCATAAACGGTTTACGGAAGGTGGATTTAGCGGTAGCAGACAGTGCACCCAAAGATTTACCGTGGAACGCGCCGCTGGTGGCGATAAAGGTGAATTTCCCGCGCGGCGACTGGTACGCTTTGGCGAGTTTAATCGCCGCTTCGACCGATTCCGTGCCGCTGTTGCTAAAGAAGCTGTACTTCAGTTTGCCGGGCGTTAAGGCCGCCAGCGTTTTCGCGAGCATGGCGCGAAGCGGGTCGAGCAGTTCCTGGCTATGGAGAGGTTGTTTCGCAAGTTGATTCTGTACGGCGGAAACCACAACTGGATTACGGTGCCCCACGTTGAAGATACCAAAACCACCAAGGCAATCGATAAACTCCTGTCCCTGGGTGTCGACAAGCGTGTTCAGACTCCCCGCTTGCCACTCTACGGCTCCGTAATCCCCGCCGGCGGTAACAGATTTGCGATACTCCAGAAAACCTGGATTGACGTGCTCTTTAAAGTAATCGATGACCTCTCGGTTAAGTTGTTTCATCTCCTCATGATCAAGCGTTCGCTTCTCAATGAGATTCAATGCGTGCGCGGTACAGGCAAGAGCCGAGGCGCTGGAAGGTAACCTGTTCAAAATGTGCTCCCGGGGATCGCGTATCACATGATACTGCGTTAAGTATTGCAGGGATTACGCCACTTCAGCTGACTTAACGAAAATCGGGATAAACGCCAGGTTAAAATTATGTTGCACAATATTTAATCATGCCGATACAACCGAAACGGGATTTCGCTATCCATGGCAGCGAGCTTAAAAAGACGCGGGAAAAGGCAATCGCACCAAAGTGGGGCATTTGCTGCTACTTAAGTGGGCGTTAACACATCATGCTTTGCAGGTAATTTCTTTGCGAAAGTATTTGAAATCAATGAATTATAAAATCTCACAAAAAGTGCGGTTTAAGTGAAATCTGCGATCTCTATCAAGTTTAACAACTAAAGATAAATTGTTTACCGCCGAAAAAACATAAATCCACAAAATTAACATTCAAATAACCTGCAAGGGATGCTCACGATGTCTTCTCCAATCTATGTCAGCCAGAATGAATATCCTCTGGATGATGACACCACCTTAATGTCTACCACAGACATCCATAGCTACATTACACACGCTAACGACACGTTTGTGCAGGTGAGCGGTTATGAGCTCGACGCGCTGACGGGCCAGCCGCACAATATGGTGCGCCACCCGGATATGCCAAAGGCGGCATTTGCCGATATGTGGTACACCCTGCAACAGGGCGAGCCGTGGAGCGGGATTGTCAAAAACCGACGTAAAAACGGCGACCACTACTGGGTTCGTGCTAACGCAGTGCCGATGGTGCGTCACGGGCAGGTGACGGGCTATATGTCCATCCGCACCAGAGCCACGGAACAAGAGATTGCCACCGTGGAGCCTCTCTACCGGGCGCTGAATGACGGAAGCTGTAAGAAACGTATTCATAAAGGGCTGGTGGTACGTAAAGGCTGGTTGGGGAAACTCCCGGCAATGCCGCTGCGCTGGCGCGTTCGCAGCGTGATGGCGGCGCTTTTTGCTGTGCTCGCGGCCACGCTGGTCACGACTTCCGCAGGCTGGATACCGATCGCGGCGGCTGCGGTGGTGATGCTGCTGGGAACGCTGATGTTTGAGCAGCAGATTGTCCGTCCGGTAGAGAATGTGGCGCGCCAGGCGTTGAAAGTGGCGACCGGTGAGCGCAACAGCGTACAGCACCTGAACCGCAGCGACGAACTGGGGCTCACCTTGCGTGCGGTAGGACAACTGGGGCTGATGTGCCGCTGGTTAATCAATGACGTATCAAGCCAGGTGGTGAGCGTGCGCGATGGTAGCGACAAGCTTGCGCAGGGTAATGAAGATTTGAACGATCGCACGCGCCAGACCGTAGCGAATGTACAGCAGACCGTCGCGACAATGAACCAGATGGCGGCTTCTGTTCAGAGTAACTCTGAAACCGCCGCAGAAGTGGACAAACTTTCCGTGGCCGCAAGCAGTGCGGCAACGAAGGGGGGGAATGCGATGCAGACCGTGGTGAAAACCATGGATGATATCGCCGACAGCACGCAGCGCATTGGTTCGATTACCTCCTTGATTAATGACATCGCTTTCCAGACCAATATTCTGGCGCTCAACGCGGCGGTTGAAGCAGCAAGGGCGGGTGAACAGGGCAAAGGTTTTGCTGTGGTCGCGGGCGAAGTTCGCCATCTCGCCAGCCGCAGCGCCAGTGCGGCTAATGATATTCGTAAGCTTATTGATGCCAGCGCCAGCAAGGTGCAGTCCGGCTCTGAACAGGTTCACGCCGCAGGCCGTACAATGGATGACATCGTTGAGCAGGTGAAAAACGTGACCCAGCTTATTGCCCAGATTAGCCACGCGACCTCCGAGCAGGCAACTGGATTGTCTGAGTTAACCCGTGCCGTGGCAGAGCTGGACAGCATCACGCAGAAAAACGCCGACCTGGTCGAGGAAAGCGCGCACATTTCCGCCATGGTGAAACACCGCGCCGGACGTCTTAAGGATGCGGTGACGGTTCTCCATTGAGTGAGTCATGTTCCAGTAAAGCCGTTTATTCCTTACGGAATAAACGGCTTTATTATTTGAGGTTGTAATTATTGATGTGTTTTATTGTTAATTTAATATTAAATAACTAAAAAAATCATCTCAGTTATTTATTCCTGCCTAAGCCAATTTTCCACGATGCTATTTTGAAAAAGCCTCATCCGATGGTTGAGTAACGATCGATGGGGCATTATTAATAGCCTCTACCTATCTATTGTGATGGTTATGAAATAAAAAACGATCAAAGTCATAAAGTTAGAGAATTCGTTACCGATAACAGCGATCGTCTGAGAAATAATCACATCGATGGAGAAAATATGTTCTTAAATGACGTAAAGATCGGCACGAAATTATTTCTGGCATTTGGGCTATTAATTGTCCTGATGGTGGTGAGTGCGAGTTTGTCCTTGCTGAGTCTGAACCGGGCCAATAACGGGATGCAATCTATCATTACCAGTGACTATCCTACGACGGTAAAAGCGAACCAGTTAATCGACAACTTCCAGGAATTTATTGGCACTCAGCAGCTCATGTTGCTGGATGAACAGGGGACCTATACGGCGCAATCGCAACAGCGTCTGAAGGAGATCAGCGGGAATATCACCGTGCTCCTGGGTGAGCTGAACAACGCGCTGCATGATGCGAAATCACAGCAGGCACTGGCGGATATCCGCGGTGTGCGTCAGCAGTATCTGGACTCGCGTTACCGTATTTTACAGGCAGTGCAGAATAACGATCGCGCGGGTGCTATCAGGGAGATGATGACCACGACCCTTAACCTGCAGCAGGAGTACAAAGCGAAGGTGCAGGCGCTGATTGCCATTCAGAACACCGAAATGCACGACGCAGGTGCGCAGGTGGAGGGGGACTTCAGAACCAACCGTCTGCTGCTGATCCTGATTACCCTTTTCAGCGTGGCGGCAGGCAGCCTGATTGGCTGGTTTATCGTACGCTCGATTACCCGTCCTCTGGGCCAGGCCGTGACTTTTGCTGAAGCCATCGCCGAGGGTGACCTGACCGGCAGCATCACGCCGCACGGTAAAGACGAAACGGGTCAACTGCTGCATGCGCTGATGGAGATGAAAACACGCCTGATGGACATTGTGCAGCAGGTGCAAACTGGCTCAGAGAATATCTCCAGCGCTGCCGCGCAGATTGTGGCCGGTAACCAGGATCTGGCCGCGCGCACGGAAGAGCAGGCAAGCTCTGTTGAACAGACCGCCGCTTCCATGGAGCAGATCACCGCTACGGTGAAAAACACCGCGTCGCATACCGGTGAGGCGACCACCCTCTCAGCAGATGCCGCCACGGTGGTTAAAAACAACGGTGAGATGATGAAGCAGGTGACCAGCAAAATGCGCCTGATTAATGAGACCTCGAACCGGATGTCCGACATTATCGACCTGATCGACGCCATTGCTTTCCAGACTAACATTCTGGCGTTGAATGCGGCAGTGGAAGCGGCACGTGCGGGTGAGCATGGCCGTGGCTTTGCGGTTGTGGCGGGCGAGGTGCGTCAGCTTGCTCAGAAAAGCGCATCGTCTGCCAGTGAAATTCGTGAGCTGATTGAGAGCTCCACCAGCCAGACCCAGGACGGGATGAACCTGGTCGAAAAAGCGAGTGGGCTGATCAACGGGATGGTCGGTAACGTGGAAGAGATGGACGTTATTCTGCGTGAGATCCGCCAGGCCAGCCATGAGCAGACGGAGGGGATCTCGCAGATCAACAGCGCGATTGGACTGATTGATGCCACCACCCAGCAAAACTCTGCGCTGGTGGAGGAGTCCGTCGCGGCGGCGGCATCCCTTAACGAACAGGCGATGCATCTGAAAGAGCTGGTACGCGTCTTCCGGGTGGGCGAGCACGCACCGGCTTAATCCAGCTGGGAGATCTCCAGCGCTGCGCGGTCGATTACGCCGATGATCTGCTTAAGCTGCGCATCGCTGAGCTCTCCCTGATTGACCTTCAGGTCTAATACCGCTTTGAAGTTATCCAGCGCCCGCTTCATCTGCGGGTTTTTTCGCAACTGGAAACCGACGGAACGCGCTTTGATACGCGCCTGTATGTGCGCCAGCTGTTCCTGATTTTCATCCAGCCATTGCTGACCCGCCACGGTAATCGTAATGCTCTTACGGCCGTTTTCTTCTTCCTTAATGAGGATAAAGGCCTGATCCTGTAGATAATCCAGAGTCGGGTAGATTACGCCCGGGCTTGGGGTGTAATTCCCCTGAGTCATGTTTTCGATCTCTTTGATCAGCTCGTAGCCGTGGCTCGCATTGCGCGTCAGGATATCCAGAATCACCAGACGCAGATCGCCGTGGCCAAAAAAGCGCGGTCGACGTCCGCCGCCATCGTGTTCGTGTCGCATACTGTGTCCTTCGTTTTGATATATCTAAACTATATCTAAGATATATTCAGATGCAATCTAAAAGATCTTGCATTCTTGCTGATTAGCAATCATTATCATTTAAAATTGATTTAGATATATCGTATTCACCTGAGAAGGGTCTAAAAATGACATCTACCCGTTACCCACAGCGTGTTCGTAATGACCTGCGTTTTCGCGAGCTGACGGTGCTCCGCGCTGAGCGCGTTAGCGCGGGTTTCCAGCGCATTGTTTTAGGCGGTGAGGCGCTGGAGGGCTTTAGCTCCCGTGGCTTTGATGACCACACCAAAGTCTTTTTCCCGGCTCCAGGGACGACGTTTGTGCCTCCGGTAGTCACCGATGACGGCATCGACTGGGGTGACGGCGTACGTCCTCAGGCGCGCGACTATACGCCGCTGTATGACGCGGTAAATCATGAGCTGGTGCTCGATTTCTTCGTTCATGATGGTGGTATTGCCAGCCACTGGGCGGTCGAGGCGAAGGCGGGTGATAAGCTGACGATCGGCGGTCCACGCGGTTCGCTGGTGGTACCGGAAGATTATGCCTGGCAGCTGTATGTCTGCGATGAGTCCGGCATGCCCGCGCTGCGCCGCCGTTTAGAAGGCATCGCAAAACTGCCTGTTCGCCCGGGCGTTCATGCAGTGGTGACGGTTGGGGATGAATCTTATAAGGATTATCTGGCACACCTGAGCACGTTCGACATCACCTGGATTGTTGGCTATAGCGAGCAGGCTGTGGCGGACCATCTGGCGACGCTAACCGTTCCGGCGGAAGATTACTTTATCTGGCTGACCGGTGAAGGGAAGGTAGTGAAAAGCCTCAGCCGCCAGTTTGAATCCGAAACGATTGATCCGCAGCTGGTGCGTGCCAGCGCTTACTGGCACGCTAAATAATCAGGCTGCAGAATCCAGTTGCGCTTCGCTCACCTGATGTTCGAGCGAGGCGCGAACTTCGTGCAGCGCTTTCTCCTGCTGAGCGAAGTAGGCTTCCATATTGCTCAGCGACGACACCAGAAGCCAGGATTCCTCTTTCTCCAGCTCCGCCAGCTCGTTCACTAAAATGTCGATTTGCTCGCGGACCTGCGCCATTTTTTTGCGGATACGTTCCAGATCGTTCAGCCTGTCGCTGGCCATCAGCGGCTCGAAGCCTTGCTGCAGGCGCGCCACCAGAGAGCGTATGGCTTTGACGTCGCCACGCTGTTTGGCCTGGTTGAGCTGCGCCATCATCGCGTTGGCTTCTTCTTTCAGATCGTCGGCCACCAGATCCGGGTGGCAAAGCTTGCTCGCCTGGCGCCAGAGGCGCTTCAGTTCGTTCTGATCTTCTTCCGAGAGATCCTTTCCTTTACGCAGACGCACTTCGGCATCGTGGTGCTGCTCGCGGTATTTCTCGTACTCTTCGTTGGCTTCGTCGCGCGCCTGACGCGCAGGCTCTTCTTCGCGCGTTAAGCCGCTTTCAAGCTCCAGCGCTTCGGCCAGCAGGTTGGCAATCAGGTTACTTTGCTGCTGCAAATGTTTGCGTGCTTCAGCGGCTTGCACGGAATCGGCAGGCAGATCGCGCCAGCGCTGGGTGAGCGTTGCCAGTACTTCTACAGCCTGCGCCATATACTGCTGGCAGCGACGGTAATCTTCCTCGCGACGACGCGCTTCCGCCTGTTGACGACGCAGGTTCAGCTCCGCCAGCGTTTTGCGCAGGGCGAGGATCTGCTGCATCAGCGGGCCGAGGCGGGAGAAATAAAGATCGTTGAACTCATCCAGCTGCTGCACCCGCGCATTGCGGCGATCTATAAGATCGCGCAGACGCTCTTCCAGCGCCTTCAGCTCCAGCTTGCTGGCCGCCACCTGTGGATCGCGCCACTGGGTGATTGCGCGTTGGCTCTGTAGCCAGGCGGTAATGGCCGCAATGGCCGCGGTGTAGTTCTTCTGCTCAAGCGCCACGACGATTGCCTGTAGCTCATCGTCAAACGCTTCATTTTTCAGGCGTGTCAGCTGGCTCTGGATGATGTCGTCATCTTCCAGTTCAATGGCATTTTTAATGATTTCTAGCCGTTTGATCGGTGTGCTCATGATGCTTTCGCTTTGGCGCTTAAGTATTTGAGTTAAGGTTAGTTGTTGTAAAAGCTACAGGAAATAATACACACGGATGATGATCGGCGCGATGGGGGATTTCTTTAGTTTTGCAGTTTGTGAAGGTGGAGGGGAAGTGAGACGCTTCACGCAGTCCGTTGAAAATCTCATATATTAATTCATTGAAACTACTAATTATTGTTAGAAAAATAAGACCAGTCCCTACGTAACATTACCAGGTAAAACCCATAATCACCCGAATAGTTTGCCCGTGACGGGCCATTTACTATCCCTCTCACTGACTATTTTTCCTGACATCGGCGGACGACTGTTCGACGTGCGGAATATTTTTTCAACGGAGTAGAGATGAGTATGAAAGCTATTTTAGCCGCCCTGCCGATCGCGATGATCCCGGCTACGGTTCTGGCAGCAAATACCGAAGAAGTGTATTACGGTTCCGCAAAATACCTGCAGATTGAACAGCGAGCCAAAGAGATGGATACCAGTTCCCGTCCGGGTGTCGGGCAGTTTGTGGGTGGTAAACAAAAAGAGCACTTAGGCGGTGCGGCGATTGCTGCGGGATACCGGTTTGGTAATGGCTGGCGCACTGAAGGTGAATACACCTTTAAGCAGAAAACCGAATACACCAACGGCTCCAGCGCCTTCCCTAACGGTTTTGATCATCTTCAGACTGAAACAGAACGTCTGATGCTGAACGTCTATCGTGATTATGAGTTGGGCTACGGCGTCTCTGTTTACGGTACCGCAGGGCTTGGTGTGAGCAGGATTAAAGCCGACGGCTGGCAGGGTAATCCTGGCCGTGAATACGGTTCGACGACGCAAAACAACCTGACTTACGCATTAGGCGCAGGCGTAAGTTACACGCCGGTTGATCGTCTCTATGTCGATTTGGGTTATCGCTATATCGATATGGGTAAGATCGAAAGTGGATATAACAACTATGCGAACATGCGTGGCTTAAAAGATGAGCAGATGAAAGCGCACATCGTCTCTAATGAATTTACCCTTGGCATGCGTTATGTCTTTTAACCTGTTGTAAATGTCACTGCTTTAAAACAGGGCCAACGCCGTGGGAATACGGGGTTGGCTTTTTTGTGTTTTTTTTAAACTCAGATTGGCTACATTGATATTCGTTCTTCTTTATTATTTTTAATTTCATTTTTATTTTCCAAAGAACGCTTGTAGTTTACAACCTGTAAATTAGCACGAATAAATTGCCACAGTGAAAACAACCATACTACACCGATAGTCAGGTATATATATGCCAAAGCAAGTAAATACTTTTTAGATGTGTTTATTGTGGCTATTTCTTGTTCAAGCCACCGTTGATAAGATTGGCTGTTATTCAACAGCTTATTGCATGCCAGAGCAAAAACTGAGTCATTAGGTATTAGCTTACGGGAGTTTATACAATCTTCTTTGCTATGGATTGTTGCATTGTTAATAGTACCAGATTGCGATGTAATTATTAATGTATCTTTGGATAAATAATAAGTAAATGTTCCAAAATCAATTTTAGCAAAACCATACGCTATAGAGTTTTGCGTATACCAAAAAAAAGAACCTGTCAAAATTAACATCGTGCCGAGAATAATTGATGTTATTTTTTTCCTGGTAGGAATTTTTTTGGTGATATCGCCCCAGGAGCTAGTAAGGAGGAAAGATGATGGTTTTAATTTTCCTTCATTCAGTCCAAGCTGGATTAAACGGATATCATTAATATTTGAGATGTTGATGCCATTTATGATTTTAAATAATTGAATATCAAACCATTTATTATCCATGTGTTTCATTTTTGAGTCTGTATACCCTACACCAAAATAGCGTAATGCAAATCGTAATAAATTCGACAAACCATGCGCCCTATTCAGGGCTACAGCAAAGAGAGTTGCGTAGACAACGTAACGTGTAAAATCCTTATTGCCCAATAAATTACCGATCATGTTTAGCCTCAATGTTGTGTGATACGTTATAAAACGGCATTAAGTCGAAAATCTTTAACGTGTGGAGTAATTGGTTGCTTATAAATGCTCTCGCATCTCTCAGCAACTCGCTCATGCGCTGCGCAACATGATTCGCACCCGCCTAAGGTTTTGGAGCCTAAGCATTTTTCATTTTTTTCTTCAAAACATATCGCCAGACCGTGTCAGTGCTGGCGGCGTTTAAGCAAACCATATACAAAAATGCGCGATGCCAATCGTGGTGCGGGCTGGCGTGATATTGTGTTGGAGTCTGAAACTGAAAAAAATTCTTGGATACGTTGCTAATGACTGGTTATTCTTTGTTCGAGTTCAGAGCAATAGGGATGAGATATGGACGCTAAACCGGTTGCATTAGGGATTCTCGATGGGATCTCCTCTATACCAAATACAGCTTACATGGGGGTTGTAAGAAGCTGGGAGGGAAGCGGACTTGCCGGGGAAAGCGCCAAACAAAGAAACCAGGTTGAGACGTAGCGTTTTTTCTATATGCTCAAGAGCTTGGGTAATGCTGAGTCACCTTTGCGAAGGCTGATTACTATCGTTTTCACCTCGTTCTATCAGAAACTCAATGATGAAGGTAAAGAGGCCGTAAACAATAAATTGGGTTACGGAGCCGGAAGCATTGGTGGGCGAACAGGTGGGCAAATTGTACTGGCTCAGACAACCGCAAGTCTGATGTTGAATCGCCTGGCGATTGATCAGGCGTACAAACATTTTATCCGGTTCAGTGCTTCAGCCGCGTTAAACGTCGTGATGTTTCAGGGGATTATTGAAGAATCAGCCAGAGCGTCAAGACGGATGAAAGCCAAATATCCCTCTACATACGCCAGGGTGTCAAAAGAGAATCTGGATATGGTCTACTTTCTCGTTGAACAGCAGTTAGAGCCTTACCTCGTGTTCATTGAAGGACATCCTATGGATTGCAAAGGAATACAGAATGAAATTTGTAAAATCGTTAATGTCCCACGCAATTGAGGGAACCATCACCTCTCTGGCTGTGATTTTTGCTATGGGGTCATTCTTCTGGTTTGAAAGTACATGGATGAAATTCGCCGGGTGTTTTGGGGCATTGATAGTTGGCTATGTGCTTTCATACGGGGCGGCAAAAATCAGAGGCGGGTAATAAAAAAATCATACAATGCTATGCAGGATGCAGCCTGGCGAATGCTTGAGAAAAAAATCCAGGGGACAAAAAGGGGACACTCGCAATTCCCACAACAAAAAAGCCACTCACTAGAGTGGCTTAATTATATGATTATAAAGCTAAAATTTGGTGGCCCCTGCTGGACTTGAACCAGCGACCAAGCGATTATGAGTCATAAAATTGGCATGTTTTTAATTGTTCGCCATTGTCTCTGTTTGTGTTTCTAATTGTCTATAATCAATCAGTTATGAAGTTGTTTTTGTTTCTGATTGGTTCTCTCATTTCCCCATTGTACTATCCTTACCTGACCCATTACCTGACCCAAAATGGGCATTGGGTCAGGTAACGCTTATCCTCATAAAGGTAACCTCATGGCCGCTAATCTTACCGAGACTGCTATACGTGGATTGAAGACAAAAAGTACGTCGTACTACGTGTGGAGCAACAGTGCTCAGCGTGGTACTGGCAGGCTTGGCGTTAAGGTTCAGCCTTCAGGCAGCAAGGTTTTTTATTTCCTTTACTACGTTGAGAAAGGGAAGAAAGAGAAGTTCATCCAGTTGGGCATCTGGCCTGAGATGAAACTGGTGACGGCCAATGAGCTGGCGAAAAAGTATGGTGCCTGGCTTGTTGAAGGAAAAGAGCCCCAGCAAGAGCTTGAGCAACAGCGCCTGGCCGAACAGCACATCATGCAACTTCATCGCTCGCAGGGATCGTTTAAAGAGCTGGTACATGGCTACGTTAACAAGATGAAGCTCGACAATAAGCGGACCTGGGCTGATGTTCTGAAGCGTCTTGAAAAAGAGTGCTACACGGTTATCCCTCGAGAAACCAAAGCGAAAGATGTCACGCCATTACAGATCAAAACGATCTTATCTGGCATCATCCAGCGTGATGCAGTGGTCCATGCGAATCGAATTCGTTCCTACCTGATGGCGGCTTTTAACTACGGTCTTAAAGCCGATAACGATCCGATGAATACCAGCGTGGGTATTACGTTCGGCCTTGAAGTTAATCCGGTATCGGCCATACCAAAGCAGTCCTCGGCGGAGAAAGTGGGTGATACATGGTTAACGCTGGAGGAGCTACGTTTTGTCA
This sequence comes from Enterobacter ludwigii, assembly GCA_023023105.1. NCBI lineage: Bacteria > Pseudomonadati > Pseudomonadota > Gammaproteobacteria > Enterobacterales > Enterobacteriaceae > Enterobacter > Enterobacter ludwigii. Next base: position 4,048,290 of record CP083824.1, on the reverse strand, counting down.
TGGAGCAGTTCGCTCAGGCAACTAACGTTGGGCCGCTGATGCAGCATCTGATTCGCTTCTGTGTTTATGCTGGTGGGCAGCGTCCGTTTGAAATGATTGCCAGCCAGTGGAGTGCAATTGACTGGCAGCAAAAGACATTGCTGGTCATAGCCGATGTATCGAAAAACAAGCGTGAGCATCTGATCCCGCTGGCTGAATCGGCACTACAGGAATTAGCCTCAGTGAAAGAACTGACTAAGGAAAGCAACAGTCCCTATATCTTCCCGCTATCAACCAACGGTGAGCGACCGGTACGCACTGATAGCCTGGCGCGTTCCATCATGTATTTCCGGGCTTTTAATCCTGAGTTTAAAGTTTTCACAGCGCGAGATTTACGTCGCACTTGTAAAACGCTGATGGGGGAGGCGGGGATCAGCAAAGAGATCCGCGACCGTATCCAGAATCACGCTTTGAATGACGTCAGCTCTAAACACTATGATCGTTATGACTACCTGACTGAAAAGCGTAGGGCGCTTGAGATCTGGGAAGACAGGGTCAACAACTATCAGCGGCAGCAGGAAAATAACGTTGTGAACCTGTTTGGGCGGAAGTAGCATTTATCTGGACAAGGCTACCAGGTAAGAACGTTGTGTGGCTGGTGTTCTCTGCGGCATCAAAAAATTGCGATGCCGCAGAGATACTGGCGGAGGGCTATACGAGACTTTCTTCTTTATTTCGGTGACCGCCTGAGCGGTCACGTCTAATAAATGGCAGTACATTGAAGGCGGCACAGGCTCTCGCCTTTAGCACGTAGACACTCCGATTAATATCACGCTAGGTAATACTACTTTTCTGGCAACACGAACCGAACTTCAATGCGACGCTGACGAGCATCTTCCGGTGCAACACCGGGAATAGGCTGCGAGTCACCATATCCGGCAACAATCACTCGGCGTGCAAAAGCCTGAGCAAGATCGCCAACTATAAATTTACGCGCCTCTCTTGCACGCGCTGCCGATAAGGTAAAATTATCGTCATAGACAGTGCAGAAACTTTCAAAGTTAGTCACCGGACGGGTAACTGGAAGATTATCCGTATACCCTTCAATATAAACTTGTCCGCTTCTAAATTCGGTAAGAAATCTGACGACCTGCGTTTCAATCGTCGCCAATGCCTGGCTTGCCTGAGATGCAATGCAGGCGCTGCCGCGATTGAAAACTCCATCACGCAACGTAATTTTTTGCGAGTTGACATCCAGCGCAACTAAGCCCTCATTTGCCGTTCCATCAAGTGTGGTTTTAATACTTCCCAACATTTCCCCTACTCGGGCTCGCTGGGCATTGACTCCCTGTTCCATTTCCTGCTTATGCTTAATATCTGACCATGTTTTCTGTAGTACAGACATCACCAGCAGTAACATAACTACAGCCATTACTCCCGACATCAGGTCGGAGATCGAGACCCACTCATTAGGTTTATCTTTCATGAGTGAGCACCTCAGACTGCATCATTAACGATGTTCATGGTCGATAACGTTTGGTCGATATGTTGTAATGTATTGGCAAGTGGCGTCAGGCTTTTTTCAATTTGCTGAACCAGGTGGTTCCGTTCTGGCGGTGACAGCATTTTACGAATCCCTCCCAGCTCTTCCAGAGAACGGATCAATCTGTCATCGAGCGAAGAAAGTGCAGCAGAGGCATCAGTATTACTCAGCATTTCATCACGTAATGATTCAATGCTGTGCACCAGTTTACCGACACCTGCAGTGACCCTGTCCATTCCCGGCTGAAGAGGGCTCTCTTTCTGCATGAGCTGGAGTTGATTCACCAGCGTTTCAATCGCATCTGCATTTCTTTCACCTGATGTCGTCATCTCCGCATAACGGTTGTTCAGGCTGGCTACTTGCCGATTGCTGCTGGATACCGCTGTTAGTCCGTTAACTATTTGCTCACGCAAATCATCAACCAGTTTTGTCATAGCGATCACTTTTTCATTTAAAGTTTCACTGGTGATCATAAATTCACGCTGCGCATCACGCTGAGTTTTCATCGATTGATCGATGGAAATTCGAACTTCACTCATTGTGGTGCCAACGTTTTGAGAAAGGTCGGTAACTGCACTGGAAATGCCATCTGTTGCATTTGCCATACTGGTGGATATCGATTCCATATTCTGGCTAAAACTTTCGCCCATTTGGGAGATGGTGGAACCAAGATCGGTTTTAACCGTACCTAACATATCGGTAATGCCTGTACGGAAATCACCGATAACCTGTTGCAAATCACCGGCGGAATTCCCCATTTCTTGTGCTGCCGATGACATTTTTTCGGCTGAATGTTGAATGGCAGACAGGTTACTACTGTTGGTATTAATGAAGTGCTGTAACGATTCTCGGGTCGTCGTTAACTCTGTTATCTGTTGTTGCCCTTGCACAGACTGATCTTTGGTACCCTTAACGATATTGTTTTGAATTTCACGCAAGAGGTCTTGCAGTTTTACCAATTGCTCATTTTGGTTAATACGCTGTTGTTCAGCGTTATCACCCTGACCGGCGATCCTCATATATATCGCGGCTACCTCGGCATGGTGTGAATGGTTAACTTGCCGGGAATTTTCGCTTTCCTCGTGAATACTGTTGCATACGTGCTGCAATCCATCGATATGTTGCTGCTGAGTACTACGGGATATATCTGTCAATTGTTCCAGATATGTTTCCTGTATTTTGCGTTGTTGTGCGGCAGCATGGCCCTGCTCAATCAGGGGCTGTAAAAACGACTCCATACCTGAAGAGAACTTGCTCAGCAACTGCCGTGTGGCTTCACTTTCCACCTGCATTCTGTCGTTCAAACCCTGTAATGCTGCCAGATACTGTAACCGGGTCTCTTTATGTTCAGCGCGCTTTTGCTCTCGTGACTGGTCGAACACTTGCTTCATCTGCTGTGCGCACCAGCGTAAACGCTTCTCGTCATATCCTAACCCAGCAGCACAGGCTTTAAGGATCAGATACGCCATGATCCCCCATGTCGACGTTTTAAATTTCGTCCCCAGCCCTTCCATCATCCCCATCAGATTCGACATGGCGTTATCCATGCCTGCGGAGTTAGCATCAATCAAAATATCCGATGCTTTATTAAGGGCAATTCCCAGACCGAGGAAAGTGCCTAGCAACCCTAAAATTAACAAAATGCCCGGCATGATATCGGCCATTTTTTCTGCTGGACTGGCAACTGCTGCGCTGATTTCGTTGACTGAACCATGATCAACATCGAGATGGTCTGCCCCATTATTCAGTGCATCACCTTGCCATTTTCTGTCCCAAAAGCGCTGATTTGCCTGCCAGAGCAATAAACCAATCGTCAGTAAAACCAAAAAAAGCATTGTGCCGCCAAACAGCATCTGAATGACGTCGAATTCCGGCAATATAAAGGCAAAAAATTCATGAAACGTCATGCTGCCACCTCGACAAGCTTGCTTGCACGTGCGCGGCTGGCTTTTTCAAAGATATTGGCAAAATCGATAATTAAGCTTTGTTGCTCGGTATTAAGTTCTTCCCAACGCTTACCAAACTGAGCACACTCAATAATAATCATCCCAACCGTGCTGCTGTCTTCCATCAAATATTCTTGGTCAGCAAATTCTTCAGGCTCTTTTTCTAGCATTTGCAGAAATCCTTCTGCTGCAAAAACATAATTACGCATTTCATTGGTTCGTTTGCGTTTTGTTTCCATCTCAGCCTGTTGCACTGGTAAACGAGCTTCCAGGTCGTTGAGCATTGGTACTTCATCTTCCTGAAGATCACCAAGGCGCTGGCCAATCTGTAGACGTCGCAGAAGTACTTGTTCTTTCGACAGACCGTCATTCAGCGATTTCCATTCATTTTCCATATCCTGCAGGTTATACCCCCAGGCCATTATCATTTCTTCGAACACGAAGGGGATAAGTTTCTTGCCAAAACGCGCCATCACAACACGATCCAGGCGTTGCGTTGCCTCATCGCTCAACTGAGGGTTAGGTTTTAGCAATTCGTTGCCAGTTTCAATAAGAAACAGGTCGTCATCGGTTATCGTATCAATGTCCTGCGCACGCGTAAGATGCTGCTCAGTATCTTTCAGTAACTTCTGCGAAGCGCGTAACCGCAGATAATGTTCGAAATCGTTGATCTGAATGTTATCCAGGACGTCCTTAATACGCGTTGAGAGTTGGGCATATAAGGTAATCAGGCTCGCCAGATCAACAGCACTCGCTGCTTCCCCGCGCATCTGGTTACGCGCTTCGCGTAAAGCTTGCTCATGCTCACTGGCCTCATCCATTTCTTCAGGTGTAAGAAACAAATCTTTAAGTTGTTTGGCTTTATTAATTGCCCACTCAATGGCCTTGCCAATACGTTTCGCCAGATCACTCTTATCCCATTCGACCAACAGCCCCAACGCTTTATCCAGCGCTTTCAAAGCGCCACCCACCCACGGGAATTGTGGCAACATCTTTTCAGCTAATTTTGCTGCGTTTTGCACGATAGGGCGAATAACATTACTGATAAATGGCTTCACCTTTTCCCAGATGCTCTTTACACTTCCCACAAAGGTCTCAGCTTTCTCTGCCATCCAGGAAACGGTTTTAGCTGCGGTTTCTTTAATACCATTCCATACCCGGCTGGCAGTGCTTGCCAATCCACTTGCTACGCTGCTGCAAAAACTGCCGACACTTGACCAGAAACCCATAATCTTCTCCTGTTGTTTTTATTGGATACCTAATAATTTTTTTGCTGTGTTGACTTCACTGGCTGTACGTCCCGAATGATTGGCTATCGCTTGGTGGGAGGCCAAAACTTGTTCTATCGCACTCCGTAAATGAGCGATGTTAAGTTGTGCAGTCTCTCCGGTGCGTTCTGCTTCCAGCAGCACTTTAGGCAGTGCCAGACGCATACAGGTACGGATCTCTCGTCCTGCCAGTCCTTCGGATAGTTCGCTTGCGGCGGTGAGAAGAGTTTCTCTTTCTTCTGCGAGTGGAATTTCAGCAACCACGAATTTGTTCCAGAGATGGTAACGGGCTGTAAGATCAGGAAGCGTAAATTCAACGTGATAGCCAATACGGCTGCGGAACGCCTCATCATAGTTACGTGCGAAATTAGTCGCGAAAACTACAATGCCGTCAAAACGCTCCAGCTCGATCAGTAACGTAGAGCGCATCGCATTAACTTCATTATCAACGCCTTGTGTGACAGAGGAGAGTCGTTTCCCCAGTAACGTGTCGGCTTCATCGAAAAAGAGCAGCGCTCCGGTTTCCTTAGCCTGCGCAAAAGCAGCCTGGATATTTTTAGCCGTTTCTCCCATAAACTTGCTTTCCAGTTCTGCAATACCAAGAGCAATAAAGGGCATTCGTAACTGTCCAGCCAGTGCCTCGGCGCAAAGTGTTTTCCCGGTGCCGGGAGGGCCATAAAAATTTAGTATCGCCGTCGACCCCATAGGATCAACGACTGAAAAATTCCATTCCTGGTAGATCGTTGTATGAAAACGCAGACGAGCCATGCATTCATCAAGAGAGGAGCGGGTGGTCTGGGATAAGATGACATCTTTATCTAGAGTAAATCTCGGGTCTGTCGGTATATTTTTTTTTCCATTTTCGTCGTCATCTTGTGGAGATAACGGCTGTCTAAACGGTGCTGAATTGTTACTGTGCGCTGACATAAGATCTTCATTCATAGAGAGATGTTTAAGTTCCGTTAAACCAGGGCTGTCTTGTCCCTGAAAAATTATCATATTGATAATCATGTGAAATATAACTTTAGGTGTTATCGGCCTGTGGCTTGGTCACTTGAGTAAAAAAATTTCGGAAAGTGTACTACCGCAGTCAGTGCACAGTCAGCGCTGCTTGTTGCGTTCTGCTGCTAACGAGTAGTTGGCTGTGAAAGTCATCCTTCAGTGGCGCTATTTTTTGAACATATGAGTGCATGAAATCGTCAACTGAATCGCCACGGATAATCTAGACACTTCCGAGCCGTTGATAATACTGGTTTTCATATTCTGTCGGTGACATCTGATCGCCGGAACCATGCCGACGCTTACTGTTATAAAACATTTCGATGTAATCAAAAATATCGCTGCGGGCTTCTTCCCGCGTTCCGTAGATTTTTTTCTTTATCCGTTCGCGTTTCAGCAACTGGAAAAAGCTTTCTGCAACCGCATTATCATGGCAGTTACCGCGACGGCTCATGCTGCCCTCCAGACCGTGTGATTTCAGGAACGACTGCCACTCATGGCTTGTGTACTGACTGCCCTGATCCGAATGAACCAGCACCTGTTTTTGGGGATTACGCCGCCATACAGCCATTAGCAGAGCGTTCAGGACAATGTCCTTTGTCATCCGGGATTGCATGGACCAGCCGATAATTTTGCGTGAGAACAGATCAACCACCACGGCAAGATACAGCCAGCCTTCGTGGGTCCTGAGTAGAGTAAGAGGCAGGGCGTAGTCGGACTATTTCCCTGCCTCTCCTCCCCGAACCGGACGTGCACCTTTCAGCGCATCCGGCTCTCCATTTAAATGCTGGCGAACGCCATTGCCACTTCTGTAAAGCGCGATGTATACGTGTTTCTGGTCTCCGTCCTCAGATAGGGATTACCTTCGGGTAGCCGCCAGCGGAACAGCTTCTTGCCTTGCCCCACCAACCGGTACAGTATTTCGCCGCTGAGCTTGCCGTGATTGGTTTTACCAAATAAAACCCACGTTTTGCTCTGACCCGGTTTCGGTGATTTACACCACCACCTCATCAGGGAAGCGATACCTGTACGGTATTTGCGGGCCAGCCAGTGAGCCAGCTTCCAGAACACGACACGGTCGATATAACTGAAGACTTTGGCCTTAAAATCAACGAACTTATAGAACATGGCCCAGCCTTTCAGTTTTCGGTTGAGTTGTTCAGCCATATCGACTTTGCTTTCACTGTAGTTGCCTGATAACAGTGCTGTCAGCGATGCGGCGAAGTTTCTGGCTTTCTCCTGCGGGATCGTTGAGACCACTCGCATCTCGCCATAACGACTGCGTTTGCGAATGATCCTGTGCCCCAGAAAGATAAAGCCGTCATTAACATGGGTGATTTTAGTCTTATCCATGTTCAGCCTGAGTTTCAGACTGCCTTCGAGCACACCCCGACACTCCTCCCTGATGGCTTCCGCCTGTGCTTTGGTGCCTTTGACGATGAGGACAAAATCATCGGCATAGCGGCAGTACGCCACCGCGGGTTTCCACTGCCAGTTTTCTCTGACCGCCGTACTTCGGCCCCGTTGGATACTGTTATTCCAGTACCACCGATCTTTTCTGGCTTTCCCGCTCAGGTAGCGCTCATGCAGGTATTGATCGAACTCATTCAGCATGATGTTCGATAATAGCGGCGATATAACACCGCCCTGTGGTACACCTTCACTGGCCGCCCGAAAGAGACCGACATCGATATGTCCCGCCTTGATGGTTTTCCACAGCAGAGTCATGAAACGTGCGTCACTGATCCTGCGGCGTACAGCCTTCATCAGCAGTCGATGATGTACGGTGTCGAAGTAACTGGACAGGTCGCCTTCAATCACCCAGCGTCCCCGGGTTTCACCACAGTCTGTGAGCTGTAATTTCACCGTGCGGATCGCGTGGTGGACACTGCGCTCAGGCCGGAAGCCATATGAGAGCGTATGAAAATCACTCTCCCATATCGGCTCCATCGCCATCAGCATGGCCCGCTGAACAATACGATCCCGCAACGCGGGGATACCCAGTGGTCGCAGTTTGCCGTTGCTTTTAGGGATGTAAACCCGTCTGGCGGGCAAGGGCTGGTAGTGGCCTGAGAGTAATTCATCCCTGAGGATTTGCAGCTCAACAGCCAGTCTGGCCTGTAGCATTGTTTTATTCACGCCATCAACGCCGGGGGTATGGGCCCCCTTTGATGAAAGCGTGATCCGCGCCGCTTCAGCCAGCCATTCTGGTTGTGTTATCAGACGCAGCAGCCGTTGAATCCGTAGGGACGGATCGGTGGCTGCCCATGTGGCAAGCTTGCGTTGCATTTCGCTGATTATCAAAGGTCTTCACCTCGTTAGGTCAGTTAATTCACGTCGCAAACACATTCAAACTGCTTCCCTTCGCCATGTAATGGGCTTTCCCCATCGCGGACTACTACGGAAGCTCCGCCAGCCAGCGCGTCATCGGAGCCATGCCCCCTTAACATCCGTCGCTGACCTTCCCCGGTTTACCTGCCTGGACTCAGGCATACTGAGGAGGCTGCCCGTCGCACTCTTTATCCTTGCTTGCCGCAAGTTGGCAGAAGTCAGCAACGCAAGCGTGATAGACGCTGCTGCCCCGGTGTTTCGCATACATGTCAAAACACCTTCGACCGGCAGTGCTTACGTATCACTGCCAGTTCCTCCTGCACGGCCTGTCAGATCACGTAGGCCGTGGTGACGTTTTCAACCCACAGAGGCGGATTAACGGGTTCATGTTCTTCAGCCTTTCAGTACTTAACCTTGAGGATCATCTCGGCTTAGTGATCTCGCCTCAATCCCCGTTGTCAGCGGGTTACATCACCCTGCGGGCATGCCGCAGGTCACTGCCGCTCAGGTTGCCGAACAGGAGGCGCTGAACCGTGCCCTTCTGGAAAAACTGAACGAGCGTGAACGCGAAATAGATCACCTGCAGGCGCAACTGGATAAGCTGCGCCGGATGAACTTCGGCAGCCGCTCCGAAAAAGTCTCCCGCCGTATCGCGCAGATGGAAGCCGACCTTAAGCAGTTGCAGAAAGAAAGCGATACCCTTACCGGCCGGGTGGATGACCCGGCCGTGCAGCGCCCGCTGCGGCAGACCCGTACCCGCAAACCGTTCCCTGAATCACTTCCCCGTGACGAAAAACGGCTGCTGCCGGCAGCGTCATGCTGCCCGGAATGTGGTGGTGCGCTGAGTTACCTGGGTGAAGATGCCGCCGAACAGCTGGAGCTGATGCGCAGCGCCTTCCGGGTTATCCGGACAGTACGTGAAAAGCATGCCTGTACTCAGTGCGATGCCATCGTGCAGGCCCCCGCGCCTTCACGGCCCATCGAGCGGGGTATCGCAGGACCGGGGCTGCTGGCCCGCGTGCTGAGTTCAAAGTATGCAGAGCACACCCCGCTGTACCGCCAGTCTGAAATATACGGCCGCCAGGGTGTGGAGCTGAGCCGCTCACTGCTGTCGGGCTGGGTGGATGCGTGTTGCCGGCTACTGTCACCGCTGGAAGGGGCGCTTCAGGACTATGTGCTGACTGACGGTAAGCTCCATGCTGATGACACGCCTGTCCCGGTGCTGTTGCCAGGTAATAAGAAAACGAAGACCGGGCGGTTATGGACCTACGTTCGTGACGACCGTAACGCCGGGTCAGAGCTGGCGCCGGCAGTGTGGTTCGCTTACAGCCCGGACAGAAAAGGTATCCACCCGCAGAGCCATCTCGCTGGCTTCAGCGGTGTTCTGCAGGCGGATGCGTACGCCGGGTTCAACGAACTGTACCGCAATGGACAGATAACGGAAGCTGCCTGCTGGGCTCATGCCCGCCGCAAGATCCACGATGTGCACGTTCGCACCCCGTCAGCGCTGACGGAGGAAGCCCTGAAACGGATCGGTGAGTTATATGCCATCGAGGCGGAAATAAGGGGGATGCCGGCGAAGCGACGCCTTGCAGAACGTCAGCAAAAAGCTAAACCGCGGCTGAAATCCCTGGAAAGCTGGCTGCGTGAAAAGGTGAAAACGCTGTCGCGACACTCAGAACTGGCGAAAGCGTTAACGTACGTACTGAACCAGTGGCCGGCGCTGGCTTACTATACTGACGACGGCTGGGCCGAGGCAGATAACAACATAGCTGAGAATGCGCTACGGATGGTCAGCCTGGGCCGCAAAAACTACCTGTTCTTCGGTTCGGATCATGGAGGAGAGCGGGGAGCGCTGCTGTACAGCCTGATCGGGACATGCAAACTGAACGGAGTGGAGCCAGAAAGCTACCTCCGTTATGTCCTTGACGTCATTGCTGACTGGCCGATAAACCGGGTCAGCGAACTACTCCCCTGGCGCGTAGCACTGCCAACTGAATAACACATCCCCGTCAATACGGTTCTCGCTGCACGCTTACTAAAGTTATGTGAGTGATGACCGATAAGGATGTCTGTCTGAAGAAAACTGTCTCCAGGGAGAAAATATGTTCTTGCATAACGTAAAGATTCGCTCGAAATTATTTATCGCGTTTGGTTTGTTTGTTGTACTGATGATGGTGAGTTCGGGCCTTTCGCTGTTGAGTCTGGATCGTAGTAACAGTGGGATGCAGAACATCATTACCACTGACTATCCGATTACGGTAAAAGCCAATCTGCTCATTGATAATTTTCAGGAGATTGTCAGTACTCAACAATTGATGTTATTGGATGAGGAAGGTAAATGGACTCAGGCGTCCCAGAAAAAGCTCGATACCATCAGCCAGCAAATTTCTGCTCTGCTGGATGCGCTGAGTGCAGCGCCTCTCAATGATGCATCCAAAAAAATTATTGCGGAAATCCGCGATGTGCGTGAGCAGTATGTGGCTTCCCGATTCCGCATTCTGCAGGCGCTGCAGAATCACGATCGCTCTGGTGCGATGCACGAGATGATGACCCGCACAGTGAATGTGCAGCAGGCTTATAAAGCAAAAGTGCAGGAATTGATCGCCATTGAAAATGCCAAGATGCAGAAGGCGGGCGCTCAGGTGGAATACGATTTCCACACCAATCGCGCACTGTTGATTACTCTGGCGCTGATAAGCATTGCTGCCGGTTGTGTGATGGGTTGGTATATTGTGCGCTCAATTACCCGACCCCTTAACGAAGCCGTACAGTTTGCCGAGGCGATTGCGCAGGGCGATCTCACTCGCAACATCAGTATGGAACGAAAGGATGAGACCGGTGTGCTGCTGCAAGCGCTGATGGCAATGAAAACCCGACTGTTAGAGATTGTCGAGGAAGTGCAAAACGGCTCCGAGAATATCTCTGCTGCGGCGGCACAGATTGTCGCGGGTAATCAGGATTTGGCTGCGCGTACCGAAGAACAGGCAAGCTCGGTAGAACAGACCGCAGCGTCGATGGAACAAATTACTGCGACGGTCAAAACGACGGCAGACCATACCCATGAAGCGACGAAGCTGTCTACCGGAGCGGCGACGGTCGTGAAAAACAACGGTGAGATGATGAATCAGGTGACGCAGAAAATACGCGTGATTAATGAAACCTCTAACCGTATGTCAGAAATTATCAACCTGATAGATTCGATTGCTTTTCAAACCAATATTTTGGCGCTGAATGCGGCTGTCGAAGCAGCGCGCGCTGGTGAGCACGGGCGTGGTTTTGCGGTAGTTGCCGGAGAAGTGCGTCAACTGGCGCAAAAAAGCGCATCGTCTGCCAGCGAGATCCGCAATCTGATTGAAGACTCCACCAGTCATACCCGGGAAGGGCTGGCGTTGGTTGAAAAAGCCAACGCGTTGATCAATGGAATGGTCACTAACGTTGAAGATATGGATGTGATATTACGGGAAATCGCTCAGGCCAGCCGCGAGCAGACGGACGGTATTTCGCAGATTAACAGTGCGATTGGCCTGATCGACACCACCACGCAACAGAACTCCTGTCTGGTAGAAGAGTCCGTTGCGGCAGCGGCGTCATTAAACGAACAGGCATTACACTTAAAAGAGATGATCAAAGTGTTCCGCGTGCGTAAAGAAGACGCGCAGCCTGCTTAATCAAGCTGGGTGATGTCCAGCGATGCGCGATCGATAATACCGATGATCTTCTTGATTTGCGCTTCGCTGGTGTCACCGTGATTGACCCGCAGATCCAGCACGGCTTTAAAATTCTCCAGTGCTCTTTTCATCTGTGGATTCTTGCGTAATTCAAAGCCGACACTGCGTGCTTTAATACGTTCGTGGATATGTTCCAGATGTTCCTGGTTCTCTTCCAGCCATTGCAGGCCTTGCTCCGTGATTGTTATTTGCTTACGTCCACCTTCCTCGTCACGGATAGCAATAAGCGACTGATCCTGCAAGAAATCCAGTGTCGGATAAATCACGCCCGGGCTTGGGGTGTAATTACCCTGAGTCAATGTTTCAATCGCTTTGATTAGCTCATAACCGTGACTGGCATCGCGGGTCAAAATATCCAGAATCACCAGACGTAATTCGCCGTGGCCGAAGAAGCGCTGACGTCGACCGCCACCACCGCCGCGCCCGTGTCGGTGTCCGCAGCCATGCTCATGGTGGTGTTCTTTGTCACAGCCTTCGTGACGACGTTCTTCACCTTTGCAGCAACCTTCGTGGTGTTCTCTGTGGTGATCTTCGTGGCGATGTCCTTCGCTTTTACTGCAGCCTTCGTGCTGGTGTTCTGCATGTTTGCAGCAACCTTCATGATGATCCTGCATCATTCATCTCCTGATGTTATTTAGATATATCTAATTTATATCTAAATTTTTTATGTTTGCAAGTCTACTCGTAAATATTAATCTAGTTGATTGATTTGTATGTTTTTATTTTTACTCATGACGTTTGAGATGGTCCATCCTAACCCTATCAAAAAAGTTCTTGCAATATTCTCAATTAGCAATCATTATCATTTGAGATTTGTTTAGATATATCTAATCTCTGTCACGAAGGCGAAAAAATGACAAATAACACTTCACGCTATCCACAGCGCGTTCGCAATGAGCTGCGCTTCCGTGAACTGACCGTCCTGCGCGTTGAACGTATCAGCGCAGGTTTTCAACGCATTGTATTGGGCGGTGATGCTCTGGATGGTTTTAGCTCACAGGGTTTTGACGACCATACCAAGGTCTTTTTCCCGGAACCGGGCAGTCACTTTGTACCACCCGTAGTGACGGATGAGGGGATTGTCTGGCCAGAGGGTGTGCGTCCGGTATCCCGTGATTACACGCCGTTGTATGACCAGGCACGCCATGAACTGGCGCTGGATTTTTATATCCACGACGGCGGAGTGGCGTGTACGTGGGCGATGAATGCGCGTGAAGGTGACAAATTGACGATTGGCGGACCACGTGGCTCGCTGGTGGTGCCAGAGGATTATGCGTACCAGGTTTATGTGTGTGATGAATCTGGAATGCCTGCGCTACGTCGTCGGCTGGAGGCGATCGGTCGTTTAGCGGTACGTCCAAACGTGACGGCGCTGGTCAGCGTACGCGATACAGCGTATCAGGACTATTTTGCTCATCTCGACGGTTTTACAATTCAGTGGTTTGTCGGCCATGACGAACAGGCAGTGAATGAGCAGCTTTCACAACTGACCGTGCCTGCACAGGATTATTTCATTTGGATAACTGGTGAAGGAAAAGTGGTGAAAAACCTGAGCACCCGCTTTGCTACTGAGGCTTTCGATCAGCAGTTGGTGCGTGCAGCGGCTTACTGGCATCAACGTCGGAACGTTAATTAATAATGTGACGGTGAAACGCCAAACGCCTGGCGGAATGCATAACTAAACGCTGCGGTGCTTGAATACCCCACATCGAGCGCCACGGCGGTTACGCTTTTATTTTTCTTCAGCATGAGTACGGACTCCAGAATTCGCATTTTTTGCTTCCAGACGCTGAAGGGTAATCCGGTTTCTTTTTTGAAATGGCGCGAAAAGGTACGGGCAGACATACCCAAATGTTGTGCCCAATACTCAACTGAATGTTCCAGCGCCGGAGACGCTTGTATTGTTCGGCACACTTTGGTTAATTCGCGATCCTGTGGCCACGGTAAGGCTTTGTTGAATAAATCAGATTTCGGGTAAGTCTCCCCCGTAGCGGGTTGTGTTTTCAGGCAATACGCACGCTTTCAGGCATACCTGCTTTCGTCATTTTGTTCAGCGCTCGTACCAGGGCCATAGCCTCCGCAACCTGACCATCGTAGTCACGCAGCGTCAGTGAACCCCCGAACAGCTGTTTTACCCGGTACATCGCCGTTTCCGCTATCGAGCGACGGTTGTAATCTGTTGTCCATTTCCACCGCGCATTACTCCCGGTCATTCGCTGATTAGCCACTGCACGGTTACGGTCTGCATATTCACCGGGCCAGTAACCCGCACCTTTTCGGGGAGGGATAAGCGCGCTGATTTTCTTACGCCGCAGTTCATCGTGACAGAGCCGGGTGTCGTAAGCGCCGTCTGCCGATGCTGCCCTGATTTTTCTGTGAGTCTGCCGGATAAGACCCGGGAAGGCTTCTGAGTCCGTCACATTGTTCAGCGACAGGTCTGCACAGATGATTTCATGTGTGTTGCTGTCAACTGCCAGATGCAACTTTCGCCATATACGACGGCGTTCTTTGCCGTGTTTTTTGACTTTCCATTCGCCTTCACCAAAGACCTTCAGCCCGGTGGAATCAATCACCAGATGCGCGATTTCACCCCGGGTGAACGTTTTGAAACTGACATTAACCGACTTTGCGCGCTTGCTGACACTGGTGTAATCCGGGCAGCGCAACGGAACATTCATCAGTGTAAAAATGGAATCAATAAAACCCTGTGCAGCCCGCAGGGTCAACCTGAACACGCGTTTAATGACCAGAACGGTGGTGATGGCGAGATCAGAATAGCGCTGAGGTCTTCCCCGTGATGAAGGCGTTGTCGACTCATACCAGTCCTGAATAGCTTCATCATCCAGCCAGAAAGTTATGGAGCCACGGTTGATGAGGGCTTTATTGTAGGTGGGCCAGTTGGTGATTTTGAACTTTTGCTTTGCCACGGAACGGTCTGCGTTGTCGGGAAGATGCGTGATCTGATCCTTCAACTCAGCAAAAGTTCGATTTATTCAACAAAGCCGTATCCGCAATAAGTATCTTAATTTCTGAACAAGGCTACTGATTTTATTGATATAAATTGATAGCATCATTGTGTGGAAAATATCATAAGGAAGTAAAATGAAAGCTGGGTCTTATTTTTATTCTTTAAAATTAGTTTCTGATAAATTGAAGATAGATCCTGAGTTGATCGTTGATGAGTGGCTTCAACATAGGGTTTCATTGTATATGAAATTGAATTCTTTGCCCTGTAGAATTATTCGGTATATTGGTGCCGATTCTTTTTTGTTGAAATACGAGATTTTAAAAATAAAAAATGGAATGGATTATTATCAACATGAGTTAATGCCGGAATTCAAAGTTAGACAATTCCATCCAACCAAGAATACCGACATTGATGCCAGGTTAATAAATAATGACCTTGGAATATCCCGTTTTACATATAGTGGTTATGCGTATGGTTATTGGAGATTGAAACCAACAAAAACAGCCCATTTTTTAAAAGAAAAAATTATATCACCAGGCCTAAATATTGTGTTAAGTGATAATGAAGTCCTTGAGAGTATCACTATTCATGGGCGAGATGATAGTGATTATTTAATTTTGTCCAATGAGGCGTCAGAAATTTTAGTTGAGGTGTATGTTGATAGTAAATCTTTTGATTTTTTGCAGAATTATTATTTATTAAGTGATGAAGTGGAAGTTTCTAAAGACAGCATTGATTATAATTATTGTGATATAAAAAAGTCAGTGGATTCAATTCCGTTTATTGAACACTATAGAGCGGCGCTATATATTTTTATACATGAATGGTGGGGGGCGGGATCATCTGAGGAAGTAGTGATTAATAAATTGGTCACACATCTTGAAATGAGTCATCAACTAAAAGTTAAGCATTCAACTGTTAAACGATGGGCTGAAAAACCGCAAATAAATGCAAAATATAGAAGCATGTCTGATCAGAAAAAAGTTTTGTCCATTTTAATTTCTGAGTACTGTAGTACGAAAAACATTAAAAAAGAACCTATGGCAGTTGCATCTTTGTTGAATGAATTTATTCACTCTGAGAAATATTGTTTTAACTGTGAAGTCACTTTTAGTGAACTAGAGGTAGCCACATGGATAATTTAATCATAATACATAAAAATTTTGTCTTACTAAGTGGCTATTAACTGCTTAGTAAGACAAGAATGACTTTCTTGAGTTGTAAATCTGATACATGCTTCTTTTACCAAAACAATGGAGGCAGTATGAAAACAACATTCAAGTATCCAACATCAAGCGAACGCTTGCAGATCCTGCGCAACTATGGCGAACCCCATGATCGCCTCGTACGTGAAAAAGAACGTCAGTGCATCACATCGATATCTCGTTCAACGGCTTGGAAACTGGAGCAAGTTGGTCAGTTTCCGTTGCGTAAGTCTATTGGGTTGAAGTCCTGTGGTTGGTTGTTAAGCGATCTGCTTTGCTGGATTAACGAACGTTAGGATCCAGAGGTTTTGTGCTTTTATTTTTTTGTTTTTTTCTGAATGCTCCGTGTTCATCCTGCTATTTCTGCAATTAATAGCGGAATGGCAACTTGAGCGAAACTTTTTAACGTTAATTTTATTAGAGGTATTGCATGTTTAACGCTCGTCCTTTTCCTATTGATTCGTTTCCTCAGATTATCAGAAATGCGGTTTATGAAGTGGAACAGCACACGCAGGCTCCTCAGGCTTTGATTGCCGCATCGGTACTGGGAGTTATTTCGCTTGCATGCCAGAACCGTATTGATGTGTGCCGACTGAATAATTTGCGCAGTCCGGTATCACTTTTCTTACTGACGCTGGCGGAATCTGGTGAACGCAAAAGTACTGTGGACAAACTACTGATGAAGCCATTGTATCAACTGGAAGAAGAATGGTTTGAAAAATATAACCATGACTTGGTTGTCTGGAGGAATGAAGAAACGGTTTTTAACATTGAAAAGAAAGCCCTGATGTCAAAACTGAAGTCAGATATTCGCAAGAATAAAGATCACTCGGCAACGAATGAACGTCTGAAAGAGTTTCTGGAGTCGCATCTTAGAGCACCAGTGAGGTTCAAGCAGATATTTAACGACGCTACACCTGCGGCTATTAAGGATTACCTCTGTGGCTACTGGCGTTCTATCGGTATTATGTCTGATGAGGCTGGTACCATTTTTAATGGTTATACGCTGAACGAACTCCCTTTTATCAACAAAATGTGGGATGGTGCAACTTTTTCCATGGATAGGAAAAGCGAACCAGAGAAATTAATCAAAAATGCCAGACTGACGTTAGGTTTGATGGTTCAGCCTGATATATTTAAAGGTTATCTGCAACGTAAAGGTGATGCAGCTAAAGGTATCGGATTCTTCGCACGGTGCTTGATATGTCAGCCTGATTCAAAGCAAGGTTCCAGAATAATCTCCAGCCCAGTTATTTCAAGTGAACATTTGCCGATATTCCATCAGCGACTGATGGAGATAGTTAACGAAAATATTGCTAGAGATAATCAAAATGAACGTCTTTGTCTGCGCTTCTTGGTAGAAGCGGAAAATCGCTGGATAGAATTTTATAACAAGGTGGAGTCAGATATGGGCTTACTTGGCACCTTAACAGACTTTAAAGACTATGCATCTAAGGTCGCAGAAAATACGGCAAGAGTGGCCGCTCTTCTGCATTTTTTTAATGGCAATGATGGAGATATACCTCTTTCTGCAGTCGAAGATGCTGTGAGGATATCGACCTGGTATCTAAATGAGTACATCCACTTATTTTCTAAGCCTCAAGAATTTACTCTGGCAATCTCGGAGGCGGATGAGCTTTATTGGTGGATAAAAAACCATTGTAATCGCCTTGTAGTACCTTACATTACTAAAAATACCATCCTCCAATATGGACCTAATAAATTCAGGAGTCGTAGTAAAGCAAATGAATTGCTGAGTGCTTTGTTCTCTCAAAATAAAATCCTTGTAGGGAAGAGGGGGAAAACTACATTAATAGCTATCGCTGGTTTGAACCCCGCAACTTCATTCTAAGTAAATGTTTTAATTCAGGAGTAAAAATGAACCATGAGCCCACCTCAGTTAAGGGTTTATTATCATGATAGGTAATATATATTAGATTCATCACTTACTTCAATATCATAAAACTGGATGCTATATGACATACGATAGTGAATACGGATCACACGTATCCCTATATCGGGATAGAATCAAACAGGTTATTGATGACTCTCTCAATGAACATCCTAATTCAATGATTCTACGTGTTGATCTGCATGACCCAATTGATACAGAAAATATGGATAACCCATTCTTTCAACCCAGGGTTGACTCTGGTGCTATATCTCGCTTTACTAGTGCGTTAAAAGCAAAGCTTGAACACGATAAGCATATTAAAACTCAACGAAAAGACTGGCCTGAGAGTCGACATTCTACCTTACGTTACGCATGGGTTAGAGAATATACCAAAAATGGAAAGCGGCATTATCATTTAATACTGTGCTTCAATCAGGATGCTTATTATCATGTAGGTGATTACGATTTAAACCGTAACACTCTAAGAACAATGATAACAACAGCTTGGTACAGTGCACTTGGCATCCCGCTTGATGACTCTGGGAAGTTAGTTAATTACCCGTCAAATGGCAAATACCTTCTCAATCGTAAAAGGAACAACTTCGAGCAAACTTACAACGATTTGATGAACAGGGTGGATTACATGACCAAAGTAAGGACTAAAATAGTCGGTGATGGAGACCGTAATTTCGGTTGCAGTCGCGGGTAATTTATTTTTTACAGCAATGGCCTTTCTTATGGATGGAAAGGCCAATATTCTTCAGTTAAAATTATTAGCTGCTTGGGGTGTGCATATCGGACGAAAAGATAGCATCCAGAATTTCAGTCGATTTCAGTAACTTTTCAAGTGCTGTTCTTAGTGGGGAAAATACCTCATGCTCCACTGGAAATTCAGGTAATGCTGCCAACTTACTGATTTAGTGTATGATGGTGATTTTAAGGTGCTTGCGTGGCTTCCATTTCCATCAGATGTCCTTCCTGCTCCGCTACTGAAGGCGTGGTGCGTAACGGCAAAAGCACTGCCGGACATCAGCGCTATCTCTGCTCTCATTGCCGTAAAACATGGCAACTACAGTTCACTTACACCGCCTCTCAGCCCGGTACGCACCAGAAAATCATTGATATGGCCATGAATGGCGTCGGATGTCGCGCCAGTGCACGCATTATGGGCGTTGGCCTCAACACGGTTTTACGTCACTTAAAAAACTCAGGCCGCAGTCGGTAACCTCGCGCATACAACCGGGCAGTGATGTGATTGTCTGCGCTGAAATGGACGAACAGTGGGGCTACGTCGGTGCTAAATCACGTCAGCGCTGGCTGTTTTACGCGTATGACAGGATACGGAGGACGGTTGTGGCGCACGTCTTCGGTGAACGCACTCTGGCCACACTGGAGCGTCTTCTGAGCCTGCTGTCGGCCTTTGAGGTCGTGGTATGGATGACGGATGGCTGGCCGCTGTATGAATCACGCCTGAAGGGAAAGCTGCACGTTATCAGCAAGCGTTACACTCAGCGCATTGAGCGACATAACCTGAATCTGAGACAACATCTGGCAAGGCTGGGACGGAAGTCACTGTCGTTCTCAAAATCGGTGGAGCTGCATGACAAGGTCATCGGGCATTATCTGAACATAAAACACTATCAGTAAGTTGGAGTCATTACCATGTTTCTATAACGTTAGATTAATGCCTAACAACTATAAAACCTTACTGCCCAATGCCCTATCGCCCCTCGGACAATTTGCCCTTATCCACTGATCGGGCTTGAGGATGAGGGGGGCAGAATAACCTAACGACTTAGGGGCCGGGATCACAGGCGGCAGCTGTTTAACGCTTACCTTAATTCAAATTATTTTCAGACATATATCATTCTTCTGAACATACCCGACTAACGGCGGAATCTCACGATTCTGCCGTTTTTGTATTATTTTTCAGAGGAGTAGTAATGAACAATTCTGAAGGTTTGAAGCCGTTTCAGCAGTCGCTTGATGGTCTGCCACAATGGGTATCTGAACGTATATTGCAGCAGATAAATCAGTTAACCCGCTACGAGCCAGTGATCGGCATTATGGGTAAATCCGGAGCCGGGAAATCCAGCCTGTGTAATGTCCTGTTTGCCAGTGAGGTATCGCCAGTCAGCGATGTTGCTGCCTGTACCCGTGAGCCACTGCGCTTTCGGCTGCAGGTTGGTGAGCGGTTTATGACGCTGGTGGACCTGCCCGGTGTGGGTGAAAGTGGCGCTCGCGATACCGAGTATGCTGCGCTGTACCGCGAACAGCTTCCTCGCCTCGACCTGGTGCTGTGGCTCATTAAAGCCGATGACCGCGCACTGGCAGTGGATGAGCACTTTTATCATCAGGTAATTGGGGAGGCATACCGGCATAAAGTACTGTTTGTGATCAGCCAGTCGGATAAGGCCGAACCCACCAGCGGTGAGGGACTATTGTCCACGGCGCAGAAGCAGAATATCAGCCGCAAAATCTGTCTGCTGCATGAGCTGTTCCAGCCCGTACATCCGGTGTGTGCTGTGTCGGTCCGTCTACAATGGGGGCTACGGGTGGTGGCCGAACGAATGATTAAGTGCCTGCCACGTGAGGCCACCAGCCCGGTAGTGTCGCAACTCCAGTCTTCCTTTCGCACGACGGTAGTCCGGGAGCAGGCTCGTAGCGACTTTGGTGAAACCGTCGGTGCTGTACTCGATAGCATCAGTGCCTTTCCCCTGATACCCGCCCCGGTGCGGGCCGTCATTCAGGCCGTGCGCACCACCGTGGTGTCAGTGGCCCGCGCCGTCTGGGATTTCTTCTTCTGAATATTTAACCCATTCCTGTTATTTCCCTGACCCTGTCGCCGATGCGACGGGGATCCCTTTTATTTGTTTTCCCGTTATGAGGAGTCTGCTTATGACCCGTCTGGCTTCGCGCTTTGGCGCAGCAAACCTTATTCGTCGCGACCGCCCGTTAACCCGCGAAGAGCTGTTTCGCGTGGTGCCCAGTGTATTCAGTGAGGACAAACACGCATCCCGTAGTGAGCGTTATACCTATATACCCACCATATCCCTGCTGGACAGCCTGCAGCGCGAAGGCTTCCAGCCGTTCTTTGCCTGTCAGACCCGGGTACGCGACCTGGGTCGACGCGAGCACACAAAACACATGCTACGCCTTCGTCGGGAGGGGCAGATTACCGGTAAACAGGTACCAGAAATTATCCTGCTCAACTCCCATGATGGCACCAGTTCGTACCAGATGTTGCCGGGTTTATTTCGTGCGGTTTGTCAGAACGGGCTCGTCTGCGGTGAGTCATTTGGCGAGGTGCGTGTGCCGCACAAAGGCGATGTAGTGAGTCAGGTGATTGAGGGGGCCTATGAAGTGCTGGGCATTTTTGACCGTGTGGAGGAGAAGCGGGATGCGATGCAGTCGTTGCTGTTGCCACCACCTGCGCAGCAGGCACTGGCAAAAGCCGCGCTGACGTACCGCTTTGGTGAGGACCACCAGCCGGTGACTGAGTCGCAGATCCTCTCCCCGCGCCGCTGGCAGGATGAGAGTAGCGACCTGTGGACCACGTACCAGCGAATTCAGGAGAACCTGATTAAGGGTGGGCTCAGTGGCCGTAATGCCAAAGGAGGACGGTCACATACCCGTGCCGTTCGCGGTATCGACGGGGACGTGAAACTTAACCGGGCACTGTGGGTGATGGCGGAAGCGATGCTCACGCAACTGCAGTGACCGTTTAATGTTGCCGCTTTGTTAATATCGGACACCACCTGTCCGCATCGCACCGTGCTGGCGGTCCTCACTCACTGAGGAATGGCCTGTAACCCCCGCTGCCTCTGGCTTTTGCAGAAATGAAAAATAGTTTCTGTGATGTCCATACCCTGTCCGACCCCCTCTTTAAAGTAATCACATCATTTTCAGTCAGTTAACTTTCACGGAGAACGTCTCATGACACAGGCAGAACGCCGCCATGACCGGCTGGCTGTCAGGCTGTCACTGATAATCAGCCGTCTGGTGGCAGGGGAAACGCTGAGTGTGCGTAAGCTGGCCGCTGAGTTTGGTGTGTCGGTGCGCACGCTGCGGCGTGATTTTCGTGAGCGGCTGATGTATCTGGACCTGGAGTATCAGTCCGGATATTGCCGCTTACGTACTGCGGGCAGTGAGACGCAGATGGTGCCCGACGTGCTTATCTTTGCCCACCGCAGCGGGATGGCCGGTCTTTTCCCTGGCTTTAACCGTCGTCTGGTAAACGCACTGCTGATGTGCGATGAGTCTCCCTGCGTAATCGCACCCGCCAGTCCGGCTCCTTCGCTATCAGGCGCATTGTCTTTCTGGCGACTGATTCAGGCCATTACCGGGCGCAGGCGGGTGACGCTGATTGCCGAGGGGCAGCGCTGTGAGCGGCTGGCACCCTGCCGGTTACTTATCCACCAGCAGGCCTGGTATCTGGTGGCAGAGCACGACGGACATATCGCCGTATTCACCCTGGATGAAATCCATCTGGTTCAACCCCTGCAGGAGTCTTTTCGCCGCAACGACAGTCTGTGCAGTCTGGTTGAAGACCCGGTGTTTATTCAGGCCTTACCCCATTTTCGCTTTATCCAGCAGTCGCTGCTTGCGTTTGTTCCGGCCGACAGCCCACCGGAATAGTGCAGGTCTATCTCAACTCATCCGCAGGGAGAGCCTATGCCATTTATTGCCATTATCGCCATTGTTGTCATCGTCATCATTCTGAACAAAACCGGGGTGTCCGACAGCCTCACGGCCCTGACCCTTGCCACCGTTGCCGCACTGCTGACGGGCGGAGGGGCAGCCGGTGCGGCCAGTGTCGCACTGACACCGTTCGTCGGCGTGCCGGTGGGTATTTTCGTGGGCATTTATGTCTTTGCCAAAGTGGTTCGTCTGATTTCAGGAAAAAAATAATGAAACGTAAAACACTGTCTCTGCTGGTGCTGGTTGCCATCACGCTGTTTCTCAGCGCATGCGATAACAGAAGTGATGACCTGAAGGCCATCAGCAAATTTAAGGATCTCACCCCACCGCGTTTCAGTGATGTGGTCAGCCACCAGGATGATGTCAGCGAAGAATGGTCACAGGTTGACTACTTATCCGGTCCCACCTTGCAGGTTTTACGTACCCACCAGTCGCCCGATGGCTGCGAGGGTGGCAGTTACTACTACCTCGTGGATATGCAGGAAAAAACCGTCCAGCCACTGATGAATGCGCTGTGTATTGCCGATAACATCAAACTGGAATACCAGGAGGTGACGGACCCGTATACCAAAGAAAGATACTTTGAGTACGCCCATGACGGCAAACTGATGGGTCGACTGCTGATACCCTCAAACCCTGAGAACCAGGAATAAAAATAACGATAAAGGAGAGAGAAATGACAATACGTTCACTAAGTCGATTTATGCTGGCGGGTGTACTGCTCGCGAGCTTTAATGCCTCTGCGATCCCGGGGTTCTGGCAGCAGGGTTACGGTCAGGGCAATACGGAATACAGTGTGACCGAAGCCAGCGGGAAGACGTTTACCATCAACTGCACAGGGAACCCGGACCAGAATGGTTTCTATCAGCATTCTGTTTTTCTTACCCTTGCCGATGACAAGACGGTCAGTTCGCACGATGACGACACCACTATCACCGTAGTGATGGATCACCAGCAATATATTATTCCGTCCAGCCTGGGCTGGCGTAACGGCGATAATGCCTGGTTTGACTTCATCAGCAATATCTCTGAGGCCGGGCAGTTCGACGTCTACGTCAATGACCACAAAGCAGGGAGCTTCACGGCAGACCGGAAGAACGCAGAGAAAGTTCTGTCCACTCTCGGAGACTGCAGTAACGACTGATAGCAGTATCTTCCCCAGCAAATCCACCCCGACAGCCAGCAGGCTGCCGGGGTTTTCTTTTATCAGGAGTCCGAAAATGTCCCAATCCGTGTTGCTGCCACCGGGGCCTTTCACCCGGAGACAAGCGCAAGCGGTCACTACCACTTACAGCAATATCACACTCGAAGACGACCAGGGCAGTCACTTCCGCCTGGTGGTTCGAGACACTGAAGGCCGGATGCTCTGGCGGGCATGGAACTTTGAACCGGATGCCGGTGAAGGTCTTAACCGCTATATCCGCACCTCAGGCATCCATACAGGCACCTCCACCCGCTGAGCCCGAAGCATTTACCCGCGACATTTCAC